>NZ_JAVDXN010000003.1:0-556072 GCF_031457955.1 Mixta sp. BE291 | reverse complement strand
CATCAGGGTAAAAGATTCGTTTGAGCACAAAGAATTTGCCTGGCGGCAAGAGCGCGGTGGTCCCACCTGACCCCATGCCGAACTCAGAAGTGAAATGCCGCAGCGCCGATGGTAGTGTGGGGCCTCCCCATGCGAGAGTAGGGAACTGCCAGGCATCAAATTTAGTGTGCTGATATGGCTCAGTTGGTAGAGCGCACCCTTGGTAAGGGTGAGGTCCCCAGTTCGACTCTGGGTATCAGCACCAGTTTTATCAGGGCGCACGATTGTGGCCCATGCTTGAAAAAAGCAACAGTTTAAATAAGTCGTCTTAGACAACTTATAAAAAGATTTGCCTGGCGGCTAGAGCGCGGTGGTCCCACCTGACCCCATGCCGAACTCAGTAGTGAAACGCCGTAGCGCCGATGGTAGTGTGGGGTCTCCCCATGCGAGAGTAGGGAACTGCCAGGCATCAAACAAACGACAGAGCCTCAGCGAAAGCTGGGGCTTTTTCGTGTCTGCGGCCTGAAAATTTTTTATCTGCCCAGTCAGGGCAGATGTCATAACAGATTTAATGAATAACCTGCGATAAAAACATACGCGTCCGCTCAGATTTAGGATGAGCAAAAAACTCTTCAGGCGGTGCCTGCTCAACAATTTCTCCGCGATCCATAAAGATCACGCGATCGGCAACGGTACGCGCAAATCCCATCTCATGCGTTACGCAAAGCATAGTCATACCATCCTCAGCCAGACCAATCATCGTATCCAGCACCTCTTTCACCATTTCCGGATCCAGCGCGGAAGTTGGCTCATCAAACAGCATAATTTTTGGCTTCATGCACAGCGAACGGGCAATCGCTACGCGCTGCTGCTGCCCGCCAGAAATTTGCCCTGGAAACTTATGTGCATGTTCTGCGATACGCACCCGCTCCAGATAGTGCATAGCCAGCGCCTCAGCCTCTTTTTTAGGCGTTTTGCGCACCCAAATGGGTGCAAGCGTACAGTTCTGCAGCACGGTCAGATGAGGGAAAAGATTAAAGTGTTGAAATACCATACCCACTTCCGTGCGCACCTTTTCAATATTGCGCAGATCGTCATTCAGATGAATGCCATCAACAATGATGCGACCTTGCTGATGCTCCTCAAGGTGGTTAATACAGCGAATGGTCGTGGATTTGCCGGAGCCGGAAGGGCCGCATAGCACGATGCGTTCACGGGGTTTCACCGTCAGGTTAATATCTTTCAGAACGTGAAACTGCCCATACCACTTATTCACATTTTCGAGCGTAATCATCGTAGCGGCAGAATGAGTAACTGATTTCATTAGAGTATCCTTTAGTGTGCTTTACGCCCGGTGTTGAAACGACTCTCAAGGTGCTGACTGTAACGCGACATACTGAAACAAAAGATCCAGTAAACCAGCGCGGCAAAAACGTAGCCTTCAGTCGACATGCCAAGCCAGGCGGGATCGACCGTGGCCTGCTGTACGCTGCTGAACAGATCAAATAAACCAATAATGATCACCAGGCTGGTATCCTTGAACAGGGCAATAATGGTATTTACCAGACCGGGGATGGTCAGTTTGAGAGCCTGCGGAAGAATGACCAGCAGCTGCGTTTTCCAGTAGCCAAGCGCTAAAGACTCCGCAGCCTCAGTTTGTCCTTTCGGTAACGCCTGCAGGCCGCCGCGCACTACCTCCGCGACATAAGCCGACTGGAACAAAATGACCCCGACCAGCGCCCGCACCAGCTTATCTATCGAGGTTCCCTCTGCCATAAACAGCGGCAACATAACGGATGACATAAACAGAACGGTAATCAGTGGAACGCCACGCCAGAATTCAATAAAAATTACTGACAGCGCCCGTACCACCGGCATGGTTGAGCGACGTCCCAGCGCCAGTAAAATACCCAGCGGTAAAGCACCGGCAATACCCACCGCCGCAATAATCAGCGTCAACGTTAAACCGCCCCACTGGCGGGTTTCCACCCGTTCCAGACCGAACAAACCACCATAGAGCATCAACCAGACAAACAGCGGATACACCACTGCCCAGACGGCAATATAGCTGCCGCGACGCGGCATGCGGCTGATAAACATGGGGATCAGTGAAAGCAGCCCAACAATTAACGCAACATTAATACGCCAGCGCAGCTCGTGCGGATAAAGGCCATACATAAACTGGCCAAAACGCGCATGAATAAAGACCCAGCAGGCGCCCTCTTTAGTGCAGTCGGCCCGGCTGTCGCCAAACCAGTTAGCCTGAAAAATCAGCCAGTTCAGAGCAGGTGGAATAACGCTCCATATAATCCATAAACAGAGCAACGTCAGCAGCGTATTAAACCAGCTGGAAAAGAGGTTTTTGCGTGCCCAGCGTGACATACGCGTGATGACATTGGGCGTAACGGGAGAAGCATCGTGTGTAGTCACTGTCATGATATGCCGTACCTTTTAACGCTCAACCAGGGCGATCTTGCGGTTGTAAATGTTCATAAGCAGCGAGATCAGCAGACTGATGGTCAGATAAACCGCCATCGTCATGGCAATCGTCTCTATTGCCTGGCCGGTCTGATTAAGTACCGTACCGGCAAACAGCGAAACCATATCGGGATAGCCAATAGCCGCCGCCAGCGAGGAGTTTTTAACAATATTCAGATACTGACTGGTAAGCGGAGGAATAATCACCCGCATCGCCTGCGGAATAATCACCTGCCGCAAGGTCACCGGATTGGGTAAACCCAACGACATGGCGGCTTCATTCTGCCCATGCGGCACTGACTGAATGCCGGAACGGATCACTTCAGCGATAAATGAAGACGTATAAATAGAGAGCGCCAGCGTTAGCGCTGCCAGTTCCGGTATCAGGACAAAGCCGCCACGAAAGTTAAAGCCGCGCAGTGCGGGAATATCCCAGTGCATAGCGGCACCAAACAGCAGATGAGCAACCACAGGAAAGCCAATCAGCATAGCCAACGCGGCGGGCCAGGTGCGGCGTAGCCGACCGGTTTTCAGCTGATAAGTGCGATTAAAACGAAACAGGGCGATGGTAACAATCACGGCTAACAGCAGGGCGGCGAGAAAGGGCAGCGTGCCTGAGGTATAGACGGGCCAGGGGATATATAGCCCTCGATTACTAACAAAAGCCAGATCGAAAGCGCTCAACGCCTGGCGCGGGCCGGGCAAATTACGCAGCACGGCGAAGTACCAGAAAAATATCTGCAGCAACGGCGGAATATTGCGGAAGGTCTCAATATAGAACGTGGATATTTTACGCAGCAGCCAGTTATCAGACAGACGCGCCAGGCCCATAAAAAAACCCAGAATGGACGCAAACACAATACAGAGCGCAGAGACCAACAGCGTATTGGTTAAGCCAACCAGGAAAACGCGGGCATAGGTATCGCCGCCGGAGTAGTCGATAAGGTGCTGAACAATCCCGAAGCCTGCGCTGCGTTCGAGAAAGCCGAAGCCGGAGGTAATGCCTCGGTTGGCCAGATTAATCACGGTGTTATGGATGAGATAACCCACCACGGAAAAAACCGCGAGCACGGCGACAATCTGGTAGAGCCAGGCGCGAACCGCAGGATTAGAGAATGAAAAGTCCCTTTTCACGGTTGGGCGTTGAGACATGATTGACCTCAGAAGCGAGAAGGCTGGCGAGGGCGCCATTGACGGCGCCCGTAGTGACTGCAGGCATTAACGTACCGGAGGTGCGTACTGGATACCGCCATCTTTCCAAAGCGCATTTTGCCCACGGGCAATCTTAAGCGCGCTATCTTTACCTACGTTGCGATCGAAACTCTCCTGATAGTTACCGACCTGTTTGATAATGTTATACGCCCACTTATTATCCAGCTTCAGATCCTTACCAAAATCGCCTTCCGCGCCCAGTAAATGCGCCATATCCGGCGTGGTGGGGTTAGCGGCCATTTGATCAACATTCTTCGAACTGATGCCCATCTCTTCGGCATTCAGCATGGCGTAGAACGACCATTTAACAATGGTGAACCAGTCATCATCACCGCGACGAACCAGAGGCCCCAGCGGCTCTTTTGAAATCACTTCCGGCAGCACGATAAACTCATCGGGCGCGCCGAGCTTGATACGCAGGGCGTACAGCTGTGATTGATCGGAAGCCAGCGTATCGCAGCGGCCGCTGTCGAGCGCCTTGGCTGACTCATCGGAGCGGTCAAAGGTCACCGGCGTATACTGCATCTTATTGGCTTTAAAATAGTCCGCCACGTTTAACTCGGTATCGGTACCGGCCTGAATACATACGGTTGCACCATCAAGCTCTTTGGCACTTTTCAGTCCGGCTTTGTTATGGGTCAGAAAGCCGATGCCGTCATAGTAGTTAACGCCTGCAAACAGGAAGCCCATACCGCCATCGCGTGAGGAGGTCCAGGTGGTATTGCGCGATAAAATGTCCACTTCGCCCGATTGCAGGGCAGTAAAACGCTCTTTAGCGGTGAGCGGGGTGTACTTCACCTTAGTGGCGTCGCCGAATAGCGCGGCGGCGGTAGCGCGGCACACATCGACATCCAAACCGGTAAATTTACCGCTGGCGTCCGCGTAGGAAAAGCCAGGCAGGCCATCGCTGATCCCGCACTGAATAAACCCTTTCTTTTTAATCGCATCAAGCGTAGTGCCTGCATGGGCCTGGTTGGCAACAGCCAGCAGCGACGCGGTAGCAAACAGAGCGGAAAGCATCATTTTATTCATAAATAATCCTGTGTGGCGTGATCGTATTGTTATGGGGTGACGAGCGCTTTTGCTGCGCTTTTCCTGTCTGTGGCGGTCAGCCATCCACAACTCTGCAAGGAAAGTGCCAGAGTTGCAGAATCCTGATTTTTTGTAGGGACGGTATTAATAACTGAAGGTGATGAAAAAGTTTGGTTACTATCGCGCACCAGTATGAGGCGGCGTAAGTCGCCGCGATCACAAAGAGTGCAAAGAGTTAGAAAGGATTGGCGGATTGTGAAGTGACGCGCACATTACGTGCCGCAGCCGATTGGGCATAAAAAAGCCCGCTAGCGTTTCCACTAACGGGCTGGTAACTATGGAGAGGTTACTGGTAGAGCGACGTCGCGCCTGCCGGTCGGGTTTTGAAACGGCGGTGCAGCCATAAATATTGGCTTGGCGCGCGCAGAATTTCCCGCTCGATGATTTTGTTCATATAGGCAGCGGCGGCCTGCTCATCGTCCAGCGGATAATCTTCCAGCTGCGGCTGAATCACCAGTTCATATCCCTGACCGCGTTCTTTACGGATCAGCACCACGGTGATCATGGCCGGTTTCGCCATGCGGGCCAGCATAAAGGTGCCGTTAGTGGTCGCCGCCTGCGGAACGGCAAACAGCGGAGCGAACACGCTGCCTTTCGGGCCGTAATCCTGATCGGGCGCGAACCAAACTGCTTCGCCTTGTTTCAGCGCTTTCACCATGCCACGCAGATCGCGGCGATCGATCATCGCCTTATTAGAACGGGTACGACCTTTGGTTTGCACCCATTCCATCAGCTTATTGTTATGCGGGCGGTACATCGCCATCATCGGCTGACACAGCCCCATGGTGCGACCGCCCAGCTCCAGCGACATAAAATGTACGCCGATAATCAGCGCGCCGCGTTTATTTTGCTGCGCCGCCTGCAAATTATGCAAACCGTTAACGGTAAACCAGCGTTTTACACGCGCGTCTGGCCAGAACCACGCCATGCCGGTTTCCATCAGGCCCATGCCCAACGATTCGAAATTATGAATAATGCGCTGCTCTAATTCACACGCGCTAAGGTCGGGAAAGCAGAGCTCTAAGTTACGTCGCGTAATACGCACCCGGCGCGGCAAAAAGCGCATCGAGGTGCGACCCATCCAAACGCCGAGGCGTTCGATCATAGGAAAAGGAAGCTGGACCAGCAGAAACAGGACGCCAAGACCGAACCAGGTAAGCCAATAGCGGGGGTGCAGCATATTCAGGGTAAAACGTGGTGATGATTTCATGACGCTCTCATATGCATAAAAAAAGGTGTAACGCATAAAGATGCCAATCAGTCGCGATACAGTTTTTCAGACAACGATCGTACACAGAAGTTAGGCCGGGCGGCCAAGATTTACAAAAACCGGACAATTCTTGAGATCCGGGCATTAAAAAAGGCGCATCCGGATGGAGCGCCTTTTTTCACAGCGTAGAAATTAATTCATGCCGTATTTTTTCAGTTTCTTACGCAGCGTGCCGCGGTTGATGCCCATCATCAGGGCTGCACGGGTCTGGTTGCCACGGGTATATTGCATCACCATGTCCAACAGAGGCTGCTCTACTTCAGCCAGTACCAGCTCATACAGATCATTAACATCCTGACCATTCAGTTGAGCAAAATAGTTCTTCAGTGCCTGTTTTACCGAATCACGCAGCGGCTTTTGCGTCACCTGATCCTGTGAGTTAACGGTAGAAACGGTCAGTACGTCAGAATTTACGCGTTGTTCGAACATAGTTCTGTCAGCTCTTTATTTCGTTTACGCAAGTTTTTCGAAGTATGCCTCCAACGCCTCCAGCTGTTCGCTGGCATCCTCAATGGCGTTGAATGTGCGCCGAAACTGGTCGTTTGGGGCGTTCTCCTGGAGATACCAGGAAACGTGTTTTCGTGCAATACGGTATCCCTTGCCGTGACCGTAAAAGTCGTGCAGTTCCCGTATGTGCCCGATGAGCAAGCGCCTCACTTCTGCCAGCGGCATGGGTGGGAGCAACTCCCCAGTGTCCAGATAATGCTGGATTTCCCGGAAGATCCACGGTCTTCCCTGAGCGGCGCGTCCTATCATCAGAGCATCAGCTCCCGTATAGTCGAGCACCGCCCTGGCCTTGTGCGGGTCAGTAATGTCTCCGTTCGCGATAACCGGAATGGAAACGTTCTGCTTAACTGTCCGAATGCTGTCGTATTCAGCGTTACCGTTGAACAAACAGGCACGGGTACGGCCATGAATGGTCAGGGCCTGGATACCACAACGTTCAGCCAATTGGGCAATTTCAGTGCAATTACGATTATCTCTATCCCAGCCGGTACGAATCTTTAAGGTAACCGGCACCTCTACGGCATTAACCACAGCGGTAAGAATATTCTTCACCACTTCTGGGTATTGCAGCAGCGCGGAGCCTGCCATCTTACGATTAACTTTTTTGGCCGGGCAGCCCATATTGATATCAATAACCTGAGCGCCGGATGCCACATTAATCCGGGCCGCTTCAGCCATTTCTTCAGGATCGCAACCGGCAATCTGCACGGCGCGAATTCCGGGCTCGTCACTATGTACCATACGCAAACGGGACTTATCGCTGGCCCAAACCTCTGGGTTCGACGACATCATCTCGGAAACGGCCATACCGGCTCCCATCTGATAACAGAGCGTTCTGAAGGGCCTGTCTGTAATACCGGCCATCGGAGCGGCTATCAGTTGATTACGGAGCTGGTGTTGTCCAATGCGCATGAAAGAAGTGACCGTATCTACTCGCAAGGCGGCGTATATTACGCATTTTTTACCGAAGATGAAAGGCCAAACTTTGAACAATCAACGGGTAAAAATCATGGAAAAGTGCTTTATCGCCTCGGTTTTTAGATATTATCCTTAATAAACAGGGTATTAAGAATTGATGGCGAAATTGTGAACTAATTTTTTTCTTATTTTGTGAGCCAGATAACACCCTAAAAGATAGCCGAGCAGGCCGCACAGAAGCGCCGGAGCACGCAATATGATGCATTTAACGCCATATCTTAGTGACTATTCAGTAACAACCATGCGTCCATGCAGCGGATGCACGGGGCGATTATTGCGTATGCCCAATGCGGCGCTGAACGCGTTGATCTGGGCGGCGGAAAGCTCAACCGGCTGGCGCAGGATCAGCCAGCGTACGCCTTCTGTACAGGGCGGCGTGGTTAACGAGCCACTGAAGCGGTAATAGCTTTTATTTTTTGGTAGTAACGAGGCGAGCGAGAATGCTGCTGTCAGCGGCACGGCGACGTTTATCTGCCTGGGCAAGTTCCGCAGCAGATATGCAATCGCGGTGTTGGCCTCGCCTTTCACAAACATCACGCCAACCACCGCCAGCTGGTTCTGGTCGTTACGATAAACAAAATGCGCCTCCAGCGGATAGCTTTTACCGTCAATTAAATTTTCCGAGGGCATATGGAAATGGCACTGCTGTAGCGTGAAATCCTGGTTATCGAGCCTGAGCTTATCGCCATCCGCCACGTTAATTTGAAGGGTATGCCCATTATGAACGAGGGCATTCTTCTTGGCTGTGAAAGAGAGAGAAAGGGGAGGAAGCTTGCCTTTGATCGCGTTGCGGATATTGATCGGCGACTGGTAAACCCCTTTTTCGCAGGCGGCAAACGCGGGATCCAGTTTGCTCCAGTTTTCCGGCGCAGATTCACCTGAATAGCCCCAGCAGGAGGCCGCTGGAATCGCGGCAGTCGGCATACCTAACAAGGCGAAAGGTAAGAGTAAATGTTGGGTTTTCATCACGTTACTATCCTTGTACGGTTGATCAGTTAGTTATTGAACTAACCACGCAACCGGATAGTAAAGCAAGGTACGATAGCGCAACGCGTCTTTAACGATTGCTAAAGACGCGCTGGCAGAAGGCTACTTGCGCTGCCCTGTGATGCGACACCACTCTTCTTTTTCCGCTACTGGATCAAGCGTAAAGCGTTCCGCGTAAGCTTCACACACGCTGTCCGCCTGGCTGGCAAGAATGCCTGACAGACCTAAATAGCCGCCCTGTTTCGGCAGAACGCCGATCAGCGGGGCCAGTTCGCGCAGCGGCCCGGCGAGGATGTTCGCTACCACCACATCTGCGCTCAGGTTGTCTGGCTGCTGGTGGGGCAGATAAAGCGATAAGCGCTCGGATACGCCGTTACGCTCCGCGTTATCGCGGCTGGCCTGAATCGCCTGCGGGTCAATATCAATCCCGATCGCCTGCGCAGCGCCAAGCTTGAGAGCGGCGATAGCGAGAATACCGGAGCCGCAGCCGAAATCGATCACGGTCTTGCCCTGCAGATCGAGCCCGTCGAGCCAGCTCAGACACATGGCGGTGGTGGGGTGCGTGCCGGTGCCGAAAGCAAGGCCCGGATCGAGCATGACGTTCACCGCATTGGGATCGGGCACATCACGCCAGCTGGGGCAGATCCATAAACGTTCGCCAAAACGCATCGGATGGAAGTTTTCCATCCATTCGCGTTCCCAGTCCTTGTCTTCGATCTGCTCGATCTTATGGCGAAATTCCTGACCCAGCAGCGGATCCTGTTCCAGCAGGCTCACCACTTCTGCCATATCGGTTTCGGCATCAAACAGGCCGATAGCATCGGTATCGCCCCACAGGCGCGTCTCGCCCGGCAGCGGTTCAAACACCGGCGTATCGTGGGTATCCTGGAAGGTTACCGACACGGCTCCCTGTTCCATTAACAGGTCACCCAGCGCTTCTGCATCCGCGCCGGTTGTGTTGATCTTAATTTGTATCCAGGGCATAGCGATTCTCTTTATTCATACAGTGAAGAGGCATCCGACGCGGAAGTCGAACGACCAAACAGGTTACCGATAATAAATGCCAGCAGGCTTAGCAGCAGGGCGGGCACGATAGGATGAAAGCCCGCCGGCTGCATTTTCAGCGTCTCCAACAGGGTATAACAACCCGCGCCGACAATCATGGCGCTCAGGGCGCCGGCGGCATTCGCTTTTTCCCAATAGAGGCCTAACACCAGCGGCCAGAGGAAAACCGCCTCCAGCCCGCCGAACGCCAGCAGATTCAGCCAGATCAGCATATCAGGCGGATTCCACGCCGCCAGCAACAACAGGATCCCCAGCACCAGCGTCACCATACCGGAGAGACGACGCAGGCGCGGCTCATTTTCTATCTGTTGCGGATAGAGACGCAGGTAGAGATCTTTAACGATCGTCGCGGAAGATTGCAGCAGCTGCGCATTGATCGTCGACATGATCGCTGCCATCGGCGCGGCCAGAAAGATCCCGGCGGCGAACGGCGGCAGAACGGTCAGCATCAAAGTAGGAATCACGCGATCCGGGATGGTCAGATCGGGCAGAATCGCCCGGCCCAGCGCGCCCGCCAGGTGCATGCCAAACACCAGCAACGAAACCACAATCGTGCCAAAGATAATGCCGCGATGCACCGCTTTACTGTCTTTATAGGAGATACAGCGTACCGCAGTATGCGGCAAGCCGATCACGCCAAAGCAGACCAGGACAATAAAGGAGGAGAGGAAGGTAGGCGTAATAATATTATCCACGCCCTGCGGCGTCACCAAACGCGCATCGATATGCTGCAACTTGTCGACGGCGGCATGCATCCCGCCCGCCGCATGGATAACGGCGAACAGTAACAAAAAGGTGCCGATTAACATCACCAGCCCCTGCATCGCATCGTTCAGCACGCTGGCGCGAAAGCCGCCGAAAGCGGTATAGAGCGCGATGGTGCCGCCAAAGATCAGCAGGCCGGTGTCGTAGGGGATCCCTGCGGCGGTTTCCAGCAGCCGTGCGCCGCCGATAAACTGCACGGTCATGGCCCCGATAAACGCCACCAGCAGGCTAATGCTGGCCAGCCAGACCACCAGCGTGCTGCGATAGCGCGCATAGAGCATATCGTTGAGCGTAACGGCATTATAACGCCGCGCCAGAATCGCGAATTTTTTACCCAGCACGCCCAGCGATAACCAAACGGCGGGCACCTGAATCATTGATAACAGTACCCAGCCCAGCCCATATTTGTAGGCGGCGCCCGGCCCGCCAATAAACGAGCTGGCGCTAATATAGGTGGTGGTCAGCGTCATCGCCAGCACGAAGCCGCCCATGGAGCGACCGCCAAGAAAATATTCGTTAAGGAAGTTTCCCTGGCGGCGCTTGCGCATGGCATAAACCGAGAGCAGGGCGATCAACAACAGGTAACCAAGCAGAGGAAGAATGACTTCAGTTTGCATCATCGTCCTCCAGCGGAATATCACGGAAGCAGAAGCGAATCATCAGCCAGCACAGGAAAATAAACAGCAGCGGCGCAAACAGGCAGGAAAGTTCAAACCAGCGCGGCAGGCCGGTCACGCCGGGCTGCATACCGCCCAGCCAGGCAGATAGCGCCCAGACAACAAGATAAGCCACTGTCAGCCAGAAGGACCAACGGGCCTCACGGTGTGCCTGAATAAAGCGCGGATCGATAAAAGTGCTTTTCATCATCAGCAAAACCAAAAAGAAAAAAGGCCGGACAAGCCGGCCTCAGACAGGGCAACAGGAAATTACTTCTCTGCCAGACCCAGCTTTTTCTCCAGATAGTGGATATTAGTACCACCGTGCTGGAAGTTTTCGTCGCACATGATCTTCATCTGCAGCTCGACGTTGGTTTTAATGCCGTCGATAATCAGTTCAGCCAGCGCGTTTTTCATGCGGGCAATCGCCACATCACGGTTTTCGCCGTAGGTGATCAGCTTACCGATCATGGAGTCGTAGTACGGCGGTACGGTATAACCGGCATAAATATGCGATTCCCAACGCACGCCAAAACCACCCGGCGCATGGAAGCGGGTGATTTTGCCCGGACTCGGCAGGAAGGTGTTAGGATCTTCCGCGTTAATACGGCACTCCACCGCGTGGCCTTTCACCACCACTTCTTCCTGCTTGATCGACAGCGGCTGACCGGCAGCAATACGCAGCTGCTCTTTGATCAGATCCACGCCGGTGATCATCTCGGTAACCGGATGCTCAACCTGAATACGGGTGTTCATCTCAATAAAGTAGAACTCACCGTTTTCATACAGGAACTCGAAGGTGCCTGCGCCGCGATAGCCGATCTCAACGCACGCCTGGGTGCAGCGCTCGCCGATATAACGGCGCATTTCTGCGGTAATGCCTGGCGCTGGCGCTTCTTCCACCACTTTCTGGTGACGACGCTGCATAGAACAGTCACGCTCAGCCAGATAGATGGCGTTGCCCTGACCGTCAGCCAGTACCTGAATCTCGATATGGCGCGGATTCTCGAGGTACTTCTCCATGTAGACCATGTCGTTGTTGAAAGCCGCTTTCGCTTCCGCACGCGTCATGTTGATGGAGGTTTCCAGATCTTTATCGCCACGGACCACGCGCATACCGCGTCCGCCGCCGCCGCCGGAGGCTTTGATGATCACCGGATAGCCGATGCGTTTCGCAAACGCCCGGTTCTTTTCCATATCATCGCCCAGCGGGCCGTCAGAGCCAGGTACGCACGGCACGCCCGCTTTTTTCATCGCGCCGATAGCCGAAACTTTATCGCCCATCAGACGAATCGTTTCGGCACGCGGACCGATGAAAATAAAGCCGGAGCGCTCAACCTGCTCGGCAAAATCGGCATTCTCAGACAGGAAGCCGTAGCCTGGGTGGATCGCCACCGCGCCGGTGATCTCCGCTGCGGAAATTAGCGCCGGAATATTCAGGTAGCTTTTAACGGACGGTGCCGGACCGATACAGACGGTTTCGTCAGCCAGCAGCACATGTTTTAAATCACGATCGGCGGTGGAGTGAACCGCAACGGTTTTGATGCCCAGTTCTTTACAGGCACGCAAAATACGCAGGGCAATCTCACCACGGTTGGCAATAACAATTTTATCCAGCATGGTTCGCCTCGTTATTCGATGACGACCAGCGGCTCGTCAAACTCAACAGGTTGACCGCTCTCGACCAGGATAGCTTTAACCACGCCCGCCTTGTCTGCTTCGATCTGGTTCATCATTTTCATGGCTTCAACGATGCACAGGGTATCGCCGATATTGACCTTCTGGCCCACTTCAACAAACGCTTTTGCGTCCGGGCTTGGGGTGCGGTAGAAGGTGCCAACCATCGGTGAGCGAACAATATGACCACTCAGTTCAGCGGCGGCCGGCGCTTCAATCGCTGGCGCGCTGGCTGGGGCAACGGCGGTAGCCAGCGCCGGCTGCGGAGCCGGTACGGCGTAAGCCTGTTGCATCATGGGATAAGGAGCGGCTGCAGGTGCGCGGCTGATACGAACTGATTCTTCGCCTTCAGAAATTTCAAGTTCGGCGATACCGGATTCTTCAACCAGTTCGATCAGTTTTTTAATCTTACGAATATCCATGAGTGTGGTTCCGTACTCTGTTTAATTTGATTTTGACAGGCGTTTTACTGCCGTTTGTAAAGCCCAGGCGTAACCGTCGACGCCAAGTCCACAGATTACACCGGCAGCAATATCAGAAAGCCAGGAATGGTGGCGGAAAGACTCGCGGGCATGCACATTGGTGATATGCACCTCGATAAAGGGAATAGCCACCGCCAGCAACGCATCACGTAGCGCTACGCTGGTATGAGTAAACGCCGCCGGGTTGATAATAATGTAATCAACGTTGTCTTTCGCCTCGTGAATACGATCAATCAGAACGTGTTCTGCATTCGACTGTAAATGGCTTAATTTCACATTCAGCGCGCTGGCCTGCGATGTCAGATCGTCTACGATCCCGGACAGCGTGGCGTGCCCATATTTGTCTGGCTCACGCGTCCCCAATAAATTGAGGTTGGGGCCATTCAAGAGCAGAATATGAAAATCATGCGCCATTTTGCTGCTATCTCCTGCAATAAGTGAGGCATCGCGTAAAATACCTCGTGAAAAGCCATTTGTCACCTTTCTGAAGTGAAAAAGAGCCTTACACAACAACCGAAGCCGGACATTATATCTATTTCGTTACTTTTCGCAGCTAAATACTGGTCGTATCTGCGGAGATTATCAACGCGAGCGGGGAAACTTTCCGTGGAGTTAAACAGATATGTGGGATGCGGCACAAATTATGCCGCTATTTCGGCCACCAACGGCGAAATTTCTTATAACGCCAGACTAGCAGGATAATGGCCAGTAAGGCGTAAATCAGCGGCTGCGGCGAAATGACTTTAACTGACCAGATATAATGTATTGGCGCCAGTATCGCGACCAGATAAACAAAATTATGCAGCGTTTGCCAGCGCGGCCCCAGTTTGCGCTGAAATTTCTGCAACGAGGTCACCGCCAGCGCCAGCAGGATCGCCCAGCTGATAATGCCCAGGGTTAAATAAGGACGTGAAATTAACTCTTTTCCCAGCAGCGACAGATTATTGAGACCCAGTTCTAACAGCGCATAGCTCACCAGATGCAGCGTGGCCCAGGCGAAACACCACAATCCCAGCAGGCGACGCACGCGCATCAGCAACGGCTGACGGCCATAGCGGGCCAACGGCGTCACCAGCAGCGTCGCGAGCAGGAACTTTAACGCCGTGCGGCCGGTAAAGTGCTGAATATCTTTCGCCGGATCGGCGCTAAACCCCGTGCCCTGCAGCACGGAGAAGATTAGCCACAGCAGGGGCAACAATCCTGCCAGATGCAGCAGGATTTTCAGGCCGGTTATCTGTTTTAATGTCAGGCGCACTCAATAATTCTCCCTTAAATCCAGCCCACGGTAGAGCGAGGCGACCTGATCTGCATAGCCGTTAAATAACAGCGTCGGCTGGCGTTTCACATCCAGAATGCCGCCGTTGCTGATAACGCGCTCGCTGGCCTGCGACCAACGCGGATGATCCACATGCGGATTAACGTTAGCAAAGAAACCGTACTCATCGGGCGCCAGTTGATTCCAGGTGGTCGGCGGCCGATCGCGCGTGAGCTTGATATGAACAATGGATTTAATGTTTTTAAAGCCATATTTCCACGGCACCGTCAGGCGGATCGGGGCACCGTTTTGCGGCGGCAGCGCTTTGCCATAAACGCCCGTGGTAAGCAGCGTCAGAGGATGCATCGCTTCATCCAGGCGTAGCCCTTCAACATAGGGATAATCCAGCCCGCCGCCAATAAAGCGATCCTTTTGCCCCGGCATCTGATCGGGCGCGTAAAGCGTTTGAAACGCGACATAGCGCGCATTGCTGGTGGGCTCGGCCGCTTTTAGCAACGCGCCCAGCTCAAAACCAATCCACGGGACCACCATCGACCAGGCTTCAACGCAGCGCATACGATAAATCCGCTGCTGCTGGGGAAAGCGTTTAAAAATATCATCCATATCCAGCGTCAGCGGTTTTGCCACTTCGCCGTCGATACGGATTTTCCAGTTCTCTGTTTGCAGCGTACCGGCGTTGGCGGCGGGATCCGCTTTATCCAGGCCGAATTCATAAAAATTATTGTAACCGCTGACCTTCTCTTCCGGCGTGAGCGGCAGGTCTGCCTGCCAGGCGTCAGGCTTGCTGAAATCCAGCGGACGACCGGCGGGCGCGGGCGGGCGATCGTTGCCCTTGAACCAGGAAAGCACGTCGGCACGCGCGCCTCCCGGAACGCTGAGCGCCGCCGCGCTGATACCCAGCGCCTTCAGCACCTGACGACGCTGCTGGTGGAAAATCGTTTCGGGGGTTACATCCGCTTCGGTTAGCTTATTCACCGGCTTCATGGCTTTACTCCTGTGCAGGCTCCCCGCGATACTGGCGGGGAGCAGATAACTAAGCATGAAGCAAAACGTCAATCCGGCGCGCGTTTTTACGTGAAAATATGAAATTTCCTGGGACTGTTTAGGCCTGCGCGATTTTTACCAGCGTGCGGCCGGTCACTTTGTTTTCCAGCAGACGCTGCGCAGCATCGGCGGCTTCCGCTAAGGTCACTTCCGTGGTGGCCTGCTGATAGAAGTGGGCCGGTACGGTTTTCACCAGGCGTTTCCAGGCTTCGATACGGCGCGCGGTGGGCGTCTGTACGGAATCAACGCCCTGCAAACGCACATTACGCAGAATAAACGGCATCACTGAGGTTGGTAGCGCAAAGCCACCCGCTAAACCGCAGGCAGCCACCACGCCAGAGTAGTGCATTTGCGCCAGCACACTGGCCAGCACCTTGTCGCCAACGGTGTCGATCGCCCCGGCCCAGCGCTGTTTCTCCAGCGGACGGCTTTCGCCGTTAAACTCGCTGCGCGGCAGGACATTCACGGCGCCAAGCTGACGCAGGTAATCACTATTGCTTTCCCGGCCGCTGACGGCGGTGACCTGATAGCCCAGCGCGCTAAGCAGCGCCACTGCCGTACTGCCTACGCCGCCGCTCGCGCCGGTAACCAGCACATCGCCTTTATCCGGTGTGATGCCGCCATCTTCCAGCGCCATAACGCACAGCATTGCCGTAAAACCGGCGGTGCCCAAAATCATCGCCTGACGCCCCGTGAGGCCTTCCGGCAGCGGCACCAGCCAATCGCCGTTAACCCGCGCCTGTTGCGCCAGGCCGCCCCAGTGGGTTTCACCGACGCCAAAACCGGTCAACAGCACCTGCTGGCCAACGTGAAAACGCGGATCCTCGCTGTGATGCACGCTTCCGGCAAAATCGATGCCGGGCACCATCGGAAACTGACGAATAATTTTGCCTTTACCGGTAATGGCCAGCGCATCTTTATAGTTGATGCCCGACCAGCTAACATCTACCGTCACGTTGCCCGGCGGCAGCTGCTGCGGCGAAATATCACTCAACGCTGCGCGGGAAACGCCGTCAGTTTGCTCAATCAGTAAAGCCTGCATGAGATTCTCCTGAATTTTGTTATTCAATAGTCACGATAAAGTCTATGGCAACTATACTCGCCGAAGGGAAGCTAAGGCTGACCCGCCGCAAATAAATTGCAGGCTATTGATTATTTTCGCGCTGGCGGCGCATAAACCTTCCGCATGTTTACCATCTGGCATCCCTTGTTATCGGGGTGGCGTGGTCATAACCGCAGTGAAAAAGGCACAGGGATGCGATTAACCACCAAACTTTCAGCGTTTGTGACGCTGCTTATCACTCTGGCCCTGGTGTTAATGCTGGTGGGCTGCACGCTGAGCTTTTTCTGGCTCCATAGCGAATGGGCGGAACAGCAGGTAGAAGCGTTAAGGACGGAGGTCGATCAGGCGCTGCTCACGCAAAGCCCCGACGAGCTGAAACCGTGGCTACAACGCACCATGCCGCTAATGGATATTGAGCGGCTGCAAATCCTCGGCAAAGAAGAGGCTGTGGTGACGCTCTCCCGTCGCCAGTATCCTTTATTAGAGGATGAGCCTAATCATTTTCATCGTTACGATTTGCCGCTGCTGCATCAGCAGGGCTGGCTATTACGCGTCGAGCGGCTTGATCCCGCCAACACCTGGTTTCGCTCTTTCATCGGCTCCTCAATGATTATTGCCATTGTGCTGGCGGCGGCCTTGATGCTGTTGCTGCTGGTGCCAACCCATCGCTGGCTATGGCGACAGCTTAAGGGAATGGAAAGTCTGGAGACGCGCGCCGAACGAATTATCGATGGCGAACGGCGCGGCATCGGCCGTGGCAATGTCAATGAATGGCCTTCAAAAGCCTCTACCGCCATCGATCTGCTGCTGGACGATTTACAGGAAGCGGGCGAGCAGCGTACGCGCATTGATACCTTAATCCGCGCCTTCACCGCTCAGGATGCGGCGACCGGCCTGAATAACCGCCTGTTTTTTGATAATCAGCTGGCGACGCTGTTAGAGGATCAGGAAAAAGTCGGCACGCACGGCGTGGTGATGATGATTCGCCTGCCTGATTTCGACAGCCTGAGTGAAAAATGGGGCAGCGGCGCGGTACAGGATTATCTCTTTTCGCTGGTGAATATGCTGTCAACCTTTGTGATGCGCTATTCCGGCGCGCTGCTGGCGCGCTATTTCCGCAGCGACTTTATGGTGCTGCTGCCGCACCGCACCTTAAAAGAGGCGGATGGCATCGCCGCTCAGCTGATTAAAGCGGTGGATGCGCTGCCGCCGACGGCGATGATTGACCGGGAAAACATGATTCATATCGGCATCAGCGCCTGGCGCAGCGGACAAACCACCCAGCAGGTGGTGGAGAGCGTGGAACAGGCCACGCGCCATGCCTCTTTGCTGGGCGGTAACACCTGGGTCACGGCGGAGGGCGCAGATGCCGACGGCGGTCGCGGCAGCGTGAAATGGCGTACGCTGCTGGAACATACGCTGAAGCGCGGCGGGCCACGGCTCTATCAGAAGCCCGCCGTGTTACGCGATGGGCGCGTGCATCACCGTGAAATGCTGCCGCGTATTTTTGACGACGAAAAAGAGCTGCTGGCCGCCGAATTTATGCCGCTGGTACAGCAGATGGGGCTGGCAGAGGCTTACGATCGTCAGCTTATGCAGCGCATAGTGGCGCTCTCCGCCTGCTGGCCGGATGAGACGCTGGCTTTCCCGCTCACGGTTGATTCGTTATTACAGCCCGCTTTTCAACGCAGCTTGCGCGATATGCTGCTGCAATGTACAAAATCGCAGCGGCAGCGTTTTTTATTTGAACTTGCTGAGGCGGAAGTGTGTCAACACTTCAATCGCCTGCAACCCGCGCTGCGGTTGCTTAAAGGTTTCGGCTGCCGTTTAGCGGTCAGCCAGGCGGGATTAACGGTGGTCAGCACCGCTTATATTACCCAGGCGGGCGTTGAGCTGATTAAGCTGCATCCGGGCCTGGTGCGGCACATTGAACAACGCACGGAAAACCAGCTGTTTGTGAAAAGTTTACTGGAAGTCTGCTCTGGCACGCCCGCGCAGGTATTTGCCGCCGGTGTCAGAACCCGAGAGGAGTGGCAAACGCTAACGGCGCTTGGCGTCGCGGGCGGGCAGGGTGATTTCTTCTCTACTTCACAGCTGGTTAATAGCAACGTGAAAAAATATTCGCAAAGAGTTCGGGTTTAGCCGGATGATTTGACATAATGACGCGCGGTTATGGAGCCAGCGGCTGTTTGCGGCGGCCAACCGCCGTGGAATTTAAATGTTAGATTTTATAACTGTTATGTCCGCTTACCAGCCCGATTTCGTGGATATTTAGCTGGTTTTTAGGCCGAATATTGTTGCATCAATTTGATGCCTTGGTAACAAGCGCGAGATAGCGTGATTTTTCACCGAAGTAGGACGTTTTTGCGCCTTGTGGCGGCTTCGCGTGGTTGGTAAAGTAAGCGGATTTTATTTTCCGCCCCCAGCTTGCAGGATTATCCTTTAGTATGTTTAAAAAATTTCGTGGCATGTTTTCCAACGACTTGTCCATTGACCTGGGTACCGCGAATACCCTGATTTATGTCAAAGGCCAGGGTATCGTGCTGAATGAGCCCTCAGTCGTTGCTATCCGTCAGGATCGTGCTGGCTCCCCTAAGAGCGTCGCGGCTGTCGGTCATGATGCAAAACAGATGCTTGGTCGTACGCCGGGCAATATTGCCGCTATTCGCCCAATGAAAGATGGCGTTATCGCTGACTTCTTTGTTACTGAGAAAATGCTGCAGCACTTTATTAAGCAGGTGCATAGCAACAGTTTTATGCGTCCCAGCCCGCGCGTGCTGGTATGCGTGCCGGTCGGCGCAACGCAGGTTGAGCGCCGCGCCATCCGTGAATCTGCTCAGGGAGCAGGTGCGCGTGAAGTTTTCCTGATCGAAGAGCCAATGGCTGCCGCAATCGGCGCAGGCTTGCCGGTGTCTGAAGCAACCGGCTCAATGGTGGTGGATATTGGTGGCGGTACCACCGAGGTCGCGGTGATTTCTCTTAACGGCGTGGTTTACTCCTCTTCCGTGCGTATCGGCGGCGATCGTTTTGATGAAGCCATTATTAATTATGTGCGCCGTAACTACGGTTCACTGATTGGTGAAGCGACCGCAGAGCGTATCAAACATGAAATCGGTTCTGCCTATCCGGGCGATGAAGTGCGCGAAATCGAAGTGCGCGGACGTAATCTGGCTGAAGGCGTGCCGCGTGGCTTTACGCTGAATTCTAATGAAATTCTCGAAGCGCTGCAGGAACCGTTAACCGGCATCGTAAGCGCGGTGATGGTGGCGCTGGAGCAGTGTCCGCCGGAGCTGGCGTCTGACATTTCAGAGCGCGGCATGGTGCTGACCGGCGGCGGCGCGTTGCTGCGTAATCTGGATCGTCTGCTGATGGAAGAGACCGGCATTCCGGTGGTGGTGGCAGAAGATCCGTTGACCTGTGTCGCGCGTGGCGGCGGTAAAGCGTTGGAAATGATCGACATGCACGGCGGCGATTTGTTCAGCGAAGAATAATCTGCCAGAAGGGAGTGCGCCGCGAGGGCAACACTCCCTTCCTTTGATGTCGGGGAATACGCAGAGTTTATGAAGCCAATTTTCAGCAGGGGGCCCTCCCTGCAGCTCCGCCTTTTTCTGGCGGTTATTGTGGCCGTCGGCGTCATCGTTGCCGATAGTCGCGTGGGTTCGTTTACCCAAATCCGTAACTATATGGACACGGCGGTAAGTCCATTCTATTTTCTGGCCAACGGGCCACGACAAATTCTGGACAGCGTTGCTGATACGCTGGCCTCTCGCCAGCAGCTGGAACAGGAAAATAAAGCGCTACAGCGCGAACTCTTTCTGAAAAATAGCGAGCTGCTGATGCTGGGACAATACCGGCAGGAAAACGCGCGTCTGCGCGAGCTGTTAGGATCGCCGCTGCGTCAGGATGAGCACAAAATGGTGACGCAGGTGATCTCTACCGGCACCGATCCCTATACCGATCAGGTGGTGATTGATAAAGGCAGCGTCAACGGCGTCTATGAAGGTCAGCCGGTGATCAGCGATAAAGGCGTGGTCGGGCAGGTGATTGCCGTGGGGCAGGTAACCAGCCGCGTGCTGCTGATCTGCGATGCGTCTCATGCCTTACCGATTCAGGTGCTGCGTAACGATATCCGCGTTATCGCCGCTGGCAACGGCTGCACTGAAGATCTGCAGCTGGAGCATCTGCCGGGCAACACCGATATTCGCGTCGGCGATGTGCTGGTGACATCCGGCCTTGGCGGGCGCTTCCCGGAAGGGTATCCGGTGGCGGTCGTCTCCTCCGTGAAGGTGGATACGCAGCGCGCCTATACCGTGATCCAGGCGCGTCCGACGGCTGGGTTGCAGCGCCTGCGCTATTTGCTGCTGCTGTGGGGCGCGGATCGTAACGGCGATATGCCGATGGTGCCGGATGAGGTGCATCGGGTGGCGAATGAGCGTCTGATGCAGATGATGCCGCAGGTACTGCCGCCCGCCGGAGAGATGGGGCCGCCGTTACCGCCGGCTGCGATAGCGACGCCAACGCAGGCAAATCCCGCAACGGATAGCCGGGGCGCCGCGCCGGGCAGCCCGCCTGCCGCGCAGGGAGGCCGTCCTTGAGCCGCTATCGCAGCCATGGGCGCTGGGTTATCTGGCTCTCTTTTTTGGTCGCGCTGATACTGCAAATTATGCCGTGGCCGGACGATTTCTATATGTTTCGTCCCTCCTGGCTGCTGCTGATCCTGATTTACTGGCTGCTGGCGCTCCCGCATCGGGTTAGCGTCGGCACCGGTTTTATGATGGGCGGCATTATGGATCTGATCTCCGGCTCTACGCTAGGGGTGCGGGCGCTGGCGCTGAGCATCATCGCCTATCTGGTCGCGTTCAAATTTCAGCTTTTCCGTAACCTGGCGCTGTGGCAACAGGCGTTAATGGTGATGGTGCTGTCGCTGGCAACGGATGTCATTGTTTTCTGGGCCGAGTTTTTAGTCACCAATATTTCGTTCCGACCAGAAATTTTCTGGAGCAGCGTGGTGGACGGGATTTTGTGGCCCTGGCTATTCTTATTGATGAGAAAAATTCGTCGTCAATTCGCTGTTCAGTAAGGACAATTATGTTATCCCTATATCTTGCTTCCGGTTCACCGCGTCGTCGTGAACTGCTGACGCAGCTTGGCCTGCGTTTTGAGCGGGTGATCACCGACGTGGAAGAGCAGCGCCGCGAGGAAGAGAGCGCGCAGCACTATGTCCGTCGACTGGCGCGTGAAAAAGCCCAGGCGGGCGTGGCGGTCGCGCCGCAGGATCTGCCGGTGCTGGGTGCCGATACGATTGTGGTGCTGAACGGGGAAGTGTTGGAAAAGCCGCGCGATACGGTGCATGCTGCCGAGATGCTTGCGCGCCTTTCCGGCCAGACGCACCAGGTGCTGACGGCGGTGGCGCTGGCGGACCGACAGCATGAACTTGACTGTCTGGTGGTGACCGAGGTGACGTTCCGCCTGCTCACGGCGCAGGATATTGCTGACTACATCGCCAGCGGCGAACCGATGGATAAGGCGGGCGCGTATGGCATTCAGGGGCTTGGCGGCAATTTTGTCAGAAAAATTAACGGAAGCTATCACGCCGTGGTGGGCCTGCCGCTGGTGGAAACCGGCGAACTGCTCAGCCACTTTCAATCGTTGCGTGAGGTAAGTAAGGGGACATGATGACGGCTGAGCTACTGGTCAACGTCACGCCATCGGAAACGCGCGTGGCCTATATTGACGGCGGTATCCTGCAGGAAATCCATATTGAACGCGAAGCGAAGCGCGGCATCGTCGGCAATATCTATAAAGGCCGCGTAAGCCGGGTGCTGCCGGGAATGCAGGCCGCCTTTGTGGACATTGGTCTCGATAAAGCCGCGTTTTTGCACGCCTCCGATATTATGCCGCATACCGAATGCGTGGCGGGCGAAGAGCAGAAGAACTTCAGCGTCAGGGATATCGCCGAACTGGTCCGTCAGGGACAAGATTTGATGGTGCAGGTGGTGAAAGATCCGCTGGGCACCAAAGGCGCGCGCCTGACCACCGACATTACCCTGCCTTCGCGCTATCTGGTGTTTATGCCGGGCGCCTCGCACGTTGGCGTTTCGCAGCGCATCGAAAGCGAAGCGGAGCGCGATCGTCTGAAAGCGGTGGTCTCAAACTACTGCGATGAGCAGGGCGGCTTTATTATCCGCACCGCGGCGGAAGGCATCGGCTCGGAGGAGCTGGCGCAGGATGCCGCTTTCCTTAAGCGCTTATGGACCAAAGTTATCGAGCGCAAAAAGCGCAATAAAACGCGCTGCCGTCTGTATGGCGAGCTGGCGCTGGCGCAGCGCGTGCTGCGGGATTTCGCCGGTGCCGCGCTGGATCGTATTCGCGTCGATTCACGCCTGACCTATGAGCTGCTGCTGGAATTCACCTCTGAATATATGCCGGAGATGACCGCCAAGCTGGAGCATTACAGCGGTCGCCAGCCGATTTTCGATCTCTATGATGTGGAAAACGAAATTCAGCGTTCGCTCGATCGTAAAGTGGAATTGAAATCGGGCGGCTACCTGATTATCGACCAGACGGAAGCGATGACCACCATCGATATTAATACCGGCGCTTTCGTTGGGCATCGCAATCTGGATGAAACCATCTTTAACACCAACATCGAAGCGACGCAGGCGATTGCGCGCCAGCTGCGGCTGCGCAACCTCGGCGGCATTATCATTATCGACTTTATCGATATGAGCAACGAAGAGCATCGCCGCCGCGTCCTGCACTCGCTGGATAGCGCGCTGAGTAAAGATCGGGTGAAAACCAGCATCAACGGCTTCTCCGCGCTGGGGCTGGTGGAGATGACGCGCAAGCGTACCCGTGAAAGCATTGAACATGTGTTATGTCAGGATTGTCCGGTCTGTAAAGGACGCGGCACGCTGAAAACCGTGGAAACCGTCTGCTACGAAATCATGCGTGAGATCGTGCGCGTCCATCACGCCTACGATTCCGACCGCTTTCTGGTCTATGTTTCGCCCACCGTGGGGGAAGCGCTGAAAAGCGAAGAGTCGCATGCGCTGGCTGAAGTGGAGCTGTTTGTCAGCAAACAGGTGAAGGTGCAGATCGAGCCGCTCTATACCCAGGAACAGTTCGACGTCGTGATGATGTAAGATCTGGTTAATATTTTGGTCTGCCTTTGACGATTTCTCGCCAGTCAAGCGCTAAAAATGCGCGTCTGTTTCAGGTAAACTCTGCGCACCTGATTCTCCCTGGCTGCTGCAACCGCACGTTCGGGAATATGAACCAGCTTATTCATCCGTTCAGATTGCGCAAGACAAGGAGAGGTGTGTGAGGCAACTGCCCAGGATCCTGTTACTTACAGGCGCGGCGATCATCGTTATCGTTGCGCTACTGGTCAGCGGCCTGCGGCTGGTGATGCCGCAGCTCAATCATCATCGCAGCGCGCTGTTCAGCGCCGTTTCCTCCGCCACCGGTTTACCTGTCAATGCCGCCTCGTTGCACGGAAGTTGGGAAAACTTCGGTCCTACGCTGGATGTGCGCCAGCTGACGGTTTCCCTGGCCGACGGCGGTTCGCTGGATATTGGCCGCGTGACGCTGGCGCTGGATATCTGGCAGTCGCTGCTGCATGCCCGCTGGCAGTTCCGCGAGCTGACGTTCTGGCAGCTCGATCTCGATAGCCGCTCGCCGCTCATCAGCAACGATAAAAATAACCACACGCTGAAGGCGGGCCAAATCAACGATCTGTTCCTGCGTCAGTTCGATCATTTCGATCTGCGCGACAGCCGCATCCGTTTCCAGACTCTTTCCGGTCAGCGCGCCGAGCTGGCGATCCCGCGTTTAAGCTGGCTGAATGAAAAAGCGCGTCATCGGGCGGAAGGGGAAGTCAGCCTCTCCAGCTTTACCGGCCAGCATGGCGTGGTGCAGGTGCGGCTGGATCTGCATGATGAAAATGGTTTGTTGAACGACGGGCGAATCTGGCTACAGGCGAACGACGTGGACGTGAAGCCCTGGCTGGGGCAGTGGATGCGCGATAACACCACGCTGCAAAGCGCGCGCTTCAGTCTTGCCGCCTGGCTGAGCCTGAAAGAGGGCGAAGTTTATGATGGCGATGTCTGGTTAAAACAGGGTGGTGCGCACTGGCAGGGCGACAAGCGGCCGCATCGGCTGGAAGTGGATAACCTGACGATGCATCTGGCGCGCTGGCGCAGCGGCTGGACGGTAAGCGTGCCGCAAAACAGCTTACGTACCGATGGCGAAGCCTGGCCAAAAGGGCACTTTTCTCTGGCCTGGCTGCCACAGCACGCCATCGGCCCGGAGCCGCAGGCGGTGGAAGAGCTGCGCATACGCGCCACCGGTTTGCATCTCCAGCGGCTGGAGCCGTTGATTCCGTTATTCTCCCGCCTGTCGCCGCAGATGCTGGAAAACTGGCGCACCCTGCACCCGCAGGGGAAAATTGATGCGCTGGCGTTGGATATTCCACTGCAACAGCCAGAGCAAAGCCGCATCCAGGCGCGTTGGCACGATTTAAGCTGGCAGCACTGGCAGCTGCTGCCAGGGGCGCAGCACGTTACCGGCAACCTCAGCGGTAGCCTGACGGATGGCCGCCTGGATATTGCGGTTAACGATGCGGTAATGCCTTACGGCACCATGTTCCGTGCGCCGCTGGAAATCAGCAGCGCCACCGGTACGCTAAGCTGGCAGCAGAGTGAAAATGCGCTGGCGATCCAGGGCAGAAACCTGGATGTCCAGGCGCGTTCCCTGTGGGCCAAAGGGGATTTCAGCTATCGTCAGGGCAGCGGCCTGGCACCACGTCTGGATATTCTGGCGGGGATCAACGTTATCGATGCCGGTGACGCCTGGCGTTATTTCCCTGAGCCGCTGATGGGCACCCATTTAACCGACTACCTCAGCGGCGCGATTAAGGGCGGGCGGGCAGCTAACGCCACGCTGCTGTTTGCCGGTAACCCGAAACAGTTCCCTTTCCGTCATAACGAAGGCATGTTCGAAGTCGCGGTGCCGCTGCGCCAGGCGAGCTACGCCTTCCAGCCGGGCTGGCCAGCGCTGGCGAACATGGATATCGATCTCGACTTTGTTAATGACGGCCTGTGGATGAAGACGAAGCAGGCGATGCTGGGCAAGGTGCAGGCGAATAATGTCAGCGCGGTGATCCCGGATTACCTGAAAGAGAAGCTGATCATTAACGGCGATTTACGCGGCGAGGCGGCGGACATTCGCAGCTACTTTAACCAGACGCCGCTGCAACCGTCGCTGGGCGCGGCGCTGGATGAGTTGCAGCTGAGCGGGCAAACCGGCGGGCATCTGCAACTGGATATCCCGCTGGATGGCGAACTGGTTCATGCGCGCGGCGATGTGCAGCTTGCTGATAACACCCTGTTTATCGCCCCGCTGAACAGTAAGCTGACCGCGCTTAACGGCAGTTTCACCTACGATAACGGCAACCTGCGTAGCGATACGCTGCGGGCCAACTGGTTTGGGCAGCCGGTTAACGTTAATTTTCATACCGAAGAGCGCCCGCAGGATTATCAAATCGGCGTTAACCTGGCGGCAGACTGGCAGGTTAACAAGCTGTCACCGCTGCCCGCGGGCGTCAGCCAGCAACTAAAAGGCACGCTGCCCTGGCAAGGCGATGTCGCTATCACGCTGCCGCATCAGGGCGGCGCGAATTATACGATCAACCTCTCCGGCGATCTGAAGAATGTAAGCAGTAACTTACCTGCTCCGCTGGGCAAAAAGCGCGGCGAAGCGTTACCGCTGAAGGTAACGGCGAGCGGCGATCTGCAACATTTTGATTTGCAGGGCGCGCTGGAGCAGCAACGTTTCAACAGCCGCTGGCTGTTGGGTAAACAGCTGCGTCTCGATCGCGGTATCTGGCTGAACGAGGCGAAAAGCACGCCCGCCTTACCGGAGTCGCGCGGCATGACGCTACATCTGCCGCCGCTGGATGGCGACAGCTGGCTGAAGCTGCTGATGAGCGGTGGAAGTACGCAGCAATCCACATCGCAATTGGGCAGCGGCAGCGCGATGAGCGTTAACCGGCTACCGGGCGATATCACGCTGAGTACGCCTGCTCTGCAGCTGGCGGGCCAGCAGTGGCATCAGACGCAGATAACGTTGCGGAAGCTGATGGCTGGCGGCATGCAGGTTGAGGCGCAGAGCCGGGAAATCAACGGCAAACTGGATATCCCCACCAGCGGTGCGTGGCGCGCGCATTTGGGCTGGCTCTATTACAACCCGGAATGGCAAAGCGACGACGAGGCCGCCTCTGCGGGTGGGCCGCAGACAGGCAGCGTGATCAACTTTGCTGGCTGGCCGGCGTTGCAAATAGACTGTGACGACTGCTGGCTGCGCGGACAAAAGTTCGGCCGCATTCAGGCCAACCTGACGCCGCGCAATGATACCTTAACGCTGACCGACGGCCTGGTGGATACCGGCAGTTCGCGCCTGAGCGTTAACGGCGAATGGGTTAATCGCCCCGATGAGCAGCGCACCTCGCTGCAAGGCAAGCTGAGCGGCGACAATATCAACAATGCAACCAACTGGTTTGGCGTAAACACGCCGCTGCGCGATGCGCCTTTCAGGCTGGAATATGATCTGCACTGGCGTGCTGCGCCCTGGCAGCCGTCGGAATCCTCGCTCAGCGGCGTATTGAAAACCCACTTTGGCAAAGGCCAGGTGGCGGACGTCAGCAGCGGGCGCGCCGGGCAGCTGCTGCGGCTGTTGAGCTTTGATGCGCTGTTGCGCAAGCTGCGTTTTGATTTCAACGATACCTTTAGCGAAGGCTTCTGGTTTGACTCGATCAACGGCACGGCGTGGATCAAAGATGGCGTAGTGCAAACCGACAATCTGCTGGTGGATGGGCTGGAGGCGGATATCGCCATGCAGGGCAAGCTGGATCTGGTGCAGCGGCAGATTGATATGGAGGCGGTGGTCGCTCCAGAAATCTCCGCCTCGGTCGGCGTTGCCACGGCGTTTGCCATCAATCCGGTGGTGGGCGCGGCGGTGTTTGCCGCCAGCAAGGTGCTGGCGCCGCTGTGGAACAAAATTTCCCTGTTGCGTTATCACATCAGCGGACCGATAGATAAGCCGGAAATTAATGAAGTGTTGCGCAAACCGCGTGAAAAGAGCGCGAAGTGAATTTGACGCCGCAGGGGAATTACCGCAGGCTATAGCAATAATGTCACATAATGAGTGAGAAACGATGAGTCTGAATCTGGTAAGTGAGCAATTGCTAACTGCGAACAACATCAATCAGCAGGATTTGTTCACCCTGCTTGGGCAGCTTTCAGAACGTCGCCTGGATTATGCCGATCTCTATTTCCAGTCCAGCTACCATGAATCCTGGGTGCTGGAAGATCGCATCATTAAAGATGGCTCCTGGAATATCGATCAGGGCGTTGGGGTACGCGCCGTAAGCGGCGAAAAAACCGGCTTCGCCTATGCTGACCAAATCACCCTGAACGCGCTGCAGCTGAGCGCGCAGGCGGCACGCAGCATTGTGCGTGAGCAGGGCAACGGCAAGGCGCAGGCGCTGGCGGCGGTATCGCATCCGGCGCTCTATCCGGCTTTCGATCCTTTACAGAGCCTGTCGCGCGAAGAGAAAATCGCGCTGCTGCACCGTGTTGATAGCGCGGCGCGCAGCGCAGACAAACGCGTACAGGAAGTCAGCGCCAGCCTGACCGGCGTCTATGAACTGGTACTGGTGGCGGCCACCGACGGCACGCTGGCGGCCGATGTGCGTCCGCTGGTGCGTCTTTCTGTTAGCGTGCTGGTGGAAGAAGATGGCAAACGCGAACGCGGTTCCAGCGGCGGCGGCGGACGTACCGGTTACGATTTCTTCCTGGCTGACGAAGCAGGCGAAGTGCGGGCGGAACGCTGGGCGCGCGAAGCGGTACGTATGGCGCTGGTTAATCTCTCCGCCGTGGCGGCGCCTGCGGGTTCGGTGCCAGTGGTGCTGGGCGCGGGCTGGCCTGGCGTGCTGCTGCATGAAGCGGTCGGACATGGGCTGGAAGGCGATTTCAACCGTCGCGGCACCTCGATGTTCAGCGGACAAATGGGTCAGCTGGTCGCCTCTGAGCTTTGTACGGTGGTGGATGACGGCACGCTGAACGGTCTGCGCGGTTCGCTGGCGATCGATGATGAAGGCGTACCGGGCCAGTACAACGTGCTGATCGAAAACGGCGTGCTGAAAGGCTATATGCAGGACAAGCTGAACGCGCGTCTGATGGGCGTGAAGCCCACCGGCAACGGCCGCCGCGAATCCTACGCGCATCTGCCGATGCCGCGCATGACCAATACCTATATGCTGGACGGCAAATCAACGCCGCAGGAAATTATCGAAAGCGTGGAGTATGGCCTTTACGCGCCTAACTTCGGCGGCGGTCAGGTGGATATCACCTCCGGCAAGTTTGTTTTCTCGACGTCAGAAGCCTATCTGATCGAGAAAGGGAAAGTTACGCGGCCGGTAAAAGGCGCCACCTTGATCGGTTCCGGTATCGAAGCGATGCAGCAGATCTCCATGGTCGGCAACGACCTCGCGCTGGATAAAGGCGTGGGCGTATGCGGTAAAGAAGGGCAAAGCCTGCCGGTTGGCGTCGGTCAGCCGACGCTGAAGCTGGATCGGTTAACCGTCGGCGGCACCGCCTGATGGATCTCCCCTGGCAGCCCGCTGCCAGGGGATTAACCGCTTTGACGATGTTCCTGATAGATCTGCGCCACCTTTTTAAACCAGGCGCTGAGGTAATCAATACAGACCTGCACCTTTAACGGCAGCTTATCTTTCTGCGTATACAGGGCGTAAACCGGTCGCGGATCTGACTGATAGCGGCTAAACAGGATCTCTATCTCGCCCGCTTTGATCTCTTCAATCACCCACATCAACGGTACATAGGCGATGCCGCAGCCCGCCTTCAGCCAGCGTGTCAGCGTTTGTGAATCGTTAGTCACAAAGCGTCCCTGCGGCGAAAGATGCGTGCTGATCCCTTCCGGCGCGATCAGTTCGAAATCGTTGTCCGGGCGCACGCTATATTCCAGCCAGGAAAAATTAGCGATATCGGCGGGCTTGTCGGGCGTGCCGTGCTGCTCAAGATAGTGTTTTGCCGCGCAGACCACCATCGGCATCGAACCGAGCCGCCGCGAAAACAGACTGGAATCCTGTAACGCGCCTACGCGAATCACCACATCCAGTCCGTCAGCGATCAGGTCGGGGGCTGGAATGCCGGTCACCAGATTCACCGTCAGGCCAGGGTATTCCTGCAACATTTCCGCCGTCATCGTTGCCAGTACGTTTTGCGCCATGGTCGATGAGCTGCCAATGCGCAACGTGCCGATCGGCGAGTTATTAAAGGCGTAAAGCTGCTCATGCACCTGATGCGCCTCCGCCAGCATACGGCGGCAGCCCTGATAGTAGATGCGGCCCGCCTCGGTCAGCCCGATGCTGCGGGTGCTGCGGTTCAGCAGCTTCACCTGCAGTTCATCTTCCAGTTTCGAGACAGTTTGGCTTATGGACGAGACGCTCATATGCAGCTGACGCGCAGCGGCAGTAAATGACCCCAATTCAACAACTTTGGCAAAAACCGACATACCCTTGAGTCGTTCCATTATTCACTCTGGCTTAAAAGTGATTTAGATCACATTATGTAGATAACTTATAGTCAGGCACGTTACTATATGCCGCCGGGTTGCCGTCTGGTAACTCACCTTTTGTGCCAGGACACTTAAGTACACGCTATGCTTTAGGTGCTGATATTCGTCTGACAGTGTACCTGTCGTCCGATCATCATCAACCCGTAATATGAAACTTCCTGTCTTCACAGGCCGTTTGGTGCTGGCACAACGGTATGACCCGGTTACGTATTAATAAGGATGAAAGATGAGTGTGTTACCGGTTATCGTCATATTTGGGCTCTCTTTTCCGCCCATATTTTTTGAAATCATTGTTTCGCTCTTGCTGTTCTGGCTGGTGCGCCGCGTGCTGCTGCCGGTCGGCCTGTATGATTTTGTCTGGCATCCGGCGCTGTTTAATACCGCACTCTACTGCTGCCTGTTCTATTTAGTCTCCTGTCTGTTTGTCTGAGGTTTTAAGTGAAAACTCTAATAAGAAAAATTACACGCTATGCCATTACCCTGATTCTGGTTGCTATCGCCGTGGTGGTTATTTTCCGCGCCTGGGCGTTTTATACCGAATCGCCCTGGACAAGAGACGCCAAATTTGCGGCTGACGTGGTCGCTATCGCGCCTGACGTCACCGGCCTGATTACCGATGTGCGCGTGCATGACAACCAGCTGGTGAAAAAGGGAGAGGTGCTGTTTACCATCGATCAGCCGCGCTTTGAGAAGGCGCTGGCGGAAGCGGAAGCGGATGTGCAGTATTACCAGGCGCTGGTGAATGAAAAGCGTCGCGAAGCGGCCCGCCGCAATCAGCTGGGCGCGATCGCCATGTCGCGTGAAGCGATCGAGCAATCTAATAACGATCTGCAAACCGCCGAACATCAGTTGGCGAAGTCCCAGGCCTCACGCGATCTGGCGAAGCTGGATCTGGAACGTACGGTTATCCGCGCACCGGCCAACGGCTGGGTCACCAACCTTAACGTGTTTACCGGCGAGTTTATTACGCGCGGCACCACCTCGGTCGCGCTGGTAAAACAGAACTCCTACTACGTGATGGCCTATATGGAAGAGACCAAGCTGGAAGGCGTGCGCCCCGGCTTCCGGGCAGAGATCACGCCGCTGGGCAGCGATCGCGTCCTGCGCGGCACGGTTGATTCCGTGGCCGCTGGCGTCACCAACAGCAGCAGCAGCGTTGACAGCAAAGGGATGGCCACCATCGATTCGAATCTGGAATGGGTGCGTCTGGCGCAGCGCGTGCCGGTGAAGATCCTGCTCGATCATCAGCCGGGCAATCTCTATCCAGCGGGCACTACCGCCACTATTGTCGTCACCGGTGAGAAAGATCGTGAGCAAAAACCGGCATCGCCGCTGGCCCGGCTGCTGCATCGCCTGCGTGAGTTCGGTTAAGCGGGGGGCGTGATGCAACTCGAACGGTTACGTTTTCCGGTTAAGCTGACGTTTGCCGTGCTGACGGCGCTGCTGATTGGCTTTCACTTTAATCTGGAAACGCCGCGCTGGGCGGTGATGACCGCGGGCATCGTCGCCGGCGGCACCGCGTTCGCGGCGGGCGGCGATCCTTACTCCGGCGCGTTGCGCCATCGCGGCATGCTGCGTATTATCGGCACCTTTCTTGGCTGCCTGGCGGCGCTGGTGATTATGATCGCCACCATTCGCGCGCCGGTGGTGATGATGCTGCTCTGCTGTATCTGGGCGGGTTTTTGCGTCTGGCTTTCCTCATTAATGCGGGTAGAAAACTCCTATGCGCTGGGGCTGGCAGGCTATACCGCGTTGATTATCGTGGTCAGCGTGGATTTAACCGCCGGAACGCCGACGCTGGCGCCGCAGTTTGCGGTGGAACGCTGTAGCGAAATCATCATTGGCATCGTCTCGGCGATTCTGGCGGATATGGTTTTCTCGCCGCGCTCGATCAAGAAGGTGATAGATAAAGAGATCGAAACGCTGCTGCTGGAGCAGTATCGTCTGCTGCAGCTCTGCGTCGCCCACGGCGATAAAGACGAAGTGGATAAGGCATGGAGCAATCTGGTACGGCGCACCACCACGCTTAACGGCATGCGCAGCCAGCTGAATATGGAATCATCACGCTGGCAGCGGGCGAACCGCCGTCTGAAAGGCATGCATACGCTTTCGCTGACGCTGATTACCCAGGCTGCGGAAACCTTTCTGATTCAAAACTCCCGCCCGGAATATATTCCGCCGCAGTACCGCCTTCTGCTGGAAAAAGAGGTCACCAGCCTCAGCGAGTTGCACAAACATCTGAAAAATCTGCGCCGCGTAATCAGCGCGTCGGGCAGCAAAAGCACGCCGATTACTCTGGTCAGTTGGACAGGCGCCGCCACGCAATATTTGATGCTGTTAAAAGGGGTGCAGACCAACTGTAGCATGAGCCAGCAGGAAGAGGCGCTGCTGAGCCATGAAGTGGATGTGGTGCGCGCGCGCTCGGCGGAAACCCATCATGCGATGATTAACGGCATCCGTACCTTTGTGGCGACGGCGCTGGGTACGCTGTTCTGGCTTTACAGCGGCTGGACCTCCGGCAGCGGCTGTATGCTGATGCTGGCGGTGATTACCGCGCTGGCGATGCGCGCGCCGAATCCGCTGATGATGGCGAAAGATTTCCTTTACGGCATGACGGTAGCGGTGCCGTTGGGGGCGCTCTACTTTATGGTGATTATGCCCTCGACCCAGCAGAGTATGCTGCTGCTCTGTATCGCTATCGGCACGCTGGCGTTTGTCGCCGGGATCTTTATTCAGCGACGGCAGTTAGGCACGCTCGGCGCGTTTGTCGGTACGCTGAATATTCTGGTGCTGGATAACCCGATGACCTTTTCGGTCAATGCGTTTCTGGATAGCGCGCTGGGCCAAGTCATCGGCTGTTTTGTCGCGCTGATGGTGATTTTGATTATTCGCGACAAATCGCGCGCGCGCACCGGCCGCACATTGCTGAATCGCTTTATGTACGCGGCGGTCTCCGCTCTGACCACCAATCCGGCGCGCCGCAATGAAAACCATCTGCCCGCGCTCTATCAGCAGCTGTTTTTACTGTTGAATCTGTTTCCTGGCGATATCGATAAGTACCGCCTGGCGCTGACGTTGATTATCGGGCATCAGCGGTTGCGTAATGCGGAGATTCCGGTGAATGCCGATCTTTCCGCGTTTCATAAACAGCTGCGCTATACCGCCGATCGGGTTATCGCTTCACGCAGCGATGACAAGCGGCGCTATTACTACCAAAAGCTGCTGCGCGAGTTTGATACCTACCAGGAAAAGCTACAGCACTATCAGGCGCCACTCAACGTTACCGAACCGGTGAGGCGTCTGGCCGATATGCTGAAAAAATATCAGAACACCCTGATCAATATTTAATCCTGCCATCGGTGCCTTTCTGGCACCGGCTTTTCCGCCTGTTTTCCTTTTTTCCTGCCGCGCGGCAACCAAAGAGCCGCGCTTTGCCAACTATACTTGGCACAACAGGATGATAAAAACAGGAGCGCAACATGTCCCATTCCCTACAAGATCATGAACTCTTTCAGACCGGTTGTCTGATTAATGGCCAGTGGCAAACCCTGAGTGAAACCTTTGAGGTGCTGAATCCAGCGACCGGAGAGGTGATTGCCCGCGTGGCGAAAGGCGGGAAGCAGGAGACGGAACAGGCGATTGCCGCCGCTGAACGCGCCTTTCCGGCCTGGCGCGCTCTGACGGCGAAGCAGCGCTCGGAAATCCTCTATCGCTGGTATCAGCTTATCATCGAGCATAAAAGCTGGCTGGGTCAGCTGATGACGGCGGAGCAGGGCAAGCCGCTGAAAGAGGCGGAAGGTGAAGTGGAGTATGCCGCCAGCTTTATTCAGTGGTTTGCCGAGCAGGCCAAGCGCGTTAACGGCGAGATTATTCCGCCAGCGAAAAATGGGTCACGCATTCTGGCGACGCGCGAACCGGTTGGCGTAGTGGCCGCCATCACGCCGTGGAATTTCCCAATGGCGATGCTGACGCGCAAACTCGGCCCGGCGTTGGCCGCAGGCTGCACCGGTATCATTAAACCCGCGAATAACACCCCGCTTTCCGCCTTTGCGCTGCTGGCGCTGGCGCAAAAAGCGGGCGTGCCTGATGGCGTGCTGAACGGCGTTGCCGGTGATACCCATGCCATCAGCGATGCGATCATGGCCAGCGGCGCAGTGCGTAAAATCTCGTTTACCGGCTCAACGGCGGTGGGCAAAACGCTGATGCGTAACGCTGCGGACACCATGAAAAAGCTTTCAATGGAGCTGGGCGGCAACGCGCCCTATATCGTGTTTGACGATGCGGATATTGATGCCGCGGTGAAAGGGGCGATCGCCAATAAATTCCGCAATGCCGGACAGGTTTGCGTCAGCGTAAATCGCTTTTTCATTCAGGATGCGGTTTACGATCGTTTCGTCAATCAGCTGGCTGCAGAGGTCAATAAGCTGAAGGTCGGCAATGGCATGGAAGAGGGCGTGGTAGTCGGCCCGTTAATCAATCACGCAGCGCTGGAAAAAGTTGAGGAGCATGTAAAGGATGCGCAGGCAAAAGGCGGACGTATCCTGGCCGGTGGCGCACCGCACGCCCTGGGCGGCAATTTCTGGCAGCCGACGGTGATTGCCGACGCCAGTGAAGAGATGAAGCTGGCGCAGGAAGAGACTTTTGGTCCGGTGGCGGCCTGTTTCCGCTTCAGCGATGAGGATGAGGTTATCCGCCGGGCGAACGCTACGGAATATGGTCTGGCAGCCTATTTTTATACGCAAAACCTGCAACGGGTATTCCGCGTCTCCTCGGCGCTGGAAAGCGGCATGATTGGCATTAACGAATGTGCGGTATCCACTGAACTGGCGCCTTTTGGCGGCGTAAAAGAGTCCGGGCTGGGACGTGAAGGCTCAGTATTAGGTATGGAAGAATATCTGGAAGTAAAAGCCCTGCATATTGGTGGCCTGTAAGCAGATTGGGCGCGCAAGCGCCCAATTGCGTATTAAGGAGCAGCCGACATGAAGAAAGAGATTTTTGACTTTAATGAGATCGTCGATCAGGCGCACTTCTATCGCCAGTTCAGCGAACGCTTTGCGCTTGACGATCGGTTAATTGTTGATCTGGATTCATTATGGGATGCCATTACCCAACCGCAGCTGCCGTTACCGGTGGAAATTGAATTTATTCACCTGGGCGCCGGGCAAAAGCGCCGCTATGGCGCGCTGATACTGCTGTTTGATGAGGCCGAAGAGGAGCTGGAAGGTCAGCTGCGCTTTAACGTGCGCCAGGCACGCAAAAGCCCATAAAAAAAGGCCCTAAACAGCAGGGCCAAGGGGTTCGTCAATACGCTGACGAGGAATTCTGGTTATGGCTTATTTATAGATTTCAGCGGTTGCGTGATAGTTACCGTTGGCATAAGCCTCAACAACACGGTAGGCGGAAGCGCCTTGTTTATCCGCTTTTTCGGCCAGGTGCTGGCGAATAGCGCTTGGGCTGGCATCAATGCCGCTCACGGAAATGGTACCGATCGGCTGGAGATTTTGGCTGGCAACGTCTTGTTGGGTCACCAGGTCGGCCGCTGCTGCGCCGAAAGAAAGTACGGAAGCCAGGCCTAAAGCCGCAAAGGTAAATGTCGTTTTCATTTCTTACTCCTGAATAGTGTGGTGACGGCGGCCGTGATGGCTTGATAGCGATTATTATTTCTGGGGCCGCGTCGTTATTACGTGAAAGTCGTTATTAGATGACACCGGTATACACCCGGCGATGATGTTGCGCTTATTTATACAGCTCTGCCGTTACGTGATAGGTGTCTTTGTTACGCGCTTCGATAATGCGATACGCGCTGGCACCCTGACGATCCGCTTTTGCCTGCAGCGCCTGATGGATATCCATTGGCGTACCTGCTACACCGCTGACGCTGATAACGCCCACAGACTGCAGATTTTTCGCCTGATCGGCGTTAATGGATTCTGCTGCAAATGCGCCGAATGACAGGGCAGAAAGCAGGCCTGCGGTTGCGATAGTAGTTTTAATATTCATTGATCTGTTCCTCGTCTTCTGTTTTTGTCTTTATTTTGTTTGTGATCTTCATCACGAAAACAAGTATAGATCTAATCACGTGCGAAATTAATATTACGCTAATAATGTTTTGTTGTGACACTTTAGCTAATGTCGCTTTTTTAATAACCATTAGTTATAAAAAATGGTTATATTTTGTACTTTATGCGTTATTTTTTAGGCAAAACAAAAGCATAAGCGGCTTTATCTATTTGTGCTTTGTTTACTGGTTAAATGCTCCATCAGAGGCTGAAAAGCAGTTTTATGACCTGCCTGGTCGCTTTAAAGGCAGCATATTGTGCGACATGGACGTGATGTGGGGAAAGAGTGAACTGCCTGCTTATTCCATTTGGCAATGAAAGCCGCAGACGAAGGGATGCATAAAAAAGCGCTAACAGCAGCGTGCTGAAGCTGCGGGGCAGCAGCAGAGAGAGGCATAACGGAAGTGAATAAGGAAGGCTGCGGGATCGTTAATGCTGAGGCCAACGATCCCGCCAGGCTTACAGCTCCTGCTCAAACAGATTCAGGATAGCTTCGTAGAGTTGTTTCACCGTGAAGGCGCGCGCCGGGGTGATAAAAATCGTGTCGTCACCGGCGATGGTGCCAAGGATGCCTTCCGCTTTCCCTAACGAGTCCAGCAGGCGAGCAATCAGCTGCGCGGCGCCTGGGCTGGTATGGATCACCACCAGCGCATCATTGTAATCAATATCCAGCACCAGGTTTTTCAGCGGAGACGTAGTGGTGGGAACGCCGAGCTCTGCGGGCAGGCAGTAGACCATTTCCATTTTCGCGTTACGGGTACGCACCGCACCAAACTTGGTCAGCATACGAGAGACTTTCGACTGGTTGATGTTGTCGAAGCCTTCTTCCTGCAGCGCTGTCACGATCTCGCCCTGCGAGCTGAACTTTTCTTCTTTCAGTAAAGCTTTGAACGCTTTAATCAGATCTTCTTGTTTCGATGGGTTACGCATAGGCTACCGATAATATAAAAATGCTGTGAAGCCCGGCCAGCAGGCGATACATTATTATGCATTTATATGAATGTTTATGCAAATTCGCGGCGGCGAGTAACGGCTTTACCGCGCAGTGGGCGCGCATTTTACCAGACTTTCGGCGCAGAGAGAATTTACCCGAAGCGCATAGCTATGACAGATGAAGTGAAGAAATTGTTATAAAATTGATGTTGTTCTGCTAAGCGCGGACGGTGTAAGGTAGGGCTGATTACTCTGTCTGTATCCGGTTACGCTCAGTGTCGGTCCTGTACGTAATGCGGTCATGTTCACCCGTTTTGGCTGGCGCTTAAGGGCGTTATGCAAAACAGTGACAACATCCTCGCTATACTTCTCAGGTCGTCCAGCATCTGTTCCGCGCTGGCTGCCGGCATTTTAATGATCACAATAATAAGGAGTTTAGGATGAAAGTTGCAGTTCTCGGTGCGGCTGGTGGTATCGGCCAGGCGCTCGCACTTCTGCTGAAAACCCAGTTACCCGCGGGTTCAGAACTCTCTCTGTATGATATTGCTCCCGTAACACCCGGTGTGGCCGTTGATTTAAGCCACATTCCTACGCCGGTTAAAATCAAAGGGTTCAGCGGTGAAGATGCAACGCCTGCGCTGCAGGGCGCCGATGTGGTATTGATCTCTGCGGGCGTAGCGCGTAAGCCCGGTATGGATCGCTCCGATCTGTTTAACGTCAACGCCGGTATCGTACGCAACCTGATCGAGCAGGTGGCGAAAACCGCGCCGAAAGCGCTGATCGGGATCATCACCAACCCGGTTAACACCACCGTGGCTATTGCCGCAGAGGTGCTGAAAAAAGCGGGCGTTTACGATAAAAATCGTCTGTTCGGCGTCACCACGCTGGATATTATTCGCTCTAATACCTTTGTTGCCGAACTGAAAGGTAAACAGCCGACCGAATTAAACGTACCGGTAGTGGGTGGCCACTCCGGCGTGACGATTCTGCCGCTGCTGTCTCAGATCCCTGGCGTTTCCTTCAGCGAGCAGGAAGCGGCCGACCTGACCAAACGTATCCAGAACGCCGGTACCGAAGTGGTGGAAGCCAAAGCGGGCGGCGGATCGGCTACGCTGTCGATGGGGCAGGCTGCTGCGCGCTTTGGTCTGTCGCTGGTGCGTGCGCTGCAGGGCGAAAGCAACGTAGTGGAGTGCGCCTATGTGGAAGGCGATGGCGAATATGCGCGCTTCTTCTCGCAGCCGCTGCTGCTGGGCAAAGAGGGCGTGGCCGAACGTCGTCCGATTGGTCAACTGAGCGATTTTGAGCAACAAGCGCTGGAAGGCATGCTGGATACGCTGAAGAAAGATATTCAGCTGGGCGAAGAGTTCGTTAAGTAACAAGCCTTTCGTGAAAAAGGAGCCGCAAGGCTCCTTTTTTATTGTCCCGGATATCGACGCGCGGCGGCATACCCAGCGGGTTATAAGGCGCGCCTGGTATCAGCTACTGCGCAGGGTATTCCTGAATGGTGACCGGCAGCGTCAGCTTGTTGTCGTTGCGAATCACCTGGACATCAATCACCGAGCCGGGACGCACCTCAGCCACCTGATCCATGGTTTCCTGGGCAGATACCGCAGGCTTGCCGTTGACGCTGATAATCAGATCGTTGGCGCGAATCCCCGCCTTGGCAGCCGGGCCTTCTGGCGCAACGCCATTAACCACAATTCCCTGAATATGATCGACCCCGGCATTCTGCCCATGCAGCGGAGGAACGTCGCTGCCGGTGATGCCGATATAGCCGCGAATCACACGTCCGTCACGGATCAGCTTGTCCATGATTTTAGTCGCCAGCGCGGTAGGAATCGCAAAGCCAATGCCTTCGGGCGTCTCGCCATCGTTACTTTTATCGAAAGAGAGCGTGTTGATGCCCATCAGCTCGCCCAGCGAGTTGATCAGCGCGCCGCCGGAGTTGCCTTTGTTAATCGAGGCGTCGGTTTGCAAAAAGTTTTGTCGTCCGGACGGGCTTAAGCCGACGCGGCCGGTGGCGCTGATAATCCCCTGGGTTACGGTTTGCCCAAGGTTATAGGGGTTACCAATTGCCATCACGATATCGCCGACGTGCGCGATACGCTCACGGTTAATCGGAATAACCGGCAAATTCGTCGCGGTAATTTTCAGCACCGCCAGATCGGTCAGGCTATCTGAGCCAACCAGCATCGCTTCGATAAAACGCCCATCCTGTAACGCGACAATAATCTGATCGGCACCGTTGATGACGTGGCGGTTGGTGAGAATATAACCTTTGTTGTTCATTATCACGCCGGAGCCAAGCGTAGTAATCCCTCGCCCGTTACTGCTCGACGCGCTGCGGTTATAGACGTTTACCACCGCTGGAACGGCGCGGCGTACTCCCTGATTAAAGCTGAATGGCGTTTGATCGGCGCTGCTTTCCGGGGCGGAAAACAAACTGTTGCCGACGCGCAACGCGGGCATCACCGCCAGTAACATACCTGCGACGATCAGCCCCAAAACTACCGAGCGCAAGAGTTTAAGAAACATGATGTTAAGCTATATCGGAAAAGAACGGGGGCAGAATATCATGAGTTACGCGGACACACACGGTGTTGTGCCCGCAATATCACAGACTCTTTTAGCGCAGCAGCAGATAAAGGCTTTCACCGCCGCGGATGACATTCAACGCCAGGAACGGCGGCTTGCTGGCTAAGGCTTTACGCATCTCATCCAGATTCTGCACGCGCGTGCGGTTAACGCCGATGATGATATCCTCTTTTTGCAAACCGATTTGCTCAGCGGCCGTGCCTTTCTCTACGCTATCGACCTTAACGCCTTTATTGCCATCCGGCAGCTGACCATCGCTGAGCGATGCGCCCTGTAACGCTGGCGTCATCAGTTCATCGCTTTTCATGCTACGCGCGCTGGCATCCAGTTTCACCGTCACGCTAAGCGGCTTCCCTTCGCGCAGCAGGCCGATTTTGACCTCTTTGCCCGGCGGGGTGGTGCCGATTTTTACCCGTAGCTCGGCAAAGCTGGTAATGGCTTTATCATCCACGGAGGTAATGATGTCGCCAGCTTTAATACCGGCGGTCGCCGCCGCTGATTTAGGCAGCACTTCCGAGACAAAGGCGCCGCGCTGCGCATCAACGTTAAAGGCGCGCGCCATATCGGCGGTCATTTCCGTGCCTTTGATGCCCAGCTGGCCGCGTTTGACTTCGCCGGTTGCAATCAACTGTTTCGCCAGCTCCATCGCCATATTGCCGGGGATGGCGAAGCCGATACCAATGTTGCCGCCGCTGGAGGCAAGAATCGCCGTATTGATGCCGATCAGCTCGCCGTTCAGGTTGACCAGCGCGCCGCCGGAGTTGCCGCGGTTAATGGCGGCATCGGTTTGAATAAAGTTTTCCAGGCCTTCCAGATTCAGGCCGCTGCGGCCCAGCGCAGAGATAATGCCTGAGGTGGCAGTCTGGCCCAGGCCAAAGGGGTTGCCGATGGCGATAGCGAAATCGCCGACGCGTAGCTGGTCGGAATCGGCGATTTTCACCTGCGTCAGGTTTTTCGCGTTCTGAATCTGAATCAGCGCAATATCGGTCTGATCGTCGCGGCCCAACAGTTTGGCATCATACTCACGGCCGTCGCTCAACTGAACGCTGATTTTATCAGCACCGTTAACCACATGGTTGTTGGTTAAGATATAGCCTTTTTCCGCATTGATAATCACGCCTGAACCCAGGCCTTCAAAAGGTTGCGGCTGCGCCTCGCCCTGGCCCTGTCCGAAAAAGCGTTTTAACGGCTCCGGCAGATCCTGCGCCGCCTCTTCAGACGAGGTGCCTTCAACATGCACGCTGACCACGGCTGGTAAGACTTTTTCCAGCATCGGGGCCAGGCTGGGCAGCGCCTGATTTTGTACCTGCGCAGGCAGCGACGCCATGGCGGCAGGCGTCAGGGTCAGATTCAAACCAACGGCCAGGGCTACCGCGCTCAACAATAATGTTTTTTTCTTCATCGTTACGACGCTCTCGCTGCTCAACAGGGGGAAAATAGCGTTGCTTATCAGCTCAGATTGCTGGCTTCATCAAGCATAAGAAACAGGGCGCTGGCGCGCCCTGTGGATTAAGTGCGCGGCGTACGTTCGCCACCGCGCAGCAGGCCGGATGCACTTTCTGAATAATCGCGCGGGATCTGCACCGGCGCCTGATCGTTATCCGCTTCCGCTTCGGTCAGCTGATAAGCGAACGGGTTTTTCTCGCCCGGCAAATTAGGCAGCAGATCGTTCGATCCTTTTGCCATGTGCTGGTACAGCTGGCGATAATCACGCGCCATGTTATCCAGTAGCTCTGCGCTATGGGCAAAGTGGTTGGTCAGCTCTTCGCGATAATCTGACAGCTCTGCTTTGGATTTCTCCAGTTCATATTGCAGGCTGCGCTGCTCGCGCAATTTTTTGTTACCAAAACGCATGGCGACAGCGCCGATAATAATACCCACGACTAAACCAATTAGCCCGTATTCCCAGGTCATAATGACTCCCGTATTGTCCTCGTTGTTCCGTAGGGCGTTCCACTTCAATAGTAGCCACTATAACCGTTAATCTTGCGGAAGTGGAATCCTGCGGCAGCATCGCTTAGTGTAGAACGAACTTTTTTTCAGCAAACAGGCAGTTGCCTGTGATTTTCAGGAAAGCAGGATCACCCATGCAAACGATGTCTCCGCTGGCGCATTATCAACAGGCACTGGATAAAGGTGAGTATCAGCCTGATGAGGTCCAGCACGCTGCAATAAGCCGTTTAGATGCCATTCAACAGGCGCTTATCGCCCGTCATCCCTCAGAAACAGCGCCTGCCTCAGGCTGGCGCGGCAAGCTTAATAAGCTGCTGGGTAAGGAAAAAAACAGCCAGCCGCCGCAGGTGCGTGGGCTCTATATGTGGGGCGGCGTCGGGCGCGGCAAGACCTGGGTAATGGACCTCTTTTTTCAGTCAATTCCTGGGGAGCGCAAGCTGCGGCTGCATTTTCACCGCTTTATGCTGCGCGTGCATGAAGAGTTAACCGCGCTGCAAGGAGAAAGCGACCCGCTGGAGATCGTGGCGGACCGCTTTAAAGCGCAGACGGATGTGCTGTGCTTCGATGAATTTTTTGTGTCCGATATTACCGACGCCATGCTGCTGGGCACGCTGATGGAAGCGCTGTTTGCGCGCGGCATTACCCTGGTGGCGACCTCAAATATTCCACCCGATGAGCTTTACCGCAACGGGCTACAGCGCGCGCGCTTTTTACCCGCCATCGAACAGATCAAACAGCATTGCGAAATCATGAATGTCGATGCGGGCATCGATTATCGTCTGCGCACGCTTACCTCGGCGCATCTCTGGATGTCGCCGTTAAACGCGGAAACGCAGCAGGCGATGAGCCGGATGTTTATCGCGCTGGCAGGCCAGGCGGCGGAAGAGAAACCGGTGCTGGAAATTAACCATCGTCAGCTGCCGACGCAGGGCGTGGAGAAGGGCGTATTGGCGATCGACTTCGCCACGCTGTGCGGCGAAGGGCGTAGCCAGCACGATTATATTGAGCTGTCGCGGCGGTTTCATAGCGTGCTGCTGCTGGATGTGCCGGTGATGCGCGCGCGCAGCGAAGATCGGGCGCGCCGCTTTCTGGCGTTAGTGGATGAATTTTACGAACGGCACGTTAAGCTGGTGGTGTCCGCCGAGGCGTCGCTGTTTGAGATTTATCAGGGCGAGCGGCTGAAATTTGAATATCAGCGCTGTCTGTCGCGTTTGCAGGAGATGCAGAGCGAAGAATATTTGCGCTCAACGCATCTCACCTGAGGACGTCACTTTTTTGTCGAAAAGTGATCGATCTTTGGCGATGACTTCTCTATAATCTTGCGACCCCACGTTACGGCAAAGTTTTTTTTCCCAGAAACTTTGTAGCACCGGCAAAACTGTCCGAGGGGGTGGCTTGCTGGTCGATAAGGTCGTGTGAGCCTCAACCGTTTATTCAAGCGTTTGGGATTTCACCAACGTGTAACTTAATTTGGGTAAGCTTTTAGATGAAAACTTTTACAGCTAAGCCAGAAACCGTCCAACGTGACTGGTATGTCGTTGACGCGACGGGCAAAACTTTAGGTCGTTTAGCGACTGAACTCGCTCGCCGTCTGCGTGGCAAGCATAAAGCGGAATATACTCCGCACGTTGATACTGGTGATTACATCATCGTTCTGAACGCAGAAAAAGTTGCCGTAACCGGTAACAAGCGTAGCGATAAGATCTATTACCATCACACCGGTCACATCGGTGGTATCAAGCAAGCGACCTTCGAAGAGATGATTGCTCGCCGTCCTGAGCGCGTAATTGAAATCGCGGTTAAAGGTATGCTGCCGAAGGGCCCGCTGGGTCGTGCTATGTACCGTAAACTGAAAGTTTACGCGGGCAACGAGCACAACCATGCGGCACAGCAACCGCAAGTTCTTGACATTTAATCGGGATTACAGGCAATGGCTGAGAATCAAAACTACGGCACTGGTCGCCGCAAAAGCTCTTCCGCTCGCGTCTTTATCAAGCCGGGTAGCGGTAACATCGTTATCAACCAGCGTTCTCTGGAACAGTACTTCGGTCGCGAAACTGCCCGCATGGTAGTTCGTCAGCCGCTGGAACTGCTGGATCTGGTTGGTAAATTCGATCTCTACATCACCGTTAAAGGTGGTGGTATCTCTGGTCAGGCTGGTGCGATCCGTCACGGTATCACCCGCGCTCTGATGGAGTACGACGAGTCCCTGCGTGGCGAACTGCGTAAAGCAGGCTTCGTTACTCGTGATGCTCGTGAAGTTGAACGTAAGAAAGTCGGCCTGCGTAAAGCACGTCGTCGTCCGCAGTTCTCCAAGCGTTAATTGTTTCTGCCTTCAGGCAGCAGCAGTTACAAAAAACCCGGCGCCTTGCGCTGGGTTTTTTTATGCCTGAAAAACGCGAAAACAGCAGGAAATCCCGTGTTTTTACCGGCAATTCTTTCTCCCCATCCCCACAAGCGGCCTAAAATCTGGTAAACTGACAGTCACTTTGCGCCCGTTAAACGGAGAGCGTCCTGACAGCAAAAGGATGACGTTGCTTCGGCTGGCGGGTGGTTTCGTCAAGCAGGTTAGTCGCCGCGCGGTTGGCTATTCGCACTGTATTCTGGATAAACTTGGAGGTTTTCATGGCTGTCGCTGCCAACAAACGTTCGGTAATGACGCTGTTTTCTGGTCCGACTGACATTTTCAGCCATCAGGTGCGTATCGTACTGGCAGAAAAAGGTGTCAGCGTAGAGATCGAGCAGGTTGAAATGGATAATCTGCCGCAGGATCTGATTGACCTCAACCCGTATCGTACCGTGCCTACGCTGGTCGATCGTGAACTGACGCTGTATCAATCACGCATCATTATGGAATACCTCGACGAGCGCTTCCCGCACCCGCCGCTGATGCCTGTTTATCCGGTTGCCCGTGGCGAAAGCCGTCTGATGATGCATCGTATCGAGCAGGACTGGTACAGCCTGATGCGCACCATTGAAACCGGCACCGCCCAGCAGGCGGAAACCGCGCGTAAGCAGCTGCGTGAAGAACTGCTGGCGATTGCGCCGCTGTTCACCCGTACGCCGTTCTTCATGAGTGAAGAGTTCAGCCTGGTCGATTGCTATCTGGCTCCGCTGCTGTGGCGTTTGCCGCTGCTTGGCGTGGAACTGGTCGGCAGCGGAACTAAAGAGCTGAAAGGCTACATGACGCGCGTCTTTGAGCGTGACTCTTTCCTCGCTTCGCTGACCGAAGCAGAACGCGAAATGCGCCTGCAAGCCCGGGGCTAACGGCTATGGAAATGTCTCAGCTTACCGCTCGCCGTCCTTATCTGCTGCGCGCTTTCTATGAGTGGCTGTTGGACAACCAGCTTACGCCGCATTTAGTGGTGGATATTAATCTGCCTGGCGTACTGGTGCCGCTGGAATATGCTCGCGATGGACAGATTGTGTTAAACATTGCGCCGCGCGCCGTGGGCAATCTGGAGCTGGGCAATGATGAAGTGCGCTTTAATGCGCGCTTCGGCGGCGTTCCTCGTCAGGTTACCGTGCCGATCGCGGCGGTAATGGCTATCTACGCGCGTGAGAACGGCGCAGGCACCATGTTTGAGCCTGAACCCGCTTATGAGCTACAGGATACCAATGAGCTGTCACAGGCGCCGGAAGAAACGGTGATGTCGGTGATTGACGGCGATCGTCCGGATGATGCCGAACCCGATAGCGATAATCCTGATGACGATCCGCCGCCGCGCGGTGGGCGTCCTGCATTACGCGTCGTGAAATAGAAAAAACGGGCCTGAAGGCCCGTTTTTTTATGGCAGATAGCGGCGGATTTTGATCCGCCAGCAGCATAATCAGACTTCCAGGTAATTCATAATCCCTTCAGCGGCTTTACGCCCTTCAGCGATCGCGGTAACCACTAAATCAGAGCCGCGTACCGCATCGCCACCGGCAAAGATTTTCGGGTTAGTGGTCTGGAAGGCGTTATCGTGCCCCTCCGGCGCAATAATGCGGCCCTGCGCGTCCAGCTCAACGCTAAACTGCTCCAGCCAGTCCATTTTGTGCGGACGGAAGCCAAAGGCAATGACCAGCGCATCCGCAGGCAGAATATGCTCAGAACCTGCGACGATTTCAGCACGACGGCGGCCTTGCGCGTCGGGCTGGCCCATTTCAGTACGGGCAACCCTGACGCCGCAGACGCGGCCGTTACCGTTTATTTCCACGCCTAACGGCTGTAGATTAAACTGGAATTCCACGCCTTCTTCACGCGCGTTTTTCACTTCGCGGCGCGAGCCTGGCATGTTCTCTTCGTCACGGCGATAGGCGCAGGTCACGTGCGTTGCGCCCTGACGAATAGAGGTACGGACGCAGTCCATCGCCGTATCGCCACCGCCCAACACCACCACGCGCTTGCCTTGCATATTAATGTAAGGCTGCTCGGTCAGCTCGCCAAATCCCATGATTTGGCGTGTGTTGGCGATCAGGAACGGCAGCGCATCATAGACGCCCGGCGCATCTTCATTTTCAAGCCCGCCGCGCATGGACTGATAGGTGCCGACGCCAAGGAACACCGCATCGAACTCACCGATCAGATCGCTTAACTGTACATCGCGACCGACTTCGGTATTCAGCTGGAACTCGATGCCCATCTCAGTGAACATAGCGCGACGACGCGTCATCACCTCTTTTTCCAGCTTGAAAGCGGGAATACCGAAGGTCAGCAGACCGCCGATTTCAGGATGACGATCGTACACCACCGCTTTAACACCGTTACGGGTCAGCACGTCAGCGCAGGCCAGGCCCGCCGGGCCGGCACCGATAATCGCGACGCGTTTCCCGGTCGGCTTAACGTGCGACAGATCGGGACGCCAACCCATTTCCATCGCTTTATCATTGATATAACGCTCAATGTTGCCGATGGTGACCGCGCCAAACTCATCGTTCAGCGTACAGGAGCCTTCGCACAAGCGATCCTGCGGGCAAACGCGCCCGCATACCTCCGGCAAACTGTTGGTCTGATGCGACAGCTCCGCCGCTTCGATAATCCTTCCCTCATTCGCCAGTTTCAGCCAGTTCGGGATGTAGTTATGTACCGGACACTTCCATTCGCAGTAGGGGTTACCGCATGACAAACAGCGATCCGCCTGAGCTTTCGCCTGGCTTCCCGAAAAAGGTTCGTAGATCTCTACAAACTCAATTTTACGGATCTTGAGCGGTTTTTTCGGCGGATCAACGCGCTGCAAGTCGATAAACTGATAAACGTTTTGACTCATGGTGACCTCTTACTGCGCCTGCACCCGCAGCTCGGCTGCGGAACGACTACGATGCCCCAACAATGCTTTGACATCACTGGATTTTGGTTTGACCAGCGCAAAGCGCGACGACCATTCTGGCCAGTTAGCCAGTATCTCTTCGCCACGTGCCGATCCGGTATGCTGCACATGTTCGGTGATTAAGCCGCGCAGATGCTCTTCATGAATCGCCAGTTCATCCACGCTCAGCACTTCAACCAGCTCCGGGTTAACGCGCTTGCGGAACTCGCCATCTTCATCCAGCACATAGGCAAAACCGCCGGTCATGCCTGCGCCAAAGTTAACGCCGGTTTTACCCAGAACACAGACAATGCCGCCGGTCATATACTCACAACCGTTATCGCCAATGCCTTCTACCACGGTAATCGCACCGGAGTTACGCACGGCGAAACGCTCGCCTGCGCGGCCAGCCGCAAACAATTTTCCGCCGGTAGCGCCATACAGACAGGTGTTGCCCGCGATCGTCGCTTCGTGGCTACGGAACGCTGAACCCACCGGCGGTCGGATAGCCAGTATGCCGCCCGCCATGCCTTTACCGACGTAATCATTGGCGTCGCCGGTCAGAGTTTGCTCGACGCCACCGGCGTTCCAGACGCCAAAGCTCTGTCCTGCGGTGCCGCTGTAATGCACTTTAATCGGATCGGCCGCCAGCCCCTGATCGCCGTGGATCGCGGCGATAGCGCCGGAGAGCGTCGCGCCGACGGAACGATCGGTATTGCGAATATCAAACCAGAACGTTTTGCTCTGCTTCGCTTCCACATAAGGCATCGCCTGCTGTAGCAGCGCTTTGTTCAGATCGCCGTTATCAAACGGCGGGTTGCTGCTTTCGGTGCAGTACACCGCTTTACCCGGCATCGGCGTGGCCGTGACCAGCAGTGAGGAGAGATCCAGGTTCTGCTGTTTGGCGGTAAAGCCCTCAAGCACGGCTAACAGCTCGGTGCGGCCAATCAGATCCACCAGCCGTTTTACGCCCAGCTCCGCCATGATTTCCCGCGTTTCCTGCGCGATAAACTGGAAGTAGTTGGTTACGCGATACGGCAGCCCGTGGTAATGATTTTTACGCAGCTTTTCATCCTGGGTTGCTACACCGGTAGCGCAGTTGTTCAGATGGCAAATTCGCAGGTATTTACAGCCCAGCGCCACCATCGGTCCGGTACCGAAGCCAAAGCTCTCTGCACCCAGAATCGCGGCTTTAATGATATCGCGTCCGGTTTTCAGGCCGCCGTCGACCTGCAGGCGGATCTTATGACGCAGGCCGTTGGCCACCAGCGCCTGCTGCGTTTCGACCAGCCCCAGCTCCCACGGACAACCGGCATATTTCACCGAGCTGAGCGGGCTGGCGCCGGTGCCGCCATCATAGCCAGCGATAGTAATCAAATCGGCATAGGCTTTTGCCACGCCGGTGGCGATGGTTCCCACACCCGGTTCGGAAACCAGCTTCACGGAAATCATCGCTTTGGGGTTAACCTGCTTCAGGTCAAAAATCAGCTGCGCCAGATCTTCAATCGAGTAGATATCATGATGCGGCGGCGGCGAAATCAGCGTCACGCCCGGCACGGAATAACGCAGCTTGGCGATATAAGGGGTAACCTTATCGCCCGGCAGCTGACCGCCTTCGCCAGGCTTCGCGCCCTGCGCCACTTTAATCTGAATCACGTCGGCGTTAACCAGATAAGCGGGCGTCACGCCAAAGCGGCCGGACGCCACCTGCTTAATTCGTGAGACTTTATTGGTGCCGTAGCGAGCCGGATCTTCACCGCCTTCGCCGGAGTTAGAATAACCGCCCAGGCTGTTCATCGCTTCAGCCAGCGATTCGTGCGCTTCCGGACTGAGCGCGCCGATAGACATCGCGGCGGTATCAAAGCGTTTATAGAGTTCGCTGGCAGGTTCAACCTCATCCAGCCTTACCGCCTCGCAACCCGGCTGGATCGCCAGCAGATCGCGCAGCGTTGCGACCGGACGTTCATTCACTTCGCGGGCATAGTGCTGATAATCGCTATATTCACCGCTCTGTACCGCTTTCTGCAGCGTTGCCACCACGTCCGGGTTATAGGCGTGATATTCCCCGCCATGCACATACTTCAGCAGCCCGCCCTGATCGAGCGGCTTACGCTGCAGCCAGGCGCGTTTCGCCAGGTTGACCAGGTCCTGCTGGAAATCAGCAAAGTTAGCGCCATTAATCCGGCTGACCACGCCCTGGAAACAGAGCGAGGAGACATCTTTATGCAGGCCAACCGCTTCGAACAGCTTAGAGCAGCGGTAAGAGGCGATGGTGGAGATGCCCATTTTGGACATGATTTTGTACAGACCTTTGTTGATGCCGTTACGGTAGTTCAGCATCAGCGTACGGTAATCTTTTTCAATCACGCCGCTGTCGGCCATTTTCGCCAGGGATTCATAGGCGAGATAAGGGTAGATAGCGGTCGCGCCGAAGCCTAACAGCACGGCGAAATGGTGCGGGTCGCGCGCGCTGGCGGTTTCAACAATGATGTTGGCGTCACAACGCAGGTTTTTCTCCACCAGACGCGCCTGGATTGCGCCCACCGCCATCGGCGCCGGAACCGGCAGACGATGTTCAGCAATGGCGCGGTCAGAAAGCACCAGCAGCACCGTACCGTTACGCACCATGCTTTCCGCCCGATCGCACAACTGATGCATGGTCGCTTCCAGCGTCTGTTCCGCCGGGTTGAAGGTGCAGTCCAGCGTGTCGGCGCGGTAGTATTCCCCTTCCAGCGTGGTCAACTGACGGAAGTCAGAATAGAGCAGAATCGGCGATTTAAACGAGACGCGATGCGCCTGGCCTTCCGCTTCGCAGAAGACATTCATTTCACGACCGATGCTGGTCGCCAGCGACATAACATGGTTTTCGCGCAGCGGATCGATCGGCGGGTTCGTCACCTGGGCGAACTGCTGGCGGAAATAGTCATAAATAATGCGTGGACGGCTGGAGAGCACGGCGAACGGCGTATCATCGCCCATGGAGCCAACCGCTTCCTGGCCGTTTTCACCCAGCACGCGGATGATCTGATCCAGCTCTTCGCTGCTGTAGGCGAACTGTTTCTGATAGGTCGCCAGCGTGACATCGTCCAGTTCGCGGCTGCCAACCTGATCGCCGGAAAGATCCTCGAACGGCACCAGGCGCTTAACGTTTTTCTCCATCCATGACTGATAGGGATGACGACTTTTCAGATCGTTATCCGTCTCAGCGGAATGCAGAATGCGGCCCGCGCGGGTATCGATAACCATCAGTTCGCCAGGCCCGACGCGACCTTTTTCCAGCACTTCATCGGGCTGGTAATCCCAGATACCGACTTCAGACGCGCAGGTGATCAGCTTGTCTTTAGTAATGACATAGCGCGCCGGACGCAGGCCGTTACGGTCGAGGTTACAGGCGGCGTAGCGACCATCAGACATCACGATGCCCGCCGGGCCGTCCCACGGTTCCATATGCATGGAGTTAAAGTCAAAGAAGGCGCGCAGCTCAGGATCCATATTCGGATTGTTTTGCCAGGCTGGCGGCACCAGCAGACGCATCGCACGGATCAAATCCATTCCGCCGCTGAGAAACAGCTCCAGCATGTTATCCATTGAGCTGGAGTCGGAGCCGGTTTCATTGACAAACGGAGCGGCATCCTGCAAGTCAGGGATCAGCGGCGTCTGGAATTTATAGGCGCGGGCGCGTGCCCACTGACGGTTGCCCGCGATGGTATTAATTTCACCGTTGTGCGCCATATAGCGGAACGGCTGAGCCAGCGGCCAGCGCGGCACGGTATTGGTGGAGAAGCGCTGATGGAACAGGCAAATGGCCGATTCCAGACGCAGGTCCGCCAGGTCAAGGTAGAAGCGCGGCAGGTCAGCCGGCATACAGAGACCTTTATAAATATTGACCTGATTAGAGAAGCTACAGACGTAGAACTCTTTATCGCCCAGCGCTTCAATGCGTTTTTCAATGCGGCGACGCGCCATATACAGGCGACGTTCCATATCACGTGGACGCCAGCCAGCAGGGGCGTTGATAAAAATTTGTTCAATACGCGGCAGAGAGGAGAGGGCGATTTCGCCCAGCACATCCTGATTGGTCGGCACATCGCGCCAGCCCACCACGGAGAGGGTTTCGCGCAGCACTTCTTCTTCGACAATGCGACGGCTGACGCGGGCTTGCTCATCATCCTGGCTCAGGAATAGCATACCGACCGCGTAGTTTTTCGCTAAACGCCAGTTTTGTTCCTGGGCAACGATACGGAAAAAACGATCGGGTTTTTGTAACAGCAGGCCGCAGCCGTCGCCGGTTTTACCATCGGCGAGAATAGCGCCACGATGCTGCATACGAGCCAGGGCGTGAATCGCGGTGCGCACTACTTTATGGCTGGGTTCGCCTTCAATATGAGCGATCAGGCCGAAACCACAGTTATCCTTTTCAAGGGATTTATCGTACAACATTTCAGTGAACCTCCCCAGGCTCTGCGGATTCCCGTCGCCGATGGCAGGCGTAGAAAGGGCTGGCGGCAGGATTGCGTCTGTACGCGCACGTGTCGCTTGCTCCCATTCATAGCCTCAGGCATCGGTGTCACAAGTATTGCGGACTTGTTTCAGAGGGAATCTCAATTACTGCATAAATATGATGAGTGGAACACCCATCCGAAAAGCTTCCAGCGGATTTCCAACTTATCGGGAAAGCGTAAAGAGGTCAAATAGCGTTCTTACTTATGCTTTTTCAGGCTTTGTTTAGTTAATTTATTGTTTTTAAAGAAATTTAACGGTTTTTTTGTGCCGGGAAGCGATGGCCTGCCTCATTATGGAATGTGAGCTGTCTCACTATAGTGCAGCGGTCAAATCGCTGCACCATGCTAGAGCTGGCGCGTATTACAGTATTATCTGCTATTAAAATCCTGTGGAGTGCCGAATGCATCTGTTTTTCTTATGTTGGTTTTTTTACCGGAATCAACGCGACAACATAAGGAAAATTAATTAAGCCAATAATGACTAAAAATCTTCTTAATCTGAATGATTATTCGTTGCGATAAAAGAAAGCGGAAGACATTGCACGGGCATTGCCTTGAAAAGCAGCGGAGTGAGAAAAAGCAGCGTGTGGAAACAGGGTCTTTCAATGTATGCGACTCCATAAAATAGTCAACGTTTTTAAATTGCTAACATTGATTAGCGATGAAAACAGGCTTTGTTTGCACTTTAATCGTGCAGTCCCGACTATTTTTCTGGTGAACGTGAGTTTGAGCTTGCCACGTCCCGCTGGCGGTAAAGTGGGTTATGATGGAAAAAGAGACTCGGAAGGAAGCTGATATGAAACAAATTCGTCTGTTGGCGCAATATTATGTCGATTTAATGGTAAAGCTGGGGTTGATACGCTTTTCACTGCTGTTGGCGTCGGCGCTGGTTGTGCTGGCGATGGTGGTGCAGATGGCGGTCACCATGCTGCTGCGCGGTCATGTGGAAAGCATTGATATGGTGCGCTCCGTTTTTTTTGGGCTGTTGATTACCCCCTGGGCGGTCTACTTCTTGTCGGTGGTCGTGGAGCAGCTGGAAGAGTCGCGCCAGCGGCTGGCCCGGCTGGTGGATAAGCTGGGAGAGATGCGTCACCGCGACCTGGAACTGAACCAGCAGATGAAGCAAACCATCAGCCAGCTTAACCAGGAGATCGCCGACCGTATCAAAGCGGAAGAGGCGCGTTTACTGGTGGTGGATAAGCTAAAAGAGGAAATGGCGCGCCGTGAACAGGCGCAAATCGAACTGGAGCAGCAATCCTCTTTCCTGCGATCTTTCCTTGATGCTTCGCCGGATCTGGTGTTTTACCGCAATATCGATCAGCAGTTTTCCGGCTGCAACCGGGCAATGGAGCTGCTGACCGGAAAAAGCGAAAAACAGCTGATCGGCCTGACGCCAAAAGATGTTTACGATGAAGACGCAGCGACCAAGGTATTGGAAACCGATGAGAAGGTGTTCCGCCATAACGTTTCCCTGACCTATGAACAGTGGCTGCAATATCCCGATGGGCGCAAGGCCTGCTTTGAAATTCGTAAAGTGCCCTATTATGACCGCGTGGGCAAACGCAGCGGCCTGATGGGCTTTGGACGCGATATTACGGAGCGTAAGCGCTATCAGGATGCGCTGGAGAGCGCCAGCCGTGAGAAGACCACCTTTATCTCAACCATCAGCCATGAGCTGCGTACGCCGCTGAACGGTATCGTTGGGCTTAGCCGTATTCTGCTGGATACTGACCTTAATCAGGAACAGCTGAAATACCTTAAAACCATTCATGTCTCCGCCATCACCCTGGGCAATATTTTTAATGATGTCATTGAGATGGATAAAATCGAACGCCGCAAGGTACAGCTTGATAACCAGCCGCTCGACTTTACCGGTTTCCTTGCCGATCTCGAAAACCTCTCCGGCCTGCTGGCCCAGCCGAAAGGATTGAAATTTGTCCTGCAACCGCGGCTTCCGCTGCCGCATAAAATCATCGCCGACGGCACGCGCCTGCGGCAGATTTTGTGGAACCTGATTGGCAACGCGGTGAAGTTTACGCAACAGGGTGAAATCATCGTGCGCGTGGCCTACGAAGCGGAAACGCTGCGCTTTGAAGTGGAAGACTCAGGGATGGGCATCCCGCTGGATGAGCAGGACAAAATCTTTGCAATGTACTATCAGGTGAAAGATCAGCACGGCGGTAAACCGGCGACCGGCACCGGCATTGGCCTGGCGGTGTCGCGCCGTCTGGCTCAGGCGATGGGAGGCGATATCACTGTGCGCAGCCAGCCGGGTGAGGGCGCCTGCTTTACGGTAACGCTGAGCGCGCCGCAAATTGCAGAAGAAGTAGAAGATGAGATGCCAGCGGATGAGATGCCGCTGCCTGCGCTGCATGTGCTGCTGGTGGAGGATATTGAGTTAAACGTTATTGTCGCGCGTTCGGTGTTAGAGAAGCTGGGAAACAGCGTTGAGGTCGCGATGACTGGCCAGGCGGCGCTGGATATGTTCGATCCTGATGAGTTTGATCTGGTGCTGCTGGATATTCAGCTGCCGGATATGACCGGCCTGGACGTGGCGCGCGCGATCCATCAACGTTTTAGCGGGCAGCGGTTACCGCCGCTGGTGGCGCTGACGGCAAACGTTCTGAAAGATAAAAAAGAGTATCTGGATGTCGGCATGGATGATGTGCTCAGTAAACCGCTGGCGGTGCCAGCCTTAACCGCGATGATCAAAAAGTTTTGGGACTATCAGGAGAGCGCGCTAAGCGAACCGCACGCGCAGCTGGATGATAAGAAGCTGTCGTTACTTGATCTGCCGATGCTGGAGCAATATATCGATCTGGTGGGTCCCTCCCTGATTACCCGTAGCCTGGATATGTTTGAACAGCTAATGCCGGGTTATCTGGCGGTGCTGGATTCCAACATGATGGCGCGCGATCAAAAGGGCATCGCTGAAGAAGGGCACAAAATCAAAGGTGCGGCGGGTTCGGTTGGTTTACAGCATCTGCAACAGTTAGCGAAACAGATCCAAAGTCCGGAATTGCCTGCATGGTGGGATAACGTTCAGGAATGGATTGACGAACTCAACCAGGAGTGGCGGCACGATGTAGCCGTATTACGTGAATGGATTGAACAACAGGAAGCGGGACGTTGAAAAAAATGACCCCGGCTTGTGCCGGGGTGCGCGAATACTGCGCCAACACCAGGGAAAAGGTTTGCTCAGGCCATTTCTTAAAAGAGTTAACAAGCGGCACAAGCATGGTATTGGGTAACGCTTTGTCACACCTTAGCAAATCTCAACGTATCTGTTAAATGATTCATTAAAATATGTGATGTGCGCCAGCGTCTGCATACAGAAAACATTAATTTGCTAACACAGTCAAGTAAGGAATTAACTGAGGCCCTATCTTGGCGTCAATTCGAGTTTTTGTAAAGGATTTCATTGCAAAAATCTTTGCATCTTAAGAAGCCAGGCTTAAGTTATCCCTTTTTATCAGGAACCCCTGATTTAGTTTGTGCTGTTATCTATTTAAGTAACTAGATTTAAAGGTTTTATCCCGCTGGGGTAATAGTGGAGAAACGGAGGTAAATAGCGCCGCCATGGGGCTTAAGGTGTATTATTTACTTGCCAGTAATGACTTGTAAACAAAGGCACAAAAAAGATCAATTAAAAGAGCGAAAAGGAGATCTTAGCGCTGGTTATAGCGTAATTTACTTCAGTTAATTTTGTGTTTTTGCCCTTTCTGATGTTGGTTTATCACCCTAATTATAAATTATTTAAATGTTTTTTCTGATGATTCACCAGCGCATTTTTTGGCCTATTCGCCATAAAGTAGCAAAGGGGTTAAACTTTGGAACCGATTCCTTCGAGGCGGAACTCTTTGATGTAACAAGAATTTTACAAGCTCTGAACTTATGAATCAGAAAATAAAGAGAGAAAAAACCGTTTTTTAGCGACGTTTACGCCTGCGGCTGACCGGGCAAAAGAAAGCAATAACAACCGTGATTAATAAGTGAAAAAAACAGTAATGGAAGAGAGAAAATGAAGAAAAATAAAGGGGGGATCCTAAGCATAACCCGGCGCTGGCTGGCGCGCGTGGTGATCGCTATCGTTGGCGTCTGGCTGGCAGGCATTGCACTTTTTGCCTTTTTGCCGGTGCCGTTTTCCGCCGTTATGGCAGAACGTCAGGTTTCGGCGTGGCTAAGCGGTGATTTTTCCTGGGTTGCGCATTCTGACTGGGTCGCCAGAGATAAGATTTCGCCATGGATGCCGCTGGCGGTGATTGCCGCTGAAGATCAAAAATTTCCGTCTCATTGGGGTTTTGATGTCGAAGCGATTGAATCGGTGCTCGATAATCAGAACGGCCGTATGCGTGGCGCTTCCACATTATCGCAGCAAACGGCGAAAAATTTGTTTCTGTGGGATGGGCGCAGCTGGCTGCGTAAAGGGCTGGAGGCGGGACTCACGCTGGGGCTGGAGAGCGTGTGGAGCAAAAAGCGTATTATTACCGTCTATTTAAATATTGCTGAATTTGGCGATGGCATCTATGGCGTGGAAGCCGCTTCACAGCGCTATTTTCATAAATCCGCCAGCCAGCTAACGCTATCAGAGGCGGCGCTGCTGGCGGCGGTGCTGCCGAACCCGCTGCGCTTTCGCGCCGATGCGCCTTCAGGCTATGTGCGTCAGCGTCAGGCGTGGATTATGCGGCAGATGCGTCAGCTGGGCGGCGTGAGATTTATCCAACAGCATAAACTGTAACGTTACTCTTCGTCGAAACCCGCCTCAAACAGTTCGATCACGGCGGCCAGCGCCTGTTGCTCCTGCGGGCCGCTGGCTTCAATCTCAATATGACCGCCTTTAGCCGAATCGAGCATCAACAGGGCGATAACGCTGCTGGCTTCAGCTTCGGTGCCCGCCTCATTGCGTAGCAGCACTTCAGCATCAAAACTTTGTACCAGCTCAAACAGCTTCATGGCCGGGCGCGCATGCATGCCCAACTTATTTTTGATTTCAACGGTTTGCCTGACGGTCATGATTTGCGTTTTTCCAGCGTACGATGGCGGGACTGAACATTTTTCCCGCGTGAGCGGAAGTAATCCGCTAACTGTTCGGCAATATAAACAGAACGATGCTTACCGCCAGTACAGCCAATGGCGACGGTTAAGTAGCTGCGATTATTGGTTTCCAGCATTGGCAGCCAGAGTTCCAGATAACTGCGCGTCTGATAGATAAAGTTATGTACTTCCGTATGGCGATCGAGGAAGGCGGCCACGGGACGATCAAGGCCGGTCATCGGGCGCAGCTTTGGATCCCAATGGGGGTTCGGCAGAAAGCGCACGTCAAACACGTAATCGGCATCGATAGGAATACCGTGCTTGTAGCCAAACGACTCGAACACCATGGTCAGTTCACGCTCGCGTTTGCCGAGCAGGCGGGTACGCAACATTTCCGCTAATTCATGCACCGACATTTCCGAGGTATCAACAATCAGATCGGCGCGTGAGCGTAACGGCTCTAACAGATCGTTCTCTTCATCAATGGCGCTTTCCAGCGAAAGATTTTTACTGGAGAGCGGATGCAGACGACGCGTGTCGCTGTAGCGGCGGATCAAGGTATTGCGATCGGCATCCAGAAACAGCAGCTGAGGTGAAAAGCTATTGGGCAGGCTGGTTAACGCTTTTTCCAGCACGTCTGGCGATTCCGGCATATTGCGGACATCAATACTGACCGCCGCAGAAATATTGCGTTCGACCAGCGAGCTTGCCAGCTCCGGCAATAACGTGACCGGCAGGTTATCGACACAATAAAAACCCATATCTTCCAGCGCGCGTAACGCGACGGATTTCCCTGAGCCTGAACGACCGCTGACGATCATCAGCACCATTAAGTTATCTCCCCATTCAACCCGTGATAACCAGGCAACCCGGCACGGGCAAAAGTGCAAGCTGACTAATTAGTGATTTTCTTCTGGCGGCGCCGTGATGATTTCATACAGCTCTTCATCGCTTTGCGCAGCCCGCAAACGACGGCAAACGGTTTTGTCAGCCAGTCGTTTTGCTACCAGTGAAAGGGTATGTAGATGTGTTTTACATTGATCCGCCGGTACCAGCAAGGCAAACAGCAAATCCACCGGCTGGTTATCAATGGCGTCAAAAGCAATAGGTTGATCGAGGCGGATAAACACGCCAACGGCACGCAGCGTATCCTCTTCCAGCTTGCCATGAGGGATAGCAATACCGTTACCGATGCCGGTACTGCCCATGCGTTCGCGCGTCAGAATAGCTTCAAAAACTGTCTGATGGGGCAGGTTGAGCTGTTTGGCGGCCAGTTCACTGATGATTTCCAGTGCCCGCTTTTTACTCTGGCAATGCACGCCGCTGCGGGTACAGTCAAGACTAAGTACAGAGCTGAGTTCCAGTGAGAGTTCGTTATTCATCATAGTTTCACTTGCGTGTTCACATTTACTGGCATATCGCGCTACTTTACGCGTCTTGCAACGAGAAAAGCAGCAAAAACTTCGCCAGCCTGCGTGAATGGAAAAACGGGGCGAAAAAGCTCGCCCCCGGTCTGCGCATGTTACCGTATCCGGCAACGTAACGACCTGTTTTTCCTTCAGCGGTGTGAAGATTAGTGTTGTTTTAACTTGTCTTTATGTTTGGTTAGCTGGCGCGCCAACTTATCAATTAAGCCATCAATCGCCGCGTACATATCATCAGCTTCCGACGTTGCGTGCAGCTCGCCGCCGCTGACATGCACCGTCGCCTCCGCTATTTGCTGCACTCTTTCTACCTTTAGCACAATATGAACCTGGGTTATTCGGTCGGAATATTGCGCCAGCTTGGCAAATTTGGTGTTCACAAAATCACGTAAAGCGGTCGTGATTTCAACGTGTTGCCCGGTAATATTGAGTTGCATAGCGTCTTCCTTCTCAGTGATGATCAAACCAATTGTTTGCGCTGGTTTGATGGCGGGATGGATAAAGACTCGCGGTACTTCGCGACGGTGCGGCGCGCCACCATAATGCCTTGTTCAGACAACATGCTGGTCAGCTTACTGTCGCTTAGCGGTTTGGCGGGGTTTTCCGCCGAGATCAGCTTTTTCACCAGCGCACGAATGGCGGTGGACGACGCTTCGCCGCCGCCTTCGGTATTCACATGGCTGGAGAAAAAGTATTTCAGTTCGAAAATGCCGCGTGGGCTGTGCAGATATTTTTGCGTGGTAACGCGGGAAATGGTGGATTCATGCATATCAACGGCCTGCGCAATATCGGCCAGCACCATCGGACGCATAAATTCTTCGCCCTGTTCAAAAAAAGCCTGCTGCTGCTCAACAATGCAGCGCGTGACTTTTAACAGCGTATCGTTGCGGCTTTCCAGACTTTTAATCAGCCATTTCGCATCCTGCAAATTGGTGCGGATAAACTGACTATCGCTGTCGCTACGCGCTGAGCTGCCCAGCGCGGCATATTGCTGATTGATTTGCAGGCGGGGCACGCTGTCGCCGTTTAACTCAACCGTCCAGCGGTTGCCCGCTTTACGCACCAGCACATCAGGAATGACATATTCTGGCTCGCGGGTGTTAACTGACTGACCAGGGCGTGGATCCAGCGACTGAATCAGCGCCAGCGCGGCTTTCAGCACCTCTTCTTTCAGGCGCGTCACGCGCATCAGGCTGCGGAAGTCATGGTTCGCCAGCAGATCGAGATAGTGATCGACAATCAGCTGCGCCTCAGCAAGAAAAGGCGTATCGCGCGTGAATTGCGAAAGCTGCACCAGCAGGCAGTCACGCAGGTTACGCGCGCCGACGCCAACCGGATCGAAACGCTGAACGCGCTTCAGCACCGCTTCGACCTCATCCAGCGCCACATCCTCATCGCCGATGCTGTCGCGGATCTCATCCAGCGTCACGGTCAAATAGCCAGTATCGTCAATGGCATCGACAATTGAGGTGGCAATCGCGCGATCGGTATCGCTAAACGGCGTCAGCTCCACCTGCCACATCAGGTAATCCTGCAAGGTTTGCGTGGTCTCGCCCTGATAAACCGGTAGCTCATCATCACGATAATCATTGCCGGTGCCTGACGGCGTCCCGGCGGTATAGATTTCGTCCCAGGTGGCATCCAGCGGCAACTCTTCCGGCATATCCTTCTGCTCAAGCGCCTCACGCGTATCGAGCGCTTCGCTCTCGGCATACTCGCGTGTGTCGACTTCCTCATGGATATCGGTCTGCTCAAGCAACGGATTACTCTCCAGCGCCAGCTGTATCTCCTGTTGCAGTTCCAGCGTAGAAAGCTGCAGCAAACGAATCGCCTGCTGTAGCTGCGGCGTCATCGCCAGCTGTTGACTGAGCCTGAGTTGCAAACCTTGCTTCATATTCAGAATAAAGATTCCTGATAAAACACCGTGATAACTGACACCATATCAGAGTCTGAACTCTTCACCCAAGTAGACACGTTTCACTTGTTCGTCGGCGAGGATCGCTTCCGGCGTCCCATGGGCGATTAAACGCCCCTGACTGACGATGTAGGCGCGTTCGCACACCGCCAGCGTTTCACGCACGTTATGGTCGGTGATCAGTACGCCCAGCCCGCTGTCGCGCAGATGCTCGATAATCTTTTTGATATCGATAACGGAAATGGGGTCAACACCGGCAAAGGGCTCATCCAGCAGGATAAATTTAGGATTCGCCGCCAGCGCACGCGCGATTTCAACACGACGGCGCTCGCCGCCCGACAGCGCCTGGCCGAGACTATTGCGCAGATGCTCAATATGGAACTCTTCCATCAGCTCTTTGGCGCGATCTTCACGCTGCTCGGTGGTGAGATCGTCACGGATCTGCAGCACGGCCATCAGGTTGTCATAGACGCTCAGACGACGAAAGATCGAGGCTTCCTGCGGCAGGTAGCCAATGCCGCGTCGGGCGCGGGCGTGCAGCGGCAGAATACTGATATCTTCTTCATCGATAACGATACGCCCCGCATCACGCGGCACAATCCCCACCACCATATAAAACGTGGTAGTTTTGCCCGCCCCGTTCGGGCCGAGCAGGCCGACGATTTCGCCTGATTTAACCTGCAGACTGACATCTTCGACGACGCGACGGCCTTTATAAGCTTTTGCCAGATTTTCAGCGATAAGTGTTGCCATAGGGATCAGCGGCTCTTCTGTTGGCTGGGGGAGGAAGCGGGTTTGTCCTGCAACTGCGAAGGCACCAGCACCGTTGTGACACGCTTGTTATTGCCCTGGCTAAAGGCCTGCATTTTCTGCTCTTTAACCAGATAAGTGATGCGGTCGCCTTTGACATTGCTGTCCAGCTGCTCGATATAGGCATTGCCGGTAAGCTCAACGAAATCTTTCGCCAGCTCATAACGCATTTTTGCCGCATGGCCTTTTACCGGTTTGCCATCATCCTGTAGCTGATAAAAGGTAGCCGGGTTGCCATAGGCATCCACAATGGTTTTTTGGCTGTCGCCGCCGGGACGCGTGACCACCACCTTATCGGCGGTAATTTTAATCGAACCCTGGGTCACGATTACGTTGCCGGTAAAGGTGGCGACATTGCCCTGCATATCCAGCGCCTGATTGGCTGAGTCGATGTTAACCGGCTTTTCCGAGTCGCCGGTTAAGGCAAAGGCCGGAATGCTGGCGGCCAGCAGCGTGCCGAGTAGCAACAATTTAAGGCTTTGGTTGTTCATTGATTTCATAATTTGTTTTGACCTTTTCAATCAGCTCGGCCGTTTTCGTCCGTAAATTACCGCGCATCTTCATACCAGTGGAATTAAAGCTGCGGCCATAAAGAGTGACCTGGTCGTTGGACATCACATCCTGCGTCACCAGGTTTACCTGCGCATTATCGGTCTTGATTCGCTCAAGCTGGGCATCTTTAGCCAGGCTGTTCACTTCAACGTGACCATAGAGATAGAGCATGCGATCTTTTGTCAGTTTGGCCTTGTCGGCGCGTACTGACCAGGCCGGGATCTTATTTTCGTCGTAGGTGGTCATCAGCGGATTATCAAACCAGCTGATCTCATCGGCGGAAAAGTAGGTCACCTTATCCGACACCAGCTTATAGCTCAGGCTGCCGGTGGGGTTATAAACCACGGTACTGGAATTCGCGCTGGTATAGGTGGGTTCCTGGCCGTTTGTTTCCACCTGACCGCGATCGTCGTCGTTACCGGTAAGGTTCCAGCCGATCAAGATAATGGCAATCAACGTCAATAATAGCGTTATCCAACGCCTGGTTTTACTCATACCGATTGCCCTTTGGCATCATCAAACTTATCCTGGGCGATCAAAATAAGATCGCAGATTTCGCGTACGGCGCCGCGTCCACCGGCGATGCGGGTGACATAGCGGGCGCGCGCTAACAGCAGCGGATGGGCATCAACGACGGCAACGCTTAAGCCGACCTGCGCCATCACCGGCCAGTCAATTAAATCGTCGCCAATATAGGCAACCTGATCGGGCGTTAACGACAGTTTATCCAGAAGTTCCCGGAAGGCCAAAAGCTTATCGGACTGTCCCTGGTAAAGATGTGTAATGCCCAGCGTCTGGCAGCGATCTTCCAGCAGCTTAGCCCGACGGCCGGTAATAATGGCTACTTCGATATCGGAGGTCAGCAGGCAGCGGATGCCATAACCGTCGCGCACGTTAAACGCTTTTAGCTCTTCGCCGCTGTTGCCCATATAGATCAGGCCATCGGACATGACGCCATCAACATCACAGATCAGCAGGCGGATCGCACCAGCGCGTGTGATGACATCCTGGCTTACCGCGCCGTAGCAGGTTTCCACAACGTCTGTTTCTTGCCTCATTCTTGTTTCCATCCGGTTTATACTACGCCTGCGCGCAGCATGTCATGCATATGTACAATACCGATCAACCGATCGCCATCGGCGACCATCACGGCAGTGATATGCTTATTTTGCATCAGGTTTAGCGCATCCACGGCCAGCATGCCGGGTTTTACGCGGATGCCGCCCGGCGTCATGACGCTGGCGATTGAGGCATTTTGAAAATCGATGCCCATATCAAAGACGCGGCGTAAATCGCCATCGGTAAAAATCCCCTGGATATGCATCAGATCGTCGACAATCGCCGTCATACCGAGGTTTTTGCGCGTGATTTCCAGTAGCGCATCACGCAGTGAGGCTTCCTGGGTGACATGGGGAATCTCATCGCCGCCGTGCATAATATCACTGACGCGCAGTAACAGCTTACGGCCCAGCGCGCCGCCAGGGTGAGAAAGAGCAAAATCTTCGGCAGTAAAGCCGCGCGCCTTCAGCAGGGCTACCGCCAGCGCATCGCCCATGACCAGCGTCGCCGTGGTGCTGGAGGTCGGCGCCAGGCCCAGCGGACACGCTTCGTGCGGTACTTTAACACACAGATGCAGATCCGCGGCACGCGCCATGCTGCTGTCCGGGCGGCTGGTGATGCAAATCAGCGCCACTTTCAGCCGTTTCAGCACCGGGATCAGCGCCTGGATTTCGTTTGATTCGCCGGAGTTGGAAATCGCGATCACAATGTCGCTGCTGCTGACCATTCCCAGGTCGCCGTGGCTGGCTTCGGCGGGATGCACAAAAAAAGCGGGGGTGCCGGTGCTGGCAAAGGTTGCCGCCATTTTCTTGCCGATATGCCCCGATTTGCCCATGCCCATCACCACCACTTTTCCCTGGCAATAAAACATCATTTCGCAGGCGCGGGTAAAATCATCATTGATGTATTGATCGAGCTGTTCCAGCCCCTGGCGTTCAATTTCCAGCACTTCTTTACCGGCCTGCTGGAAATCAAATCCCGGCTCGAGCATGATGTGAGTCATTGATATTCAGTCCTTTATCCGTTGAGACTAAATGGCTGCAGGTAGAGTAGCGCTACCCAGGCAATAAAGCCGGCCAGTAAAATTGCCCCGGCGCGACGGCCAATACGACGGCTGCGCTGCAGGCAAATAAGCATAAACAGGGCGCTGACGCCCAGCATCACCCAGTAATCGCGCTCAAAAGCAGCGCTATCGAACGCGCCGGGCTGAATCAATGCCGGGAGCCCGAGCACAATAGCCAGATTATAAATGTTGGAGCCGATAAGGTTGCCGATGGCAATATCATCTTCCCCTTTTAATGCGCCCGCGATCACGGTTGCCAGCTCCGGCAGGCTGGTGCCAACTGAAATAATGGTTAAGCCAATCACCAGCTCGCTGACGCCAAAATAGTCGGCAATCACCGTGGCGTTATCGATCACCATGCGGGTCGACATTGGTAAAATAATCAACGCCACCGCCAGCCATAAAAAAGCCACCGTATTGCCTGAATCATCACGCGGTAGCTCAGCCAGCTGCTCCCGCGTCAGCGTATCGCTGTTATTGCGTTCCGCACGGCGGGCAATACGAATAATAAACAGCAGATAAAACAGGGCAAACGCCAGCAGCGCGACGCCGTCAATACGGCTGAGCTGGCTATCACACAGCATAAGGCCGCCCAGTAACGTTACCAGCAGCATCAGCGGCAGCTCGCGTCGCACCAGATTGGAATGCACCGTTAAAGGATGCAGCAGCGCCGCGCCGCCAAGAATAAGCAGGATATTGGTGATATTCGATCCCATCGCCGTGCCAACGGCCATATCCATCTGCCCATGCGTGGCGGCCGTAACGGAGACAATCAGCTCAGGCAGCGAGGTGCCGATGCCGACAATAGTCATACCGATAATCAGCGGAGGGATACCCAGCGAGCGACAGAGAATGGCGGCACTAAACACTAAACGATCGGCTCCATAGACCAGTAAAACTAAACCGATAACTAACAGTGCAGCGGCTAAAAGCATGAAAAATCCTTGGATCGGTTATACTCGTCGGTTTGCCAGACTCGTCATTTTGCAGGCGACAGAATGAATGGTGATGATTTTGACCGTCTGCGAGCAAAAAGTAAAACATATGCCGGTTTTCGCTATGATGAAGCGTCTGATTTCTGCAAAACTCGCGACTATTGTTAGTAGGGTGTGATTAACATAAATGATTTGCATCGCCTAAAATGGATAACAGAGGTATCAATGCAACAGCCATCCACGAATCTGGTTGAGGTCGACGGGGTAAGCTTTACCCGTGGTAATCGCACCATTTTCGACAATATCTCGTTAACGGTGCCCAAAGGGAAGGTTACCGCCATCATGGGTCCTTCCGGTATCGGTAAAACGACGTTACTGCGCCTGATTGGCGGCCAGCTGCAGCCTGATAGCGGTGATATCTGGTTCGACGGCGAAAATATTCCCCGGCTTTCCCGCTCGCGTTTGTATGAAACGCGCAAACGCATGAGCATGCTGTTTCAGTCCGGGGCGCTGTTTACCGACCTTAACGTTTATGAAAACGTTGCCTGGCCGCTGCGGGAGCATACGCGCTTGCCCGCGCCGCTGCTGCACAGCACGGTTATGATGAAGCTGGAAGCCGTAGGGCTGCGCGGCGCGGCCAAATTAATGCCTTCTGAGCTTTCCGGCGGTATGGCGCGCCGCGCCGCGCTGGCGCGCGCGATTGCGCTGGAGCCGGATCTGATCATGTTCGACGAGCCGTTTGTCGGCCAGGATCCGATCACCATGGGGGTGCTGGTGAAGCTGATAGATGAACTGAATCATTCACTGGGCATGACCTGCATTGTGGTTTCACATGATGTGCCTGAAGTCTTGAGCATCGCCGATTACGCCTATATTGTTGCAGGGCAAAAAATTATTGCTCAGGGAACCACGCAGGGGCTGCGGGAGAATCCTGACGCACGCGTACGCCAGTTCATCGATGGGATTGCTGATGGGCCGGTGCCTTTCCGCTATCCGGCCGGTGACTATTTTGCCGATTTGACCGGTTCAGGGAGTTAATAAGCTGATGTTTTTAAATGCGCTGGCGCTGCTGGGTCGCCAGGGGATCCAAACCTGTGCCTCGTTTGGCCGCGCCGGTCTGATGCTGTTTCACGCGCTGGCCGGCAAACCGCAATTTCGTAAACACGCTCCGCTGCTGGTAAAGCAGCTGTACAGCGTAGGCGTGCGCTCGTTACTGATTATTCTGGTGTCAGGGCTATTTATTGGCATGGTGCTGGGGTTGCAGGGCTTTCTGGTGCTAACTACCTACGGCGCGGAAACCAGTCTCGGTATGCTGGTGGCGCTGTCGCTTCTGCGCGAGCTGGGGCCGGTAGTGACGGCGCTGCTGTTTGCCGGACGCGCCGGATCGGCGTTAACCGCCGAAATTGGCCTGATGAAAGCCACGGAGCAGCTTTCCAGTATGGAGATGATGGCGGTCGATCCGCTGCGGCGGGTGATCTCGCCGCGCTTTTGGGCTGGCTTTATCAGTATGCCGCTGCTGGCGCTGATTTTTACCGCCGTGGGTATCTGGGGCGGGGCGCTGGTAGGCGTGAGCTGGAAAGGCATCGATACTGGATTTTTCTGGTCGGCGATGCAGAACGCGGTAGATTTCCGCACCGATATTATTAACTGCCTGATCAAGAGCGCGGTGTTTGCCCTTACGGTCACCTGGATCGCGTTGTTTAATGGCTATGATGCGATTCCGACCTCAGAAGGGATCAGCCGGGCCACCACGCGTACGGTAGTACACTCCTCACTGGCAGTACTTGGATTAGATTTTGTGCTGACGGCACTGATGTTTGGGAACTAAGACAATGCAAACGAAAAAAAGTGAAATTGGCGTTGGGGCGTTCATGCTGTTGGCGTTGATCGCGGTTCTGTTTCTCTGCCTGCGCGTCGCGGATGTGAAATCGCTGGGCACTGAGCCCACCTGGAAGCTTTATGCCACCTTCGACAATATCGGCGGGTTGAAAACCAGCTCTCCGGTTAAAATCGGCGGCGTGGTGATCGGCCGCGTGACGGAAATTTCGCTGGACGAGAAATCGCTGTTGCCGCGTGTCACCATGCAAATTGAAGATAAATACAATCACCTGCCCGATACCAGCTCGCTGGCGATTCGCACCCAGGGGCTGCTGGGTGAGCAGTATCTGGCGTTAAACGTAGGTTTTGACGATCCTGATATGGGCACCGCCATTCTTAAGGATGGCGATACGCTACAGGATACCAAGTCAGCGCTGGTGCTGGAGGACCTGATTGGTCAGTTCCTGTATAAGAGCGGCGACGATAAATCCACTAACCAACAGGAACCCAACGCGCCTGCGGCTCCTGTTTCGGATAACCCGGTACAACCTTAAGAGGCTATACGTATGTTTAAACGTTTACTGATGGTCGCGATGCTGGTGATCGCACCGCTGGCGGCAACGGCGGCAGACCAAACCAACCCTTACAAGCTGATGGATGAGGCGGCGGCAAAAACCTTTACCCGTTTGAAAAACGAGCAGCCGAAAATCAAGCAGGATCCTAACTATCTGCGCGACATCGTACGTCAGGAGCTGCTGCCTTATGTACAGGTAAAATATGCCGGCGCGCTGGTGCTGGGCCGCTACTATCGTGAAGCGACACCGGCGCAGCGTGAAGCCTATTTCGCCGCGTTTGGCGACTATCTCGCCCAGGCCTACGGCCAGGCGCTGGCGCTCTATCATGGACAAACCTATCAAATCGCGCCGGAACAGCCGCTGAACGATGCGAAGATCGTGGCGATTCGCGTCAGCATTATCGATCCCAACGGTCGTCCTCCGGTTCGTCTGGATTTCCAGTGGCGTAAAAACAGCCGCACCGGCGAATGGCAGGCGTATGACATGATCGCCGAAGGGATCAGCATGATCACCACCAAACAGAATGAGTGGAGCGACATTCTGCGTACCAAAGGCATCGATGGACTGACGCAGCAGCTGAAAAAATATGCCGCGCAGCCTATCACGCTGGATCAGAACCAAAATGGCTGATCTTCTGAGTTGGCAGGTGGAGGCAACAACGCTCTATCTGCGCGGTGAGCTTGATCGCGAGACGCTACTCAGCCTGTGGCAACAGCGGGAAACCACCATGCAAAACATTGCGGTGATCGACGTTTCCGGGCTGCAGCGCGTGGATTCCGCCGGGTTAGCGCTGCTGGTGCATCTGCGTCAGATTGCGCAACAGCAGGGCGCCAGCCCGGTTTTCAGCGGCGTGACAGATAAATTACGCTCTCTGATTACGCTCTATAATCTACAGCAGATTATTGTTTCTGCTGAAAATCCTGCCTGAATGCGTTAGATATTCCCGTAAGCCCCTGCAATGTCAGGGGCTTTTTGTTTGTTTAAGATAAATGCGCTTTCAACTAATATGACAGCCTGTTTATCATCAACCGAATGTAAAAAAATCATGGAAAATAGCGAAATTCAGACAGTGCTAATGAACGCACTGCCATTAAAAGAAGTGCATGTGAGCGGTGACGGCAGCCATTTTCAGGTTATCGCCGTTGGCGAATTATTCGCTGAGCTGAGCCGCGTGAAAAAACAGCAAACGGTCTACGCGCCGTTGATGGAATATATCGCTGATAACCGTATTCATGCCGTATCCATCAAAACCTACACGCCCGAAGAGTGGGAACGCGATCGTAAGCTAAACGGTTTTTAAGCCGTTGAGGCGGCTTATGGTCCGCCGCTCAATGGCCTTTTCAGTTCTGACAACAGAGAGCAGTTGCAATGGATAAATTTCGTGTACAGGGTCCAACCCGGCTAAGCGGTGAAGTCACCATCTCCGGCGCTAAAAATGCCGCGCTGCCGATCCTGTTCGCCGCTCTGCTGGCTGAAGAGCCGGTAGAGATTCAGAATGTCCCGAAGCTGAAGGACATTGATACCACCATGAAGCTGCTCAGCCAGCTTGGGGTGAAAGCAGAGCGTAATGGCTCGGTGCATCTCGATGCCAGTAAGGTTGATATCTATTGCGCCCCTTATGAGCTGGTGAAAACCATGCGCGCCTCGATTTGGGCGCTGGGGCCGCTGGTGGCGCGTTTTGGTCAGGGACAGGTTTCTCTGCCTGGCGGCTGCGCTATCGGCGCGCGTCCGGTTGATTTGCATATCACCGGCCTGGAGCAGCTGGGCGCGGAAATCAAGCTGGAAGAGGGCTATGTAAAAGCGTCAGTGAATGGGCGGCTGAAAGGCGCGCATATTGTCATGGACAAAGTCAGCGTCGGCGCGACCGTCACCATTATGTCTGCGGCAACCCTGGCGACCGGCACCACCGTGATCGAAAACGCCGCCCGCGAGCCGGAAATCGTCGATACGGCGAACTTCCTGAATACGCTGGGCGCGAAAATCAGCGGTGCGGGCAGCGATCGCATTACGATTGAAGGCGTTGAGCGTTTAGGCGGCGGCGTCTATCGCGTCCTGCCCGATCGCATTGAAACGGGCACCTTCCTGGTTGCTGCGGCGATTTCCGGCGGCAAGGTGGTTTGTCATAAAACGCAGCCTGATACGCTGGATGCGGTACTGGCGAAGCTGCGTGAGGCCGGTGCGGAAATCCAAACCGGCGAAGACTGGATCAGTCTGGATATGCACGGCAAGCGCCCTAAAGCGGTGAACGTGCGTACCGCGCCGCATCCGGGTTTCCCAACCGATATGCAGGCGCAGTTTACGCTGTTGAACCTGGTGGCGGAAGGAACCGGCGTGATTATCGAAACCATTTTCGAAAACCGGTTTATGCATATCCCTGAGCTGATTCGTATGGGCGCCCATGCGGAAATTGAAAGCAATACGGCGATTTGCTACGGCGTCGATAAGCTGTCTGGTGCGCAGGTGATGGCAACGGATTTACGTGCTTCCGCCAGCCTGGTATTGGCCGGTTGTATCGCTGAAGGCACCACCATTGTCGATCGTATTTATCATATTGATCGCGGCTATGAGCACATCGAAGACAAGCTGATCGCCATGGGCGCAAATATTGAGCGTGTGAAAGGCGAGTAAGCAGCGGTTCTGAAGTGTGGCATTGCATAAAACAGCTCCCGTATTCGGGGGCTGTTTTTTTTTGGGGCTTAATGGATTCAGGAGCGTGAACGGATCAGCTTTTTGCGGTCAATCAGCTTATTGGTCAGGGGATCGTAATAGCGACTGGGCCAGATCTCTGCCGGATGAACCGCAATCGCCTCAGCAATTAACCACTCCCCCTTGGGCCAGGGGCGATTGAGCGCGTTAGCCAGCGTTGATGAACTCAGGCCAGCCTTGCGTGAAACGGCGGCAAGAGAGGTTCCTCTGCGGTGCAGGGCAGCGATAATATCCGCAGTATGCCAGTCTTGTCTGGACTTGGCCTTATTCACATTACTCATAGCGCACTTCTCCCTATGCTGGTTTCGCGTGACGAAAAAATTCGGCGTTTTTTAGAAACTTTACGGTAAATGAATCAGAGGAAAGAGTATATTTAGTTTTGTTAATCAGACTCCTGCTTACCGTTGGGTGGTTTTTTATAGCAAACAGCATCCGCTTATTTCCAGTAAATTCCAAATGTCGCAAGAGAAATGTGTCTCTCTTCGCAAAAGCCAGGCGGAGATTGCAAACGGGAAGGGGAAAAGAGAGAGCGGGAGCCTGATATAGCGCTCCCTTGACCTGTCAGGAGTCGCGCTGTACGGCCATATGCGCAAGCGCTTCCAGCGCGCTGCGCCAGGGGGATTCTGGCAGCGCCTGCAGGGCGGCGATCGCTTTATCCGCTTCTTCCTCAGCCCGCACGCGTGTCCACTCCAGCGAGCCGCACTGACGCATCGCTTCCAGCACCGGATCCAGCAGATGACGGCCATTGCCCTGTTCGATCGCTTCGCGGATCATTGCGGTCTGTTGCGGATCGCCGTGGCGCATGGCGTGCAGCAGCGGCAGGGTCGGCTTGCCTTCGCTTAGATCGTCGCCAACATTTTTGCCCAGCGTTTGTCCATCAGCGCTGTAATCAAGCAGATCGTCAATCAGCTGAAACGCGGTGCCCAGATAGCGACCATAATCCTGTAAGCCCTGCTCCTGCGCCTCGGTAGCGCCCGCCAGGATACCGGAAGATTGCGCCGCCGCCTCGAACAGGCGCGCCGTTTTGCTGTAAATCACCCGCATATAGCTCTCTTCGGTAATATCCGGGTCATTACAGTTCATCAGCTGCAACACTTCGCCTTCGGCGATAACGTTTACCGCTTCCGACATCAGCCCCAGAATGCGCAGCGAGCCGAGGCTGGTCATCATTTGGAAAGCGCGGGTATAGATAAAATCCCCCACCAGCACGCTGGCCGCGTTGCCAAACGCCGCATTGGCGGTCGCTTTCCCACGGCGCATATCGGATTCATCAACCACATCATCATGCAGCAGCGTCGCAGTATGAATAAATTCAATCAGCGCGGCGATGGTCACATGCTGTTTGCCCTGATAATCGAGCGCGCGTGCCGCGAGAATGGCAATCATTGGACGAATACGCTTTCCGCCGCCGCTGATAATGTAGTAACCCAACTGATTGATGAGCGAAACATCTGAATTCAGCTGTGAGAGGATGGTCTCGTTGACGGCCGCCATGTCTTGTGCGGTTAATTCATTAATTTGTTCTAAATTCATCAGTCTGTTCAGCTATTGCTCTGTTCAGCGCCATGTTAAGCGACTTTGCCCATGTCTGTGCCACGTAATGTATTACAGATTGTACTTGAAAAACGAGGCTCTTGAATCCTGAGTATGGCGCTGCGTTTTTTTTCTGCAATCCTTTGCTATGTCCTCTTGTCAACGCAGGGATTTTTGCGTAGAATTCGCGCCCTATTGTGAATATTTATCGCGCCGCCTGACAATTGAAGAAGGTAAGCGCAGAAGCGGAGTTTTATATGTACGCGGTTTTCCAAAGTGGTGGCAAACAACACCGAGTAAGCGAAGGTCAAACCGTTCGCCTGGAAAAGCTGGACATCGCAACCGGCGAAACTATTGAGTTCGATCAGGTTCTGATGATTGCAAACGGTGACGACGTTACAATCGGCGCACCGCTGGTTTCAGGTGGCGTGATCAAAGCAGAAGTTGTTGCTCATGGTCGTGGCGAGAAAATTAAGATCGTTAAGTTTCGTCGTCGTAAACACCATCGTAAGCAGCAGGGCCACCGTCAGTGGTTCACTGATGTGAAAATCACTGGCATCAGCGCCTGAGAGGAGATCTGACAAATGGCACACAAAAAGGCTGGCGGCTCAACACGTAACGGTCGCGACTCTAATGCACAGCGCCTGGGCGTAAAACGTTTCGGCGGTGAATCTGTACTGGCTGGCAACATCATCGTTCGTCAGCGTGGCACCAAGTTCCACGCAGGCACCAACGTTGGTCTGGGCCGTGACCACACTCTGTTTGCAACTGCAGACGGTAAAGTGAAATTTGAAGTTAAAGGCCCGAACAACCGTAAATACGTCAGCATCGTTGCTGAGTAAGGTTGTCGTGCTGCAGGCTGATTAATCTGCCTGCCAGAGAATGAAAGCCCCGCAGAATATTGCGGGGCTTTTTACATTTTAGGCTTGCCTGATTTGCTGTACAATTTACGTACAGTCTTTCCGCAACGGGTCATCGCTTATGGCCTCGGCGGAATAAAGCCGCACCGGTTTTCCGGTCGCCAGGTGAATGATTTACGGAGAAGGTAAATGAAGTTTGTTGATGAAGCGACGATTCTGGTCGTTGCAGGTGACGGCGGTAATGGTTGCGTCAGCTTCCGTCGCGAAAAATATATTCCGAAAGGTGGCCCGGACGGCGGCGACGGCGGCGACGGCGGCGATGTCTATCTGCTGGCCGATGAAAACTTGAACACGCTGATCGACTACCGCTTTGAAAAATCTTTCCGCGCAGAACGCGGGCAGAACGGACAGAGCCGTGACTGTACCGGTAAACGCGGTAAAGATATCGTGATTAAAGTGCCGGTCGGCACACGCATTATCGATCAGGGCACCGGTGAAACGTTGGGCGATCTGACGCGTCATGAGCAAAAGCTGATGGTAGCGAAGGGCGGCTGGCACGGCCTGGGCAACACGCGCTTTAAATCCTCGGTTAACCGTACCCCGCGACAGAAAACCATGGGTACGCCGGGCGAGAAGCGCGATCTGCAGCTGGAGCTGATGCTGCTGGCCGATGTGGGCATGTTAGGCCTGCCGAACGCCGGTAAATCGACCTTTATCCGTGCGGTTTCTGCCGCCAAGCCGAAAGTGGCCGATTATCCCTTTACCACCCTGGTGCCAAGCCTGGGCGTGGTACGAATGGATAACGAACAGAGCTTTGTGGTTGCCGATATTCCCGGCCTGATTGAAGGTGCTGCCGACGGCGCGGGCCTGGGTATTCGCTTCCTGAAGCATCTGGAGCGCTGTCGCGTTCTGCTGCACCTGATCGACCTGGCGCCCATTGATGAATCCGATCCGGTAGAAAACGCCCGCATCATTCTTGGCGAGCTGCAGAAATACAGCGAAAAACTGTATAACAAGCCGCGCTGGCTGGTCTTCAACAAAGTTGATTTGTTGAGTAAAGAAGAAGCGGAAACGCGCGCGCAAGCGATTGTCGAAGCGCTTGGCTGGGATGAGAAACATTATCTTATCTCTGCCGCTAGTCAGACCGGCGTGAACGCGCTGTGCTGGGATGTGATGTCCTTCCTGAACGCCAACCCTAAAGAGGCGGAAGAGGAAGAGAAGAAACCTGAGAAAGCCGAGTTCATGTGGGACGATTACCACCGTGAAACGCTGGAACAGGCGGAAGAAGAAGTGGATGAAGATTGGGATGATGACTGGGATGAAGATGACGACGAAGGCGTCGAAATCATCTATCAGCATTAATCTACTCCGTCAACGCAGCCCGGCTTATCGCCGGGCTTTTTTTTATGCTTTTTTCACCATGGACAGCAAGCAGTAGCGCAACGGTAAAGAAAATGATTATCATTACCCTTTGATTGTTTATCGGGATCGATCATGCCTCATCGTCGTCTTTGTTCTCTGTTTACTGTGCTGATGGCTTTCGCCTTTGGTGCCTGTGCCGCGCCTGCCGACTGGCCGCGCCAGCTGGGCAGCGGTGAACACACGCTTACCCTGAAGCAGCCGCCACAGCGGATTGTCTCAACCAGCGTGACCTTAACCGGCTCATTACTGGCGCTCGACGCCCCGGTGGTTGCCAGCGCTGCCGCCATGCCCGGCAAGCGCTTCACCGACCAGCAGGGATTTTTCCGCCAGTGGGGAGATATTGCGCGTCAACGTCACGTTCAACGGCTGTATAGCGGAGAGCCCGCAGTTGAAATGGTGGCTGCCGCCCAGCCCGATCTGATTGTTGTTAGCGCCACCGGAAATGATTCGGCGCTGGCGCTCTATCCGCAGCTGTCCGCTATCGCGCCGACGCTGGTAATTAATTATGACGATAAAAGCTGGCAGCAGGTGATGATGGATTTAGGCCAGGCGACGGGCCATGAAAAGCAGGCGGAGCAGCGCGTTGCCGATTTTGATCGGCGCTTGCAGCAGGTACGTAAAGCAATAACGTTGCCGCCACAGCCGGTATCGGCTTTTGTCTATAACCGACACGGCCCTGTAATCAATCTCTGGACCAGCGCTTCCGCGCAGGGGCAGCTGTTGCAGCAGCTTGGTTTTACTCTGGCCGTACCCTTGCCCGGCGGGTTTAACCTGATGGCGCTGCAAAAGCGCCGGGACAAGGTGCCGTTAAGCGGGGAAACGCTGGTTAATGGCTTAACCGGCAAAACCTTTCTGTTGTTTGCCGCTGATGAAAACGATGCTGCCGCGTTAATGCGTGAACCGCTGCTGGCGGGAACAGCGGCCGTCGGGCAGCGGCGCGTTTTTGCGCTGGGTGAAGAGAGTTTCCGCCTCGATTACTATAGCGCCGGGCAGCTACTTACCCGCATCGGGCAGCTGTTTAGCACAGTCCCGCCCACAACGCCTGTAGACCATCGGTAAGGCCACCGCGCCAGCACAGCGCATCATGGCCACCTTCAAATTCACGATAGTGAACATCGTGACCAGATGCCTGAAGCAGCGGCAGCAGCGTGCGGTTGGATTGCAGAATGATTTTTTCATGTAATCCTGCCTCAAGCCACAGCCGCTGAGGATGAGCCGCTCCGGCACCTTGCCCGATCAGTTCTCCCAGCCTGCCGCCGCTGCTGGCGGTCTGGCGGTCGGGCCACCAGAAAGAACCCGACAGGCTAATGGCGCCGTTAAACCATTGGGGCCAGCTCAACGCGGCATACAGCGCGGCCAGTCCGCCATAGCTCTGGCCAGCTACCAGCGTCGGCAGCCTGTTATCCCATGCAGGTAACCACTCCTTCACCTGCGGAAGCAGCTCCTCCTGCAGCGCCAGCCAGAATTCAGGGTTACAGGGCAGCTCGTGGCTGCGCTGCGCGGTGCCAATAGCATCAATAAACAGATAACAGGCGGGAGGGAGCTCCCCGCGCTGCGTCAACGTCTCCAGCGGCGTGGCAAGGGGCATGCCATTCACCCAAAACTGACCGTCCAGCACAATCGCCAGCGGGCGCGGCGTGCTGCGGGTTTCCCCGGTTTGCAGCAGCCAGACCGAACGACGGTTAGCCAGACGGGAGCTGTACCACAGACGCGTTGTCAACGGATGGCTGGCGCAAGCGGAAAGCCCACGATCCAGCGCCTGCCAGGCGGGCTGCGGCGGCGCGTCGGGCATATGCAGCGGCGAAACCGCATGGCCGCGCCCGTTGCGCCAGCTGCGTAAAGGATTAAGCGGATCGGCAATCGCCGCAGGCAAATGGTTTTTCCACCAGCCGCGCAGTTTGTCAGCCGCCAGATGATCGGCTGGGAAATCAGCATCGTCCCGGCTGGGGATCAGACAATAACTGCCACGCCACCGGCTGCTGAGCGTCACTTCACCTTGCCAGATATTGGTTCCTGCCACGCGCTGTAGTGAAAAAGGGCGCTGTTGGCGATGATGATCGGTGATACCGGCAATGTTCAGCCATACGCGACGTGTCGTCGAATGATGTTCATCGCCCTCTGGATCGCGCCAGTAAAACACCATTCGGCAGCGATCCTGCTGTACTTCAGCCATGGCCGGAATGCCAGCCTGCATTTTTGCCTGCCACCAGGCGTCGCTACCCATTTTCACCACGCGCTTCCTCAACGGTAAAAAAACATAAAGTTAATTGATAACCATATTGATAATCATTTGCATTTTCAATAATCTGTTTCCGCTTGTTAACAGGACGAATAACCTGAGCCAATAACGGATATAAAATGAAAAAAGCACATTACTTAGCTTACCAGCTTCTGGTGCCGCTCACGCTGGCCGGTGGGCTGGTAAGCATCAACAGCAGGGCGGCAGAAACGTTAACGGAAAACAGCGCGGACGAAGGCGCGATGGTCGTGACGGCAGAGCAACAAACGTTACAGGCGCCGGGCGTCTCGACGATTTCCGCTGACGCGATCAAAAAACATGCGCCAGCACGAGACGTTGCTGAAATTATTCGTACTATGCCAGGCGTTAACCTGACCGGCAACTCGACCAGCGGTCAGCGCGGCAATAACCGACAAATTGATATTCGCGGCATGGGCCCGGAAAACACCCTGATAATGGTGGATGGCAGGCCGGTAACCAGCCGTAACGCCGTGCGCCTTGGCTGGCGCGGCGAACGCGATACCCGTGGCGACACCAGCTGGGTACCGGCGGAAATGATCGAGCGTATCGATGTGATTCGTGGACCGGCGGCGGCGCGCTACGGCAACGGTGCCGCAGGCGGCGTGGTGAATATTATCACCAAAAAAGAGAACGACGGCTGGCACGGCGCATGGAACACTTATTACAACGTGCCGCAGCATGATGAAGAGGGCAGCACCCGCCGCACCAATTTCAGCCTGAGCGGCCCGCTGAATGAGGATCTGAGCTTTCGTCTGTATGGCGGCCTGAGCAAAACCCAGGCGGATGCGCAGTTTATCAACCAGGGACATCAATCTTTACGTACCGGCACCTATGCCGATACGGTGCCTGCCGGACGGGAAGGGGTGGAAAACAAGGATATCAATGCGCTGTTGCGCTGGGCTTTCGCGCCGATGCAGGCGGTGGAGTTTGAGGCCGGTTACAGCCGTCAGGGCAATCTTTATGCAGGCGACACGCAGAACACCAATAGTAACGCACTGGTGAACGAAAATTACGGCAAAGAAACCAACCGCCTCTATCGGCAGAATTTTGCCGTCACCTGGACCGGGGCCTGGGATAACGGCATCAGCACCAAAAGCTTTGCGCAGTATGAAAACACGCGCAATTCACGCCTGCAGGAAGGCCTGGCGGGCGGTACGGAAGGGATTTTCGCCAGCAACAATTTCTCTACCATTGAACTGAACGATGTGCTGCTGCACAGCGAAATCAGCGTGCCTTTTGCGCTGTGGGTTAATCAAACGGCAACGCTGGGTACCGAGTGGAATCAGCAGCGCATGAAAGATCCTTCTTCCACCAAGCAGGCGCTGAGCGGCGGTGATATTGACGGGATCGCTACCGGCAGCCGCAGCCCTTACTCGCAGGCGGAGATTTTCTCGCTGTTTGCTGAGGATAACGTTGAGCTGACCGACAGCACCATGCTGGTGCCGGGGCTGCGCTTTGATCACCATTCCATCGCCGGTAATAACTGGAGCCCTTCGCTTAACCTTTCGCAGGCGCTGGGCGAAGAGGTTACGCTGAAGCTGGGTATTGCCCGCGCTTACAAAGCGCCCAGCCTCTATCAGACCAACCCCAACTACGTGCTTTACAGCCGCGGCCAGGGCTGTCCGGCCAGCGGCGGCGCCTGTTACCTAATCGGTAACGACGATCTGAAGGCTGAAACCAGCATCAATAAAGAAATCGGGCTGGAGTGGAAGCGTGACGGCTATCAGACAGGGCTGACCTGGTTCCGTAATGATTACCGTAACAAGATTGAGTCAGGCTATCTGCCAGAGGGCACCTCAACCAACGGCAAGACGGACGTTTATAAGTGGGAAAACGTGCCGAAAGCGGTAGTGGAAGGGCTGGAAGGTACGGTGAATCTTCCGCTTAGCGATACGGTAAGCTGGAATAACAATCTCACCTGGATGCTGCAAAGCAAAAACAAAGAGACCGGCGATCGTTTATCGATTATTCCGCAATACACGCTGAACTCGATACTCAGCTGGCAGGCAACGCAAAATCTGTCGCTGCAAACCTCATTCACCTGGTACGGCAGACAAACGCCGAAAAAATATAATTACAAAGGTGAGACGGTTACCGGCAGCGAAAGGGATGAGGTAAGCCCTTACTCTGTGCTTGGCCTTAGCGGAACCATGGAGGTCAATAAATATGTCAGCGTCACGCTGGGGGTGGATAACCTGCTGGATAAGCGTCACTTCCGCGCCGGGAATGCGCAAACCACCGGCAACGACAACACCAATTCCTATATGTATGGCGCGGGCGCCAATACCTATAACGAATCGGGGCGCACCTGGTATCTCAGTCTGGATACGCACTTCTGATAGTTTGCTCGCCGTTCAGGCTGGTCTGCTGGCCTGAACCGGTCGTGCTGCTGGCTTACCCGTCACGCTGATTCAGGGTGGCGGGTAACCAGCATTGCGCCTGCAGGCCGGAACGCGTCTGGCGATTGCTTAACTGCATCCTTCCGCCATGCAGCTGCACAATGCGTAGCACAATGTTTAATCCCAGCCCGCTGCCGCCATAGCGGCGATCGCGGCGATGAAACGCCTGCGTCAGTTCGTTGGCGCTCGCTTCATCAATACCTGGACCTTCATCGCAAATCGTCAACAGGCTGCCGTTTTCCTGTGCCTGTAGCTGCAAGGTAACCTGGGAATGCTCCGGGCTGTAGCGTGAGGCGTTTTCCAGCAGGTTGCGCACCATCAAACGCAGTAACACCGCATCGCCCTGTACGCTGAGATCCTGCTGCGTCCACGTTAGCTGCTGCTGACGCTGCTGTAACAGCTCGCCCATTTCAGCCTGTAAAGGCAACAAAATATCCTGCTGCCAGCTCAACGTTTGGTAATGACCGCTGGCCAGCGCTTGCCCGGCGCGGGAAAGCATCAGCAGCTGCTCAATAACATGCATCAGCTGGTCGATACGGGCGACCAGCATCGGCGCCTGTTTGATCTCCTGCTGCGCCATGAGTTCAAGATGCAAACGCAGCCCGGCCAGCGGCGTGCGCAGCTCATGCGCCGCATCGGCGGTAAATAATCTCTCCTGCTGTAGCGTTTGATCGAGACGGGCAAGCAGCTGATTGATCGCTCGGGTTACCGCCGCCACCTCTTCCATCTCTGAATAGACAGGAAGCGGCGAGAGGTTATCGGCGGAGCGTTGCGCCAGGCTGGTCTGTAAGGCATTTAGCGGACGGATAACCCAGCTGATCGCCCAGAAAGAGAGGATCAACGTAAAGCCGACCATCACTAGCGATGGCAGCAGAAGCGAGGCGACCGCTTCGCGGATTTCGTTTTCAACATGCTGATTACGCGATTTTGCGGTAAGCGTCTCGTTAACCAGAAAACCGATCTGCTCACGGCTTTCATGCCATAGCCAGATCACGCTCATCAGCTGGCAGGTCAGCAGAATCAGCGCCAGCATTATCAACAAACGCCGACGCATACTGTTCACGGACGCGCTTCCAGACGATAGCCGACGCCACGCACCGTTTTGATACGATCTTTACCCAACTTGCGCCGCAAATTATGGATATGGACTTCCAGCGTGTTGGAGCTGTTGTCATCCTGCCAGCTATAGATATCCTGCTGTAGCGTTTCACGATGCACCGTTTGTCCGATGCGCATCAGCAGGCGCGAGAGCAACGCAAACTCTTTCGGCGTGACCTCGACCGGCCGATCGTCCACTGAAACCTGTAGGGAAGAGAGATTAAGCGCCAGATCGCCGTGCCGTATCTGGTTATCACTGTGGCCCTGATAACGCCGGATCAATGCCCGAACGCGCGCTTTCAGCTCGGCCAGCGCAAAAGGCTTGATCAGATAGTCGTCCGCACCGGCATCCAGCCCGCTAACCCGATCTTCCAGCGCATCGCGCGCTGTTAAAATCAGCACCGGCAGGTCGATCTGCTGGCGACGCCAACGCCGCAGCAGATCGGTGCCGTCGGCATCGGGCAGGCCAAGATCCAACACCACCAGACTATATTGCCCGCTGTGCAGCAGGGCATCCGCCTGCGCCGCTTTACCGGCACAATCGATGGCGTAGCCCTCACTGCTCAGCGCAAGGGCAATGCCCTCCTGTAACAGCAGATCATCTTCCACAATGAGAATTTTCATGCGCCTCAGTTATTTTGGTAGATGTCCTTGTATAACCGGCTTTCAAAGCGCACCAGCGGCACGCGACGGGTGCGTTTATCCTCAGGCGGAACAGCATAACCCGACAGGAACTGCACAAAGGCCACGCGCTGACCGCTGGCAGTGGTAATAAAGCCAGCCAGATTATAAACGCCTGACAGCGAACCGGTTTTAGCGGAAACTTTCCCATCTACGCCCGCTTCATGCAGGCCGCCGCGATAGCGCAATGTCCCATCGTAGCCTGCCAGCGGCAGCATTGAGATAAAGTTCAGCTGTTGATCGTTCTGTGCAATGTATTGTAGCACCTGCATCATGGTCGCCGGAGAGATCAGGTCATGGCGCGAGAGGCCGGAACCATCGACCTGAATGCTGTTATCAAGATCGATATTCGCTTTCTGGCGCAGGATGCGGCGCACAGCGTCTGAACCTGCACGCCAGGTGCCGGGAACGTTAAAATAGTGTGCGCCAATGGTGCGGAACACCGTATCAGCAATCATATTGTCCGATTTTTTCAGCATGATTTTCAGCAGATCATGCAGCGGCGCGGATTGGGTCTCCGCCAGCAGGGTGCCTCGTTCAGTCACGCGCGTTTGACGCACCAGATGCCCGGTATAATCAATTCCGGCGTCGCGCAGCATCGCTTTTAAAATCGCGCCCGACCAGGCGGCGCCATCCTGAATAGCGAAAGCCAGCGGCAGCGGCTCGCTGCGCTGCGTCATACAGCCGGTGAGCGTAAAGCGATTTAGCTCGCCTGGCACCACATCCAGTTCGCAGTAGGGCGCATCGGGCGAGCCTTTGGCCAAGGTACGCACCTGACTGAACATGGTCACAGGATAATAAGAGGCCACGCGAATAAAGGCGTTATCATCCGCACGCTCGGCGCTGTAGAGCGAAACGGAAAAACAGTTTTTATCGACGATCGCGGCGGCGGGCGGCGCGCTAAAACATTGGGTGTTATCGTTCCACGGCCAGCCGGGCGCTTTATCGTGACTGGCGAAAACCGAGGTGTCCACCACCAGATTACCCTGAATATGGGTAATGCCCTGTTTGCTCAGCGCGCTGACCATATTGCGGAGATCCTGACGCGATAGCGTGGGATCGCCGCCAAAGCGGGCGATCAGGTCACCTTGCAGCGTCCCGTTATCCACTTTGCCCTGGGTTTCCAGCGTGGTACGAAAGCGGAAGTCCGGGCCTAACTCCAGCAGCGCTGCGAGGGCCGTCACTACTTTCATGGTGCTGGCTGGCAAAGCCATTTGTTTACTGTGATAATCGACCAGCGGCGTTGATGAACCCACTTTTTGTGCCATCAGCGCCAGGTTTGCGCCATCCGGTAAATATTGTGTGTATTCTTCCACAGGTGCTGCCTGAGCTTGCAGCATAAACGCACAGGTTAGTCCGGTAACAAGTCGTGAAAATCGCATAATCTCGCGGTAACTGACGGGTGAAGCCGTCATACTACGGTGCATCGCGGTAGAAAGTAAACGATGACCCATAGGGAACTCTGGGTTAAAATACGTATCAAAATGCAAACCCGAATCCTGACCTGGAGCCTGCTCCGGGTCAGGTTTCTTTTGTTTGCGAATCAGCCGGTAGCGTTGCACAACGCGTCAGGCCGACGACCCACTGGTCAGGACGACAACAAGCAAACAGGACCGATGACGAGGTATTAAAATGAATCAGATTCCGATGACGTTAAGGGGCGCAGAGAAGCTGCGTGAAGAACTCGAAGAGCTGAAGACCGTCAGACGCCCCCGTATTATTGCCTCAATAGCGGAAGCGCGTGAGCATGGCGATCTGAAAGAGAACGCCGAGTATCACGCCGCACGTGAAGAACAGGGCTTTTGTGAAGGGCGTATTCAGGAGATCGAAGCCAAACTGTCGAATGCGCAGGTGATCGATGTCACAAAGATCGCTAATAACGGTCGGGTAATTTTTGGCGCGACGGTCTCGGTGCTTAATCTCGATAGCGACGAAGAGTCAACCTATCGTATCGTAGGCGACGATGAGGCAGATTTTAAGCAGAACCTGATTTCCGTAAACTCGCCGATGGCGCGCGGGTTGATTGGTAAAGAAGCGGATGACGTCGTGGTGATTAAAACACCGGGCGGTGACGTTGAGTATGAAATTCTGAAGGTAGAATATCTTTAATCACGCCTGATATCCCGCATGATTGTAAAGAAAGGAAAAAGGCCGCGTTGCGGCCTTTTATCCTGTGCAGGAGCATGGCAATTTCTTCCGGCTGAATATAATCCGCATCTTTCAGGCCATATGTGCATTGGCGCTTTGCGCTCACTCCGCCCGCTTATTGATCTAAGCTTTCGGAATTTGCTGCCTTGCCCGCGTCATACAACCCGAATGATTTAGCGTATAATCAGCTCGCCCGATTAGCGCGGCAGGGAGATTTTACGTTCTTCTGTCGGTCGGTACAGCACCAGCGTCTTGCCGATAACCTGTACGTTACAGGCTCCCGTTTCACGAACGATGGCTTCTACCATCAGGTTTTTCGTTTCCCGATCTTCGGTAGCGATTTTCACCTTAATCAGTTCGTGATGCGCAAGCGCCTGTTCGATTTCGGCCAGTACACCTTCAGTCAGGCCGTGGTTACCCAGCATAACAACGGGTTTCAGCGGATGGGCCAGACCTTTCAGGTGCTGTTTTTGTTTGGTACTCAGATTCATCGTATATTTTTACTTACATTGGGATTGAAAACGGTACATTCTACCGCCATCTCTGGTATATCACCAAACAGGACATCATTATGTTTGGTTATTTATCGCTACGATGAAGAATAGTTGGAAAAAGTATGACAGGTAAAAAGCGTTCGGCCAGTTCCAGCCGCTGGCTTCAGGAACACTTTAGCGATAAATATGTGCAACAGGCACAGAAAAAAGGGTTGCGTTCGCGCGCCTGGTTTAAACTTGATGAGATACAGCAGGGCGATAAGCTGTTTAAGCCTGGGATGACCGTGGTCGATCTTGGCGCGGCGCCTGGTGGCTGGTCGCAATATGTCGCTACCCAGATTGGCGCGAAGGGACGTATTATCGCCTGTGACCTTTTGCCGATGGATCCTATCGTTGGTGTCGATTTCCTTCAGGGCGATTTTCGTGAAGAATCCGTAGTGAAAGCGCTACTGGATCGCGTTGGCGAAGAGAAAGTCCAGGTGGTCATGTCCGATATGGCGCCCAATATGAGCGGCACGCCAGCTGTTGATATTCCCCGGTCGATGTATTTAGTTGAACTGGCACTGGAAATGTGTCGCGATGTACTGGCACCTGGTGGCAGTTTTGTAGTGAAAGTATTTCAGGGAGATGGCTTCGATGAATACCTGCGGGAAATTCGCTCCCTGTTTACGAAAGTGAAAATTCGTAAGCCGGACGCTTCGCGCTCACGTTCACGCGAAGTGTACATTGTAGCGACAGGGCGCAAACTATAGTACCCTACGCTGTCTGTTAACACAGTTGTAATAAGAGGTTAATCCCTTGAGTGACATGGCGAAAAACCTGATTCTCTGGTTGGTCATCGCAGTTGTGCTGATGTCTGTTTTCCAGAGCTTTGGGCCCAGCGAGTCGAATGGCCGTAGGGTTGATTATTCAACCTTCCTGTCGGAAGTGAACCAGGATCAGGTCCGCGAGGCACGTATTAACGGGCGTGAAATCAACGTTACCAAAAAAGACAGTAATCGATATACGACCTACATTCCCGTCAACGATCCCAAGTTACTCGATAACCTGTTGACTAAAAATGTAAAAGTTGTCGGTGAACCACCAGAAGAACCAAGCCTGCTGGCTTCTATCTTCATCTCATGGTTCCCGATGCTGCTGCTGATTGGTGTCTGGATCTTCTTTATGCGCCAGATGCAGGGCGGGGGCGGCAAAGGCGCGATGTCCTTTGGTAAAAGCAAAGCCCGCATGCTGACGGAAGATCAGATCAAAACCACTTTTGCCGATGTCGCAGGCTGCGATGAAGCCAAAGAGGAAGTGGGCGAGCTGGTGGAATACCTGCGCGAACCCAGCCGTTTCCAGAAGCTGGGCGGTAAAATTCCGAAAGGCGTATTGATGGTTGGCCCGCCGGGTACCGGTAAAACGCTGCTGGCGAAAGCGATCGCTGGTGAAGCGAAAGTGCCTTTCTTTACTATCTCCGGTTCTGACTTCGTTGAGATGTTTGTCGGTGTGGGTGCGTCTCGCGTGCGTGATATGTTTGAGCAAGCGAAGAAAGCGGCACCGTGCATTATCTTTATCGATGAGATCGATGCGGTAGGCCGTCAACGCGGCGCCGGTTTAGGCGGTGGTCACGATGAACGTGAGCAGACGCTGAACCAGATGCTGGTTGAAATGGATGGGTTTGAAGGTAATGAAGGCATCATCGTGATTGCCGCAACCAACCGTCCTGACGTGCTTGACCCTGCACTGCTGCGTCCGGGCCGCTTCGACCGTCAGGTTGTAGTTGGTCTGCCGGATGTGCGTGGCCGTGAGCAGATTCTGAAAGTGCATATGCGTCGCGTGCCGTTGGCGACTGATATCGATGCTGCGATTATCGCGCGTGGTACGCCTGGCTTCTCCGGTGCCGATCTGGCTAACCTGGTGAACGAAGCTGCGCTGTTTGCCGCACGTGGCAACAAGCGCGTGGTATCGATGGTGGAATTCGAGAAAGCGAAAGACAAAATTATGATGGGTGCGGAACGTCGCTCCATGGTAATGACGGAAGCGCAGAAAGAATCTACCGCGTATCACGAAGCAGGCCACGCCATTATTGGTCGTCTGGTGCCGGAACACGATCCGGTGCATAAAGTGACGATTATTCCGCGTGGACGTGCGCTTGGCGTGACCTTCTTCCTGCCGGAAGGGGATGCGATCAGCGCCAGCCGTCAGAAACTGGAAAGTCAGATTTCCACCCTCTACGGCGGCCGTCTGGCGGAAGAGATTATCTACGGTTCAGAACATGTTTCTACCGGCGCCTCCAACGACATCAAAGTGGCCACTAACCTGGCGCGCAACATGGTGACGCAGTGGGGCTTCTCTGAAAAGCTGGGTCCGTTGCTGTATGCGGAAGAAGAGGGCGAGGTGTTCCTTGGCCGTTCTGTCGCGAAAGCGAAGCATATGTCTGATGAAACGGCGCGTCTGATCGATCAGGAAGTGAAGCTGCTGATTGATAATAACTATCAGCGTGCGCGTGTCATTCTTAATGAGAACATGGATATTCTGCATGCGATGAAAGACGCGTTGATGAAGTATGAAACCATCGATGCGCCGCAAATCGACGATCTGATGGCACGCCGTGAAGTGCGTCCGCCAGCAGGTTGGGAAGATCCGGGTTCTTCTGGTCATTCAGACAACAATGGTTCGCCGAAGGCGCCGCGTCCGGTTGATGAACCGCGTACGCCGAACCCAGGCAATACGATGTCTGAGCAGTACAATAAATAACTGCTAACAGACGACGAAAACCCCGGCTGGTCCGGGGTTTTTTACATCTGTCACATGAGTAAACCCGCAAGGAAAAATAAAGATGAAGCTGTACGCAAGGGATTCCCTACTGGACCTGTCTCATCCCCATGTTATGGGCATTCTTAACGTCACGCCTGACTCTTTCTCCGATGGTGGCCAGCACAATTCGCTGGTTGCCGCGCTAACGCATGCCAATGAAATGGTGAATGCTGGCGCGACAATTATTGATATTGGCGGCGAATCCACGCGTCCGGGCGCGGATGAGGTCAGCACGGAACAGGAACTGGAGCGCGTTATTCCTGTGGTTGAGGCGATCGCGCAGCGATTTGAAGTCTGGATCTCCGTTGATACCTCAAAGCCTGAAGTGATCCGCGAGTCCGCGCGAGTGGGCGCTCACATTATTAATGACGTCCGCTCGCTACAGCTGCCTGGCGCGCTTGAAGCGGCGGCGGAAACCGGCTTGCCGGTCTGCCTGATGCATATGCAGGGCGAGCCGGGCACCATGCAGTCGGCACCGCACTACACCAATTTGCTGCAGGAAATTGGCGACTTTTTTGTCCAGCATATTGCACGCTGTGAAGCCGCAGGCATTAAAAAATCACAGTTGCTACTCGACCCAGGCTTCGGATTCGGTAAAAATCTCAGCCACAATTATCAGCTTCTGGCGCATCTGGCCGATTTTCACCATTTTGGTCTGCCGCTATTGGTGGGCATGTCGCGTAAATCGATGATTGGGCAACTGCTAAACGTGGGGCCTTCTCAGCGTTTAACCGGTAGCCTCGCCTGTGCGGTGATTGCCGCGATGCAGGGCGCGCAGATTATCCGTGCGCACGATGTCAAAGAGACCGTAGAGGCCATGCGCGTCGTCGAAGCGACCCGTTCAGCGAAGGAATAATAACGCTATGAGTAACCATAAATATTTTGGCACCGACGGCATTCGCGGAAAAGTAGGCGAAATGCCGATTACGCCTGATTTTGTGTTGAAGCTCGGCTGGGCCGCAGGAAAGGTTCTGGCGCGCCATGGTTCAAAGAAAATCATTATCGGTAAAGATACGCGTATTTCCGGTTATATGCTGGAATCAGCACTGGAAGCGGGCCTGGCTGCCGCCGGTCTTGCCGCCTCGTTCACCGGCCCAATGCCAACGCCAGCCATTGCCTATTTAACCCGTACCTTTCGCGCTGAGGCGGGCATCGTCATTTCCGCTTCGCATAATCCGTTTGAAGATAACGGCATCAAATTCTTCTCTTCCGAAGGCACCAAACTGCCGGATGAAGTCGAGGAGGCGATCGAGCTGGAGATGGAAAAGCCGTTAACCTGCGTGGAATCTGCCGAATTGGGACGCGCGAGCCGTATCGTTGATGCCGCCGGACGTTATATCGAGTTTTGCAAAGGCACCTTCCCCAGCGAACTGAGCCTCAGTGGGTTGAAAATCGTGGTTGACTGCGCCAATGGCGCGACCTATCACATTGCGCCTAACGTCTTGCGTGAACTGGGCGCAACGGTAATCACGATTGGCGTGCAGCCTGACGGCATGAACATCAACAAAGAGTGCGGCGCAACCGACGTGCGTGCGTTGCAGCAGCGTGTGATTGAGAACAAAGCCGACGTGGGTCTGGCATTTGACGGCGACGGCGATCGCGTGATGATGGTTGACCACCTCGGTAATAAAGTCGATGGCGATCAGATCCTGTATATCATCGCGCGCGAAGGCCTGCGTCAGGGGCAGCTGCGCGGCGGCGTGGTCGGTACGCTGATGAGCAATATGGGGCTTGAGCTGGCGCTAAAACAGCTGGGCATTCCTTTTGCGCGTGCAAAAGTTGGCGATCGTTACGTACTGGAAAAGCTGCAGGAAAAAGGCTGGCGCCTGGGCGCCGAAAATTCCGGTCATGTTATCCTGTTGGATAAGACAACCACCGGCGACGGCATCGTTGCAGGTTTGCAAGTGCTTACCGCAATGGTGCGTAACCACATGACGTTGCACGATCTGTGCAGCGGAATGAAGCTGCTGCCGCAGATTCTGGTCAACGTGCGCTTTAGCGGCGCTACCGACCCGCTGGAGAACGCTGAGGTCAAAGCCGTGACAGCGGACGTCGAGAAAGCGTTAGCGGGGCGTGGACGCGTGCTGTTGCGTAAATCCGGCACGGAGCCGCTGATTCGCGTGATGGTTGAAGGCGAAGAGGAAACGCAGGTCAGCGCGCTGGCGCATCGTATTGCCGATGCGGTAAAAGCGGTCTGAGCCAGATTTCTGCCAACGCAACGCAGGTTAACCGCCTGCGTTGCAACAGGGAGATTCATTCGTTCCCTTGCTGCGACAGGACGTTGCTCCGTTGGTAAATCCGGTTTTCGGCGTAAAAAACAGCAGGATGGCGCTTTTTTCCGCAATCAGTGCGGCGGCGGAAAATTGCACTTGCAGACAGGCAAGCCTTTGGTTAGTATTCACACCCGCTTCTGATGGGTAATCACAATTATCCCGTCAATTGGTTTGAAGCTTTTGATGTGCGGTGACCGCGCAAGGAAACAGGTTGATTATGTACGAAGCTCTGTTAGTCGTTTTTCTGTTAGTGGCAATTGGCCTTGTTGGTCTGATCATGCTGCAGCAGGGTAAAGGCGCTGATATGGGAGCCTCCTTTGGTGCAGGCGCTTCCGGCACGCTGTTTGGATCTGCAGGTTCTGGTAACTTCATGACCCGTATGACTGCAGTGTTGGCGACCCTGTTCTTCGTTATCAGTCTGATTCTGGGTAACCTGAACAGCAATAAAACAGCCAAGGGAAGCGAGTGGGAAAACCTGACTCAGCCGGCACAGTCGCAGACTGCACCAGCTAAACCGGCAGCGCCGGGCAGCGATATCCCGCAATAAGTATCAAGCTTTCGACGCGACTCAGGACAAGGTCGCAGTCTTAAAGTGCCGAGGTGGTGGAATTGGTAGACACGCTACCTTGAGGTGGTAGTGCCCGATTGGGCTTACGGGTTCAAGTCCCGTCCTCGGTACCAAATCTCAGTTTTACTTGCATTTAGTGCATGTTCGGCGTAATATTCGCCACGTTTTCGGACGCGGGGTGGAGCAGCCTGGTAGCTCGTCGGGCTCATAACCCGAAGGTCGTCGGTTCAAATCCGGCCCCCGCAACCACTTTCCCTTAGAGTTATTTTTCAAATATACTGTATGTATCTTCGGACGCATCCGCAGCCAATTTTGAAAAAAATTCTTTGGATGGTGTGCCGAGCCGCAATCGCGGCATACAGGGTCCAGTCGCATTAAGCCCCGATTTTTCGGGGTTTTTTGTTATCAGGAATCGCAATACTGGGCTATATGCCCTTTTTTTATGTCTTGGGGGTGGGCTTGTCCACATTAGAGCAGAAATTAACAGAGATGATTTCAGCACCGGTAGAAGCGCTTGGCTACGAACTGGTCGGTATCGAGTTCATTCGTGGTCGCACTTCAACGTTGCGCATCTATATTGATAGTGAAGATGGCATCAATGTTGATGATTGTGCTGATGTCAGCCACCAGGTAAGCGCAGTCATGGATGTGGAAGATCCCATCACCGTGCCTTACAACCTTGAAGTTTCCTCGCCGGGCCTTGAGCGTCCACTATTCACTGCTGAACACTATGTACGATTCACCGGTGAGGAAGTCAGCCTGGTGCTGCGTATGGCCGTCCAGAACCGCCGCAAATGGCAGGGCATCATTAAAGCCGTCGAAGGTGAAATGATTACGGTAACCGTCGAGGGTAAAGATGAAGTGTTCGCGCTGAGCAATATTCAGAAAGCGAACCTGGTCCCCCACTTTTAAAAGTCCGGATTGAGGCTAACCAGGATGAATAAAGAGATCTTAGCTGTTGTAGAAGCCGTTTCTAACGAAAAAGCCCTGCCGCGTGAGAAAATCTTCGAGGCGCTGGAGAGCGCACTGGCCACTGCAACCAAGAAAAAATATGAGCAGGAAATCGATGTTCGCGTTAGCATCGATCGTAAAAGCGGCGATTTCGATACCTTCCGTCGCTGGCAGGCGGTAGAAGAAGTGACGCAGCCGACGCGCGAAATCACGCTGGAAGCCGCCCGTTACGAAGACGAAACGGTAAACCTGGGCGACTTCGTTGAAGATCAGATTGAGTCAGTTAAATTTGACCGCATCACCACGCAGACCGCCAAGCAGGTTATCGTACAGAAAGTACGTGAAGCAGAGCGCGCGATGGTGGTGGATCAGTTCCGCGAGCAGGAAGGCGAAATCATCACCGGCGTGGTGAAGAAAGTTAACCGCGACAATATTACGCTGGATTTAGGCAACAATGCTGAAGCCGTTATCCTGCGTGAAGATATGCTGCCGCGTGAAAACTTCCGCCCAGGCGACCGTATCCGCGGCGTGCTGTATGCTGTACGTCCGGAAGCGCGTGGCGCTCAGCTGTTTGTCAGCCGTTCCAAACCGGAAATGCTGATTGAGCTGTTCCGCATTGAAGTGCCGGAAATCGGCGAAGAAGTGCTTGAAATTAAAGCGGCGGCACGCGATCCAGGTTCTCGCGCTAAAATTGCGGTGAAAACCAACGATAAGCGTATCGATCCGGTTGGTGCCTGCGTCGGTATGCGCGGCGCGCGCGTTCAGGCCGTATCCAGCGAGCTGGGCGGTGAGCGTATCGATATCGTGCTGTGGGATGATAATCCGGCACAGTTCGTGATTAACGCGATGGCGCCTGCCGATGTCGCTTCCATCGTGGTTGATGAAGATAATCACACCATGGATATCGCTGTAGAAGCCGGAAATCTGGCTCAGGCGATTGGCCGTAACGGCCAAAACGTACGTTTGGCTTCGCAACTGAGCGGTTGGGTGCTGAACGTAATGACGGTCGATGATCTGCAGGCGAAGCATCAGGCAGAAGCGCATGCTGCTATTGGTGTCTTTACGAAGCACCTGGATATCGACGAAGAGTTCGCCACCGTGCTGGTCGAGGAAGGTTTCTCCTCTCTGGAAGAGTTGGCCTACGTGCCGATGAATGAGCTGCTGGAAATCGACGGCCTGGATGAAGCGACTGTAGAAGCACTACGCGAACGTGCGAAAAATGCGTTAACGACCCTGGCGCTGGAAAAGGCGGAGAGCCTTGGCAACGGCGTACCTGCTGACGATCTGCTAAACCTTGAAGGTATGGATCGCAATCTGGCCATTAAACTGGCGGCAAGAGGTGTTTGCACGCTGGAAGATCTGGCCGAGCAGGGTGTTGACGATCTGACAGATATTGAAGGCCTGGATGATGAGAAGGCCGGCGCTCTGATTATGGCGGCGCGTAATATCTGCTGGTTCGGCGATGACGCGTAATAACAGGAAGGAACAGCATGACAGATGTAACCGTAAAATCGCTGGCCGCAGAGATACAGACTTCGGTGGAACGCCTGGTACAGCAGTTTGCTGATGCAGGGATCCGTAAGTCTGAAAATGACTCTGTAACCCAGCACGAAAAAGAAACCTTACTGACGCACCTGAACCGCGATAATGGCAGCCCGTCAGGTAAGTTAACGCTGCAGCGTAAAACGCGTAGCACCTTGAATATTCCTGGCACCGGGGGTAAAAGTAAGTCGGTGCAAATCGAAGTCCGCAAAAAGCGCACCTATGTAACAGAGGATGCTGAGGCTGAAAAAGCTAAGGCTGAAGCAGAAGCGCAGGCGCAGCGTGAAGCGGAAGAACAGGCTCGTCGTGAGGCGGAAGAAAAAGCCACGCGCGAAGCAGCGGAAAAAGCGAAGCGTGAAGCCGAAGAGCAAGCCAAACGCGAAGCCGCGGAAAAGGCTAAGCGTGAAGCAGCGGAAAGTGAAAAAGTGACGAACCAACAAACCGACGAAATGACCCGGGCCGGACAGTCTGATAAAGCCCGCCGCGAAGCTGAAGCTGCAGAGCTGAAGCGTAAAGTGGAAGAAGAAGCCCGCCGCAAGCTGGAAGAAGATGCGCGCCGTGTCGCTGAAGAAGCGCGCAAACTGGCCGAGCAGAAAGCAGGCGACTGGGAAGCAAAACCAACCGAGAGCGATGACGCTGATTATCACGTCACCACTTCTCAACACGCTCGCCAGGCGGAAGACGAAAACGATCGCGAAGTAGAAGGCGGTCGTAGCCGTACTCGCACCACGGCGAAACCGCCGCGCCCGCGCAAAGGTAATAAACATGCCGAAGCGAAAACCGACCGTGAAGAAGCCCGTGCGGCGATTCGTGGCGGTAAAGGCGGTAAGCATCGTAAAGGCAGTGCGCTGCAACAGGGCTTTAACCGCCCGGCGCAGGCCGTTAACCGTGACGTTATCATCGGTGAAACCATCACCGTAGCGGAACTGGCTAACAAAATGGCGGTGAAAGGCTCCCAGGTCATCAAAGCGATGATGAAAATGGGCGCGATGGCCACCATCAACCAGGTTATCGATCAGGAAACGGCCCAGCTGGTCGCGGAAGAGATGGGACACAAAGTGATCCTGCGCCGCGAGAACGAGCTGGAAGAAGCGGTAATGAGCGATCGTGATACCGGCGCTGCTGCTGAATCCCGTGCGCCAGTCGTCACCATCATGGGTCACGTTGACCACGGTAAAACCTCTCTGCTGGACTATATTCGCTCCACCAAAATCGCCTCTGGCGAAGCGGGCGGCATTACTCAGCACATCGGTGCTTACCACGTTGAAACCGACAACGGCATGATCACCTTCCTTGACACCCCGGGCCACGCCGCGTTTACCGCGATGCGTGCACGTGGTGCGCAGGCGACGGATATCGTGGTGCTGGTTGTTGCTGCCGACGATGGCGTGATGCCGCAGACCGTTGAAGCCGTTCAGCATGCGAAAGCCGCTGGCGTGCCGGTGGTGGTTGCCGTCAACAAGATCGATAAGCCTGACGCCGATCCGGATCGCGTGAAGAACGAACTGACTCAGTACGGTATCATTCCGGAAGAGTGGGGCGGCGAAAACATGTTCGTTAACGTTTCTGCGAAAGCGGGTACCGGCGTTGACGACCTGCTGAATGCGATTCTGCTGCAGTCTGAAGTGCTTGAACTGAACGCGGTACGTGCCGGTATGGCCAGCGGCGTGGTGATCGAATCCTTCCTGGATAAAGGTCGTGGTCCGGTTGCAACCGTTCTGGTTCGCGAAGGTACGCTGAGTAAAGGCGATATCGTTCTGTGCGGCTTCGAGTATGGCCGTGTACGTGCGATGCGTGATGAGATGGGCCGCGAAGTGACCGAAGCGGGTCCTTCTATTCCGGTGGAAATCCTTGGCCTTTCTGGCGTTCCGGCAGCGGGCGACGAAGCGACCGTAGTACGTGACGAGAAAAAAGCGCGTGAAGTTGCGCTGTATCGTCAGGGCAAATTCCGCGAAGTTAAGCTGGCGCGTCAGCAGAAATCTAAGCTGGAAAACATGTTTGCCAACATGACCGAAGGCGACGTTTCCGAGCTGAACATCGTACTGAAAGCGGACGTACAGGGTTCTGCCGAAGCGATTTCCGACTCCCTGCTGAAGCTTTCTACCGACGAAGTGAAAGTGAAGATCGTGGGTTCAGGCGTGGGCGGTATCACCGAAACCGACGCAACGCTGGCTGCGGCATCCAACGCTATCATCCTGGGCTTTAACGTTCGTGCCGATGCGTCAGCGCGTCGTGTTATCGAAGCGGAAAGTTTGGACCTGCGTTACTACTCGGTCATCTATAATCTGATCGATGAAGTGAAAGCAGCGATGAGCGGTATGCTTGCGCCGGAATACAAACAGCAGATCATCGGCCTGGCCGAAGTGCGCGACGTGTTCAAATCACCGAAGTTTGGCGCGATTGCTGGTTGTATGGTTACCGAAGGCGTGGTTAAACGTCATAACCCAATCCGTGTACTGCGTGACAACGTGGTTATCTATGAAGGCGAGCTGGAATCCCTGCGTCGCTTTAAAGATGACGTTAACGAAGTCCGTAACGGCATGGAGTGTGGTATCGGCGTTAAGAACTATAACGACGTTCGCACCGGCGATATGATCGAAGTCTTCGAAGTGATCGAAATCCAGCGTACCATCGAATAACGATCGCATCGCAAGTGGCATTTGGGAAGCCGAGCGCTTCCCCGGACTGAGCCCCGCCATTTCATGGTCGGGGCTCAGCCATTATCAGGAGAAATAATGATGGCGAAAGAATTTGGTCGCCCACAGCGTGTCGCACAGGAACTGCAAAAAGAGATCGCCATGATCATCCAGCGGGAAATTAAAGATCCGCGTGTTGGTTTGATGGTGACCGTTTCCGGCGTAGAAGTTTCGCGCGATCTGGCCTATGCCAAAGTGTTTGTTACCTTTTTAAACGACGATGATGCGGATTCCATTAAGGGCGGCATCAAAGCGTTGCAGGATGCCTCTGGCTATATCCGTTCGCTGCTCGGCAAGGCGATGCGTCTGCGTATCGTGCCTGAGCTGACCTTCTTTTATGACAACTCGTTGGTGGAAGGGATGCGCATGTCCAACCTGGTGACCAACGTAGTGAAAAATGATGCGCAGCGCCGGGGTCCGGCAGAAGAAGACGACAAGGGGGAGTAATGAGTCGTCCTCGTCGTCGCGGCCGTGATATTCATGGCGTGCTGCTGCTCGATAAGCCTCAGGGGCTCTCTTCCAACGATGCGCTGCAAAAAGTGAAGCGTATTTTCCGCGCCAATAAAGCAGGCCATACCGGCGCGCTGGATCCGTTAGCCACCGGTATGCTGCCGATCTGTCTGGGCGAAGCGACTAAGTTTTCGCAATATCTGCTGGATGCGGATAAACGCTATCGCGTGATTGCGCGGCTGGGCCAGCGCACTGATACCTCTGACGCCGACGGTCAGGTTATCAGCGAGCGCGACGTAACCTTTACGCAGGCGCAGCTGGATGAAGCGCTGGAAAGCTTTCGTGGCGAGACGCAGCAGGTGCCTTCCATGTACTCCGCCCTGAAATATCAGGGCCGTCCGCTGTATGAATATGCGCGTCAGGGTGTTGAAGTGCCGCGTGAAGCGCGCTCCATCATCGTGCATGAATTGCAGTTTATTCGCTGGCAGGAGAACGAGCTGGAGCTGGAAATTCACTGCTCCAAAGGCACCTACATTCGTACCATCATTGATGATTTGGGTGAGAAGCTGGGCTGTGGCGCGCACGTTATTATGCTGCGTCGGCTACAGGTGGCGCGTTATCCCATTGAGAAAATGATTACGCTGGAGCAGCTCAATGCCTTACAGGGCGAGCTAGGCGACCTAAGCGAAGAAGCACAAACCCAGCTGGATGCCCTGCTGATGCCGATGGATAGCCCGGCATCGGATTACCCGGAAGTGAATCTCAGCGAGATCGCGGCGGGTTACTTTAAGCAGGGGCAGCCGGTGCAGGCGTCAGTCACGCCTGCTGATGGCCTGGTGCGCGTAACCGAAGGGGAAGCGCGTAAGTTTATCGGCATGGCGGAAATCGCTGACGATGGACGCGTAGCGCCGCGCCGTTTGGTGGTAGAATATTCTGCCTGAGCCATTTGCACTCGTCTCAGCCTGAGAGTAGAATAATGCGGCTTTACATGGGGTCGCTGAATTAGAGATTGGCACCCTGACATTTATCATTTAACCGGAGTTCATTATGTCTCTAAGTACCGAAGCTAAAGCAGAGATCGTTGCTAAATACGGTCGTGGCACTAACGACAGCGGCTCAACCGAAGTTCAGGTTGCACTGCTGACTGCTCAGATCAACCACCTGCAGGGTCACTTTTCTGAGCACAAGAAAGATCACCACAGCCGTCGCGGTCTGCTGCGTATGGTTTCTCAGCGTCGTAAGCTGCTGGATTACCTGAAGCGTAAAGATGTTGCTCGCTACACCAGCCTGATCGAAAGCCTGGGCCTGCGTCGCTAAGTCTTAACATGCTGTTTTATGGCGGCTACGCTATCAGAACGGTATGGTGCAAGTTTCGTAAAAAAAGGGGCCTCCGGGCCCCTTTTTTCAAGCAATCCGCAGCAATCCAGCGCAATCTATTGTATTGTTGCAGTATGTGATCTTTATTTGCAGAGGTTCGCGCGGCTAATGAGAGACTTTATGCCCGACAGGTATAAGGATTGTCATTAGTCGCGAGGATGCAATAAAGGTTGAAAACCCACAGCAGGCGCGCTGTTCGTGCCTGTTTGACGTAAAGGACGTAATTTTGCTAAATCCGATTATACGTAAATTCCAGTATGGTCAGCATACCGTGACGCTTGAGACCGGTATGATGGCGCGTCAGGCCACCGCTGCCGTTATGGTCAGCATGGATGATACCGCGGTATTTGTTACCGTTGTTGGTCAGAAAAAAGCGAAAGCCGGTCAGGATTTCTTTCCGCTGACCGTAAACTATCAGGAGCGTACCTACGCTGCTGGTCGTATCCCAGGCAGCTTCTTCCGTCGTGAAGGCCGTCCTAGCGAAGGCGAAACCCTGATTGCGCGTCTGATTGACCGCCCGGTTCGTCCGCTGTTCCCGGAAGGCTTCGTTAACGAAGTTCAGGTTATCGCCACCGTGGTATCGGTAAACCCGCAGGTTAACCCTGATATCGTAGCGATGATTGGTGCTTCTGCCGCACTGAGCCTGTCTGGTATTCCGTTCAACGGCCCAATCGGCTCTGCTCGCGTAGGTTACATCAACGATCAGTACGTGCTGAACCCAACCTCCGATGAGATCAAACAGTCTCGTCTGGATCTGGTGGTTGCCGGTACGCAGAACGCGGTACTGATGGTGGAATCCGAAGCGGATATCCTGACCGAAGAGCAAATGCTGGGCGCGGTGGTCTTCGGCCACGAGCAGCAGCAGGTGGTGATTGAAAACATCAACGCGCTGGTTGCTGAAGCGGGCAAACCGCGTTGGGACTGGCAGCCTGAGACCGTTAACGCTGCACTGAACGCACGTATCGCGGCGCTGGCGGAATCCCGTCTGAGCGATGCCTATCGCATCACGGAAAAACAACAGCGTTATGCGCAGGTTGATCTGATCAAATCAGAAACCACCGCCGCGCTGCTGGCGGAAGATGAGAGCCTGGACGAAGGCGAAATCAGCGATCTGCTGCACGCTATCGAGAAGAACGTGGTGCGTAGCCGCGTCCTGAACGGCGAGCCGCGTATCGATGGTCGTGAAAAAGATATGATCCGTGGTCTCGACGTACGCACCGGCGTACTGCCGCGTACGCACGGTTCCGCGCTGTTTACCCGTGGCGAAACGCAGGCGCTGGTTGCCGCAACGCTGGGTACCGCACGTGATGCGCAGAACCTTGACGAGCTGATGGGCGAGCGTACCGACAACTTCCTGTTCCACTACAACTTCCCTCCGTACTCCGTAGGCGAAACCGGAATGGTAGGTTCACCGAAGCGTCGTGAAATCGGCCACGGTCGTCTGGCTAAACGCGGCGTGCTGGCAGTGATGCCGAAACTGGAAGAATTTCCTTACACCGTTCGCGTAGTATCTGAAATCACCGAATCAAACGGTTCCTCTTCTATGGCTTCCGTCTGTGGCGCATCTCTGGCGCTGATGGATGCGGGTGTGCCGATCAAAGCGGCCGTAGCCGGTATCGCGATGGGCCTGGTAAAAGAAGACGACCGTTTTGTCGTGCTGTCCGATATCCTTGGCGATGAAGATCACTTGGGCGATATGGACTTTAAAGTGGCCGGTAGCCGTGAAGGTATCACCGCGCTGCAGATGGATATCAAAATCGAAGGCATTACCCGCGAAATCATGCAGGTTGCGCTGAATCAGGCCAAAGGTGCGCGTCTGCACATTCTGGGCGTGATGGAGCAGGCAATCAGCACGCCGCGTGGTGATATCTCTGAATTCGCACCGCGTATTCACACCATCAAGATCAATCCGGACAAAATCAAGGATGTGATCGGTAAAGGTGGTTCTGTGATTCGTGCGCTGACTGAAGAGACCGGCACCACTATCGAAATCGAAGATGACGGTACGGTGAAAATCGCCGCGACCGACGGTGATAAAGCGCAGCATGCTATCCGTCGTATCGAAGAGATCACCGCTGAAATTGAAGTGGGTCGCATTTACAACGGTAAAGTGACGCGCATCGTTGATTTCGGTGCCTTTGTCGCGATTGGCGGCGGTAAAGAAGGTCTGGTTCATATTTCTCAGATCGCTGACAAGCGCGTTGAGAAAGTGACCGACTACCTGCAGATGGGCCAGGAAGTACCGGTTAAGGTACTGGAAGTGGACCGTCAGGGCCGTGTGCGTCTGAGCATCAAAGAAGCCTCAGAGCAGCAGCCGCAGGCAGAAACGGCAGCCGTTAACCCTGAAGCAGAGTAAAAGCGCGTTCGACATTGAGCTCTCCTCCCCGTGGGGAGAGCTGTTTCGTTGCGAGGGCGGGAATCCTTGTGCATGGCAGGCGGATGACAGGACGTGCATCCCAATGTTGGTATTCGGGAGTGGGAAATGAAGCCTTTTTTGCGCTGGTGTTTCGTTGCGACAGCTATCACGCTGGCAGGATGCAGCAACTCAGATTGGCGTAAGAGCGATGTGCTGGCGGTTCCGCTACAGCCAACTCTGCAACAGGAAGTCATCCTGGCGCGCATGGAACAAATTCTTGCCAGTCGGGCATTGACCGATGATGAGCGTGCACAGCTATTATATGAGCGCGGAGTGTTGTATGATAGCTTAGGTCTGAGGGCATTAGCGCGGAACGATTTTTCGCAAGCGCTGTCTATTAGACCAGATATGCCTGAAGTTTTTAATTATTTAGGTATATACTTAACGCAGGCGGGCAACTTTGATGCCGCCTATGAAGCGTTTGATTCTGTACTTGAGCTTGATCCAACTTACAATTATGCGCATTTAAACCGTGGTATCGCCCTCTATTACGGCGGACGATACAAGTTAGCGCAAGATGATCTGCTGGCGTTTTATCAAGACGATCCTAACGATCCTTTCCGCAGCCTGTGGCTTTATCTCGATGAACAAGGGATAGATGCCGATAAGGCAAAAGTGGCGCTCAAGCAGCGTTACGACAGAGCGGACCGCGATCAATGGGGATGGAATATTGTCGAGTTCTACCTTGGCGACATCAGTGAAAAAACGCTGATGGAACGTCTCAAGGCGGACGCAACGGATAACACCTCGCTCGCTGAACATCTCAGTGAAACCAACTTCTATTTAGGTAAGTACTACCTAAGTCTGGGGGAGAAGGACAGCGCGGAAGCGTTGTTCAAACTGGCGGTCGCCAACAATGTACATAACTTTGTTGAGCACCGATACGCATTGTTGGAACTGGCGCTGTTAGGCCAGACACAAGACGATTTAACAGAATCTGACCAGCAATAGCTGACGAACACCTGAGTCCATTTTTTAACAAATGTCATCACCTTCCGGGGTGACGGCTTTTTTGTTCGTCAAAACATCTAATTTGAGCCGGTTCACATTTTTCAATGAAAATGATTGCATATTTTCAGGACGAGTTATGTAGACTGGCCGCCGTAATCTAAGAGGCACTTGTACTACATGACTGATATCCAAACCACTTTTTCCGACCTGGGTCTTAACGAATTCATCCTTAAAGCACTGAACGGCTTGGGCTATGAGAAGCCGTCACCGATTCAGGCTGAATGTATCCCACATCTGCTGGCAGGCCGCGATGTACTGGGTATGGCACAAACCGGTAGTGGTAAAACCGCAGCGTTCTCTTTGCCGCTGCTGCACAACCTCGACCCTGAACTGAAAGCACCACAGATTCTGGTGCTGGCACCGACGCGTGAGCTGGCGGTGCAGGTTGCAGAAGCCTGCAACGAGTTTTCTAAACATATGCACGGCGTTAACGTACTGGCACTGTACGGTGGCCAGCGTTATGACGTGCAGCTGCGTGCGCTGCGTCAGGGCCCGCAGATCGTCGTCGGTACGCCGGGTCGTCTGCTGGATCACCTGAAGCGCGGTACGCTGGATCTCTCTAACCTGCGTGGCCTGGTGCTGGACGAAGCAGATGAAATGCTGCGCATGGGCTTTATCGAAGACGTAGAAACCATCATGGCGCAGATCCCGGAAGGTCATCAGACCGCTCTGTTCTCTGCCACCATGCCGGAAGCGATTCGCCGTATTACGCGTCGCTTTATGAAGGATCCGCAGGAAGTGCGTATCCAGAGCAGCCTGACTACGCGTCCTGACATCAGCCAGAGCTACTGGACTGTCTGGGGCCGTAAAACTGACGCGCTGGTTCGCTTCCTGGAAGCAGAAGATTTCGATGCGGCGATTATTTTCGTACGTACTAAAAACGCCACGCTGGAAGTTGCTGAAGCGCTGGAGCGTAGCGGCTACAGCAGCGCTGCGTTAAACGGCGACATGAACCAGGCGCTGCGTGAGCAGACGCTGGAACGTCTGAAAGATGGTCGTCTGGATATCCTGATCGCCACCGACGTTGCTGCCCGTGGTCTTGATGTTGAACGCATCAGCCTGGTCGTAAACTATGATATCCCGATGGATTCAGAGTCTTACGTTCACCGTATCGGCCGTACCGGTCGTGCAGGTCGTGCTGGCCGTGCGCTGCTGTTCGTCGAAAACCGCGAACGTCGCCTGCTGCGCAACATCGAGCGCACCATGAAGCTGACTATTCCGGAAGTTGAACTGCCGAACGGTGAGCTGCTGAGCGCGCGTCGTCTGGAAAAATTCGCCGCGAAAGTACAGCAGCAGCTGGAAAGCAGCGATCTGGATCAGTACCGTGCGCTGCTGAGCAAACTGTCGCCGGAAAACGATCTGGAGATGGATACGCTGGCTGCCGCGCTGCTGAAAATGGCGCAGGGCGAACGTCCGCTGATTGTGCCGCCGGAAGCACCGCGTCCGCAGCGTCGTGAATTCCGCGAGCGTGATGAGCGCCGCAGCCCGCGTGATGCACGCGATGGCCGTGGCGAAAGCCGTGATGGCGATCGTCCGCGTCGTGAGCGTCGTGACGTTGGCGATATGGAACTGTATCGTATCGAAGTGGGCCGTGATGATGGCGTTGAAGTACGTCACATCGTTGGTGCTATCGCTAACGAAGGCGATATCAGCAGCCGTTACATCGGTAACATCAAGCTGTTTGGTACTCACTCAACTATCGAGCTGCCGAAAGGCATGCCGGGTGAAATCCTGCAGCACTTCACCCGCACGCGTATTCTGAACAAACCGATGAATATGCAGCTGATGGGTGATGCGCAGCCGCGTGAGCGTTCTGAGCGTGGTGGTGAGCGTCGTCCTGGCGGTCGCGGTGGCTTCGGCGGCGAACGTCGTGAAGGCGGCGCAGGTCGTGAAGGCGGTCGTCGTTTCAGCGAGCGTCGTGAAGGCGGAGCCCGTGGTAACGGTAACCGTGATGGCGCAAGCCGTGGTCCGCGTCGTGAAGACAGCGCCAGTGGTACAGGTGCCGTTCGCCGTCGCGACTACTAATCGCTAAGCGTGAAATAAAAAACCAGCCGTAAGGCTGGTTTTTTTATGCGTGCAATTCAGGCTGGCTTACAGCGACTGTGCGGCCTGCATCGCCAGTTCAAACGAGCGCAAACGCGCCTGACGATCGAAAATCTGACCGTTAACCATGATCTCATCCGCCTGGGTTTCGCGGATCAAGGCCGCCAGCCCATGCTGCACCTTGGTAACATCCCCCACCAGCGACATGCTTAACGCCTGCTGCACGCCATATTGCTCAGACGGCGTCCAAAGGCTATCCATATTCTCTACCGGTGCCGGTAGCGGGCCAGGTTTGCCGCGGCGCAGGTTAATAAACTGCTGCTGCATGGAAGTGAACAGGAAGCGGGCTTCCCGCTCGGTATCCGCCGCGACGATATTGATACATACCATGGCGTAAGGCTTATCGAGACGCGCCGACGGCTGGAAGTTCTCACGATACATATGTAACGCCTGGAATAGCAGGTCGGGCGCGAAATGGGAGGCAAAGGCAAACGGCAACCCAAGCTTCGCCGCCAGCTGCGCGCTGTACAGGCTGGAGCCCAACAGCCAGACCGGGATTTCCGATCCCAGGCCCGGCACCGGCTGCACCGGCAGCTGCGCCTCTTTATCCGCATCAAACCAGCCGATCAGCGTTTCTACATCTTCCGGGAAGCTATCGATCAGGTGAGAGCTTTGATGGCGGCGCAACGCCATCATGGTGCGCTGATCGGAGCCCGGCGCGCGGCCCAGGCCCAGATCGATGCGACCTGGATAGAGCGCTTCCAGCGTGCCGAACTGCTCTGCGATCACCAGCGGAGCATGGTTGGGCAGCATAATACCGCCGGAGCCGAGGCGTAGCGTTTGGGTATTCGCCGCCAGATAGCCAATCAGCACGGAGGTGGCGGCGCTGGCGATACCGGTCATATTATGATGCTCAGCCAGCCAGTAACGATGAAAGCCTAATCCTTCTGCCTGCTGAGCCAGCGCCAGCGAGGCGTGAAACGCATCACGCGCTGAGGCGCCCTGCGGAATCGGCGCCAAATCGAGTACTGACAGAGGAACGTTTTTTTTCTCAGACATATCTGCTCACTTTGTTGGCTACAGGCCGAAAGCGTCAACCTTGTAGGAAAACATGCATTCACTTTACCGTATTGCACTTTTAGCAGAGTAGTCAGAATATGCCCTGAGAGCAAAGCGGCAGCAGGCAGGGCGTTAAAATCAGCGCTGCTCCACGCTTTACGATTCCAGCGCCATACCGGCCAGCTTGCGCCAGTAGCCGTTACAGTCATTTCGCTGCGCCATCATCAGCGGGGCGGCGCCCTCTTCATTTGCGCGGAAGCGATCGATAAGCGCCAGCGTCTGTTTATCTTCTGGCGACAGACGAACCACATCGACCAGACCATGCATGCTGGTAAGATCGTTACCCAGGTTATAACAGTAGCCGCTCATGGTCTGAATGCCGTTGAGCACAAAAACCTGCTGATCTTCCTGCGACAGCACGCGTCGCCCCTGCGGATAGTTAGTGCAGCAGGTTTCGCATTCATCTTTGGGTTTATCTTCTGACCGGGCGGTAAAACAGCGCGCCGACAACGCCAGCGGCAGATGGCCGTAAGCCAGCACCTCGGTCTCAAACTTGCCATGAATGCCCAGTCCATGACACTGCTGCTGAATGTTGAGCAGCCAGTCGCGCGACAGCTCAACCGGCATACACCAGCGCGTCATGCCGAGCCGCAGCAGCATCTGCAATGTCACGGCGTTATAGCAATTAAGCGCATGACCCACGACAAAAGGCAGTTTCTGCTCCGCCGCCATATTCACGGTGCCGAAATCGTTGGCTTCAATCAGAAACTCGCCGTTATCGACGTAACGTTTAATTTCCTGTAATTCCGAGGCGGACTGCACCAGCGCCAGCGTACTGAATACCACCTGCTTGCCGCTTTGCGCCAGCAGACGGGCAAATTCCATCCATTGATTAAAGCGGGTCGCGCGGCGTTTGCTGCATACCGACTCGCCTAAATAAACGATATCCGCGCTGCTGTGTGCGGCGGCCTGATAAAAATCGGCCAGCGTATCCGTTGGCCAGTACCAAAGGACCGGCCCTAAAGAGTATTTCATTATCTTTCCTTACTGCCACTTACGGTGATAGGCGCCAAGGGTGGTTTGCGTGCCTTCCGCCAGCGCGCCTAATTCCGTCATCCAGTTTTCCTGTACGGCGAAAGCGCCCGGCTCGGCTTTACAGCGATCGATCGCCTGACGCCAAATACGGGCGACCTGCGCAACATAGGCCGGGCTGCGCTGGCGGCCTTCGATTTTCACCGAGGCGATATTGGCGGCTAACAAATCGGGCAACAGCTCAAGCGTATTCAGGCTGGTGGGCTCTTCCAGCACGTGATAGCGCTGCCCGTCAACCTGATAGCGCCCCTTACACAAGGTGGGGTAGCCCGCGTTTTCGTTGGCTTCATAACGGTCAATCAGCACTTCATTAAGGCGTGACTCCAGCCCGGCAGGGGTTTGCTGCCAGCGCACAAAGCGCGCGGGCGAACAGGCGCCCACGGTATTCGGTGATTCGCCGGTCATCCACGAAGAGAGGTAGCAGCGGCCTTCCGCCATGATGCACAGGCTGCCGAAAGCGAATACTTCCAGCGGAACCGGCGTATTACGCGCCAGCTGACGCACCTGATGTATCGAGAGCACGCGCGGCAGCACCACGCGGGCCACCGCAAAGTGCTGATGATAAAAGCGAATCGCTTCCAGATTGGTCGCGGATGCCTGAACAGAGACATGACGCTCGACGTGCGGGTAGCGATTGGCGGCATACTCCAGCATCGCCAAATCAGCGATAATCAAGGCGTCAGCACCGTTATCCACCGCCATATCGATCGCATTTTGCCAGCGTTGAAAGCCGTCGGGCTGAGCAAAAGTATTAATGGCGACGTGCAGCTTACGCCGATGCTGATGCACAACGCGTGCTGCTTCTTTCAGGCGTTTATCAGTAAAGTTCAGGCCAGCAAAATGACGCGCATTAGTGTCATCTTTCAGTCCGATGTAAACTGCATCTGCGCCGTTTTCAATCGCTGCCTTTAGCGCGGGCAAGTTTCCTGCCGGACAAAGGAGTTCCATGGCAAATCCTGTAGGCAATAAATAATTGCGCCGAGTGTAGACAAGCTCAGCGTGAGAAATTTTGATTTAAGGCAGCGAATGGCGTATTGATCGGATTAGTGTTGCTAAATTGTTCATCTGACAACGTGATTTATTGATCCAGCTAGCCTGGTAAAACCAGGGCTGTGGCAAAATAGCGCCTGGCTATTTAAAGGAGTAAAAACTGTGTTAAATATGCTTCGCGCTCAGTGCGTTAATCATGGGCCGCGCCTGCTGCGTCTGCCGGTGCAGTTCACGCCCTTTACCCTGAAAAAAGTTTTACTGCAGCAGCTGCTAAATACACAGTTTCGCCATGCTTTGGCGGAAGGTGAGTTAGACTTTCTGCAGGGACGTTGGTTGGGGATTGATATTCACGATATCGCGCTGCGCTGGGCCGTGACGCTGCAAAACGATCGTTTACAGATTAACGATCGTGATGAGGCCGATGTCTGGTTCCGTGGCAGCGCCAACGATCTGCTGTTGATCGCCGCACGTAAAGTGGATCCGGATACGCTTTTTTTCCAGCGCCGCCTGGTGATTGAAGGCGACACCGAGCTGGGGCTGGAAGTCAAAAATCTAATGGATGCGATCGAACTGGAAAATATGCCAGCGCCGCTGCGCATTGGATTAATGCAACTGGCTGACTTTGTCGAGGCTGGCCTGAACGAGGACGCGAAATCTCCGGGAGATCGCGCAGGTGTTTCATGTTGATTCGTACAGAAATAGGGGTGGATGCAGCGGGTATTGACAGCCTGCTGCGCCGCTGTTTCCCCACCGGTGCCGAGGCGGATCTGGTACAACGGCTGCGGGAAGATGGTCAGCTTACGCTGGGCGTGGTTGCGACTGACGACGAAGGGCAGGTGCTTGGCTATGCCGCTTTTAGTCCGGTCACCTTGCAGGGTGAAGATCGCAACTGGGTAGGGCTGGCACCGCTGGCGGTAGAGGAGTCCGTACGTCGCCAGGGCATCGGCAAACAGCTGCTTTTTGAAGGGCTGGATACGTTAAATGAATTCGGCTATGCCGCCGTGGTGGTGCTGGGCGATCCCGCCTGGTATGGCCGCTACGGCTTTGAACCGGCGGCGCGCCATCAGCTGCATTGCCCATGGCCGGGCACGGAAGCCGCTTTTCAGGTATACAAACTGGCGGATGACGCGTTTGTCGACGTCAGCGGCGAGGTGGCGTATTCCACGCACTTTAACCTGAACGATCGCTAAGCCAGCAGGCCAGCGAAACCGGCTGGCCGAGCACCAGCCTGAGTTTTTCCTGCCGTGACAGCTGTTTTACCTGATACTCCAGCCGGGAAGCCATCGCGCGATCGCCCGCTTCGCAGGTAAACAGCAGTTCCAGCGGGCCTTTGCCGCGCAACGCTTTAGCGCCAGTGCCTTTCTGGTGTTGCTGAAAGCGACGCGGCACATTATTGCTGATGCCGGTGTAAAGCGCACCGGCAGCGGTACGCACGATATAAAGCTGCCAGGACGCGGAAGCGATTTCACTCATTTTGCTGACCTCCATTGCGAGAGGGCATTGTAACGGCAACGCTTCCCGCAGGTCATGGCTGGCGATAATTTTTATCACGGAGTAAGCGTGTCTGACGTTAGCGCGATGGTTCGCTATTTGAAAAAGCAGCATGTGCTGTCGGTGTGCTGTCATAACAATGATGATTTTTGGTGCGCCAACTGCTTTTATCTGTTCGATGAGGCGCGTATGGCCTTTTGGATTATGACGGAAAGCCATACGCGTCACGGCGCGCTGATGGCGCAGCAGCCGCGGGTGGCCGGTACGGTAAGCGCACAAACGAAAACCGTGATGTTGATTAAAGGTATTCAGTACCGGGGCGAGGCGCGTTTGCTGAGTGGCGAGCAGGAGCGGCAGGCGCGCGCAGCCTACGGGCGACGTTTCCCTGTAGCGCGGGCATCAACGGCGCCGCTGTGGGAGCTCAGGCTGGATGAGATAAAAATGACCGATAACACCTTAGGCTTCGGTAAGAAAAACCACTGGCGGCGTACTACCGAAGATTGTTGATCGCTGTAGGGATAACGCGTTTCGGGATGTCCGTTACGCTGTCAGAGGAAGCTGTGCAGCACATCGCCGCACAGCGCACGATTACAGGTTGTTGAGAATACGCAGCGATTCCTGATTAAAGGCAGGCAGATCCTCTGGCGTACGGCTGGTAACCAGCTTATCGTTATCTACCACGACCTCTTTATCATAAAAGTCAGCGCCCGCATTCTTCAGATCGATGGCGATGGCTTTTACGCAGGTCATTTTACGTCCGCGTACGCCGTTGGCGCTGATTAACAGCTGCGGGCCGTGGCAGATGGCAAAGATCGGCTTCCCGCTGGCGACAAATTCTTTGGTAAAGCTGACGAAGCGGTCATCGCCACGCAGCGAATCGGGCGAATGCCCGCCGGGCAGCAACAGCGCATCAAACTCCGCCGGGCTGACATTATCAATACTCTTATCTATTTTTACCTGTGCCTTTCCCTGCTTACCCGTAACCGTTTTACCGGCTTCCATCTCGATGGTCACAACATCATGGCCCGCTTTGGTATAGGCTTCTGCAGGGGAGGTAAATTCAGAGTCTTCAAATTCATCGGTAATCAACACCGCTATTTTCTTGCTCATCTTTATCCTCCTGTTTATGTGGTGCTACCGGTTAAGTCTGGTTGAGGATGCTGAAAAATCAAATAATTTGCGCCGCTTGCGCTAATAATCTTTCAGATAACAGCGGGTTAAACGGCAAATCAGATCGTGCCAGTTGGTAAGTATTTTTTACCGAGCAACGGATTCGGGTTCAGGCGTGGCGCGGTTTAGCGCAGATAATGGATAACCTGATTACTGCTGCCGCGCCACACCAGCTTGGGGTCTTTTAATTCCCGGATAAATTTGCCATCCACCAGCACATTTAGCTCAGCCACCACCTGCTGCTGCGCTGCGCTTAATTCTGCCAGCCTATAGCCGGTCCACAACCAGATATCCTTGCCGGGGCAGGCGCGGCGCACGCGGCGCACCAGGCGCAGCACATCGGGCACATTAGCCGGATGCAGCGGATCGCCGCCGGAAAGGGATAAGCCCTGGCGCGGAATCCGCGTATCACTCAGATCCGCAATCAGCTGTTCTTCCATATCAATGGTAAAAGGAACGCCGGAGTTCAGCCGCCAGGTGCGCTGGTTATAGCAGCCGGGACACTCATGCTCACAACCAGCAACAAACAGCGTACAGCGGGTGCCTGGCCCATTTACCACATCAATCGGGTAATACTGATGGATGTTCACAGATGTTTTACTCGCCGCTTCACCTCTTCCTGTTTACCGGCGTTAAACGGTCGGGCATCGGGGCTGCCCAGATAGCCGCATACGCGTCGCGTAACGGAGACGCGAGCCGGATCGTGGTTGCCGCAGGCCGGGCAGGTAAAGCCTTTGCTGGTGCAGTCAAACTCGCCGGTAAAGCCGCACTCGTAACATTCATCAATTGGCGTGTTGGTGCCGTAATAGGGCACATGGTTATAGCTGTAGTCCCAGACATCTTCCAGCGCTTTCAGGTTGTGCTGTAGGTTGGGATATTCGCCGTAACAGATAAAACCGCCGTTGGCGATAGTGGGGTAAACGGCTTCAAAATCGAGCTTATCGTACGGGTTCACTTTCTTTTCCACATCCAGGTGGAAACTGTTGGTGTAGTAGCCTTTATCGGTGACGCCTTTTACCTGACCAAACTCGGCGGCATCAAGGCGGCAGAAGCGATCGCACAGGTTTTCGCTCGGCGTGCTGTAGAGACTAAAGCCGTAGCCGGTTTCCTCTTTCCAGGCATCAACCGCCGCCCGCAGGCGCGTGACAATCGCCAGCGCTTTCGCGCGCAGCAGCTCGCTGTCGTAGAGGTGCGTCTCGCCGCCGCTCAGGGCGTTAATGGTCTCATGCAGGCCGATATAGCCGAGAGAAATAGAGGCGCGGCCATGTTTAAAAATTTCCGCCACGTTATCGTCAGCGTTCAGCCGCACGCCGCAGGCGCCTTCCATATACAGGATCGGCGCCACGCGCGCTTTGGTCTGTTCCAGCCGGGCGATACGCGTCATTAGCGCTTTCTTCGCAATGGCTAACCGCTCATCAAGCAGCTGCCAGAAGCGCGTTTCATCGCCGCGCGCTTCCAGACCAATACGCGGCAGGTTAAGGCTGATCACGCCGAGGTTATTACGCCCATCGTGAACCTGCTCGCCGTTCTCTTCCCAGACGCCAAGAAAGCTACGGCAGCCCATCGGCGTTTTAAACGAGCCGGTGACCTCAACCACACGATCGTAGTTAAGAATATCGGGATACATGCGCTTACTGGCACACTCCAGCGCCAGCTGTTTAATATCGTAATTGGCATCGCCCGGACGGCGATTAAGCCCTTCACGAATCGCAAACACAAGTTTAGGGAACACGGCGGTTTTACGATTTTTACCGAGACCCGCGATACGGTTGCGCAAAATAGATTGCTGAATCAGGCGCGCCGCCCAGCTGGTGCCGAGGCCAAAGCCAAAGGTAACAAACGGCGTCTGGCCGTTGGCGGTATGCAGCGTGTTGACCTCATACTCCAGCGACTGGAAGGCGTCGTAGCACTCTTTTTCGGTACGCTCGCGGGCGTAGCGTTCGCTTTCGTTAATTTGCCAGTCACGCGCGACCGCCAGATGTTTTTCATAGCTCACTTCCACAAAGGGCGCGAGGATCTCATCGATGCGGTTGATGGTGGTGCCGCCATAAATATGGCTGGCGACCTGAGCGATAATCTGCGCCGTCACCGCCGTGGCGGTCGCAATGGATTTGGGCGGTTCGATCTCGGCGTTGCCCATTTTGAAGCCGTTGGTGAGCATGCCTTTTAAATCGATCAGCATGCAGTTAAACATCGGGAAGAAGGGGGCGTAATCGAGGTCGTGGTAGTGGATTTCGCCGCGCTGGTGGGCGCGAACCACATCACGCGGCAGCATATGCTGTTGGGCATAATGTTTGGCGACGATGCCCGCCAGCAAGTCGCGCTGGGTAGGGATAACCTTGCTGTCTTTGTTGGCATTTTCATGCAGCAGCGCGGGATCGCTCTGCTCAACCAGCCCGCGGATCGCCTTGCTCAGCTTGCCGCGCTGCTCACGTGCCTGATCGCGGTCGTGACGATATTCAATATATTGACGCGCCAGCTGTGGATAACGGCCCGCCATCAATAAATCTTCTACCGCCTGCTGAATTTCATGAATATCGACGCGCTCGCAGCTGCTGATTTGTTCACTGACCTGCTGGGCTACCGCTAAACAGTAAGGCTCATCTTCAATCTGCGCGGCGCGAGCCGCGGCACGAATTGCTTCAGCAATACGCTGTTGATCAAAGGCTACCTGGCAGCCGTCTCGTTTTACCACCGTCGTTGTCACCACCCTTCTCCTGTGAAGACATTACTATATGTAGGACTGGTGATGAATAATAGACCCTATATATGGTGCTTTCACTTATTTAAGCGTGCTTTTTTTGATGCAGAACATGGATCGCCAGAGGCGGTCGAAAACTTAAGCAACGGTAATAAAAAGGAGGTATGGCAGGGGAGGCAGGGAGAGAAGGCTGCGCGCCAGGCGCGCGCAGCGGTTTAACTTAATGATTTTTCTTCTGATACCACCAGACCGCTTCCCACGGTCGCAGCATGATTTCACCCGGCTCGTTTTTGGGGTCGGGATAGTTGCTCATCAGCACTTCCCAGCTACTGCCAAACGACGCTTCCGGATGCCAGGTTTGCGCTTCACGACTAAAGTTCGCCATCACCACCAGCGTTTCACCTTCATACTGGCGTTGATAACACCACAGATAAGGGTGATTCGGCAGCAGGTCGAGATAGTCGCCCCAGGTCAGGATCAGATAGTGCTTACGCAGCTGAATAAGCCGCTGATAAGTGTAAAAAATGGAGTTGGGATCGGCGATTGCCGCTTCGGCATTGATGGTTTCATAATTCCGACTCATGCCAATCCACGGCGTGCCGGTGGTGAAACCGGCATTCTCGCTGGCATCCCACTGCATCGGCGTACGGCCATTATCGCGCGATTTACTGGCCAAAATCTCCAACAGGTTCTCGCTGTCGCGGCCCTGGGTACGCAGCTCGGCGTACATGTTATGACTTTCCACATCGCGATAATCGATAATGCGCGTAAAGCCGGGATTGATGATACCGAGTTCTTCGCCCTGGAAAATATAAGGCGTGCCCTGCATGCCGTGCAGCACCATAGCCAGCATCTTCGCCGACTGGACGCGATATTCGCCGTCGTCGCCCCAGCGCGATACCACACGCGGCTGATCGTGGTTACACCAGAACAGGGCGTTCCAGGCGCGATTGTGCATACCTTGCTGCCAGTGGGTGAAAATTTTCTTCTGCGCCACCAGATCCAGCGGCGTCAGAGTCCACTTCTGCCCGTTCCAGAAATCGACTTCGACATGGTCAAAGCTAAACACCATCGACAGCTCATCGCCCTCCAGCGAGCCATACTGCTGGCAGTGCTCCAGCGTGGCGGAAGACATCTCGCCGACCGTCACCAGCTCACGTGGCCGGAACACGTCCTGGCTTATCTCACGCATATACTCGTGGATACGCGGGCCGTCGGTATAGAGACGCAGGCCATCGCCGTCGGGATCGTCAGGGAAATCCTGATGCTTGGATACCAGGTTAATGACGTCGAGACGCAGCCCATCGATACCGCGATCGGCCCAAAAGTTAACAATCTGCTTGAGCTCGGCGCGTACGCTCTCGTTTTCCCAGTTCAGGTCAGCCTGTTCCGGCGCCCACAGGTGCATATAGTATTGATTACTTTCCGGATGCCAGCGCCAGGCGGAGCCGCCAAACTTCGACTTCCAGTTATTGGGCGGTTCGTTTGGCGTACCGTCGCGCCAGATATAGTAGTCGCGATAGGGACTTTCCGGGTTCAGCGATTCATGGAACCAATGGTGCTGTGTGGAAGAGTGGTTAAACACCATATCGAGGATAACGCGCAGCCCGCGTTTGTGCGCCTGCTCGATCAGATGGTCGAAATCGCTCATGGTGCCGTAAGCGGGATCGATGGCGGTGTAGTTCGCCACATCGTAGCCGTTATCAACCTGCGGTGAAATATAAAAAGGCGTCAGCCAGAGCGCATCCACACCCAGCAATTTCAGATAGTCCAGACGCTGAATTACACCGGCCAGGTCGCCTGTGCCACTACCGGTCGTATCCTGAAAGCTCTTGGGATAGATTTCATAAATGACACCGTTCTGCCACCATGGTGGAGTTTTCTTCATTGCTCAATCCTGATTGCTTATCGGGGCGGGAACCTCCGCCCGTTTTATCGAAAAGTCTACTTTTTCACACTCAGTAAGGTTAGCTACTCATTACGATTACGACACGCCGGACGCTGAGGAATCCGCTGAAAAAGCGTTTTTTTGCTCTCTCAGGAGTGGAAAAAGGCTGTGGCTTCATAAACTAGCGGCCGATCCGCGCACGTTATGCAGCCAGGTAAAACTCTTTACAGGGATGTTGCAAAAATTTTCCGCCGTCGCTGATTTGACCGCGCAATGAATGTTGCCATGTTACAGCCAGACGCGTAACAGGCGGCTGCGGCTATTCATAGATAAAAAAGGCTTTGCGCTACGTGAATAAGATAGCTTAGCCGTACTGGCGCAGCGGCGCATACGCGCAAAAGGGAAAGGCCATTGCTATCGGCATGCGCGGATGAGCAAATCAGAAAAGGCCTGTTTTACGCCAGCTAAAAAGGCCAGTCGGGATACTGCGTTAAAAAGCCGCGTTCAGCTGACGCGGCTTTTATTATCACGCCGATTAGCGGCGGACGGCAATTGCTTCAATTTCAATTTTGACATCTTTTGGCAGACGCGCCACTTCCACGCAGGAACGAGCAGGGAAAGGCGCATTATGCTCGCTGAAGAACGCCTCATAGGCGGCATTAACAGTCGCGAAGTCGTTGAGGTCTTTTACAAATACTGTGGTTTTTACAATGTCGCTCACCTTCAGACCAGCGGCTTCGACAATGGCCTGCACGTTTTCCAGCGACTGACGCGCCTGGGCCGTAATATCATCGGCCACGGCGCCGGTTTTAGGATCGACCGGGATCTGGCCGGAGGTGATGATCATGCTGCCCAAATCGACGCCCTGAACATAAGGGCCGATAGCGGCAGGGGCATTTTCCGTGTTGATTTCGCGTGACATACATTCTCCTGATCTGTGGGATGCCAGGCGGACAGCCTGCCCGCCTTGTCGCTTCCATTATAGGGAGGCGCGAAATGATTACCAGTTCGCCAACACCACCTGATGGGCAAATTCTTTTTCGCAATATTTGCATTTCAGCTGCACGTTTTCCGCGCGCTTTCTGACGGCAAAACTGGAGTAAACCGGCTCCGTGCGGCTGATGCAGTTGCCGTTGGGGCAGGTGAGGACGCGCTCGATGCGATCCGGCAGCGCCGGGGCGATTTTAGCCACCACTTCATAATCATCGATGCGGTTAACGGTGGCATGCGGCGCATAGACTGCCAGCTGGTTGATCTGATCGTCAGTCAGGAAGGTGTTTTCGATCTTGATCAGATCTTTGCGGCCCAGCGCGCCGGAAGGCAAATTAAGCCCGATGGTAATGCGTTGATCGGTTTCCGTCAGGCGGAACAGCGTGAGAAGCTTAAAGCCTACCTGCGCCGGAATATGATCGATCACCGTGCCGCGTTTGATCGCTTCAACCTGTAATTTATCTTGCGTCATACTGTTTCCTCCTTACAGAACCGGATCGCTGTTAAGCACTAATGCCAGAAGCGCCTGACGCGCATAGATGCCGTTACCGGCCTGCTGGAAATACCAGGCGTAAGGTGTTTTATCCACGTCGGTGGCGATCTCATCAACGCGCGGCAGCGGGTGCAGCACCTTCATGTTGTCGCGCGCGCCCTGTAAATCGGCGGCGCGCAAAACAAACTGCGCCTTCACGTTGGCATATTCCGACGGATCGAGGCGCTCTTTCTGCACGCGCGTCATATAAAGAATATCAACCTGCGGCACCACCTCTTCGATACTGGCGTGGCGGCTCCAGGCGATGCCTTTTTCATCCAGCGTATCGGTAATATAGGCGGGCATCGCCAGCGCGTCGGGCGCAATAAAGAAGAAGCGGTTACCCTCGAACTTCGCCAGCGCCTGCGTCAGGGAGTGAACGGTGCGGCCATATTTCAGGTCGCCGACCATCGCCACGTTCAGATTGCTCAGGCGGCTTTGCGTTTCCTGGATGGTGAAGAGGTCAAGCAGCGTCTGCGTAGGGTGCTGATTCGCGCCATCGCCCGCGTTCAAGACCGGCGTCGCGCCGGAAAATTCGGTAGCCAGGCGCGCCGCGCCCTCCTGCGGATGCCGCATCACAATCGCATCGACATAGGTGCTGATAACCGAAATGGTATCGGCCAGCGTTTCGCCCTTTTTACCCAGCGAAGTATTGCTGCTGTCGGAGAAACCCACCACCGCCGCGCCCAGACGCTGAATCGCCGTCTCAAAAGAGAGGCGCGTGCGCGTTGAGGCCTCGAAAAAGCAGCTGGCGATCACTTTATGTTTCAACAGCTCCGGCTGCGGATTGGCCTTCAGGCTGGCTGCCGCATGCAGCACCAGCTCCAGCTCCTCGCGGCTGAGATCGTTAATCGAGATAATATGCTTGTGATACAGCGGATTCATGCGTCACTCTCCTTTAGGCGTGCCGGATTAAGGACGAAAAAAAGCCCCTGCAATGAGGGGCTTTCTTACGATCGGTCGCTGACGGAAGGAAACAGGCGCGCCGCCTGCATTCAGGCGTGATTGAGCGATGGCTATTTTATGGCTCAGCAGCATGCGTCCTCCCGACAAATTGTGGCGCATTATACCCATTCAGCGTGCGGCTTCAAGTAAAAAACGCACACCGGGTAACCGTTTGCGTTACGCTAATTTAGCGGGTTTTGCCAGCGTGGCGACCATTACCGCTTTAATGGTATGCAGCCGATTTTCCGCCTGATCAAAGACAATACTGTGCTCTGATTCAAACACTTCATTGGTAACTTCCATGCCGCCATTGAGCTGATATTGTTCGGCCATCTGTTTCCCCAGCGTGGTTTGATCGTCATGCAGCGCGGGCAGGCAGTGGAGAAATTTCACCCTGGCATTGCCGGTCAGCTGCAGCATCGCCATATTCACCTGGTAATCACGCAGCAGCGCGATACGCTCCTGCCAGCGTTCCTTGGCTTCGCCCATCGAGACCCACACATCGGTATAAATAAAGTCCGCCTGCTTAACGCCTTCAGCAATATCTTCCGTCAGGGTAATCTTGCCGCCGTTTTGCTGCGCGACTGCGCGGCATTCGTCAACCAGATGCGCTTCCGGCCAGCAGCTTTTCGGCGCGACTAATCGCAGGTCGATACCCATCAGCGCGGCGGCTTCCATCAGGCTGTTGCCCATGTTATTGCGCGCATCGCCCGCATAGGCCAGCACCATGGAGCGTAACGATTTTTCCGGCAGGTGCTCCTGCATGGTGAGCAGATCGGCCAGCAGCTGGGTGGGATGAAACTCATCGGTCAGGCCGTTCCATACCGGCACGCCAGCATCGTTCGCTAAGGTTTCCACAATCTGCTGGCCGTGACCGCGATACTGGATGCCGTCATACATGCGGCCCAGCACGCGTGCGGTATCCTTAATCGATTCTTTATGACCGATCTGGCTGCCGCTGGGGCCGAGGTAAGTGACGCGCGCGCCCTGATCAAACGCGGCAACTTCGAAAGAGCATCGGGTGCGGGTCGACTCTTTTTCGAAGATGAGCGCGATGTTTTTTCCCTGCAGGTGCGGCACTTCTTCACCATTTTTTTTGGCGATTTTTAATTCAGCGGCGAGGGCCAGCAGAGCATTAATTTCAGCGGGGGTAAAATCGAGCAGCCTGAGGAAATGGCGTTGATAAAACTGACTCATACAGCGCTCCTTGTCTCTTTGAGAATGAATTAAAATTCAATTTAACGGTATGAATATGCATTTTCAACCCTGCGCGCAATAAACTTTTGCTTTTGTGTAGTGGCGCGGAGTGCAGTGTGGGAAAATAATCACATTGTCTGCCAAAACAGAGGAACCCATCATGGCATATGAAGAATTGCTGGAAGAGCAGCGCGAAGAGACGCGAGCGATTATCGAAGAGCTGCTGGAAGATGGCAGCGATCCCGATGCGCTCTACACCATTGAGCACCATTTTTCCTGCGACAGCTTCGAGGCGCTGGAAAAAGCGGCGGTAGATGCCTTTAAGCTGGGCTATGAAGTGACCGAGCCGGAAGAGCTGGAGCTGGAAGATGGTTCAACCGTTATGTGCGTTGATATCCTGAGCGAGCTGGCGCTGAAGCCTGAGCTGATCGATGTGCAGGTTGAGCAGCTGGTGAATTTGGCCGGTAAACATAATGTCGATTATGACGGCTGGGGCACCTACTTCGAAGATCCGGACGCGGAAGATGAAGAAGAAGAGGGTGATTACGTTGATGAAGACGATGACGGTATCCGTCATTAATCGCCTGCCGCTGTAAATATTGATCCGGCGTGCCGCTAAGGCGCGCCTTTTAACCGTAGCGATAGTATGAATTACGCCGATCTTCTTGCTCCCATTCACCACTTTTTGCATTGCCGCACGCCGCAGGCGTGGATCGATGAGGCGCGCAAACCCGAAAACCTTGCCTTGCTGCTGACGGACCATCTGGTTTGTGAACTAAAAGCGGCGCAGACGGCCACCTGGCTGATTCGTAAATATGTTGCTGATAAGCCCAGCGGCGACGCGATTCTCGCCTGGCTAAAGCCTTATGAAGCCTTTGTGCATCGTGAAGATCACGACAGCGAATTTATTAAAGCGCATAAAAATTTATCAAAGCGCATTATTGCCCGTAACGATATTCCCTGGGGCGACGAGCTGCTGGATAAGATGATGCTGCTGATTAAAGAAGAGCTGCACCACTTTTATCAGGTATGGGAGATCATGCAGGCGCGCGGTATCGCCTATCAAAAGATTACCGCCAGCCGGTATGCCAAAGGCTTGCTGCGTGAAGTGATTACGCATGAGCCGGAAACGCTGGTGGATAAGCTGATCTGCGGCGCCTATATTGAGGCGCGCTCCTGCGAGCGATTTGCCAGCCTGGCGCCGTGGCTGGACGAGGAACTGGCCGCATTTTACGTTTCGCTGCTGCGCTCCGAGGCGCGTCACTATCAGGATTATCTGGCGCTGGCGGCACGCATTGCGCCTTTTGATATTACCAGCAGGGTGCGCCAAATCGGCGAGGCGGAAGCGCGCTTGATTCAGGAACCGGATAACGAACTACGCTTTCACAGCGGCGTTCCGGCATGGGCATAGCGTGTAGGCTGCTGTGGCAAAACTTCTGGAGGTATCATTATTCGTATAGCCATCGCCCTGCTTTTGCTGATTCAGAGAACATCCTGACCGTGAGGGGATGGCTGGTTTGTTTTATCGGTTTTTTCGTAAACCATTTGCGGAAAAACCAGCTGACTTTCCAGGGATAGTAGTTGTCAATATTCATTGATGAGATATCCACGCCGAAGACGTGTTCATATTTGCTTATTACCGGTAGTAAATCTTCTGGTTCGGTATATTCCTGAAGGATATCATCGATGCTCAGCAAATTATTTTGCGTGGGCAATAATCCCAGTACAGGAAGCTGTTCTCTAAAGAACGACAAAACCGCTTCATCCGTTACCATATTTATGGTCAATGTGCACTGCTACCATGTTCATATTATTTGTTTAATGTGATGTACTTTCCTTTTATGTGTTTACCTGACAGATCTATAACCGTCAATAACGAAGCTACTAACCCAGCCGCAGTAAAAAGGCGCTTACAGCGCCTTTAACATTCTTACTTCGCAGTCATCGTGGCCGGTGCAGCCGAGCGGGCCGTCAATATGCTGAAAGCCCAGCTTTTCATATAAGCGAATCGCCTGCGTCAGGCTGGCGGTGGTTTCCAGATAGCAGCGCTTAAAACCCTGCTCGCGCGCGAAATCCAGCGCCTGCAACGCCAGACGGTGCGCCATGCCGCGACCACGTAGCTGCGGCAGAAAATACATCTTTTGCAGCTCGCAAATATCCGGCGCGCTGCACTGCAACGGCGCAACACCGCCACCGCCAACGATCTCGCCATCCAGCTCAATCACCCAGTAGGCGCTATTGGCTTCGCTATAAAGCTCAAACAGCCGATCCAGATTCGGGTCGGAAACGGTATAGCCTTTATCGGCGGTCAGGCCGAACTCAGCCGATACGGTACGAATAACCTGGGCGATATGCGGGTTATCGGCCGCACAAATAGGGCGAACGCGTAGCGAAGTCTCTGGGGCGATAGTCATACGTCTGGCTCAGATTAAGAAAAGGAAAAAGAGTGTAATAACACCGCAGGCGGGTTGATGCAATGTCGGTGAGCGATAGCATAAAAAAACCGTGGTCAGGTTGCCCTGCCACGGTTGTGTTACCTCTGCCAATTACAGCGCGGCAATCACGCTCTGCTGCTCGATCAGTTTGGCTTTACCCTGTTCCAGCTCGTCCATACGAGCACGCTCTTTCGCCACTACCGCTTCCGGCGCACGGGCCACGAAAGATTCATTGGAGAGGCGCGCGTTGATTTTCTCCATCTCGGCTTCCAGCTTCGCCAGCTCTTTCGCCAGACGATCCAGCTCCGCTTCCTTATCCACCAGACCGGCCATCGGGATCAGCAGCTCAGCGCCATCCACCAGTTTGGTAACGGAAAGCGGGCCTTTTTCGCCCTGCGCCAGCACGGTGATGTCGCTTAAACGCGCCATCGCCTGCAGGAAGTTGCGGTTTTCGCTGACGCGACGTTGAGCATCCGCGCTCGCGCCACGCAGCAGCAGCTCCAGCGGTTTGCCCGGAGAGATGTTCATCTCAGCGCGAATATTACGCACCGCGACAATCGCCTGCTTCAGCCATTCCGTATCGGCCAGCGCCGCATTGTCCACCTGTTGCGCGTCGTAAACCGGGAAAGGCTGCAACATAATGGTATCGTCGCTGATGCCTTTCAGCACTTTGACGCGCTGCCAGATGGTTTCCGTGATAAACGGAATAATCGGATGCGCCAGACGCAGCAGCGCCTCTAACACGGTAACCAGCGTATGACGCGTACCGCGCAGTTCCGCTTCCGTACCGTTATGCATCACCGGCTTGGTCAGCTCCAGATACCAGTCGCAGAACTGGTTCCAGGTGAACTCATACAGGATATTGGCGGCGATATCGAAGCGATAGCTATCCAGCGCTTCACGATAGGCTTTCACCGTGTTGTTGAACTCTGCCAGAATCCAGCGATCGGCCAGCGACAGCGTCATCTCGCCGCCGTTCTGCCCGCAATCTTTCTCTTCGGTGTTCATCAGCACAAAGCGGCTGGCGTTCCACAGCTTATTACAGAAGTTGCGGTAGCCTTCCAGGCGCTTCATATCCCAGTTGATATCGCGACCGGTAGAGGCCAGCGCCGCCAGCGTAAAGCGCAGCGCATCGGTGCCCGCGGGTTCAATGCCGTTCGGGAACTGTTTCTCGGTGCGCTTACGGATTTTTTCCGCCAGCTGCGGCTGCATCATGTTGCCGGTGCGTTTTTCCAGCAGCGATTCCAGAGAAATACCATCCACCATATCCAACGGATCGATGACGTTACCTTTCGATTTCGACATCTTCTGGCCTTCTTCATCGCGGATCAAACCGGTCATATAGACGGTTTTGAACGGCACCTGCGGCTTACCGTTTTCATCCTTCATGAAATGCATGGTCAGCATGATCATGCGCGCAATCCAGAAGAAAATGATATCGAAGCCGCTGACCAGCACGCTGGTCGGATGGAAAGTACGCAGCGCTTCGGTGTTCTCCGGCCAGCCAAGGGTAGAGAAGGTCCACAGGCCGGAAGAGAACCAGGTATCCAGCACATCGTTGTCCTGATGCAGCTCAACGGCTTCATCAAGCTGGTTTTCCGCACGCACTTCTTCTTCGTTGCGGCCTACGTAAACGTTGCCCTGCGCGTCGTACCAGGCCGGAATACGATGGCCCCACCACAGCTGGCGTGAAATACACCAGTCCTGAATATCGCGCATCCAGGAGAAGTACATGTTTTCATACTGCTTCGGCACGAACTGGATATCGCCGTTCTCAACCGCTTCCACCGCCACTTTTGCCAGCGGCGCGGTACGCACGTACCACTGATCGGTCAGCATCGGTTCGATAACCACGCCGCCGCGATCGCCGTAAGGCACGGTCAGATCGTGGGCTTTCACCTCTTCCAGCAGGCCCAGCGCGTCAACGGCAGCGACGATCGCTTTACGGGCGGCAAAACGCTCCAGCTTCTGGAACGGCTCCGGCAGGGTGGTGGCGTAAAGGTCAGTTTCTTCGCCGTTGGTATCGTAAACCTGCGCGCTTTCGCGGATATCGCCATCAAAGGTCAGGATGTTGATCATCGGCAGCTGGTGACGACGACCCACTTCATAGTCGTTGAAATCGTGCGCCGGGGTGATCTTCACGCAGCCGGTGCCTTTTTCCATATCGGCATGCTCATCGCCGACGATCGGAATGCGACGATCCACCAGCGGCAGCACCACATATTTACCGATCAGATCTTTATAGCGCGGATCTTCTGGGTTAACCGCCACGCCGGTATCGCCCAGCAGGGTTTCCGGACGGGTGGTGGCAACCACCAGGTAATCTTTGCCGTCAGCGGTTTTCGCGCCGTCAGCCAGCGGATAGCGGATATGCCACATGGAACCTTTGGTTTCACGGCTTTCCACTTCCAAATCGGAGATCGCGGTGCGCAGTTTCGGATCCCAGTTCACCAGGCGTTTGCCACGGTAGATCAGGTTCTCTTTATACAGGCGAACGAACACCTCTTTCACCGCATTGGAAAGGCCTTCATCCATGGTGAAGCGTTCGCGCTCCCAGTCCACGGAGTTGCCAAGACGACGCATCTGATTGGTGATGGTGCCGCCGGATTCCGCTTTCCACTGCCACACTTTATCGATAAAGGCGTCGCGGCCGTAATCCTGACGGGTTTTTCCCTCGTCAGCGGCAATTTTACGCTCTACAACCATCTGCGTGGCGATACCCGCGTGGTCGGTGCCGACCTGCCACAGGGTATTTTTCCCCTGCATGCGCTGATAACGCACCATAGTGTCCATGATGGTTTGCTGGAAGGCATGACCCATATGCAAGCTACCGGTGACGTTCGGCGGCGGGATCATGATGCAGAAGCTTTCCTGGCTGGTATCGCCATTCGGTTTAAAGTAGCCCTGCTTTTCCCAATGCTCGTAAAGCGGCTGTTCGATCTCTTGCGGATTATATGTCTTTTCCATTTCTGCTATGTCGTTTGCGGCTGTGGCGGGGTTGCCGTATTCAAGTGGAAGCCGACGCTGCGATAGGCTTTATAGCGTTCACGCGCCTGCTGTTTCAAAGATTCTTCGCTCGGGACAAAGTCTATCACTTCATGGAAAGCGGTGGCAAAATCTGCAAACTGCGGCAGCAGGCTGATCAGCAGATCGCGCGGCGCATTGCCCCGTCGCTGTGGCCAGGCCAGCTCTACCGGCGCGCCATACTTTGGCCCTTCGCCAGCCAGATTATGCGGAACGAAGGCGTTAGCCGGACGTTGCCACAGCGCTTCATCCAGGCGAATCGCCTGCTGCTCATCTTCACAGGCGATCAAAATTCGCTGGCCTTTACGCCAGTGTGCGGCAGCAAGGTCGCAGGTTAGCCGCTCAACGGCACTCAGACCATCCGCTGCGGCGTCTTGGCCCGGAACCTGCTCCAGAAGATAGAACGTTGCGTTTTTCATGGTCTGGATTCTTTATGCGTGACAGAAAATTCCCCTTCCGGGCATCGATGCCGGAAGAAAAGGCACTTTACCATAACTCAGCCAGAATTTGCCTGTTCGGCGCGCGGGGAGATTGTACGCGGAGAGGGATCCCGGCAGGGCGCTAACAAGAAGAGATAACGGGCTGCGGCTCGTTGCCGTGCAGACCCGGCGCTGCGTTATTTCTGGCGATAACAAATAAAAAAATTAATTAGATAATTCTCTGAGGGTGAAATATCTTTACGTCAGCCGAACTGTTTTTTTAATTAACTCAGTTTCGGCGGATTTATTAAGCATCGCGCGTAAATAGTCATATCATTAAAAGGATTTATCATATGTTCTCATTTTGGAGAAAAACCGATTCCAGGCCCGTTATGGCAGCCAATAATGTGCCTCTGTCAGACATATATTGCGGCAAGAAAACCATTAACGCTCAGTTTGGATCGGCCTTTAGTAAAAATCTCGTAAGCGTTGTTAATAATAATATTAAGATGAATACCTCGGAGTCCACGCGTGGGAAAATGCATCCTGCAATGATAAACGACTTACACAGAATGAAGTATTACGTCGACGGTAAAGCGGTTAGCGCGCCCGGCAACATGGATAAAAGCCTGGCTAATTTTAATAATATTACCCATAGTGATGCCTCGCTGGCATGGCTTCCGCAATATATCGATTCGCTTTCCGCTTTTCTGCATCAGGGTATCTTTGTCGACATCTTTGAAAGCGTTCCCACGTGGCAGGACGAGCAGGGCAAAAGCTGGGATATTCAAATGATTTCATTAGATTCACAAAAAACCAGTAATTCATTCTATATCAACCGTCACGGCGTAATAAAAGTTATTGTGCAAAGCGGCGTCAGTAATCTTATATTAAAAAGCGGAGAAATAATTAAGGCCGATAGTAAAGACAGCCATTTACAAATGCAGCTCACTTTATCAACGCTGAAAAATGCAGATGGCAGCTTTATAGTGTCCGATGCGCTAAATAAGGCTGACCACGCGGTTTTAACGGTAAACTGTCAGGACATCATGTAAGGTTATCGCTTTGACGGAAGAAGTAGCCCGTCAGGAAACAAAAACCCTGGCGTTAACGCCAGGGTTTTTATCATGCAGAAGACTTAATCGTCGCCGTTCAGCCCGGCGCGGTTCAACAGGAACTGCGACAGCAGCGCGACCGGACGACCGGTTGCGCCTTTGGCTTTCCCTGAACGCCAGGCGGTGCCCGCGATATCCAGGTGCGCCCAATTATATTTGCGCGCGAAGCGGGCGAGGAAGCAGGCTGCGGTAATCGCGCCGCCCGGACGTCCGCCGATATTCGCCATATCGGCGAAGTTGGATTCCAGCTGCTCCTGATACTCATCCGCCATCGGTAGACGCCAGGCACGGTCGCCCGCCTGCTCGGAAGCGCCGATCAGCTCGTGCGCCAACGGGTTATGGTTCGACAGCAGGCCGCTGATATGGTGACCCAGCGCAATCACGCAGGCACCGGTCAGGGTGGCGACATCAATCACCACTTCCGGCTCGAAACGTTCAACGTAGGTCAGCGCATCGCACAGCACCAAACGGCCTTCGGCATCGGTGTTCAGCACTTCCACCGTCTGGCCTGACATGGTGGTCAGCACATCGCCCGGACGAAACGCCCGGCCGCCCGGCATATTTTCGCAGCCAGCCAACACGCCAACCACGTTCAGCGGCAGGTTCAGTTCCGCCACCATGCGCATCACGCCATACACTGAAGCCGCGCCGCACATATCATATTTCATCTCATCCATGCCTTCGGCAGGCTTGATGGAGATACCGCCGGAATCAAAGGTCAGCCCTTTGCCCACCAGCACGATAGGTTTGCTTTCCGGGTCCGGGCTGCCTTTGTAATCGATGACCGACATCAGCGATTCATTCTGCGAGCCGTGGCCGACCGCCAGATAGGCGTTCATGCCCAGCTCTTTCATCTGCTGCTCGCCAATCACGCGCGTAGTGATGTTTTTGCTGTAGGCATCCGCCAGCTGACGCGCCTGCGAGGCGAGATAAGCGGCGTTACAGATATTTGGCGGCATATTGCCCAGATCTTTCGCTGCTTTAATGCCTGCGGCAATCGCCAGACCATGCTGAATGGCGCGCTCGCCGCTGGTGAGTTCGCGGCGCGTAGGCACGTTGAACACCATTTTACGCAGCGGACGACGCGGTTCCACTTTATTGCTTTTTAGCTGATCGAAGCTGTAGAGGGTCTCTTTCGCTGTTTCCACCGCCTGGCGTACTTTCCAGTAGGTGTTACGCCCTTTAACATGCAGTTCGGTCAGAAAACAGACCGCTTCCATCGAGCCGGTATCATTCAGCGTATTGATGGTTTTCTGGATCACCTGTTTATACTGGCGCTCGTCCAGTTCACGCTCTTTTCCACAGCCAATGAGCAAAATCCGCTCGGAAAGGATATTCGGCACATGATGCAGCAGCAGCGTTTGGCCCACTTTACCTTCCAGCTCGCCACGGCGCAGCAGGGCGCTGATGTAGCCGTCGCTGATTTTATCCAGCTGTTCGGCGATCGGCGACAGACGGCGCGGCTCGAAGACGCCTACAACGATACAGGCACTACGCTGTTTCTCCGGGCTACCGCTTTTTACACTGAACTCCATGCACTCTCCTGAATCTTAAAGACAACGGCGTTGGCTGCGGCTAGAATGTACCGCTTCGTAACGCTTACGCCGTTGCGTACGACGTTCTTAGTAAGCAAAACGTCAGTTGTGTTTCAGTGACATTGTTATTTTTTACGTCACCTGAACGCTTGTGTCATACAATAGATCTATGACAACGGCCATTGATGATGAAAAATGGCGAATAAGCGTTGAAACTATCGATTTTCCAGCAAAAAGACAAGTTTTCACAGGCATACGAAGCGTGATAATCATTAGATATCTGGTTCGGGAAACGCTCAAAAGCCAGCTGGCAATACTCTTTATCCTGCTGTTGATCTTCTTCTGTCAGAAGCTAGTCAGGATCTTGGGCGCTGCCGTGGATGGTGAGATCCCGACAAACTTAGTTCTCACCCTGTTAGGGCTCGGCGTGCCGGAAATGGCACAGCTTATACTGCCGCTCAGTCTGTTCCTGGCCATTTTAATGACGCTGGGGCGGCTGTATACCGAAAGCGAAATTACCGTGATGCACGCCTGCGGCCTAAGCAAGGCGGTGCTGGTCAAAGCGGCGATGGTATTGATGCTGTTTACGGCGGCGGTGGCGGCGGTTAACGTTATCTGGCTTGGCCCCTGGTCATCGCGCTATCAAAGCGAAGTGACGCAGAACGCCAAAGCGAACCCTGGCGCCGCGGCGCTGGCGGCAGGGCAATTCCAGCAATCCAGCGACGGCAACAGCGTACTGTTTATTGAAGATGTGAAGGGCAATCAGTTCGGTCACGTTTTCCTCGCGCAGCTGCGTCCGAAAGGCAACGCGCGCCCGTCGGTGGTGATGGCGGACAGCGGCCATATGGAGCAGCGTCTGGACGGCTCGCAAGTGGTGACGCTGGATAAAGGCACCCGCTTCGAAGGCACCGCGCTACTGCGTGATTTCCGCATCACGGACTTCACCAACTATCAGGCGATTGTCGGCTACAAAACCGCCACGCTCGATCCTAACGATGCCGAACAGGCGGAGTTTAAGGATCTGTTCGGCAATGCCTCGCCGGATTTCCGCTCTGAACTGCACTGGCGTTTGACGTTGATTTTCGCCGTACTGGTGATGGCGCTGATGGTGGTGCCGCTGAGCGTGGTAAACCCGCGTCAGGGTCGCGTGCTCTCTATGCTGCCAGCGATGCTGCTCTATTTAATCTTCTTCCTGTTGCAGAGTTCGCTGAAATCAAATGGCGCTAAAGGGCGGCTCGATCCGGCCATCTGGATGTGGGCGGTTAACCTGGGTTACCTGGCGCTGGCGATTGCGCTGAACGTGTGGGATACGGTGCCGATGCGGCGTCTGCGCGCCCGCTTTACGCGTGGAGGCTCATTGTAATGTTTGGGGTATTAGACCGTTACATCGGTAAAACCATCTTTAGCACCATTATGATGACGCTTTTTATGCTGGTGTCCCTTTCCGGCATTATTAAGTTCGTTGATCAGCTACGTAAAACCGGGCAGGGCGCCTATACCGCGCTGGATGCCGGTTACTACACCTTACTCAGCGTACCGAAAGATATTGAGACTTTCTTCCCGATGGCGGCGCTGCTGGGTGCGCTGCTGGGGCTGGGTACGCTGGCGCAGCGCAGCGAGATGGTGGTAATGCAGGCTTCCGGCTTTACGCGTTTGCAAATCGCGCTGTCGGTGATGAAAACCGCTATCCCGCTGGTGCTGTTAACCATGGCAATTGGTGAGTTTGTTGCGCCGCAGGGTGAGCAGATGGCGCGTAACTTCCGCGCTCAACAGCTGCTCGGCGGCTCGCTGCTTTCTACCCATTCCGGGCTGTGGGCGAAGGACGGCAACAACTTCATCTATATAGAGCGCATCAAGGGCAACAATGAACTTGATGGCATCAGCATCTATAACTTCAGCGATCAGCGACGGCTGCAGAGCGTACGCTATGCCGCTACCGCCACCTGGGATAAAGAGAATCATCGCTGGAATCTGGGGCAGGTTGATGAATCCGATCTGACCAACGGCAAACAGATCACCGGCAAACAGAGCATTAATGGCCAGTGGAAAACGAACCTCACGCCGGACAAACTTGGCGTGGTGGCGCTGGACCCGGATGCGCTATCGATTCGCGGGCTGTATAACTACTCTAAATATTTAACGCAGAGCGGTCAGGAATCGGGACGCTATCTGCTTAATATGTGGGGCAAGATCTTCCAGCCGCTGTCGGTGGCGGTAATGATGTTAATGGCGCTGTCATTTATTTTTGGTCCGCTGCGTAGCGTATCAATGGGCGTGCGCGTGGTAACCGGCATCAGCTTTGGTTTTCTGTTCTACGTGCTGGATGAGATTTTTGGTCCGCTCAGCCTGGTTTATGGTTTACCGCCTATTTTGGGTGCGGTGCTGCCCAGCGCAGCCTTCTTCGCCATCAGCGTCTGGATGCTGATGAAGCGACGCTAAGCGTCAGATGCGGCAGGCTGCTGCCGCATCGCTTTACGCTTTACCTGCTGCCATTCACCGTTACGCTGCTTCCTGCTTCCTGCTTCCTGCTTCCTGCTTCCTGCCTCCTGCTTCCTGCTTCCTGCTTCCTGCTCCCTGCTCCCTGCTCCCTGCTCCCTGCTCCCTCTATTCCCCGTTCTTAAGCAGATCGCTTTTTATAAATTAACGCTAGAGTCATGAATCTCTATTTTTGCAAATCTATTTCTCTGCGAAATATCTGAATTTCATCAGACGTATTTTATTTCGGCCCTGTTAAGAAAAGTCTAATTCCGGGCAAGGTTTTTTTTAATTGCTGCTTCAGGCCTGATAAATTTTTGCAGTTATAACAGGTTAGCGGCTAATGCTAATTGCCTCATACCTAAGCAGAAAAGCAAATAAGTCGCTATCACAGGCGAAACGGTGCTGATTAGGGCCACTCTTCCGGGTTATTGTCAGTGGGATTTATATTTCTTAACAATTTGCCGCCACTGAATATTACATAAACTCCCGTTTGGTCTATGCTTTATAACTATTACGGTAAGTTATCGGAAACGTTCGATAATCAATGCAAATTCTGAACGGCGCTATTTTGTGGAGGAACAGTGATGACGAAGAAAATTGCGCCGCACCAGCAGGTAACGGAACAGTACGAAACCCTGCCGCTGGCAGAAGAGCAGGCGGAGATCGGCACGCAGCGCGTAGTGGATCGCCGCATCCGTATTAGCCGCTCTACGACAACGGCAGAAAAGCTGTTAGAGACAGAGCTTTGGCATGAAGAAGTCGAAATAGAACACATCGAAAAAAATGAACCGGTTGAAGAGGGATATTTTCCACAGGTTCGCCAGGAAGGCGATGTGTTAATTGTGCCGGTGATTGAAGAGCAAGTGGAAATTATTCGGCACTATATACTGAAAGAAGAAGTTCATATTCATAAGCTGAAAAAAAGCGAACAGTTTCAGCAGAAAGTGACATTACGCAGCCAGGAGATAGAGATCAACAAGGAAGATACTTAACCGTTAACCTAAGCACGAGGAGACTATTATATGGCACACGAAAAAATCGTAACTGCTTTTAATCAGGTACAGCAGGCGGAAGTGGCTAAAGAGAAACTAATTGCCGAAGGTATCGCGGAAAAGCATATTGATATTATTTCAGGTGAAAGATTACGCGTAGAAGGTAAAGAGATCCGCCATCCAAGCTTCTGGCAGCGCCTGTTTGGTGATGACGTTGATGATGATTACGCCACCGAATATAACAAAGCGATTCAGGGCGGCGGCGTGCTGCTGACCGTACGCGCACCGAAAGAAGATGCCGACCGTGTAGAAGCGCTGCTGGATCAATATTCCACAGATTACTCTGCATCTTATAATCGTTCAGGTCTGGCAGATACCACCGGCGCTAATCGTGAGCATCTGGGTGAAACCAACGATCTCACCGGCCGCACCACCTCAGCGGGTTTTGCTGCGGGTGCCACTGGCGTAACCGGCAACAACAATCCGACCTCAGGCGTGCCGGGTACGCTGGATGACAAAAACAGCAGCAAAACCGATCTGGCGCACGATGCCAGCACCTCCGGTATTGTGACCGGTACGGGTATCGGCGCAACAGGTAAAGCAGCAACCGGCATTGCAGGCACCACTGGCGCTGCGCTAACCGGCAGCGAAGAGCGTGATGCCCTGAAACTGGCAGAAGAAGAAGTCGCTATTGGTAAACGTCAGGTAAGCGATGGCGTGGTACGCCTGCGTCGTTACACCGTGGAAGATGAAGTAGCGGAAGACGTATCGCTGTTTGAACAGCATGCTGATGTGTTCCGCAACGCAGTTGATGAACCCGCTTACCTGAGCGACGTTGACTGGTCCGATAAAACCATCGAAGTGGAAGAGTCGCACGAAGTGCCAACGGTGAGCAAAACCGCACGTATTAAAGAAGAAGTTGGCGTACGTAACGAAACCTCAGAGCGTGTAGAAACGGTGAAAGATACCGTTCGCCGTCAGGAAGTGGAAGTCGAGCAGACCGGCGCAACCGGCCTCGCGAAAGATCCGCTGACTGGCACCAACACCGGCGTGGGTAAAGATAACCTGACCGGTACCAGCACCGGCCTGGAAAAAGATAACCTGACCGGCACCGGCAGCGATCTTGAGAAAGACCGTCTGACCGGCCTGAAGAAGTAATTACTCTCCCTGGCCCGCGCTGAGCATTTGCCACAGCGCGGGCAGCTGCGTTATTCCCCACAGCAGCAAGCCTATACAGCCACCCACCAGCGTTCCATTGATACGAATAAACTGCAAATCCTTGCCAATGTTCAGCTCAATCTGTTGCGACATCTCACGTGCATCCCAGCTTTTCACCGTGTCGCTGATATGGCGCGTCAGGAAAGCGGCGAACTCAGGCGCAACCGTACGCGCCGCCTGCTCCATATGCTGATTCAGCGAGCTACGCAGCGCGCTGTCACTCACCAGCGTTTCGCCCAGCCATAATCCCGCTTCCGCCACGCGTTGTTGTACACGAGAATCTTTGGCGTTCAGATCCGCTTTTAGCCATTCACGTAAATCGCCCCACAGCTCGCCAATATAGCGATTCAGCGCTTCATCCTCTTTCAGATAGCCTTTAATGGTTTCTGCGCGCTCCGCCATATCGGGATCGTTTTTCAGTCGCTCGATCAGCTTTTCAACGGCACGATTAAAGCCCATCCGCAGCTCGTGGCCCTGATCCTGCGTAACGTCATCAAGCAGGGAGTTCACCGCGCTGGAAACCAGATCGGCGCTGTGTTCGCCCAGCCATTCGGTTGGCAGCACTTTTGCTTTAATCGGATGCTCACGTTTCAGCCAGCGCACAATTTGCATGGCGATAAACTCACGCGTGCTTTCCCGGTTAATCAGGCGCAGCAGCTGTTCGACGGCAGCATCCAGCAGCGCCTGATGGCGGTTATTTTTCGTCAGGCTTTCCAGCAGCAGGGCGCTTGACTGTGTCAGGTCCACTTTATCGATCGCTTTATGCACAGCGCGACGAATAAAATGCTGGATACGCGTATCATCGGTGAGATCAAGGAAGCCGCGCATCAGCTGCAACAGATGCTGGCCCAGCCGCTGCGCGTTATCCGGCGCGCTCAGCCAGTTGCCAATAAGCTGTGCCGGATCGTGACGACGAATCAGCGCCAGCAGCGAATCCGCATCAAGGAATTTCTCCTGTACGAAACGGCCAAGGTTTTCACCGATGCGATCTTTATTACGCGGAATAATCGCCGTATGGCGAGAAATAAAAGGGACGGGAACGCGCCGAAACAGCGCAACCACGGCAAACCAGTCGGCCAGCGCCCCTACCATTGCGGCTTCCGCTACCGCTTTCAGACCGCTCACCCACAGCCGGGGCGGCATAAACAGCGTAGCAATAAAGGTTGCTGCAGCGATCAACAGCAATGAAAGCGCGAGGCGCTTGGCTCGTTTAAGTTCGTTTATTTTTTGCATGCTACCAGCATAGCGTAGCGCGTTAAGAAAATCGTGCTTCACTTGTGGAAGGTTAATGCTAAGGCAACCAGCGCCAACAGCAGCACAATCCACAGCACCAGAAACAGACTAAAGCCGCCTTTTCTTTTCAGCGGTGCCGCCGCCTGTGGCGTTGGGGCTAAATGAGGTGGCGTTGGCGCAAATTTTTTATCCGACCGTTCCTCGACCTGCGCCGTAAGCGTAATGCCTTTTTTCGGCACGGTAATAATAATATTTTCCTCAATGCCGACGCGCTTTAATGTTTTTCGCAGAATAGAGATATTTTGATACAGCGTATTGACCGTGACTTCCATACCATGTTTGCGCCAGACTTCATTCATAAAGTCCTCCTGCGTAATAACGCATCCTTTTTTCTCAATTAATAATGATAAACAGCGGCTGGTTGGCTGATTAAGCTTTGTATCCTTTTCTGGATAGAATTTACTTGAGGTTAAAGTGTGTTTTGATGGATCGAAGATAACGTTATTATTAATGCAGTAGAACATGGTTAATCCCTCAGCTGCCTGGTCCATAAGTAACAATATACAACGGATGAATAGAGAGCCAAGCTAGCATAAGGTTCTTTCCCATTCAAATCTCTTACAGAGAGCCGGGTGAATTAAAAGGAAGTATAATCTTATTTTTCATAAAGTTTAAAATCACCCCAGCCGTGCGGTCATTTACTTTTATTTGTCTTTTTTTGATTTTAATCATTTTTTGATGATAATTCAGCGTATTAGCTTGCGGTTTATTTCTCATGTTATGAAGTTTCATTTCATTCCCCTGAATTATTCATTCTTCACTTTTCATTTTTGAGCTTTCTTGTAGTTTTGCTGTGGTCACGCATTTCAGCGGTTGCCGTTAATACGTTAAGTAATTACGACGGCGCTGGGTGCGGTGCCAGCTAATAAATTAATAACCCGGGTGATGTTTTATAACCCCTTCGTTTTGTGCCTCTGCTACGCCTGCCGGTAAATTTGGCTGGCCGCATCAGAAGCGATTGTTATGGCTGCGCTATTGTTATGACTACGCCAGGGAATCAGAAAACGAATATCCATTGATATTCGGGACAATCACGATCAATCAGCTCATAAGGATATATATGAATCGTTTTAACAAAATCTCATTGGGACTGGCGTTACTGTTTGCCTCGGCCTCTACGCTGGCCTACGATGGGACTGTTAACTTTAATGGTCAAATTATTGATAACGGCTGCAAAGTTGCATTGAGCAGTGATAGTGCTGGCAGCATGATAGTCAGTATGGGAAAAGTGAGTAAAAGTGGTCTTATGGGCGGTAAAGGTATGATCTCGACCCCCGTCGAGTTTAATTTAACCCTGACCGATTGCCCGGCACTGACCGCGCAAGTGAAGTTTGATGGCGCTATTCATAAAAGCGATCCGAATGCTTTGGCTATTAGCACCGGCACCAGCGCAGCGGAAAACATCGGTATCCAAATTTATGATGAAGGTATGGAAAAAGTGCCGATGTTTACCGCATCCCGTTCTTTCGAGTTGCAGGAGAACCAGGAAAATAAACTGAAATTCTATGCCAGTTATATTTCCACGGCGGATACCGTTACTGCTGGTGTGGCTAACGCGTTTGCTAACTTCACCATAAACTATAACTAAACCATTCTGTAATGGGCCAGCCTGTGGCCCATTACTTCTGTCAGGGATTGCCGGAATGTATAAAAGGGTTTTTAGCCTGTTATTTATGCTGACGCTGGTTAATAGCATGGCGACTGCGGGCGTTATGGTAGGCGGCACGCGCATTATTTTCCATGGCGACAAAAAAGAGACCTCAATTAGCGTCACCAATCCAGATAATAACGTCTGGTTAATTCAGTCCTGGGTGGAAAGCCCTGATAAAAATAAAGCGCCTTTTGTTTTCTCGCCGCCGCTTTTTCGTCTCGACAGCCAGCAAAAGAACATTTTACGCCTGATGTATACCGGCACGCCTTTACCGCAGGATCGGGAAAGTCTGTTTTGGGCCAATATAAAATCGATTCCCCACGCGGCAGAAGCTGAAAACGTGTTGCAGATAGCGATAAAAACGCAGATCAAACTTATCTGGCGTCCCGCCGGGCTGGAGAAGATCCTGCCCCGCGCCGCGATGGCTAAACTCAGCTGGCGCTGGCAGCAGGGCAAACTGCAGGTCACTAACCCCACGCCCTATCATATGAATTTTCACTCTATTGCGGTCAACGGCAAAACGCTGACCGATCCAGGGTGGGTCGCGCCTTTTGCCGTTAAGGAATATTCCCTGGCCCAGCCCACCCGCACCGGAAAAGTGAGCTGGCGCCTGATCAATGATTATGGCGCGGCAACGCCACCCTTTGAAGCGAGCTTCTCAACACACGAACAATAAATACAACTTTACCATTAAGGAAAATATATGGCGGAGGGAAAATTACGCCACTTATTATTGCCGTGCATGGTGACGGCAATTATTCAGGCTAACAGCGGTTATGCCGTTACTTTTAATCCCGCGCTGCTGGAACGCCAGGGAGAGGATAATGAAGCGGTGGATCTCTCTGCTTTTGAAAATAGTCCTCTGTTGCCTGGCCGTTATCGGGTGGAGGTGATGGTCAATCATCAACCGCAGGAGACGCGTGACGTTAACTTTATATTGTCAGACGCGCAGACGCTGATCCCCTGCCTGAGCCTGGACGATCTGGCGCGCTACGGTATCAATGTCGCACGCTATCCGGCGCTGCAACAGAGCAACGGCTGCGCCGACGTTACGCGGATTAATGATGCCGCCGTGCAGCTGGATGTGAACACCCAACGGCTGCTGTTAAGCATTCCACAGGCGGCGTTAATTTATCAGGCGCGTGAGAGGGTGCCGCCGGAACGGTGGGATAGCGGCATCAACGCGTTGCTGCTTAACTATCGCTTTAGCGGCGCGCACAGCGAGGCGCTGGAAACGCACCGCCGTAACGATGACAACCAGTTTTTAAGCCTGCGTCCCGGCATCAACGTTGGGCCATGGCGCGTGCGCAACTACAGCACCTGGTCGCGCAGCCGCTACCGTCAGAGCGACTGGAACAGCCTTTATACTTACGCGCAGCGCGAGATTGTACCGCTACAAGCGCAGCTGACGCTGGGCGAGAGCAGTTCACCCAGCGATATGTATGACAGCGTTAACTTTCGGGGCGTGCAGCTGGCCTCTGATGAGGGGATGTTGCCGGACAGCCTGCGCGGCTATGCGCCGGTGGTACGCGGCATCGCGCGCAGCCACGCGCAGGTTAGCATTTATCAGAACGGTCAGATTATCTATCAGACCTACGTGGCGCCCGGCGCGTTCGCGATTAGCGATATCTATCCCACCGGCGGCAGCGGCGATCTTACCGTCACCATTAATGAAGCGGACGGCAGCCAACAGCAACTGGTGGTGCCTTTTGCCTCGGTGCCGGTCCTACAGCGCGAAGGCCATTTCAAATACAGCCTGACCGGCGGCGAATACCGTGGCTATGGCAACCACCACGACGGCGATCTCTTTTTCCAGGCGACCGGCATTATCGGCCTGCCGCAGGCATTTACGCTATATGGCGGCACGCAGCAGGCGGAGAACTATCGTTCGCTGGTGGCGGGCGTCGGTAAAAACTTCGGCTGGCTCGGGGCGCTTTCGCTGGACGCCACGCTGGCGCACAGCCAGCCTGCCCATCAGGAGAGCGCACGGGGCCATGCCTGGCGGCTGCGCTACGGTAAAAACTTTATCGACACCGGCACCAGCGTGGCGCTGGCGGGCTATCGCTATGCCACCGACGGCTTCTACAGCCTGAACGATGTGCTGGAGAGCTACGCGCGCGATCGCCCGTGGCAGTGGGATCAACGGCGGCAGCGGGCCGAGCTCACGCTAACGCAGAGACTGTGGGCGGGGGCAGGGGCGTTAACGCTTGGCGCGCTCCATGAAGATTATTGGGACGATCGTCATCAGACGCGCTCGCTGAGCCTGGGTTACAACAACAGCTGGCATGGCATCAGCTTAAGCCTGAACTACAGCTATAACCGCAACATCATAAAACCCGCCTGGCGTAGTAGAAGCGCACAGGAGGATCAGGTGTTGGCGTTATCGCTAAGCATTCCGCTCAGCCGTGGCCTGAACCGTACCTGGGCCAACTATCAGCTGAACAGCGCCCGCCACGGCAGCAGCAGCCATTCAGTGGGTTTGAGCGGCACCACGCTGACGGATAACAACCTGAGCTGGAGCCTGCGTCAGGGCTATACCAACCACAACGAAGGCAGCGGCGGCAGCGCCGAAGTCGATTTTCGGGGCGGTTATGGCGAAGCGGATGCGGGTTACGCCTGGGATCGCCATAACCGCCGCCTGAGCTACGGCCTGAGCGGCGCGCTGGTAGCGCATCGCGATGGCCTTACGCTCGGCCAGCCGCTGGGCGAGACCGTAGCGCTGGTCAAAGCGCCGGATATCAGCAACGCGTCCGTTATTAACCATGTCGGCGTCAGCACGGACTTTCGCGGCTATACGCTGGTGCCCTATCTGCGCGCTTATCGCATCAGCGAGATCGCACTCGATCCGCTGTCGCTACCGGATACGGTTGAGCTACAGCAGAATGCTCAGCAGGTGGTGCCAACGCGCGGCGCGGTGGTGCGCGCTGATTTCAGCGGCAGAGTCGGCCAGCGTGCTTTAGTCACGCTGCTGCGACGTAACGGCCTGCCGGTTCCCTTTGGTGCAACGGTAACGCTTACTAATGAGCAAGGGGATTACAGCAGCATCGTGGGCGATAACGGCGAAGTCTGGCTCAGCGGCCTGGCGGATCGCGTATCGCTACAGGCGAGCTGGGGCCGCCGTGCCGAGAGCCGTTGCCGCGCCGATTTCACACTGCCGGAGTCCAGGAGCGATACCGTGATGCAGTTAAAGACCATCTGCCAGTAGACCGGCGCGAAGAGGATATGCCATGAAAAAGCTAACAAGCGCGCTGCTGCTTATCGCGGGCGCGGCAACGGCAACCAGCGGCTGGGCCGCAGGCTGCGATATCGGTGCCCCTAAAACGCAGCGGGTCATGCTGTCTGATTTGATTATCGATCCTAACCTGCCGCCTGGCAGCCTGCTCGACAGTAAAATTATCAACGTGGCGGGATGGATGGCGCAGAGCTGTAGCGGCAGCGTGCCGTATCGCTCCACCATGAGCGGCAGCTGGAGCCAGCCGAACGCGCTGATACCGGGCGTATATGACTCAGGCGTGCCGGGCGTGGGCGTGAAGATCACCGATTATCGCTTTTCAGATCGTTATGTCCCGCAGAGCACCACGCTGACATCAACAGGCGATAACCCGATACTCGGTTCTGATATTCAGCTGCTGTTTTACCGCACCGGCGATATCACGCCGGGTAGCTTTCCCGGCGGCGAGATAGCACGTTTTTCCCTGCCGGACAGCGACGGCAACCTTACTGACGTGCTTAGCCTACAGCTGATTTCCGGCGAGGTGCGCATCAAAAGCTGCTATGCCAAAACGCCCCACCAGACGGTAGAGCTGGGCACCATCCACCGTGATGCTATTCTCGGCTACGGCAGCACCATCGCGCCAACGGCGTTTAAGATTGAGCTGCTCTGTCAGGGCGATCTGCCGGTGAACGTCTCTTTTTCCTCAGCCAGCAGTATGCCGTCGCCGGATGCGGGCATTGTGCCCATTGATAACATCCCCGGCGCGGCCACCGGCGTGGCGATAAAAGTTTTATATCGCGACGGCAGCCCGCTCACTTTCGATACGCCGCGCACCTATCACCAGGCGGGTGAGCGTGAGATCGCGATTCCGCTGCTGGCGGCCTACACGCCGATTAGCGACACGATAACGCCCGGCGCGGCGCGTGCGGCGATCACCTTTACTATTACGCAGAACTAAGGAGCGAGAAGAGCAACAGAGAGCTTGCACGCCCTGGCCTGGCAGGGCGTGAAGCGAAGATCAGGAGATAAAGTTTTTGCCCTGTTTCAGCACCACGTCGCAGGCTTTGGTTTTCAGCTTCTCGCCCATCGGCGTATTGCTCAGGCTTTTCAGGTTAAGCTGCTGACCGCTGCCGGTATTCAGCAGCCCCATCAGCCCTTGCTGATAATCGGTTTGCTGCGCCTGTTGCGTAGTGTTTTGCAGACCCAGTTTGCTCAGCACCTGATCCTTGATGCTGTTAGCGTTATTCTGGATCACGTTATGCTTCACGCAGTACTCCATCACCCCGGCGGCATTGGTCATGCTGGTGCTGCTGACCGCTTTGTCGCCGCCGTTCAGCAGCCCGGCGAGGGAAGAGAGCGACAGCCCGTTTTGACCGGTGTTGCCCTGCGTCGTGCTTTGCGTATTGCTGTTGTTCTGCTGACTCAGCTGCGTTGCCGCATTATTCAGCTGATCCTGCCAGCTGGCCGCCAGCGCGGTTCCCGTTGCCATAAAAGAGAGCACGCCCGCCGTCAGCGCCAGGCGCCGTAATGTTGTTTTCATTGCCAACCTCTATTCATTTGGCGCGTCAACCACGGCGCGCCCGCTATCAGTTAGGTGGGACTGTGCCGGGCGGCCAGAGTTCCGGAAGGCGCGCCAATCGCGGCATTAACGGCGGTGAATGAGAATTGTCTGTAGGTTAAGGTGAAATTTTCGTCACTTAGCGCACAGCACAGACAATTGAGGTTGCGCAGGTGACAGGTAAGGGTATAATCCACAACGTTTTCCGCATCCCTTCCGTGCCGGAGTGGCGAAATCGGTAGACGCAGTTGATTCAAAATCAACCGTAGAAATACGTGCCGGTTCGAGTCCGGCCTTCGGCACCAAAAGATGCAATCAAGTCGCCCAGGGGCGGCTTTTTTTGTATCTGAAATCCAGTGCCTGCAAGGATTTTCGCGATTTTCCCTCAGTCTAATCAACCTGGTTTAATCTACGTCAACTTACTGATGTGGGTACAACTGCGGGTATATCCCGGTTCGATAATGTTTGTCCCCGCACAGAACCCTTGAAAGGGTACTCATCATGGCTCTGATGATGTAAAGGTTTGTTCGGCTAAGCCTGAAACAAAAGCCTATAGACTTGTAAGTATCCCGCATAATCGTGCCATCCACTTTTAGATGCCTTCAGAAATAATCATTTCTTGTATATTTGGAAAGCGAAACGCCTTTGAAAATTACAATTCGGCATTCCAGTTTCCGAAATATCGCTTCAATTTCTCGATGGTATGACGCCACCTCGGTGCTGTTGGCCTGCACACCGTGTTTTGATTACCGAAGAAGCCGACCTCACTCACTGCCTCTTGTTCGCTGCGGGTTTCCAGCCATTTAACTGAGACAAAATATTCTGATTTATCGGAATCATCCGCGTTGTCTCGATACCAGGCACCGAATTTGAGTACGTCCATTGCGAGTTTTTCGCCATCGTCAGTGTTAACCATAAAGCTGCTGGCTGGTTCAACGGCACTTTGTACCAGACCCACGCCTACATATCCTGTTTTAGGAATGTTGACCCAGACACGATCACCTGGCTGTAGCTGCTTTAACGTTTGGCTGTACCAACTGCCACCGCCTGCGCTGATAAATCCGTAGCTGCGGGCTTCTTCCCAAACGCGGCTGTGTGGGTCACCAAACGAGACGTAAAATTCACCGTTCCAGGGTTCTTTAGTGCTGCCATTTACGCTTGTAACTGCTTGTACGGCATTGGTTTGCGTTTCACTCGGATCGATAAGCCAGGCACGGCTCAGGAACTGCTCGTCACCGTGCTGAAACACTTTAAAGAACAGCACGTTAATTGAGATACCATTCTTACTCAAGTAGTCAACGATACGTTCGGTGGAAGGATCAAGTTCTGCTGCCACAATGATGATTTGGTGCGACTGATTGAGCGACTCTTCTTCCAGTTCGGCATTAAAGAGTTGCTTAAATGCCTGCCCTAAATTTCCACCACCGGAGAATCTATCGTAAATCTGCGACAGACGCTCGGCACTTAAATCATCCACCCAGGAGGCGTAATCCAGCGCCTGAGCAACCACTTCACGTGGCGTGCGGTCGCGTTTCAGTTCAATCAGGATCAGCGACGCATCCGGCGCAATTGCCAGTAGGTCGATACGCCCTTTATCGAGCGTATTCTCCTGATGGCCGATGATCATCCACTGATCGGATAGGATAGTCGGGTCGTTTAAAATCATCTTCTCCAGCAGTTGCTCACTGGCGAGTTTGCTGATGGTTAGCGACTGAGGATTCTCTCCTACCCGCCAGATAGCATGATGAACCGGCATCGTCTGTTCCTTAGTTTAATGCTGCATCGGTAAGTGCATCCGCCAGGTGGAGTTGGGTTTGTTGGGCGGATTGCAGGCGGGATTTGAGGCGATCGCAGATCATGAAGAGATTAAAAACTTTATCAATAATACTTCTCTGTTCTTTGAGAGATGGCAGTGGAATGTTTAATTGCCTTGCCTTTTTTATACCAAAGACAGCATGCGTACTATTAGTTTTCCCCTCTGATAATATATTTATAAATATCGGACTATCCATATACAAAGCAAGAAACTCAGGATAAATAAATGATTTTTTAGGTTGAATAAGAATCAAGTTAGCTGACAAACAATAATTAAATGGTGGTTTAAGAAAAAAAGGCTTACCAAGTGTTCCTATTTTACCAAACACAAAATCACCTTCTTCCAAAGTATATCTCTCGTTATGTTCTAATAAAACTTCTGGAGATACTTTCCTTGAGTCAGAAAAATCTATACCGTTCTCATGATCAATGTCTGTATAACCAATATATGGTACTCCCCCCTCATATTCAGCAGGGGTACGATGGCTTGGTTGAGGATCTATAAAATCGGCAACATCCTCACTGCATACATTTACCCACCAGTCGGGTTTATCAAAATACTGTTCTTCATGACTCACTGGCGGCAACGGTTTTTGCTTTTTAATTTTACCTTCTTTCACCAGTTGCGCTTTTTCCTGCTCAATACGTTTAAGCAACTCAGAAGCGGGTTCATCGTTAGGATCTTGCGGCACCAGTTTACCCATCACAGCCAGTTGCAGAATGGTTTGCTTAAGCGCCTCGATACTCGCCTCAGTGATAAACAGCGTGTCGAAATGCTGGCTGATTCGCGCCCAGTTTCCGGCGAGTTCTTTGGCATTTTTGCTGTCGGTCAGCGTCGCCAAAAGCGTTTCAACCAGTTGCTGATGTGCTTCCAGATTGGTCAGATATTGTTGTTCCAGTTGGTCGCAGAGGGACATTAGTTCGTCAACTTTATTCACAATCCTTGCTTGTTCTGCAATTGATGTTAATTCGACCATTGCATGGATGGCTTTATCGGTTCCTAATCTTGGTAAGTTCATTCCATGCGCTGATTTATTTGCGTAAGCAATAAATCTTGGAGATTTAAGTAAAAGGCGAAGGTAATCAGGAAGAATATTACCGTAGACTTTTATAGGGATGATTTCGGTTGTACATACACCACTATCATCAGCAACCAAAACTTTATCCAGATACGGTCGTAACTTCCCGTAGAGGACATCATTTTTATAAAATTTATTCTTTGAACTTTTAAATGGACGCTCAGAGAACTTAACTCGATTTAAGAGCTTGGATGTACTCTTTTCAATATCTTCAAGCTCAACAATCCAAGTATCTGCATTCGCATCAGTTGGTTCTGCTTTATCACACTCGCCATAGTTAGTAATAAAACCTAACCGCACCCATTCCCACCCGCCCGGCAATTCAAACGGCTTCTCATCCTCACTAATTTCCGGCAGCGGCTTCTGCTTTTTAATTTTTCCCTGCTTTACCAGTTCCGCTTTCTCTGCAGCAATACGCTTTAACAGCTCTGACGCTGGCTCATCATTCGGGTCCTGCGGCACGAGTTTGCCGCGTACCGCTAGTTCCAGAATCAGCTCGCGCAGTTTCTTAATGCCGTAAAGGTCGATTTTACCGTTGCTTCCGCGGCCGGCCGTGGAGCGAGTTTGCAGCGCGGAAGCCCAGATATCGATATGGTCGGTGATCAGCTTTTCAACGGTCATCAGTTCGCCTCCTTGTTGCCTGCCAGTGCGGCACCGAGGATATCGCGCAGCTTGTTGCGCAGTTCGCTGATTTCCGCCTGCTGCGTCTGATACTGCGCCAGCAGCTCATCCGGATCGTGGCTTATGGTTTCCCCCTGATACGGATTCTTAATATCAAGGTTGAAGTTGCGGACGATGATGTCGTCGATGCTGACTTTCCACGCCTGATTGTTTTCTTCGCGGCTGGCAAAACCGTCAGCTTCGTTGCCCCACCAGTCGATTTCTGCCTGAAATTCTTCAAACTTCATCGGTTTGGTTTTGCTGTAGTTCTTCACGCCGTCCGGGTACGGGTGCTCGTAGAACCACACCTCTTTGGTTGGCTGACCTTTGGTGAAGAACAGGATATTGGTTTTGATACCGGTGTAGGGGTTAAACACCCCGTTCGGTAACCGCACAATGGTGTGCAAGTTGCACTCTTCGGTGAGCAGCTTTTTGATTTTGGTTTTGATGCCTTCACCAAACAGCGTGCCGTCCGGCAGTACCACCGCCGCACGGCCTTTGTCTGCCAGCACTTCGATAATCAATTGCAAGAACAGATCGGCGGTTTCACGGGTTTGCATTTCCGCCGGGAAGTTTTTCTCGATGCCGTCTTCTTCGGTGCCACCAAACGGTGGATTGGTGATGATCACATCCAGTTGCTCATCCCAGGAAGAGAGCGGTTTGTTAAGCGTATTGTCATGGCGGATTTGCACCGGCACTTCAATGCCGTGCAGCAGCATATTGGTGGTACACAGCAGGTGCGGAAGCTGCTTTTTCTCTACGCCGTGGATCTGCTGTTGCAGCGTTTTGTGGTCTTCGGTGGTTTTGACGTAATTGTCTTTCACATGGTCAAACGCGCAGGCAAGGAAGCCGCCGGTGCCGCAAGCCGGGTCCATAATCGACTCGCCCAGCTTCGGGTCTATACGGTTGACCATAAAACGCGTCACAGCACGTGGGGTATAGAACTCACCCGCATTTCCGGCATTTTGCAGGTCGCGCAGGATCTGCTCGTAGATATCGCCAAAAAGATGACGTTCCTGGCTGCTGCTGAAGTCGATTTCATTGAGCTTGTTGATCACCTGGCGCAGCAGCGTACCGTTTTTCATGTAGTTGTAGGCATCACTGAACGCCTGTTTAACCACAAAGCCACGCGGGTTCTTATCGATCGGCGCAGTAAGGTTTTTCAGGGTCGGGAATAGATCATCGTTCACAAATTCCAGCAAGGCATCCCCGGTGATGCCCTCGTTGTTCGCCGCCCAGGTGCGCCATAAATAACGCTGTGGTATGGGCAACTGATAGTTATCCTGCTCCAATTCCAGCTCTTCTTCCTGGGTATCAAAAATCTTCAGGAACAGCAGCCATGAAAGCTGACCGAGACGCTGTGCATCGCCGTCCACACCGGCGTCTTTACGCATAATGTCTTGCAGAGATTTAATGACTGAACTAATCGACATGTTTTCTTTCCAATCTTAAAAAAGGATGCCACCGGGAGCCGTAAGCGCCAGGTGGCAGAATAGGGAGTTGGTTATCAGGCTGAACGTGGGGGTAACTGGTAAATTTCACTTTCCAGTTCGTTCACCGCATCTTCATAAGCCTGTTTGCTACCAAAGCTGCTTTTAATAATTTCCAGCGGGCGACCGAGCGAATCGAACGGTTTCAGCTTCAACACCTGGATGTCCTCGATTTCCTGCACGCCTTCATCGGCGTACTTATCCAGCAGCGTGTTTAACACGTTCTGTGCTGACTCAGAGTATTTAGTGAAATAGTTACGCTTGCGAACGTTGTCTGCGCGCTCTTTCCGCGTGAGTGGCGGCTGGCCGTAAACCACATGGCACAAGAGATCGAACGGGTCGAGATCTTTACCCACTTCTTCTGCCAGCACATCCCAAAGCACACCTAGCTGCTCAAGCTCATCAATGATGATCTGTTTGCGGTCCGCAGAGTGCCACTTACGGATGAAGTCATCAAGCGATGAGTAGTCTTTATCTTTAAGCAGCGTTTTGCGGGTGTAATCCTGGAAAGATTCAGTGACTAGCTTGCCGTCGGCATCGTAATACTGCACACGTTTTGCCAGCACTTTTACGCTGACACCGTTGACGTGGAACTTACGGACTTTGTTTTCATCGTCTTCTTCAAAAGCCCCATTTCCTTTGCCTGATGTTGGGTCGTAGGCTGCAGGTGTCTCCGCGGCCCTATTAACCAAATCAGATGGCTCTTGCTCTGAGATTTCGTCTTCAAGTTGTTCATCGAAATTAGAATCAGGATCGGTAATCTCTTGCGGCGTAGTGTGGATCACTTTTTCTGGCAAACCATCGAAACGCGGATCGGCAAACAGTTCGGTGGCTTTTTTAAAGTCGAGAATGGTGAACCACAGCTTGTCGTATTTTTCGTTGATACGCGTGCCGCGCCCGATGATTTGCTTAAATTTGGTCATCGACTGAATGTTCTGGTCCAGCACCACCAGTTTGCAGGTCTGCGCATCTACACCGGTACTCATCAATTCTGAGGTAGTCGCTATCACCGGATAGCCTTTCTTCGGATTGATGAAGTTATCCAGCTGTCCTTTGCCGATGTCGTCGTCACCGGTGATTTTCATCACGTACTTTTCGTTCTTTCTCACCTGCTCGGGGTTGAGGTTAACCAGTGCCCGGCGCATGCGTTCGGCGTGATCGATGTCGTTACAGAAGACGATGGTTTTATCCATCGGGTTGGTACGTTTGAGATAATCAGTGATAGTTTGTGCTACCAGCCAGGTCCGTTCATCAATGACCATCGTGCGATCAAAATCTTTCTGGTTATAAATACGGTCATCAATCAGTTCTCCGTGTTTATCAACCTGTCCTTTAGTTGGCCGCCAACCCTGTAAGTCAACATCGATATCCACCCGCACAACTTTGTACGGCGCGAGGAAACCATCTTCGATGCCTTCTTTGAGTGAATAAGTGTATACCGGCTCGCCAAAGTAGTCGGTGCTGGAAACTTCATTAGTTTCTTTCGGCGTGGCGGTCAGGCCAATTTGCGTGGCACTGCTAAAGTATTCGAGGATTTCGCGCCAGGCGCTATCTTCTGACGCGCTGCCGCGATGGCATTCGTCGATAACAATCAGGTCGAAGAAATCAGGGGCAACCTGTTTAAACGCTTTTTGATGTTCTTCCGGACCGGTGATGGCCTGGTAGAGTGCAAGTTGAATCTCATAAGCAGGATCAATCGTCCTGCCTGTCACTTTTGCCATCGCGCTGCCAAAGGGCACGAAGTCATTAGTTTTAGTTTGGTCAACAAGAATATTGCGGTCAGCAAGAAAGAGGATGCGTTGCTTATTTTTTGCTTTCCATAGACGCCAGATAATCTGAAACGCGGTATAGGTTTTCCCGGTGCCGGTCGCCATGACTAATAACAGGCGTTTTTGTCCCGCAGAAACAGCTTCTACCGTTTTGTTAATTGCCTGAAGTTGATAGTAACGAGGGGATTTCCCGGTGCTGTCATCGTAATAGTCCTGGCTGATGACAGGTAATTGCTCGGCAGTGAACCCTTTCCAGACACAGTATTTGTTCCACAGCTGTTTCGGAGTTGGGAAATCGTTGAGCGTGATTTCTGATTCAAGCTGTGCGGGATTCGTTTTGTCATGGAAGATAAAACCATCACCATTAGAAGCAAAGACAAAAGGCACGTCGAGTAGGCGAGCGTAATCCAGACCCTGCTGCATACCCTTGCCGATCTCATGCTTATTGGCTTTCGCCTCTATGACTGCAAGCGGTAATCCCGGTTTATGGTAAAGCACAATGTCTGCTGATTTCACTGTCAGGCGTGCCGCCAGCTTACCGCGCACCACCACTTTACCATCGCGGAGTTTCACTTCCTGGCGGATTTGCGACATCACATCCCAGCCCGCGTCTTTAACCGCTGGCAGGATGTATTTGGTGATGATGTCCGTTTCAGTCAGATTAGTTTTGTTTACGCCAGCCATAGCAGAACACTCCACGATATTGGGTTAGCTCTGATTTTACACAAAATAGTGCATCAGGTAATGACCTGAAACGACGTTTTGTAGTGACATTGGCATAATCATTTTCGCTATAAAAATCTGCGGCTTCCGAGTGCCTGTGTTGGACCGCATAAGCACGGGGTAACGATAAATTATGGTAGATGACATTGAGCAACGTATTTTTGCATTGGCAAGGCGCTACAATGGTGTTTATTTATTTAACAACGAGAAAAAGCAAAGGTTGTTAACAAAGGGTACTGATTTTGATACTGACATGCGGTTAGATATTGGTGAGGCTGAAGATTTAATGGACGAATTTTTCAAAGAATTTCAGGTGGACCGGGGCCGCTTTAAGATTGAAACATACTACCCCGACGAGCCTTTTTCATGGAATCCATTCAAGAAATTTCCCCCGATCCCTGTTCCAGATTTTACTATCGGTATGCTGATCGAATCAGCTAAAGCCGGGAAATGGCTGTATGACTAATTGCAAGGAGCTTAATAAATGGCTGTACCTGTTCACCTAATTTTAAAAGATGATGGCGGATCGCAGATTATGGGATCTTGTGACGTTCACGGTAGGGATGGAAGCATAGAGCTACGCAGCTTGCAACATGGCGTGGTTATTCCTACAGATCCCCTCACTGGTAAAGTTACTGGTTCCCGTCAACACTGCTCTTTTAACTTCACCAAAGAGATCGATAGTTCATCACCTTACCTGTTTAAAGCCGTTGCAACAGGCCAGACACTAAAAACTGCTGAATTTAATTTCTATCGCATTAACTACAATGGACAAGAGGAAATTTACTATACGATCACGTTGGAAAACGTAAAAGTGGTTAGCTATAGCCCACTGATGCACGACACCCGCAACGTAACAGGTACAGGACACATGGAAGATGTTTCCTTGAGCTATGAGAAAATTATCCATCTCTATAAAGATGGGAGCATTCTTCACTCTGATGCGTGGAACGAGATGAAACAAGCCTAACAACATAATGAAAAAGGGAGCACTACGCCCCCTTCATATCATTCCTGTAAAGCCCGTAATAATGATGCTCAGCAGGAGATGGTGATGCAGTATCTTTCTAATCCTGAACTGGCGAAAGGGTTTTCCCGCGTGGCAAAAAAATTTTAAATATGAATAGCACGGTTATGCGCGACACTTATAAAACCACTAACAGGTAATAAACAACTCTTGTCCGAAAATGAAATGGTTAATTCAAACCGCTTGCGAATTGAGGTGATCGCCAATGGCAAAACATGCCCTTAATTTATTCATCAAGATAGCGCTGTTCGCTGTAATAATGCTGCTTGTTGCTAAAGTGGTTCCGTATAATAGATTAGTTGATTCTATTACGGGACTTTTCGATTTCCAAAGTGCTAACAGGGTTACTCATTTCATTTTGGGTGAGCCTGATTTAGAAGTCTGGGAATCGTTAGACGGTTATTTTAGCATCCTGATCAATACATTAATCAGCGTACCTGTAATGAGCGCCCTTATCACGGCGTACAGCGCTATGACATACAAAATTAGTTTAACAGGTATTCCCAAAGAGTGGGGCAGTTCTACGTTGCGGCGGTTCGCTAAAATCTTCGGATTTACCTTCCTGTTTTGGGCACTGTTCCGCATATTACCTTACCAGTCCATATTCCCTCAGCAAACGATTTCAAATTTCATTATGGCAGCGATGATGGGCTTTCAGTTGCTCTTAACAATTGCTTGCTACTGGTTTATTACGAAAAGGATCTTAACCAAAAGGAGTTTGTAAAATGCCTATTCCGGCTTACATGTGGCTTAAAGACGATGGCGGCGCAGATATTAAAGGTTCTGTAGATGTTCAGGATCGCGAGGGTAGTATCGAGATTGTTGGTTTTAGTCATGGTTTGAACATTCCGATAGATAGTGCCAACGGTAACCCAGGGATGCCAAACGCTAAGCTGACGGGGAACTCGCAGATCAACCACATGGAATCTCTTTCCCTGATGTATGAAAAAATCACCTGGCGTTATGTTGATGGTAATGTCCAGTATACAGACGATTGGAACGTAAGAGCGTAGCCAATAAAAATGGGGCAAAAAAGCAAAATCGTCTATTGATTGGGATACTTTTTTTATTGGATTTATTGAATTCGAAAAAAAGTTAACTTTTTTTATTTTTACTATTGATTCCATTTATTATCATTATCGCTATTTATAATAAATTATAAACGATACTCGAACTATTAAAACTAAAACTTACGACTTGTATTTTATTTAATTAGCAAAGTTAAAATAACAACTAACATGCATTTACCTTTACCCGCCAGGTTAAGATTTTTCCGTTAGTTGATTCATTAATTCCCATGCGGTATCTCTCTTTCGTCCTTTATCCCGATCACCCTTAAAAAACAAAATAAAAACAACCCCACAAATAAATTAACAACCTCTTCCGGTTGTTTTTTGTGAGCGGTTTCATCATTTTCTAAACAGGAAAAATGTATTATCTGCCAGCGATAAAATCAAGGCGGCGGATATCATGGATAATAAATATAAATTACACGAATTCCTGAATGTTAATCGCCTGCAAACCCTTCAGGATAACTTTAGTAAATCGATGATGATCGCCCTTGTGGTGGTGGATCAGGAAGGGGTGCCGGTTACGCGTCCCAGCGGATTTTCTGATTTCTGCGCGCGCTCCAGAATGAACAAAACCCTTGCCCGTCACTGCTATGACAGCGACCGCGCCGGTGGCGAAGCGGCGATGCGCGCCGGTCGGCCGGTGGTGTATCGCTGTTACTGCGGCTTTGTTGAATTTGCCGTACCTATAATGATTAATCATCAATACCTGGGCGCGTTTATTTCAGGGCAGGTTAAGGTTGAGGAAGAGAAAGAAAACAGCATTCCCTACATCCTCGGTAATCAGCAGCCAGAAAGTTCCAGGCTCAGCGATCTGCATGACAATACGCCGCATATGCCCTATGCGCGCTTTGAATCCACGGCCTATACCTTGTTGCACGTTGCTTCCTATCTGGTTGAGCAGGCGCACGCTAACAACATCCAACGCGAGCTGCGCCAGAAAGATCAGGAGCTGGCCTGCGAGTTACGCAAGCGCGTAGAGATTGAACGCGCTTTACATGAAGCCGAGTTCAAAGCGCTCTCTTATCAGGTGAATCCCCATTTTTTATTTAATGTGCTGAATACCATTGGCCGCCTCGCTTTCCTGGAAGAGGCCAGCCGTACGGAAACGATGGTGTATGACTTTGCGGATATGATGCGCTATTTACTGCGTAAAAATAATAATGGCCTAATCACGCTCGGTCAGGAAGTGAATTACGTAAAATGCTATATGTCTATCCAGAAAGTCAGAATGAATGAACGTTTTGATTACACCAACGATATTGCTGAAAAATATAATGATGTTGCCTGTCCATTTTTAATCTTGCAGCCGCTGGTGGAAAACTTCTTTAATTACGTTGTCGAGCCGCGCGAAACCAAAAGTCATATCCTGCTGCGGGCGACCGATGATGGTAAAGATATCACCATTGAAATTACCGATAACGGCGATGGCATCTCGCCTGAGGAGATCGCCCTGATCCTCTCCGGTAATCAGCGGCGTCAAAAAGGAAGTATCGGCATTAATAATATTAACAATCGTCTGCAACTGCTGTTTGGTGAGAAATATGGATTGCAAATAACCAGCCCCTACAAGCCAATGCTTGGCACCACCATAAAATTAAAATTCCCGATGGTGCCCGCCTGAATATGGAGCGTGAGTATGTATAATATTGTGATTGTGGAAGATGAATATATTGAGTCAGAATCATTAAAACGTATTATCTCCCGCTGCGTAGAGAACGCAGTAATCCATGAAGCGCCAACCGGCAGAAAAGCCATCCAGTTAATAGATCAGCTCAATGACATCGACATGATGCTGGTTGATATCAATATCCCGCTGCCCAATGGCAATCAGGTTATTGAACACCTGAAGCGCAAAAACAGCGCCACCAAAGTGATCGTCACCACCGCCAATGATGATTTTGAAATCGTGCGTCATATGCTGAGCCTGAAGGTGGATGATTATCTGTTAAAGCCGGTTAAGCAGAGCATCCTGAGCGATAGCATCCGTAAGACCTTGTTGGTGGATGAAGAGGAGATCGCCGCTACGCGCAAGCTGCGCCAGCAAATCAACCAGCTGATTAGCCAGTGCGACTACCCCGGCTGGCATAGCTTGTTGTTGAGCACGCTGGATGCGTGCTGCGCAGGTCAGGCGTTGCATGGCGAACATACAAAGGCGCTGGTTGACCTGCTGGAATTACTGCAACAGCATCTCATTGAGTCTGATGATAAGTGTGCGGCCAGCTGCGCCAAAGTGGCGGCTATTATCAAAGACATACAACAGCATGGGCTGCCCGCCAGCCATTACTGGCGGATAATGACGGGCTTATTAAGCGTCAGCGAGGAAATTTTTGATCGTGCCTTTAAAAACGCCAGCGGAGATATGAATTTTATTGCCCGCGCGCAGTTTCATATTGAGAGAAACATTGTTAAAAACCTGACGCTGGATGATATCGCGGCTAAAACGTTTGTCAGCCCATGTTATTTAAGCAGGGCATTTAAAAAGAGTACCGGAACGGGTTTTTCAAACTATATCACCAGCCGTAAAATTAATATGGCCAAGTCGCTTTTGCAGTTCAGCGATCTTAAGGTAAACGCGATTGCGCTGGAGCTTTGCTGGCAGGATGCCAACTATTTTTGCCGGATATTTAAAAAAGAGACTGGCCTTGCGCCCTCAGATTATCGCCATATCTTTGCGCCAAAGCGGCATTAATAGTCGGGGAAATATTTGTGCTGCGCTCAGGGCGAGCGCAAAAAAGTCCGCTATCCTGGCAAAATAGTTCACTCGTCCGGCAACAACTGGCCGCTAAGATAAAACACTGTTTTTATAACGTGGCCCCGCCGTGGACGAATATCTTTTTACCTCTGAATCGGTTGCCGAAGGGCACCCCGACAAAGTGGCGGATCAGATTGCTGACGCCATTGTTGATGCTTACCTGTTAAACGATCCCTGGGCAAAAATAACCTGCCACTGCCTGGTGAAAACGGGCGCGGTAATACTTACCGGTGAGATCGCTTCCCACGCGCGCATTGATATTGAACAGGTGGTGCGCGCCACCGTTAAATCCATCGGCTACGATTGCCCGCTGAGAGGCTTTGATGCTGCCACCTGCGCGGTGATCAGCATGCTGGATCACGCATCCGCTGACAGCGATCGAGCGATCCGTAGCCATCATCCACAGCGGATCGGTGCAGCGAACCAGGGCGTCGCCTGTGGCTACGCGTGTAATGAAACGCCGCAGCTGATGCCTGCGCCGGTGCTGTACGCTCATCGCTTGATAGCGCGGCAGGCGCTGTTGCGTAAAACGCGTCAGCTCAATGGCCTGTTACCGGATGCCAAAAGCCAGGTCACATTGGGTTACCGCAACGGCCAGATACGCTATGCCGACAGCATCGTGATCTCAACCCAGCACCATGCCGATCTCCCGCTTGCCACGTTGCGTGAGGCGGTAACAGAAGAGGTGATCAAACCGGTTATACCGGCGCGCTGGCTGACATCAGCCACCCGTTTATTGATTAATCCGGCGGGCGCGTTCACTAAGGGCGGCCCTGCGGCAGCCAGTGGCCTGAGCGGACGCAGGAGCATTACCGATACCTACGGCGGCGCGGCCTGTCATGGCGGCGCAACGTTGTCAGGCAAAGATCCTTTTACTATCGATCGTTCAGCAGCATACGCCGCACGCTATGTGGCAAAAAATATCGTGGCGGCAGGGCTGGCAACGCGCTGCGAAGTGCAGCTGGCGTGGGCCGCCGGATACGCTCAACCGGTCTCGGTGAGTATCAACAGTTTTGGCACCGCCCGGCTGGCGTCAGCAGCGCTGGCGAAGTTGGTCGCGCAGCATTTTGATCTGAGCCTTTACGGCATTATCAGCCAGCTGGATTTGCTGGCGCCGCGTTATCGTCAAACCGCGTGCTACGGCCATTTTGGCCGGGAAACATTTCCATGGGAGCTTACCGATAAAGCAGCGCAGCTGCGTGACGATGCTGCTGGTCAGGTAGGCGCACCCGTCCGTACCCGATGAATTTAAAATAACAGGAGAAGGTTATGTTCGGGCAGAGTTTAGGCTTAATTGAAACCGTCGGCTTAGCGGTGGCGGTTGAAGCCGCTGATGCGGCGATGAAATCAGCGAATGTCGCACTGAAGGGATATGAACTGACAAAAGGCGGCGGTTTAGTGACGGTGAAGTTTACCGGTGAGGTTGGCGCAATGAACGCCGCCATCGCTGCCGGTGTTGCGGCGGCGGGCAGGGTAGGCAGCGTTTACGCCTGGAAAGTGATTGCGCGCACCGCATCCGGCATTGATAGCCTCATCGCTTCAAAGGAAACGTACAGCGTGCAAGATGCGTCTTCAGTTGCTGAACCGCAGAAAACAGCGATCCCGGTGATGAATATCGAACCTGCCAGCGCCCCGAACGGCGACGATCTAAGCAATATATCGCTTCCAAAGGAGGCTGAACCGATGCCGCGCAGCCCAGACGATGCAAAGCAAGCGCAGGTTGTTAAATCCTTCTCTGAAAGCGATACGCAGGCCGTTGAAGCGCCCGCTGCCAGCAATGTACAAGATAATAAAGCGCCAGCGGCCAGCAATGTGCCAGATAATAAAACGCCAGCGGCCAGCGATATGCAGGCCGATACAGCGCCCGCTGCCAGCGATACGCAGGCCGATAAAGCGCCCGTTGTAAGCAATGTGCAAGGGGATAAAAAGTTGGCGCGTGCAAAAGTAAAAAGCGCGAAAAGATAAACAGCTTAATTAACAAAACCACCTGCGTGAAGTGAAGCCCGTTTATTGGGCACGTTTCCTGACAGGTGGTTTTTTTATGTCGGTAAAATGAAGCAGGCCCTGCCTCATTTTATCGCAGTTACTGGCGGTCTCAGGTGCTGTGGCTGCTGGCTACAGACCGCCAATCAGATCATGGATGTTTCTGGCGGCCTCAGGCAGTGGGAGCGCTTAATGTTTTCTCCGTCTTCGCGCCAGGCAGATAGCGCCCGATGCCATAACGATAAATAGCCGCCCCAAGCACGCCGCCAATCACTGGCGCAATCAACGGCACAAGGAAGTAAGGGATCTCTCTGCCGCCGGTCATAGCCACCGAACCCCAGCCGTTGAAGAAGGTAAACAGCCTCGGGCCGAAGTCGCGCGCCGGGTTCATGGCAAATCCGGTTAACGGCGCGGTCGCCGCACCGATTACCGCAACCAGTAAGCCGATCAGCAGCGGGGCAAGCGGCCCTCTCGGCACGCCGTTACCGTCATCGGTCAGCGCCATAATCAACCCTATCAGCATTGAAGTAATAATGATCTCAACCATTGCCGCCAGCCAGACGCTGATATTCGCCGCCGGATAGGTGGTAAAGATGCCAGCCAGGCTCAGGCTCTGCTGAGAGCCGCGTATTATCTGGTGCGCCTGTTCATAATCGGCGAACATATTGTGGTAGATCAGATAGGCGAGCGCCGCGCCGCAAAAGGCGCCAGCCGTCTGCGCCAGAATATAAGGCACCACTTTTTTGGCCTCAAAACTGGCGAACGCCCACAAGGCGATAGTCACCGCTGGATTAAGATGCGCGCCTGAGATGCCAGCGGTTAAATAGACCGCCAGCGCGATGCCCAGCCCCCACACCAGACAAATCTCCCACAGGCCAAAGCTGGCGCCCGCTAACGTCGACGCACATAACACGCTACTACCGAAAAAGATAAATAGCCCGGTGCCAAGGAATTCTGCAATACAGGGCCCTTTTACTGACTCATTATATTCGCTCATATAGCTTCCTTTATTAAGCGATGCAAAGCCTCACCGCATCATCGGTTTAATCGTTTTATTTATTTCATTATTTCAGGTGCTGATTAACCGCCGATATGGCAGTGAAAGCCCATCGATTCCACCACATTTTTTAACGTATCCATTTTCTCTGGCGAATGGGTTTTTGCCGCAGACAAAGGATAAATCCGTCCCAGTAAATGATATTTATTTTCCCCGAAGGTGTGATAAGGCAATAAATGCAGGGTATCCACGCCAGACATTAAGCGGGCAAACTCAGCAATGCTGCGAATCTCCTGCGCATTATCATTAACCCCGGGAATAACTGGAATGCGCACAATGGTTTTCGTAATAAAAGAGATGCGAATCAGGTTTTCCAGAATCTGTCGGTTATTTACGCCGGTGTTTTGCTCATGAACCCTCGGGTCAATCGCTTTAATATCGGTGAGCGCCAAATCCACCCACGGGAATACATCCTCAATCACGGCCTTGCTGGTGAAACCGGTGGTTTCAATCGCGGTATGCCATCCTTTCTCTTTGCACGCCTTTAACAGCTCGCGGGCGAATTCCGGCTGGGCCAGCGGCTCGCCGCCAGATAAAGTCACGCCACCCCCGGCGCGGCGATATAAATTCTCCTCTTTTTGTAGCTCGCGCATCACTTCGCTCACCGTCATGCGCTTGCCTTTCATTTCCAGCGCTTGGGTTGGGCAGACGCGGGTACAGTCGCCACACTGAATACAGCGTTCACGATCGATAAAAAAGGGATTATCCGCAGAGATAGCCCGCTGCTTGCAGGCATCAATGCATTTACCACAGCGGATACAGTCACTTTTTTTAAACATCAGTTCCGGCTGCGGACGCTGTGATTCCGGGTTGCTGCACCATTTGCAGGCCAGCGGACAGCCTTTAAAAAAAGGGATAGTGCGGATGCCCGGCCCATCGTGCAGGGAGTAGCGTTGAATATTAAATAAAACGCCTTCGGTATCGTATTCGACTCTTTTCATCACATCACTCTTCAAAAAAGGGACCATCGGATAACAGCAGGTCAGCCGCCGAAAGAGCGACAACGGGCCATGCGTAGCGGCATGGCCCTGACAGGAAAAACCACATCAGAAGTGCTGTTCGGTACGGCTGATGATGTCGTCCTGCACCTCTTTCGCCAGCACCACGAACTGCGCGCTGTAGCCCGCCACGCGCACCACCAAATCCTGATGCTGCTGCGGATTTTGCTGGGCTGCCAGCAGGGTGTCGCGGTCGATAACGTTGAACTGAACGTGCATGCCTTTTTTATCGAAATAGCTACGCACCAGACCGCCAAAGTTACGCAAACCCTTTTCGCCAGCCAGCGAGGAGGGCAGGAACTTCTGGTTATAGAGCGTGCCGTTAGAGGCGATAAAGTGATCCAGCTTCGCTACCGAGTTGGCCGCTGCGGTGGGGCCAACGGTATCTTTGCCCTGGCGCGGTGAGACGCCGTCCGCCAGCGGTTCGCGCGCCAGGCGTCCATCCGGCAGCGCGGCTACGTCCTTCCCGAACAGCACGTTAGCCGAAACCGGATAGATGCCCGCCTGAAAACGGCCGCCGCGTGGATTGGTGTACTTCTCTACTTCCTGGCAGTAGATCAGGGCGCATTGTCGGGCCACCAAATCCACTTCATCGATATCGTTACCGAAGCACGGCGTGTTCTCCAGAATGCGGCGGATCTCCTCATAACGGGAGCCGCCCGCAGGCTGCGCTGCGCTGGTGGCGGAGAGCTGGCGATAAACTTCATCTTTAATCGCCGCCGGATCAAGCGAGCCGTGCCGATCGATAATGCGTTTCACCATCTCGTGAATATCCTGCTCGCCCAGAGACGATTTCGCGGGCGCATGATGCGGATTGCCGCCCACCGGATAACCGAAATTGGCATCCAGCGCGCCTTTCAGCTCCTGCAACGTTAATTTGCGATCTTCGAATACCTGTTTCTGAATGGCATAAACCGAGTCGCCGGTATCCGCCACGCCAAAGGCCTGCGGGCCGGTAAAGTTATAGATAGCGCCGCCTTCCTGCAGGGATTTACCACGACCGATACAGTCATCCACCAGTGCGGAAAGGAACGGCAGCGGGCAACGTTCACCGTGGGCAAGGTCAACGCTGTTGCACGCCTCAACCAGCTGATGAACAAAGTGCGCCATCTGGGTTTTAAAGGCGGCGTAAAAGTCATCCATGCTGCTGTATTGCGTCATCTCGCCGGTTACCGGCCCGAGCTGTTTGTTGCCGACGCGCCCGTTATTCAGGGTGATCTCCAGCACTTTCGCCACGTTGAAAAAGGCGGCGTCGTGCCAGCCTTCGGTGCGATGCGGCGCCTGCGGCTCTACGCAGCCGATAATGCAGTAATCGCGCGCGTCGTGCAGCGATACGCCGCGATTTTGCAGCGCCGGAATGATCACTTCGTCGTTGTAAATGGCCGGAACGCCCAGGCCAAGACGAATCAGCTCACAGGCACGATAAAGGAACGCATCCGGCGTGCCCTGCCAGACGCGAATCGAGAACGACGGCTGCGGCAAACGCACGTGTGCGGTCGCTTCCATACACATATAGGTCAGCGGGTTGGTGGCGTCGCGCCCGTCCGCCGTCTGGCCGCCGACGCACAGGTTCTGGAACACGGCATAACCGGCAAATGCCTGCGCGGAAACCTCATCGCGCGTTTTGTTAATATCGTTCAGTTTGATCCAACAGCAATCCACCAGTTCCTAGGCAAATTCATCGCTGATGGTCTGATCCGCCGCCAGATAGGGATACATATATTGATCGAAACGTCCCGGCGAAATGGAATGGCCGCTGGACTCAATTTGCAGCATGCTCTGGATAAACCAGAAGGTCTGGCATGCTTCCCAGAAGGTGGTTGCGCCGTTTTCCGGTACGCGCGTACAGTTCTGCGCAATCTGCTCCAGTTCGCGCTGGCGGGTTGGATCGCGTTCTTCGCGGGCAAGACGCGACGCTTCGGCGGCATAGCGATGGGCAAAATTGATCGCGGCCTGATAGCTAATGATTACCGCATGATAAAACTGCTCTTTTTTGATGTAGTCCGGCGAGCGGCGATCGAGTTTTTCCAGCGCGTGGGTGACTTCATCAATAATGCCGCGAAAACCGATTCTTAATATTTTGCCGTAGTCCACGCTCACATGGCCCACGCCGCCGTAGAAGTAGTTGCCGACGGTAAAAACGCCGCTGCTCATGCTCTCTTTGGTCGCTTCAGACATATAAGACGCCGCCAGCGAGCTGGTGGTTTTGCCCGGCCAGTATTTAAACGCCTGATGCAGTTCTTCGGCGGTTTTTTGCGGGATGATAAACGGGTCGGCAACCCGGTGTTCCATGGTGGCGAACTCTTTTTCCACCCACTCATAAGAGAATTCAGGGCAAATTTCCGTGGAGCGCGGATTAATGGTTACCGCGCCCACAATTAATTCATCAGGGCGAATGGTAACCGGCAGCTCATTAAATATTTTTTCAACCACTTTGGCGCGGCGCATAATAGCGGGAAGATGTTCATTCTGTTTATAGGCTTCGGTCGCCAGCACGGCGCGCTCAGATTCCACATAAGGCTTCGCCTGCAGAATCATATTTTTAAGCCTGACAACACGATCGGTTGGATGAGTAAACCCTTTCTCTAACATACAATAACTCCCGAAGTTAAGCGTGATGCGTTAACCACGCCTGAATGGTTTAACCTGACGGCAGCGCCGACGATATCGGTAAATTAAACGGCTACCTCGCAGGCAAATAGATTGACGTAATAAAGCGTATTATTCAGGTGTGCCGTTTTTGCGGCGCAGCATGTCCGTTAATAATGATGCGGTAATAAATACTGACTGAGGTAATGGCTTAAAAATAGAATGGCGTTAAAAGCCATGATTCATTTATTAACGCGTTCTCAGAATGCATCGCTATCATCTTCAATAATGCGCATCGCCTCATTTACCGCAGCAACCTCACCGAATATTGCCAGCGTAGTAATATGTTGCGGACAACTGCCAAAAATTTCTGATACCGCAACGTGCGCGCTTTTACTGGCCTGGTCGGCATAAAAATAGAGGTCAGGCACCGGCAACATAATCAGCCCAATCGCATCAATACGCACCCTTTCCAGCCGACTGCGTGATTCTGAGGGCATACGTCGTTTCAGCATCGCCACGGTTTCCGGCGTTGGTGCGTTAATGATGCGTTTTTTCATGGCTGGGCCGTCCTGCGTCTGTTAACGAATATTGAGCGCTTCGACCATCACACAGCGGCGATGTCTGGCGAAGGCGCGCGCTGAAGTCAGCCCTTCGCCCGTTGGGCCTGCGATGGTAAAGGTGGCATGCCCTTCGCTGCCCACGCCGATGCCCGCGTAAGAGGGGCCGTTTTTGACAAAAATCGTGGTCTGGATCAGGCGCGCCATTTTGGTCAGCTTCTCCACATTGGTGGAGTGCATAATGGCGGTATGACGATGGCCATGCTCCACCCGCACTGCCAGCTCAATCGCTTCATCAACATTCGCTACCCGCACCACCGGCAGAATCGGCATCATCAGCTCATGCACCACGAAAGGATGGTCGCGTTCGGTTTCGATCAAGATCACTTTGATCTCTTCCGGCGCGCTAATTCCGATCTGCTGGAGCAGGTAACGCGCATCTTTACCAACAAAAGCGGTATTCGGGCCGGTGCCTTTATCATTCAGCGCCAGCGCCTGGAGCTGCTGAATATGCTGCTTATCGCACAGCAGCCAGGCGCCGCTTTTTTTCATGCAGTGGATAAGATAATCGGCGACCTCATTAACAACGATCACCTCCTTTTCCGCCACGCAGGGCAGGTTATTGTCGAAGCTACAGCCGTTAACAATATCGCGCGCGGCCTTCTCAATATTCGCGGTTTCATCCACCACGGCAGGCGGATTGCCCGCGCCCGCGCCAATGGCCTTTTTACCGGATGACATCACGGTTTTCACAATAGCCGGGCCGCCGGTCGCCACCAGCATATTGACGCGCGGATCGTTGATCAGCGTATTGGTGTTATCGATGGACGGATTGGCTACCGTCACCACCAGATGAGCGGGTGCGCCCAGTCGGGCCAGCTGTTGGTTAATCAGCTGGACGCAGTGCAGGGAAACATGGCGCGAGCGCGGATGCGGGCTAAACACCACGGTATTGCCCGCCGCCAGCATGCCGATGGCGTTGTTGATAATGGTCTCAGTGGGGTTGGTGGTGGGCGTGATCGAGCCAATCACGCCATACGCTGAATACTCTGTTAGCGTCAGGCCGCCGTCGCCGCTCAGCGCGTGGGTCGCGAGATCTTCAATGCCCGGCGTTTTCTGCGCGGCAACGCGGTTTTTCACCACTTTGTCGGCATAGTTGCCCATTCCGGTTTCTTCCAGCGTCATGCGGGAGATCGTTTGCAGCAGCGCTTCCTGTAGGAAAAGCTGGCGAATGCCATCAACAAACCTGGCGCGATCCTGCATCGAGCAATGACGATACTGGATCTGTGCCTGTTGTGCGGCGGTAATCGCCTCATCCATGGTGGCGAAAACGCCGTCGCCCGCAGAAATGGGTGCCGCAGGTGCCGCGTTTGTCCGGCTCGCCAGCACGTTGGCGACAATCGATTCGATATCATCGCGCTCGGGGGCGGGCGCCGCCGCAGGCGCAGGCTCCGGCGTGGTGTTACTGTATTTACTCAGCACGCGAGAGACGGCCTGGGTAATTTCAACATCGTTCATGCTTCATACTCCTTACGTCACGCGCGCCATCAAATATAGGGGGTGGTGGTCGATTTGATGGGGGCCGGATCCAGCGTCGCCAGCAGTTGCTTGCCGACATCTCTGGCGGCAATCACCGCCTGACGCACCGCGCCAGAATCACCGGCGAAGGTAAAGATCACTTCATTACTGAAGCTGGTGCCCTGTGCGGGGCTGGCGTAGCCGACTGGCTCAATTACTGCGGCCTTCGCAGCGGTATCCGCCACCACCACGCCGATCGCCGCAGGCGACGCGCAGGTCATGCCAAACGATTTGCCCACCGGCGCGCCAAACGCTTTGTTAAGGGCGTAGCTGGCGCGCGCGGTGTACTGGAACTCCAGATGACCCGCCGGTGAACCGTAAACATCGCCCATGGTACGTTCGATTTCCGCCAGTGCGACCTCCACGGCGCGGCGCACATCAGAAACGTCGGACGCACCGAAAATAATCAAACAGCCATGTCCGCCGCCGCCTTCGGTATCACGCGCCAGCTCAATAGAAAGGATTTCGCTATTGGTGGCTTTAATCGCTTCATCCGCCGCGAAAATATGCGGGCCAGCGCCGGTACGCGCGCCAAGAATACCGATTGAGCGATATTTCTTGTCGATGTTCATGACTTCATGTAGCTGATGATCGACATTCGCAATAACCAGCCCGATAGTATGTCCCAGAGCCGTACCGATAAATTCCGTTAAGCCGCAACCGGCTAAGTTGGCTGCGGTGTTATTATCTGTTTGTACCTCGGTCTGTTTATTCATTACGTCAGATATAATCTGCTCAACAAGATTATCTCTCATGGTCAGTATCCTCCGGCTTTATTAACTGACCGCTTTCGGCAGAATTTTTTCCACTTCGATATGCGGGCGCGGGATTACATGTACTGATACCAGTTCACCGACTTTTCCTGCGGCAGACGATCCCGCATCCGTAGCCGCTTTTACGGCGCCAACGTCGCCGCGCACCATGACGGTCACTAACCCGGAGCCAATTTTTTCGTAACCCACTAGCGTCACGTTTGCCGATTTAACCATGGTGTCCGCGGCTTCAATTGCAGAAACCAGACCTTTTGTTTCCACCATACCTAACGCTTCTTGTTGCATAATAACCTCGATATTTTTCGCTAAGAGTAAAAGCAGGTCGTGAATTAACCCACCGGGGTAAGCGCCATCTATCTGATAAATTCATCTGCTACGATGGTATGGCGCGCAGGACAAAATGTTTTGCCCGTCAGAGAGACTTTCTTGTTTTTTAACCTCGGGCCGGACAATAAATTCCTGCTGTGACGCGCAACCTTCAGGCCATGCTATGACGCTGCGCCGCAATTGCCGCGGCATCCTGCGCAATCATCTTTTCTTCATTGGTCGGGATCACCGCCACGATGGGCGAGCCGGGCAGGGAGATCACCCCTTGCTGACCGGCGACCATATGCGCATTTTTCGCGGCGTCGAGGCGCACGCCGAACACCGCCAGCCTTTGCGCGGTCAGCTCGCGCACCAGCGCAGAGTTTTCCCCGATACCGCCGGTAAAGATCAGCGCATCAAAGCGATGCAGCGCGGCAAGATGCGCGCCAAGGTGGCGGGCAAGGCGGTGAACCATCACATCAATGGCCAGCGTGGCACGCGGATCGCCGTTGTGACGCGCCTCCTGCAATGTTCGACAATCGCTGGAAAGGCCCGACAGGCCAAGCAGGCCAGCGTCATGGTTCAGCATGGCGTACAGCGCGTCGAGGGTTTGCCCGGTACAACGCGCGATATAGGCGGCCGCACCAAAATCGAGATCGCCGCAGCGGGTGCCCATCACCAGCCCCTCCAGCGGCGTCATGCCCATTGAGGTATCGACGCTCGCACCGTTTTTCACCGCGCATACCGATGAGCCGTTGCCGAGGTGGGCGATAAGCAGGCCGTGATCGTTGGGATCAAGCTGTAAGCGCGCAACCGCCTCCGCGGCGATAAAACGATGCGAGGTGCCATGAAAGCCGTAACGTCTGACTTGGTGCTGCTGCTGATACGCCAGTGGAATCGCGTAGGTATAGGCTTCCGGCGGCAGCGTCTGATGAAAGGCGGTATCGAATACCGCAACCTGCGGCACCGTGGGCAGCAGCGCCATCGCCGCGTCTATGCCGAGCAGGTTGGCAGGATTATGCAACGGCGCCAGGGCGGAAAGCGCCTGAATGCGCTGAATCACCTCAGCGGTGAGCAGCACGGACTGTTTGAAATCACTGCCGCCGTGCGCCACGCGATGGCCGATGGCGCACAGGCGCGACAGCAGCCCCTGGCCGTCGAGCCTGGCGAACAGCGCCTGTAGCGCGCTGCTGTGGCTGGGCTCGGCGAGCAACGCGGTGGTTTTGTCGCCCGCCGCCGCTTTAAAGGTAATCGACGCCTCTGGCAGCCCGAGTTTTTCCGCCAGCCCGGAGAGCAACGGGGTATTCGCATCGCGCGGAATCACGGAAAACTTCAGGGAAGATGAGCCGCAGTTAATAACCAAAACCAGTGAAGCTGACGACATAGTGACCTCGGTCTCCAGTATGTTATAGACCCGTCATATTTCAGGTTGCAGGTGCGTGGACTTTCCTCGGGGTAAGCGCCTGGTGTCGCCGCCCGCCTGCAACGCGAATTATTGCGGGTAGAAAGGCAAGTTAGGGGGTAAGTGGGAATCGCGTATGGCTGAAACGCGCCAGAGCGGCAGTAGCGATAGCGATATCGTCTTCCACGCTGCCGCCGCTGATCCCCAGGCCGCCAAGCAGTACGCCGTCTGACCAGCAGGGCAATCCGCCGCCAAAGCAGCAGATACGGGGCGTATTTTGTAGGCCGTAAAGGCTGGCGCCGGGCTGGACTTCGCGTGCCAGCTGGTGGGTCGGCATTTTTAACGCCACCGCCGTCCAGGCTTTTTGCTCCGCCAGCGTGTGGCTGATAAGTAACGCGTTATCCATGCTAAAGAAGTAGCGCTGCTGGCCGCTGGCATTCACCAGACTGAAAACAATCGGTACGTTAAGCTGTTCAGCGGCTTCGCGGGCGTAGTCCGCCAGCAGCGCCGCATCCGTCAGGCTCAGCGCGGCAGGGCGCGGCGCTAGCTGATGGGCAATCGCTTCATTGATACAGCGATCCATGTTGGTATCGAATTGATGGCGCATGGCTTCTCCTCGCGGGTGAATCACTGGCCGTTAACATCAAGTGAATCGATAATGCCGACCACGGCGGCATCGATAACAGAATGCGCTTTGCTGGCACTCATGCGCGCGGAACTGCCGGTAGTGACGATCACCGTTTCACCATTACCGGCACCGACAAAATCCACCGCGACCTGCGCCGTGCCCGTGGGCTGACAGTGTTCATCCAGACGCGCGACAATCAGCAGTTTCGCGCCGTTAAGCGAAGCGTGTTTGCTGGTCGAGACCAGCGCGCCGGTTACCCTGGCCAGATACATGTTTCCTCCTGTCCATCGCGTACGATGGTGATGCCGCGATCGCGTATTTCATCAAGCGCAGCGGGGGTGATCAGCGTGTGATGAGGAACGTGCAGCGCCGCGCCTTTGGCGTAACGCCGCACCTCGCTGCGCGTTATCAGCGGTTTTTTAGCGCTTGTCGGCAGCATTTGTTGCATTGGGCGTTGGCCGATCACGCTGATGCCGTATGCGGCAAGCGTGGCGGCGTAATTCGCCAGGCGCGCACGCAACGCCGCCGGAAGCGAGAACGCTGCATCAGGCTGACATTCGGCATTCAGCGTAGCGACCACCGGTTTATTCAGGCGGAGGGCGTGGAAAGCCCAGCGGCACACCAGGTTATCGCGTATCCCCAGCGCAATTTTGCTCAGGCTGTTGCTGGAAAGCGCGGGCAGATAGAGCCCGTGCCAGGGCGCATCCGTTTCTTGCGGTGGTTGGTTGTCGCATAGCACATCAATACCGCGGCGTGCCAGCGCCTCCAGGCAGGCGGCGCGCAATGGTGACTGCATGGCGCTATGGGAAAAGGCGATAACCAGCTGATAGCCGTTTCGATCCAGCGCCGCCAGGCAATCCAGCGTGGCGGGCAGCGTAGCGAGATCCTCGCCGCTGACGATCGCGCGCATTACCGGGCGCGGTGGCGCCAGACGTTGAGTTCGCTGCGCCACGATTTCAGCAATAATGCTATCAAGCAGAAGCGAGAGACGTGATGCGTCCACGGTTTCCCTCCTCTGACGGCCTGACGTTCTGCGCGTTAGTCATCATGACCTGCCGCCATCACGCGCTTTACGCAGTCGCCGTTGCGTAAGCCGAGGCCGTTTGCCTCTTCCACATCGATATGCATTTCCAGCACGGCATCAGCGCTGACGCGCACTACAACGTGACTGAGAATGCCGCCACGGCGTCCGGCAATACGCACATCGATCTCCATGCCGTCGCGCAGCCCATAGCGTTCCGCTTCAGTCGGGGAAATATGGATATGCCGCCAGGCAACGATCGCGCCGTCCGTTTTGATCACCCGCCCGCAGGGACCGATAATTTCAATGCCCGGCGAGTCCAGCAGATTGCCGGACATTCTGACCGGCGCCTTCACGCCCAGCACAAAGCTGTCGGAAACCGAGATCTCGACCTGAGTACTGTTACGCAGCGGGCCAAGCACGCGTACTTTATGCAGCTCGCCTTTAGGCCCCCGCAAGGTCACCGTCTCTTCGGCAGCGTACTGTCCGGGCTGCTTCACGGCTTTCATACGGGTCAGCGTGGAGCCATAGCCAAACAGGACATCCATATCTTCCCGGCTCAGATGCACATGACGATTGGAGATGCCAACAGGGATTTCCAGCGTCTGCGCTGCGTCGGTCAGCGTCCGGGCGTTGCGTGCCGCCAGTTCCTGCAGGATCTGTTGCGTAATCAATTCGGCTTGCTGCTGGTTATAATTCATAACGTTAACGACCTAAAAGTAATGAACAGAGCATGTTTAGCGATGCCGCTGCGCCTGACCGACGATAAGCGTCAGCAGCCGATCAACCTCAGCGGCAGTGGGCTGACAGGGATTCGAGGCGGTGCAGCCATCTGCCAGCGTGGCGGCGATAAGCGGCTGGCGCAGAGCGGCAAAATCGGTGAGATCCGTGCCCAGCGCCTGTAGCGTGGCGGGGATGCCAAAACGGCGATTCATCGCGTGGATATGGTTTATCAGCGCGCCGAGCGCTTGCTCAGCGGTGGCGGCGTTTATTCCCATTATGGCCGCGCAGCGCTGATAACCCGCCAGGGCATGAGGGGCGCGCTGAGCGTTGAACGCAATTACTAAGGGCAGCAGCATGGCGTTAATTTTGCCGTGTGGAATATGCAGCATGCCGCCGATGGCGTGCGCCATGCCGTGCACCAGCCCCAGCCCGGCAGCGTTAAACGCCATACCGGCCATACAGGAGGCGTTATGCAGATGGCTACGCGCCTGAATATGGCGTTCGTCCTGAAAAACCACCGGCAGATATTGCCCAACCAGAGCAATCGCTTTTTCCGCCAGCGCGTCGCTAAAATCATTAGCATTGATGGAGACCAGCGCTTCTATCGCATGCGTCAGCACATCCATACCGGTATCAACCGTGACCTGACGGGGAACCGATAACACCAGATTGGGATCAAGAATGGCGTAATCGGGCACCAGCGCGTCGGCAATCAGCGGATATTTACGGCCGTTTTGCGGATCGGAGATGATGGCGTAAGCGGTCACTTCTGAACCGGACCCGCTGGTGGTAGGAATAGCGATCAATTCAATGGCATGGTCGGGAAGAGACTCGGTCAGCGTGACCTTAATGCCCTTTGCCGCATCCAGGGCGGAACCGCCGCCCAGCGCGATAATCACTTCCGGCCTGAAGGCGAGAAAATGCGCCGCGCCCGCACAGAGAACATCAACATTTGGATCGGGTTTGACGTCGCTGAAGATGGAGACGGTTGCCTGCGGCATTTCGTTAATCAGGTCGCGCGTTTTCCCTGACTGCACCATAAACGCATCGGTGACAATCCCGACCTTTTTATGATTCAGCCGCTGTAATGCGCTAATGGCTTGTGGGCCAAAACAGATTTTAGGAACAGAAAACAACGCGCTCGCCATCTCTTGACTACCTTATTCCTGAAACGGAGCACCGGGATGCGAATTCCGGTGATGAAAAGAGATGTCATGGTGTCACGGCAAAGAAAGAATGACGCTGGCGATGCTTGTGCAGCGTCAGGATTATGTTGCTGTCATGGTATGTTGCGGACAAAAAAATACAGGGCTTATTTCCGATCTTGTTTTGATGAAATCATCCATGTTAACCAATAAAGCGCCAGGCCAGCGATAAACACGAGAACGGGGGCGATAACGCGCATGATCCCTTCATTGGCAAATATTGCGATAAAAATTCCTGTGACTACGGCGCTAATAACTGCCGCCCCGGATAATTCAGAAATGACCTTTCTGCACAGTCTAAAGATTCTCGATTGCACTCAGAAATTGCTCCGTTTTTGAAGGGTTTTTACGAAGAGTCTCACCAGGCGCGTTATCATGCTGGCCATTATTCCGCTAACGACTTTTGAACCAGGATCACCTGTAATCGCTGGCTGTATTGACGGTTTTTAACCCTGGAAAATAGCTGTTCCGATGAATTTATCTGTGATGTTTCAGCGCTGCATCCAGAAAAGAGGATAAAAGACTTTGATTGTCATCTCCGCGGCTGCCTCAGAACGCTCTGTACTTACCCTCTGATAATGCGGGCGGCCTGGCTGGCTAATCCACTGAAAATCGCGCTGCTGATCTGTTCAGGGAAATCTGCCGGTAGCGTTGCCGCAACTGTAGCAATAACCTTTGCGGTGCGAGCGGCCATCTCTTGCATCAGGCTGAACGCCATCTCCTGAGAGAATCCAACATGCGCGGAGGTGCTAATAAAATGACGGGGCTGAATCCTGGCGAAATGATATTGTCGATTCTTTCCCTGTAATGCCATAGCCATCTTTGCTTTTTGGCGCGGAATACCACCCGTGGCAAAAATGGGGAACGCGGACATAACATCGTACAAGGGCGTCATCCGAAACGAAGATTCCGGCTCAATGAACACGCTAAAATTCTTCCCATGACCATCTATCGCAGCCAGCATCCAGAAAAGAATCTGCGATTTAAAAAACATCTCGCGGTCCTGGGCGGCAAAACGCGAGCCTAACAGCAGTTTCATGGCGTCCGCGATCCCCGGGCCGCCGTGTGCTTCATATTTCAATGCTGGCGCGATGCCAAGCGCCTGGCAGAAGTCCTCCTGAGGCAGACGCATCAGCCAGTCATTACGTGACCATCGCCGGTCAAAACGCTCAACAATCAATACCTTTTTTTGTCCAAATCTACCCAGCTCGGCGTTAGCTACCGGGAAGCCAAATTCTTTAGCAATACGCAGGCAAAGCCACTCGTTTTCGCAGCTTTCACGCAGATCGATGTTGTTCTGCTCTATTCTGCCAATCGGGAGTTTGAAAATATGGCTGGTTGGCGTGCTGCCCTGCGGCCTTTGCCAGCAGTCCTGATACCAGAGCAACGCCGTTTTTTCCTGGGCTCCGGCTAATGAGATACGAAAATCGGCACCTTCTTCCATTCCCAGAGGGGCCATCTGATATCCATCAAGCAGCGCTTCAATTTGCGTGGAATCCAGCGGTTCCGCCTGTGTTTCCATCACCGAAGGGGTGTCACTTCCGGGTGGGTAAAGCTGAATGGCGCCGACACAGTCACGCCCGACACTCGCTAATAAATCGAAAGGGTGTGTCGTTTCCACATGAAAGCGGGCCTGCATCCTGGCAATAATCGCGTCGGAATCGGGCAGCAGATTGCTAAAGAAATTAAAGACCTCTTTTCCTCTAATCCTGTCGTGCTGCAGCGGAAGTGACAGTGAAATTGCGCGTGAACCGGGTTCAGCCAACCATTCGGGCGTGTATTGAAATGACATGGCACCGCTGCCGTCCCGGTACAAACTGCCTACCCTCTCGCCATTCATCGCAACGACCAGCCTCTGTGTGCGCATCTTTTACCACTCCTTCGTCCAGATTTTTTCTTTATCCAGCGTGATGCCTTTTTTCACTACCCGTAGCTCCAAATCCAGCGCTGACAGGATCTTAAACAAGGTTTCCAGTTTGGTGGAATCAGGTCTGTTTTCGAAATCAGAGACGGTTGACTGCTTAATGCCAACAAGCTCAGCGGTTTGTGACTGGGTTAGCTTTTTGATTTTGCGCTGGTCTCTAACCGCGTTCGCCAGTAAAGCGGGAGATGTTACTTTCACTATTATCCCCTCTAACGGATATTTTGGAAAAATCCCCTATAGGGGATAAATACAAATTAACCGCTATAGGGGATAAAAGCAATTTATCCGCCAGAGAGGGTAAAATTGTCTGTAACACCAATGAAGAAGATGATGAATTGGACTCTGAATTCCAGCGTTTTTTTCAGCTATTACTGCATCCATTTATGCCGCTAACCTCGCCATATGCATCCCGCTTGTTCTGTTTTAAACTCCTAACGGCAAATCACAGGGAAGGGCTAATGGCAAAATACTGGTGGAAGGACCTTACTGATCGAAACAATACCTGGCAGGGGCTGGAGCTGATAGTTCAGAACCAACCAACGCCTCATCATGCCATGGAAATGCTGAGCGGCCATCATGGGCGCATGATGCTTCAGTTCCAGAAAGAGACCCTGTTCTGGGCCACAATGCTAAAAGATCATTCCGGTGCCTGGCTGGTGTTTAACAGCGAGCATCCTCATCAGCGTAGTTTATTGCCACCGATCAATTCAGGCGATGTCGAATCGATTAGAAAGAAAGCGGCTCACAGCTGGACGGGAGAGTGGTGTCGTTACTTTGCTCGTCAGCTAATGAATGCGCCAGAGCCTTTGTTGCCCGCCCGTCGTTGGTTGCTCAGGCCCATGGCACCGCTTAAACCCACCGCGCCCTATGTTTGCCAGCAATCGGTTCCTTTAGCGAACTGGCGCTTTCATTCGCCTGCCAGTGACGGAAATATTCACTGTGACTGGACATTGTATGGGGAAGATTTTCCTGACTTAGCCAACCCGGAAAAAATCAGTTTGGTGGACTGGTGGTGGGGCGGAAACCTGCTGCTGGGACGCTACCCGGTTACCGTTGATGCAGGCAGGCTGAAGTGGTGGCGTAAAAAATGCCGTGAGGGCACGCTGCCTCCTGTGCTGGTCTGGTATATCGGCGGCCTGGCGTCATTCGTGATCCTTGATGGGCATTATCGGTTGCAGGCTGCCATTGAAGAGGGCATTCCGCCGATGTTTTTAGTGCTGAGTGAACTGAATGAAAGAGAGTATCAATCCAGTCCTGAGCACCAGACACGTATTCTACGGACGCTAGAGCAACAGCAGCGTAAAAACCCACAGTACAACGTTGAAGGCGTAAACCAGACGCTGATTAACCTTTACGATACGCGCTATTTTTATGCTTCAACCCACAGCCGCGCCGTACTTGGCGAAGGCCAAAACTGGCAGCGAGAGGTTAAAGCTTATCTGCAAAAGCATCAGCTGACAGCGAATCTGGACAATATCCTGAACAGGGTAAGCGAATGATTTAATGGAGGGAGTATAAGAACGTTTTTAAAGAATATTGGGATACCATTTTGGCATCTGCTGGCAGGCCTGGGTATAAATGCGCGACAACGCTGGCAATCGTCACCTTACCTTCACCACCAGCCCGTTTAGCCAAACCTCGTCCCGATCCACGCGCTTGTCCTCTGTCTGCCACACCGCTTTAACGTCCAGCTCAGGCAGTGCCGCCATCAGCGCGCGTAGCCGCGTTTCTTCCAGGTCGGTAAAACGTCTGCCATCTTTCTCGCGTTCGCCGCGCCCCAGCTTAAATGAAAGATACCAAACGCCGTTTGGCTTTAACGCGTTTGCCAGGCGGGCAAATACCGCTGGCAAATCCGCTTCGGCAACATGCAATAGTGAAGCGCAACACCAGATGCCGTCATAGCGCGCAGGCGCGTTGAAATCCTCAAAACGCAGTACGTTTATTGGCAGGCCGGTCAAAGCGCTTGCGCGTTGCGCCATTTCACTGGAAGCATCAAACGCCTCCACCGCATAGCCGCGCGCCAGAAAAGCGCTGGCGTCGCGCCCGGAACCGCAGCCTGCATCCAAAATTTGTGCGCCGGGCGGCAGGTAAGCCAAAAAGCGATCATATAGAGCTGACATATCCACCTGCACCGTTTCATTGAAAAAGCGCTGCGCATGCTGCTGGTAATAGTCAATGCTTATCAAAATATCGCATCTCCCTGCGCGCCCGGCTCCCATTGATGCATTAATATATTCAGGGCGCTCTGCCAGGCACGCTGTAAAAAAGCGTGTCGCTGTTCAGGCTGGCTGCCGGTCTGTTGCACCAGCGTCTCATGCAGCGGCAGGCGGCTATTAATAAAATACTCATTGCGATGATGCAGGCGCTCCAGCAGCCGCAGGGAAGGGATGCGCGCAAACTTGCCGTTCTCGCCGCGGTTGCAGGTCTGGCAGGCCAGCACCAGGTTCCAGACGCCGTTAATATTACCTACCTTATCCTGCAGGCTCCACGGCAGAAAGTGATCCACATCCGCCAGGTTCTCATCGCCAGGCGTCAGGCTGATCGTACGATAGCAATAGAAACAGCGCCCCTTCTGATAACCGTTCAGGCTGTTGCGGCAGCTGGTGATGTTGACGCGGCGGTCGCGCGGGCGGCTAAACAGTATCTGCTGCTCGCTGTCATACTCTACCGCCACCAGATTACGTGAAACGCCCATTGCCCAGGCCTGTTCCACCAGCCGCCAGCGCGCATCGGTTTCATGAATTAAATTAGTAAACTGCTCGCTCTCGGTCAGGCGATAAAAATCATCGGTCAGCCGGATGCCTTTGGCCGTTTTACGCTCATCAATAAAAAAACGCTTCTCAATCTCGGCACGGTTCACGTGGTGAAAGGCATCGATCACGTTGGCAAAGCCGCGCTTCACGGTGATCTCAATCAGCTGTGCCTCGTCGATCTCTCCCTGATTAAACTGCGTGCAGGCGTCAAGAAACTGGCTGCCGCGGGAAGTAATTTGTTTCGGCGCTTCCTGTAAATGCGCGCACAGATGGCGGGCAAACGGGGCGGCCAGCGCCTCCATGGTGATCAGTTCTTTGCTCTGCGGGTGCAGATCATAAAGTGCATGAGCGAGAGCGAACTTATAAGAAGCAACGTTGTTGCCAAAAAGGATCACGCCACGCCAGTAATTCTCCAGCGTAGGGTCAGCCTGATAAAAGCGCATGGTTTATCCTGATTATGCTGCGGTAGCGGGACAGTAAGCGTTAACTCAACCTGTAACAGCATCCCATAATAAACTATGTCATCTCAATAATACGCAAATCACTATTTAGCGACTCATCAGGCGAAACGCGACATCGTTGCTTATAGTCATGAGGCTTCCCTTTAACTCAGGAGATTTTCATGACGCTGCGCCTTCCCGTGTTGTTCCTTAGCGCTCTGCCATTTTTTGCTGCGGCCCATAACTTTATTGACGGGCAGCGCGTTGCGCCGGTTGGCGTGGCGGATCGCGGTGAGCTGGTGCTGCAACAGGGCGAACCCGCCTGGCAGAACTGGAACAGCGCCCGGCTCAGCGGCAAAGTGGGCGTGGTGCTGCATATGGCGGGCCGCCTCTCCGCCAAAGAGCGCAACGCCGCGGTCATCAACGCCATTGAAAGCGCCCATTTCCCCGCCGAAAAGTTCCAGATAACGACTATCGTTAATACAGATGACGCCATCCCCGGCAGCGCGATGTTCGTGCGGCGCAGCCTGGAAAGCAGCAAGCAGGAAACGCCCTCGGCGCAGTTCGTGGTGGATGAGCAGGGCGCGGTGCGACGCGCCTGGCAGCTCACCGCAGGCGATTCGGCGGTGGTGGTATTGGATAAGCAGGGCAAGGTGCGCTTTGCCAAAGATGGCGCGCTCACCGCCAGCGAAGTGCAGCAGGTCATCGCGTTGCTGCAACAGCTGCTGGCATAAAGCTGTTAAGCGGATGTAAAGCGTTGTAACGCCACTGCTGCGTAAAAGGAAATTTCTGGATATTGCGCTACGCTTTGCAAACACAGCGAGGCAGAAATGCGCATATCACCGTCATCATTTTTGCCTGTCGTCCACCGTCATACAGGTCGCTGCGGCTCCTGGCTGCCGTCACCATGCGTATTCCGCATCTTCTGTTGACATAGTTATGATGAGGAACCAGAGACAGCAACGATGAACGCCAACCATGAAGATGAACTGCAGACGCTACGTGAAGCGCTGCAACGCCGCCTCGATCAGCTGTTGCCCGCGGGCGAGCAGCAGGATCTGGTGTATAACGCGATGCGTGAAGGGACGCTGGCATCGGGCAAACGCGTGCGTCCATTACTGCTGGTGCTGACGGCGCGCGATCTGGGATGTGATATCGCCCAGCCTGGCCTGCTTGACCTCGCCTGCGCCGTAGAGATGGTTCATGCCGCTTCGCTGATGCTGGATGATATGCCCTGCATGGATAACGCCGAGCAGCGTCGCGGCCGCCCAACCATCCATCGCCAGTATGGCGAAAACGTTGCGATCCTCGCGGCGGTCGCGCTGCTGAGCCGCGCCTTTGGCGTGGTCGCGGAGGCGCAATCGCTGCCGCCTGCCTGCAAAACCGAGGCGGTAGCGGAACTCTCTACCGCCGTGGGCCTACAGGGGCTGGTGCAGGGTCAGTATCTCGATCTTAATGAGAGCGGCGAAACGCGCAACGCGGAAACCATTCTGCTCACCAATGAACTGAAAACCAGCCGCCTGTTCGACGCCACGCTGCAAATGGCGGCGATCGTTGCCGATGCCTCGCCGCAGGCGCGTCAACGGCTGCGCTGTTTTGCGCGCGACCTTGGGCAGGCGTTCCAGCTAATGGATGACCTGGCCGATGGCCTGAGCGGCACCGGTAAAGATATCAACAAAGACAGCGGCAAAGCGACGCTGGTGGCGATGCTGGGCGCCGATGCGGTACATCAGCGGCTGCACGATCATCTGCGTAGCGCCGACGAACATCTCTCCTGCGCCTGCGATCGCGGCGCCTCCACGCGACGTTTTATGCATGCCTGGTTTGATAAGCAGATGGCGCTATTTAACCAGAACAGGACTTCATCGCTACCGGAGTGTTAATGACGGATCTAACTCAACGCAAAAACGATCATCTGGATATCGTCCTGAAGACAACCCGTAGCGCAAAGAAACAGACCACCGGTTTTGAGCAGTGGCGTTTTGAACACTGTGCGATGCCGGAACTCAACCTTGATGAAATCGATCTGAGCAGCGCGCTGTTCGGCAAAAAGCTGCATGCGCCGCTGCTGATCAGCTCTATGACCGGCGGCGCCAGCCGTGCTAAAACCATTAACCTGCATCTGGCGCAGGCGGCGCAGATGCTGGGGCTGGCGATGGGCGTCGGCTCGCAGCGCGTGGCGCTGGAAAGCCCCGATAACTGGGGATTAACCCGCGAACTGCGTCAGGCTGCGCCCGATATCGCGTTGCTGGCCAACCTGGGCGCGGCGCAGATCGCCAGCCCGAACGGACGGGACTATGCGCGGCGCGCGGTAGAGATGATCGAAGCGGATGCGCTGATCATCCATCTGAATCCGTTGCAGGAGGCGCTGCAAAGCGGCGGCGATCGCGACTGGCGCGGCGTGCTGACGGCGATTGAAAAAACCGTTAAGGCGTTGCCGGTGCCGGTAGTGGTCAAAGAGGTGGGCGCCGGGATCTCCGTGCCGGTTGCGCGTCAGCTGAGTGAGGCGGGCGTAGCGATGCTGGACGTCGCAGGCGCAGGCGGCACCAGCTGGGCGGCGGTAGAAGCCGAACGCGCCGATACGGCCCATGCCCGCGCCGTGGCGATGGCTTTTGCCGACTGGGGCATCCCTGGCGCGCAGGCGCTGAGCGATCTGCATCAGGCGCTGCCGCAGATGCCATTAATCGCCTCGGGCGGTATTCGTGACGGCATTGATGTGGCGAAAGCGCTGCGGCTGGGCGCGATGCTGGTGGGGCAAGCGGCGGGCGTGCTGAGCAGCGCGACCGTCTCCAGCGCGGCAGTAGCGGAACATTTTCAGGTGGTGATCGATCAGCTGCGGGTCGCCTGCTTCTGTACCGGCAGCGCGAACTTAAACGCACTGCGCCAGGCAACGCTGGTACGCACGCCATGAGCCACTATGCCATTATTGCGCCGCCGCTTTACAGTCACGTGCGGGCGCTGGAAGCGCTGGCGCAACAGTTACTGGCGCGTGGGCACCGCATTACATTTATTCAACAGGCGGAAGCGCGTACGCTGCTCAACGATACGCGCATCGGTTTTTACGCGGTTGGCGAACGCAGCCATCCGCCGGGGAGCCTGGCGCGTACGCTACAGCTGACGGCGCGGCCTTCCGGGCTGGGCATCTTTCCATTAATCAACGACCTGACGCATACCACCGATATGCTATGTCGCGAACTGCCCGCCGCGCTGACCAAACTGGGCGTGGAAGGGCTGATTGTCGATCAGATGGAAGCGGCGGGCGGCCTGGTTGCCGAAGCGCTGGGATTGCCGTTCGTGTCGGTGGCCTGCGCGCTGCCGGTTAATCGCGATGAAGCGATTCCGCTGCCGGTTATGCCGTTTCACTACGCGACCGATGCGCGGAGCAAAAAGCTGTATGACTCCAGCACCAAAATCTATGACTGGTTGATGCGCCGACAGGGCGAGGTGATCGCCCGTCATGCGCGGGCGCTGGGCGTGCGTGAGCGACGCGGACTGCATGAGTGCCTGTCGCCGCTGGCGCAGATCAGTCAGACGCTGCCCGCGTTTGATTTTCCGCGTCAGCTACCTGCCTGCTTCCATGCCGTGGGGCCGCTGCGTGACGCGCATCCCGTGCCGTCGCTGGCCGCCGCTGCAACGCATGCGCCGCTGGTGTTTGCCTCGCTAGGGACGCTACAGGGACATCGCTATCGCTTATTCAGGAAAATCGCGCAGGCCTGTCAGCAGCTTAATGTGCGGCTACTGATCGCGCACTGTGGCGGGCTGAACGAGCGTCAAACCGCGAAGCTTGCGGCGTACGGCGCACAGGTTACCGATTTTGCCGATCAGTCTGCGGTATTGGGACAGGCGCAGGCGGTGATTACCCACGGCGGACTCAATACCGTGATGGATGCCATTGCCAGCGCCACGCCGGTGCTGGCGATCCCGCTGGCTTTCGATCAGCCGGGCGTGGCGGCGCGCGTGGATTACTGCGGCATTGGCCGCCAGGCGTCGCGTTTTGCCAGCAGCAGCACCCTGGCGCATCACCTGAGCGCGCTGCTCAGCGATGGCGGCTATCGTCAGCGGCTCATCGCCATGCAGCCGCAGCTACAGCAGGCGGGCGGCGCAGCGCAGGCGGCGGAGATTGCCGAGCAGGCGCTGAGCGGCGGGTCTCCGGTTCTGGCGGGGGCGGCATGAGCAACAGCCGCTGGGATCTGATTTTAGTCGGCGGCGGGCTGGCAAACGGCCTGATCGCCTGGCGACTGCGCCAGCTGCGGCCGGATCTGCGTTTGCTGCTGCTGGAGGCGGGCGCGCAGCCGGGCGGCAATCATACCTGGTCGTTCCATCAGGGCGATGTTACGCCCGAACAGCATCAGTGGCTGGCACCGCTGGTGGCGCACCGCTGGCAGGGCTACGACGTCCTGTTTCCGGCGCTGACCCGCACGCTGGAGGGCGACTATCTCAGCGTAACCTCAGAGCGTTTTGCGGCAGCGATCGCACCGGCGCTGGGCGAAAATCTGTGGACGCACACCGCAGTTAGCGACCTGACGCCGGAATCGGTGACGCTGGCTGACGGGCAGACGCTTTACGCGGCGGCAGTGATCGACGGGCGTGGCTGGCAACCCAGTCCGCATCTGACCGCAGGCTTTCAGGCCTTTTTAGGGCAGCAGTGGCGTCTTAGCGCGCCGCACGGACTGACGCGCCCGCGCCTGATGGATGCCACGGTGGATCAGGCTACGGGCTACCGTTTTGTCTATACGCTGCCGCTCTCCGCGACGGAACTGCTGATCGAGGATACGCACTATATCGATCGCGCCACCTTAAATCTGGAGCGGGCTGCGGCGCATATTCGTGATTACGCCCAGCAGCAGGGCTGGCAGCTGGCGGAGTTGCAGCGCGAAGAGCAAGGCAATCTGCCGATTACGCTGGCAGGAAACTATCGCGCCTTCTGGCAGGCGAAAGCGGGCCAGCCGTGCAGCGGTTTGCGCGCCGGTCTGTTTCACGCCACCACCGGTTATTCCCTGCCGCAGGCGGCGGCGCTGGCGGATTTGATTGCGCAGCAGCGCGACCTGACCGCTGCGGCGCTGTTTCGGCTGACAGAAAATTACGCGGCGCGCCAGTGGCGGAAGCAGCGCTTTTTCCGCCTGCTTAACCGCATGCTGTTCCTCGCCGGGCGGCCCGATCGCCGTTGGCAGGTGATGCAGCGCTTCTATGGACTCAATCAGGGACTTATCGCCCGCTTTTACGCCGGTCAACTCACGCTGACCGACATGGCGCGGATCCTGACGGGTAAGCCACCGGTTCCGGTTGGCGAAGCCGTGCAGGCCGTACTTAAACAAACTCCCCGGCTGCGAGCTTTCAGTGATGAATAAAACAATTGTAATCGGCGCCGGTTTTGGCGGCCTGGCTTTAGCGATTCGCCTGCAGGCGGCAGGCGTTCCCACCTTATTGCTGGAACAGCGCGATAAGCCTGGCGGCCGCGCCTATGTTTATCAGGATCAGGGCTTTACCTTTGACGCCGGGCCGACGGTGATTACCGATCCCAGCGCAATAGAAGAGCTGTTTGAGCTGGCGGGTAAAAAGATGGCGGACTATGTCGATCTGCTGCCGGTAACCCCGTTTTATCGCCTCTGCTGGGAAACGGGCGATCGCTTTGATTACGACAACAATCAGGCGCGGCTGGAGGAGCAGATCCGACGCTTTAACCCACGCGATGTGGAAGGCTACCGGCGCTTTCTGGATTACTCCAAAGCGGTGTTTAAAGAGGGCTACCTGAAGCTGGGCACCGTGCCGTTTTTATCGTTTCGCGACATGCTGCGCGCCGGGCCGCAGCTGGCCCGCCTGCAGGCGTGGCGCAGCGTATACAGCATGGTGGCGAAATTTATTGAAAACGAGCATCTGCGTCAGGCGTTCTCTTTTCATTCGCTGCTGGTGGGCGGTAATCCGTTCGCCACCTCATCCATCTATACGCTGATTCATGCGCTGGAGCGCGAGTGGGGCGTCTGGTTCGCGCGCGGCGGCACCGGCGCGCTGGTGCAGGGCATGGTGCGGTTGTTTCAGGATTTAGGCGGTCAGCTGGAGCTGAATGCGGAAGTAACAAAACTGGAAGCGGAAGGCGCGCGCATCAGCGCGGTAGAGCTGGCGGACGGACGACGCTTCGCCGCCTCGGCGGTCGCCTCCAATGCCGACGTGGTGCATACCTATGAGAAGCTGCTGGGCCACCATCCGGTGGGCGCATCTCGCGCCACTACGCTGAAGCGCAAGCGGATGAGCAACTCGCTGTTCGTGCTCTATTTTGGCCTGAACCACCATCACAGTCAGCTGGCGCATCACACCGTCTGTTTTGGGCCGCGCTATAAAGAGCTGATTGAAGATATTTTTAACCGCGACGCGCTGTCAGAAGATTTTTCCCTTTATCTGCACGCGCCCTGCGTGACCGATCCTTCGCTGGCGCCGCCCGGCTGCGGCAGCTATTACGTGTTGGCGCCGGTGCCGCATTTAGGCACCGCGAATCTCGACTGGGCGGTCGAGGGGCCACGCCTGCGCGATCGTATTTTTGCCTATCTGGAGCAGCACTATATGCCGGGCCTGCGCGATCAGCTGGTCACGCACCGCATGTTTACGCCGTTTGATTTCCGCGACCAGCTGGGTGCGCATCAGGGCTCGGCGTTTTCCATTGAACCGATTTTGCGCCAAAGCGCCTGGTTCCGGCCGCATAACCGCGACAGCCGCATCCCCAATCTCTATCTGGTGGGCGCGGGTACTCATCCGGGCGCCGGGATCCCTGGCGTGATCGGCTCGGCGAAGGCCACCGCAGGCCTGATGCTGGAGGCGCTGAGCTGATGAACAGTACGCTGATGGATCACGCTACCGAGACGATGGCGGTAGGCTCGAAGAGTTTTGCCACCGCGTCGAAGCTGTTCGATGCGCAAACGCGTCGCAGCGCGCTGATGCTGTACGCCTGGTGCCGCTATTGCGATGACGTGATTGATGGGCAGGTGTTAGGGTTTCATCATCCGGCGGCCAGCACCGGCAGCGCAGAGCAGCGGCTGGAAATGCTGAAAACCGAGACGCAGCGCGCTTTTGCCGGTGCAGAGATGCAGGAGCCCGCTTTCGCCGCCTTTCAGGAGGTGGCGACCCGACACAAGATCCCGCCGCAGCTGGCGTTCGATCATCTGGAAGGTTTCGCCATGGATGTGCGCGATACGCACTATGAAACCTTTGCGGATACGCTGCGCTACTGCTATCACGTGGCGGGCGTGGTCGGGCTGATGATGGCGCGGGTGATGGGCGTACACGATGAGTCGGTGCTGGATCGCGCCTGTGATTTGGGCCTGGCCTTTCAGCTGACCAATATCGCGCGCGATATCGTTGAAGACGCGCAGGCGGGACGCTGTTATCTGCCGCAGGAATGGCTGGCGGAAGAGGGGATGCGCGCCGTGGATATTATCGATCCCGCTTACCGTGAGCAGCTGGCGCGGCTGGCGCAGCGGCTGGTGGCGCAGGCGGAGCCTTATTACGCATCGGCACGGGCCGGGCTGACCGGTTTGCCGCTGCGATCCGCGTGGGCGATCGCCTCGGCACATGGCGTTTATCGTGAGATTGGCGTGAAGGTCAGCGCGGCGGGCGCTCGCGCCTGGGATACGCGCCAGGGCACCAGCCGCGCCGAAAAGATCGGTTTACTGATCAAGGGCGCGGCGCTGGCGCTCAGCTCTCGCGTTGAGAATCCGCCGCCGCGTTCTGTTGCGTTGTGGCAGCGTCCGCGGCGGAAGCATGGTCACGCGAAGCCGTAGCCTTTTGTCCACGCGGTTTTTTCACGTTGCGCTCGCGCAGCACCGCCTGTAATTTTTCTACCGGCGGTGCATAGAGGAAGCCGAACGAGACGCAATCTTCTTTACCGCGTACCGCATGATGCAGGCGGTGCGCCATATAGAGGCGTTTCAGGTAGCCGCGACGGGGAATGTAGCGAAACGGCCAGCGCTGATGCACCAGGCCATCGTGTACCATAAAATAGAGCGCGCCATACAGCGTCATGCCCGCGCCTATCCACTGCAACGGCCAGACGCCGGAGGTGCCGATGGCGATCAGCGCAATCGCCAGCAGCGCAAAGACCACGGCGTAGAGGTCGTTGACTTCAAACCAGCCGGTACGCGGTTCATGATGCGAGAGATGCCAGCCCCAGCCCCAGCCGTGCATAATGTACTTGTGCGCCAGCGTGGCGATAATTTCCATCGCGGCGACGGTCGCCAGCACAATCAGGGTGTTCCACAGCACCAGCATCGTGACTCCTTTTCCCGAATTTACCCTACCCATTTAAGTGATGCAGAGTATAGCAACAGAGTCAGCACACTGCCGGACCGGAGCGGTGCGCGTGCTGTTTTTCCGGCGCGGGTGCGTCGCTGACTGATTCGCGCAGGATTAACCCGGAGATGAAGTCGTTGCGCGTTAGCATGTCGCCGCCGTCGAGCATGGAGGTGAGGCGGTTGATGCTTTCATGGATCATGTCGGTCACGGGATCTTTGACGCTGGAGAGCGCAGGCAGCAGGAAGGGCGCGACGGGGATGTCGTCAAAGCCGAGTAGCGAGACCTGTTGCGGCACAATGATCCCAGCGGCGTTGAGCTGTTTTAGCGCGCCTACTGCCATGTCGTCGTTGCTGGCGATGATCGCGCTGAAGGCGATTTGGTTTTCCAGCAGCTGCGTCACGGCTTTTGCGCCGCAGGCGGGCGTCCATTTGCCTTGCACGATGCGTTGCGCATCAGTGGCGATGCCTGCCTGGCGCAGCGCCTCGTTGTAACCGGCAAGGCGTTCGAGGGCGGTCGGGGAGTCGGGCGATCCGGTGATGAAGGCGATTTCCCGGTGGCCGCGCGCGATCAGTGCCTGGGTGGCGTTGAGGGCCGATCCTTTATGGTCGCAGCAGACGGCGTGGCTGTGATGTTTGCGCAGGCGGCGGTTGACGACCACGACGGGCTGGCGGGTTTGTTCGATGATGTCATCCATTTCATCGATGGTGAGGAAGCGCGGATAGAGGACGATGGCATCGCAGCGCAGATCGAGCAGGAATTCAATCGCTTCACGTTCCTGTTGCGCGCTGTGTTTGCCGTCAACAAGGATGAGCTGGCGGCCGCTTTCTTCGACTTTTTTCGCCGCCTGAGACAAGATTTCGCTGAAGTAGCTGCCGCTGTAGAGGGTGTTGGTGACGACCATGCCGATGCATTGGGATTTGCTGGTGGCGAGGTTGCGCGCCAGCAGGTTAGGGCGATAGCCAGCGGCTTCGATGGCCGCAAAAACCTGTTGGCGGGTTTGTTCGCTGACGTAGCCTTTACCTGATAGTACGCGGGAGACGGTGGCTTTGGAGACGCCCGCTTTTTTCGCCACTTGCTGCATTGTTGACATCGATTTTCCCCGCTCTGGCTTGTCGGCTCATTCTAAACATTTTTGCCGTTAAGGTTAGGGTTTATGTTTGGAGGCGGCGGATCGCGGTGTTGCCGGTGGTTAGGGTGATAGCGCGGCGGGGTTGCGTGGGCTGATGGTTAGGCGATAGCGCGGCGGGATTGCGTGGGCTGGAAGTTTGCGGGGGCGTCAGCGGTGGGCGGGTCGTTCCGTAAAGACGCAAAAGACGTCATCCATGACGGCTCGGCCCGCGCCGTCCCTGGCGCGGGACGCTTTACTACACGACCCGCCCGCCGCCTCCCAAACTATCGAGCCGCCTGTTTGCCGCTTCTTACGCTATCGAGTTGTCGGTGCGCCGCTTCCCGTCGTTCTGCGTTGCCTGTGTGCCGCTTTTCAAATTATCGGGTCGCCTGTCTGCCACCGATCGGTCAACGATGGAGGTTTTTAATGGTTAAGTATCGAAGTGCGGAATTGAGGGAGTGGGAGGGCCGGGGCCGTGAGGCGGACCTCCCGCGGCAGGGACGGCGCGGGCGGAGGCCCCAGGGATGGGTGCATGCCGTGCCGCCGATGGCCCCGGCCCTTCCGCGACCAGCACGAACCTGCCGCAGACTGACCTCTGAGCCCGCGACCAGCACAAACCTGCCGCAGACTGGCCTCTGAGCCTCTCAACCAGCACGAACCTGCCACAGACGAACGTCCGAGCCTCGCGGTTAGCACGGATCTGGCATCAGTGCGTTTCCTGCAAACAAAACTGAAAGGAATCAGCACGATCTTAATCACAAATCCTTAACGCCGAAAAAGATAACAGTTGATATTGCTCTGGCAGTTAACCAATCTGATGTGAAACCGGTTACCTATTGTGATTCATACCCAAACATAAGGAACTCAGCGCCCTTATGCTTACCCAACCCTTTGAATAAACACTAAAACCGTCAAGCTGCGGTAAAGGTGCGTCATAACAAGAGGTTTCACACTCATGTCAAAGAATTACGCGGCAATCTCGCACGCGATAGTCGATGCGATTGGTGGTGGTAATAACGTGGCAGCAGTAACGCACTGCATGACGCGCCTGCGCTTTGTACTGAACGACAACCGCAGCGTCGATACGGCGACGCTCAAAAAAATTCCCGGCGTCATGGGCGTGGTGCAAAACGACAATCAATGCCAGGTCATCATCGGCAACACCGTCTCCCAGGCCTATGCCGAAGTGCTGAAACGCTTGCCCGCAGGCGCACAGGCGCAGCGACCGGAACCGCAAAAAGGAAAACTCACCCTACGACGCATCGGCGCCGGGATCCTTGATGCGTTGATCGGCACCATGTCGCCATTGATCCCGGCGATCATCGGTGGATCGATGGTTAAACTGCTGGCGATGATCCTCGACATGACCGGCTTTTTTCCAAAGGGATCCTCCACCATCGCGATCCTGAACGTTATCGGTGACGGCGCGTTCTTCTTCCTGCCGATCATGGTTGCCGCCTCTGCCGCGATAAAATTCAAAACCAACCTCTCGCTGGCGATCGCTATCGCTGGGGTGCTGGTGCATCCCAACTTCGTCGATTTGATGGCGAAAGCGGCGCAGGGGCAAGCGGTGGATTTCGCCGGGCTGCCGGTAACCGCGGTGAAATACACCTACACGGTGATCCCGACGCTCTGCATGACCTGGATCCTCTCCTACATCGAAAAATGGGTGGATAAAATCACCCCGGCGGTAACGAAAAACTTCCTGAAGCCGATGCTAATCGTTCTGATCTCCGCACCGATCGCCATCATGCTGATTGGCCCGCTGGGTATCTGGATCGGGAGCGGCATCTCAGCGGTGGTTTACACCATCCATCATTACCTTGGCTGGCTCTCCGTCGCCATCATGGGCGCACTCTGGCCGCTGCTGGTCATGACCGGTATGCACCGCGTCTTTACGCCAACCATCATTCAAACCATTGCTGAAACCGGCAAGGAAGGCATGGTGATGCCTTCGGAAATCGGCGCGAACCTCTCGCTGGGCGGGTCGTCACTGGCGGTCGCCTGGCGCACCAAAAATCCGGAACTGCGTCAGACGGCGCTGGCCGCTGCCGCCTCGGCGATCGTCGCCGGTATTTCTGAACCCGCGCTTTATGGCGTGGCGGTAAGGCTGAAGCGCCCGCTGATCGCCAGCCTGATCAGCGGCTTTATCTGCGGCGCGGTCGCCGGTCTTGCCGGGTTGGCAAGCCACTCAATGGCGGCGCCGGGGCTGTTTACCAGCGTGCAATTCTTCGATCCGGCTAATCCGATGAGCATCGTTTGGGTCTTTGCCGTGATGGCGCTGGCGGTGGTGCTTTCTTTCTTTATTACTTTGATTTTGGGCTTTGAGGACATTCCGGTAGAGCAAGAAAGCGAGCAGAAGGCCGAACCTTCCGCCGCCTGGCCCGCCGCGTCTCAGGCCGTTAAAACGCATTAACAGAGGATGCATATGGAAACCAAATTTCCCGCAGGATTTTTATGGGGCGGTGCAATCGCAGCGAATCAGGCCGAAGGCGCGTGGCGTGAAGGCGGTAAAGGGCCCGCGACGGTGGATATGATCCCGCACGGCAGCGATCGTCTGGCGGTAAAGCTGGGCCAGCAGCCCCGCTTTACGTGGCGCGATGATGAATTTTACCCCAGCCACGAGGCGATCGATTTCTACCATCGTTATAAAGAAGATATCGCTTTAATGGCTGAGATGGGGTTCACGGTATTTCGCACCTCAATTGCCTGGAGCCGGATTTATCCGCAGGGCGACGAGCTGACGCCTAATGAAGCGGGCATCGCTTTTTATCGCGATCTGTTTAACGAGTGCAAAAAATATAATATTGAGCCGCTGGTAACGCTTTGTCATTTTGATGTGCCGATGCATCTGGTTAAAGAATATGGTTCCTGGCGCAGCCGTAAAATGGTCGACTTTTTTACGCGTTATGCGCGCACCTGTTTCGAGGCGTTTGACGGGCTGGTGAAATATTGGCTGACCTTTAACGAGATCAATATTTTGCTGCACAGCCCGTTTTCCGGTGCGGGATTGGTTTTTGCCGAGGGCGAAAATCCGCAGCAGGTAAAATATCAGGCGGCGCATCATGAGCTGCTTGCCAGTGCGCTGGCGACAAAGATTGCTCATGAGGTGAATCCGCAAAATCAGGTTGGCTGTATGCTGGCGGGCGGTAATTTTTATCCTTATTCCTGTAAGCCGGAAGATGTATGGGCGGCGCTGGAAAAGGATCGGGAGAATCTGTTTTTTATTGATGTGCAGGCGCGCGGCGCCTATCCGGCATGGACAAAGCGCATGTTTCGTGAGCAGGGCATTGAGATTGCCATTCAGCCAGGCGACGAAGAGATTCTGCAAGATACGGTCGATTTCGTTTCTTTCAGCTATTACGCTTCGCGCTGCGCGTCGGCGGATATGAATAACAACAATACCAGCGCGGCGAATATCGTGAAGTCGTTAAAGAACCCGTTTATCGAGGCCAGCGAGTGGGGTTGGGGCATCGATCCGCTGGGGCTGCGCATTACCATGAATATGATGTATGACCGTTATCAGAAACCGCTGTTTTTGGTGGAGAATGGCCTGGGCGCGAAGGATGTAATAAATGCGAAGGGCGAGATTGAAGATGATTATCGCATTAGTTATTTACGCGAGCATATTCGCGCAATGGCAGAGGCGATTGATGATGGTATTCCGATTATCGGTTATACCAGCTGGGGCTGTATTGACTTGGTGTCAGCCTCTACCGGCGAGATGAGTAAGCGCTATGGTTTTGTCTATGTTGACCGCGACGATCGCGGCGAGGGGACGCTGGCGCGCACGCGGAAGAAGTCGTTCTGGTGGTATAAGAAGGTGATCGCCAGTAACGGCGCGGATTTGGATTGATGGCGTTGGTCGCGAGGCTTGGGCGTCAGTCTGTACCAGGTTCGTGCTAGTTGTGTGAGCGTTTGGGTGACGGCCTGTGGCAGGTTCGTGCTGGTTGTGGAATCTGGACGCCAGTTTGTGGCAGGTCTGTGCTGGTCGCAGGACCCAGAGGTCAATCTGCGGCAGGTTCGTGCTGGTCGCGGGACTCGGGAATCAGTCTGTAACAGGTTCGTGCTGGTCGCGGGAGGGCCGGGGCCATCGGCGGCACGGCATGCACCCATCCCTGGGGCCTCCGCCCGCGCCTTCCCTGGCGCGGGAGGTCCGCCTCACGGCCCCGGCCCTCCCACTCCCTCAATCCCGCACTTCGATACTTGACCATTAAAATATACCTCGCTGGCAGATCAGCAGTGGCAACCAACCCAGCAGCCTGGGTAGCGGCGAACCGACAACGTAACAGTTCAGCAAGCGGCAGACCAGCAACGCAGTGGCCTGAAAAGCGGCAAACAGGCGGCTCTATAGTTTGGGAAGCGGCAGGCAGGCAACTCGATAGCGTAAGAAGCGGCAAACAGACGACTCAGAAGTATGGGAAGCGGCGGGCGGGTCGTGTAGTAAAGCGTCCCGCGCCAGGGACGGCGCGGGCCGAGCCGTCATGGATGACGTCTTTTGCGTCTTTACGGAACGACCCGCCCGCCGCTGACGCCCCCGCAAACTCCCAGCCCACGCAATCCCGCCGCTGACGCCCCCGCAAACTTCCAGCCCACGCAATCCGCCGCGCTATCACCCTGACCATCAGCAATGCAACCCGCCGCGCTATCGCCCTAACCATCAGCAATGCAACCCGCCGCGCCATCACCTAACCATCAGCAACCCAACCCCACCGCTTATTACCTATTCTCCTGTTCCTCTATTTATTTCTGCTAATAACAAAATCCACCGCGCAAATAAAATAACGCACGTTAAGTAATTAAACCCGTTCACGCCCGCAAAAATGCGCCTTTAAGAACATTCCCACCGTAGCTAAACAAATAACTTCTTGATTATTAATTTCGAATTTATGCCAAAAAGCAAAGCGTAAAATATATGAAAATAATATGAGGATAATCACCTTTTTACGTCTGTATATTTCCTTTTGTTACTGGCGGAAATAAGACTTTTCTGCCAAACCTGATATTTACACCGCCTCATCAGGGCGGTGCTTCATGCTTTGCAAATAAAAAACTTAAAAATCCTTATCTGAAAACCAATAACGGACGGTATCTGCAATGGCAAATAAAAGCAGAAGGTTGGCTGTGCCTCAGCGTGCAATGCGCTCTGAGAAAAAAGGAAAACGCGTACGGTTAAGTGCGCTGACGGTAGCGGTTTGCCTGGGAACAGCAGGGCAGGCGGCAGCAAACAATTACATTGAACAGGGCGTAGCGGGTAACCCCTCCAGCTGGCGTAGCAGCGAATACAACGCCGAATGGGGCCTGGGCGCCATCAACGCCGACCAGGCCTACGCCGCAGGTTACAGCGGCAAAGGCGTTAAAGTCGGTATCTTCGACCAGTCGGTCTATGCCAAACATCCCGAATTTGTCGGTACCGACAAAGTTAAAAACCTCGTAACCGAAGGCATACGCGCCTACACCGATCCCTACATTCCGGTAAAAGCAGGCGATGCCTTCCGCTATGACGGCACGCCGAGCGTCGACTCCGACGGTACGCTGGGATCGCACGGCACCCACGTTGCCGGTATCGCCGCAGGCAGCCGCGACGGCGGCGTTATGCACGGCGTCGCCTACAACGCGCAAATCATCAGTGCGGAAAATGGCGATCCTGGCCCGGAAGATGGCATCATCCTCGGCAACGATGGCGCGGTCTATAAAGCAGGCTGGGATGCGCTGAAAAAAAGCGGTGTGCGCATCATCAACAACAGCTGGGGCATCGGCATCACCGACAAATTCGCCCAGGGCGGCAGCGATCCGGCTTACCCGCACTTCACCGTCAAAGATGCACAAGCCCAGTTCGACCAAATTAAAAAAATCCTCGGTACCGTGCCCGGCGGCGCTTACCAGGGCGCCATCGACGACGCGCGCAGCGGCATCATCACCATCTTCTCCGCCGGTAACGACGACAACCTTAACAACCCCGACGCCATCGCAGGCCTGGCGTACTTCGTGCCGGATATCACGCCCACCTGGCTCACCGTCGCCAGCGTCGCGCGCGATGCCGAATCCACCAACAGCGTGCCTTACACCTTAAGCGGCTTCTCCTCCCGCTGCGGCTACACCGCCAGCTTCTGCGTCTCCGCGCCCGGCTCGCGCGTTTACAGCTCGGTTATTGAAGGCAACAGCCTCGACACCCTCACCACCGGCTACGCCAACTACAGCGGTACCTCCATGGCTTCGCCGCACGTCTCCGGCAGCGCGGCGGTATTAATGGAACGCTTCCCCTATATGACTGGCGCGCAGATTGCGCAGGTACTGAAAACCACCGCCATTGATATGGGCGAAGCGGGCATTGATGAGCTCTACGGCTGGGGGATGATCGACCTCGGCAAAGCGATTAACGGGCCAGGTATGTTCTACACCGTCGAAGATATTCCCGAAGCGCTGCGCGTACCCGATCCCGACGGCGTTGCCTACGGTCCGACGCAGTTTGTCGCCAACATTCCCGGTATCGGCGCGACGGTGGATGCCAACACCGCTTATCAACGTCTCTGTAACGACGTGCAGTGCGGATTCGACCTCTGGTCTAACGACATCTCCGGCCACGGCGGCCTGACTAAAGAGGGCGCAGGATCGCTCTGGCTTACCGGCACCAACACTTACAGCGGCCCAACGCTGGTTAACGCCGGTCTGCTGGCGATTAACGGATCGGTCACCTCCAACGTCACGGTACAACAGCGCGGCGTGCTGGGCGGATCGGGCAGCATCGGATCGTTAACCGTTGCCAATGGCGGTACCGTCGCGCCAGGCAACTCCATCGGCACGCTGAACGTCAACGGCGACGTTACCTTTGAGCCAGGATCGCGCTATGCGGTTGAAGTCGCGCCTGCGGGACGCAGCGACCGCATCGCCAGCACCGGCGCCATCGCCATCAACGGCGGCGAAGTCACCCTCTCGCTGGAAAACAGCAGCAACCTGCTGAGCCAGAGCGAAATGCAGACCCTCACGGGGCGCTACAGCATCCTGACGGCAGAACAGGGCATTAACGGTGAGTTCGACAGCCTGCTGCCGAGCTACGCCTCTACCTTCCTCGGCACATCACTCAGTTATCAGGCGAACCAGCTCACGCTGGCGGTAGGGCGTAACGATGCCACCTTCGCCAGCGTGGCGGAAACCGCCAACGAGCGCGCGGTCGCGCAGGCGGCAGAAGCGCTGGGCGCGGGCAATCCGGTTTATGAAAGCCTGCTGCTGAGCACCTCGGCGGGCGAGGCACGCCAGGCGTTCCGTCAGCTCGCCGGTCAGGTGCATGCCGATATCGCTTCGGCGCAGGTCAACGACAGCCGCTATCTGCGCGATACGCTCAACGATCGTCTGCGTCAGGCGGAAGGGCTGGCGGGCTCAACCGACATCAAAGCCGATGAAGGCGGTGCCTGGGCGAAACTGCTGGGCGCGTGGGATCACGCTTCCGGCGATGCCAGCGCCACCGGCTATCAGGCTTCCACCTACGGCGTCCTGCTGGGGCTGGATTCCGCCTGGGCAGACGACGCGCGTATGGGCGTGGCGACGGGCTACACCCGCACCTCGCTGGACGGCGGCTACGGCGCGAATGCCGACAGCGATAACTACCATCTGGGCGTTTACGGCGGCAAACAGTATGGCGCGCTGGCGCTGCGTGCCGGTGCCGGTTACACCTGGCATCGTTTCGATACCTCGCGCGCTGTGAGCTACGGCAGCCAGTACGATCGCGCTAACGCACAATACAGTGCGCGTACCGAGCAGTTCTTTGCTGAAGCGGGCTACAGCATCCCGGCAGGGCTGGTGAATATCGAGCCGTTCGCCAATCTCTCTTACGTAAACTTCCAGAACAACCGCATCGCTGAACAGGGCGGGGCGGCGGCGCTGCATGGCGACAAGCAGCACACCGACGCGACCTTCTCAACGCTGGGGCTGCGCTCCGATCTGCAATGGGACGTGAACGGCGGAACCGCAGTCGCGCTGCGTGGGGAACTGGGCTGGCAGCATCAGTACGGCGATCTGGATCGGGGAACCGGACTGAAATTCAACGGCAGCAACGCGCCGTTTGTGGTGAATAGCGTCTCTGCTTCGCGGGATGGCGCGGTGATCAAAGCCAGCGCCGAAGTGGCGTTAAACAGCAACTCTCATCTGTCGCTGGGCTACAGCGGGCTGTTATCGGAAAACCATCAGGATAACAGCGTCAACGCAGGCTTCAGCTGGAATTTCTGAGTCAAAACTCATGGGGGCCGCTTGCGGCCCCCTTTTTCTTTCAATATGCTTTTGCGATGGTCAGGTTCGCAGCCTGATCGGCCCTCATCCAAAAGCTATTGTTGGATCTCGTCCCGGCCAACCTACAACATCCTGACAGCCTCACTGCCATCTTCTTGCACCACGCGTTCAAATGCAGGCCAGATATCGAAAAAGGGATAAGCCAGCGTCATCGCGCCGCAGCGCACCTCATAGCTCCGCTGCTGCACCCGGCTTCTCTTCAACGCAATCGAAGGCAGGCTGGTTAAAAATCCCAGCATCTTATCAATCGTGATCTCGCCGTGATAATATTCACTGCCTGCATGCTGTAACGGCGTCGGCTTGCCGCTTTTAAACTCAGTTATCACGCCGGGAAGACGATCGATAAAACTGTAAAATGCTGTTTTATCGACCACATAACAGCCGTTTTGATGATGAATATCGCCCTGCATTGAAGTGGTCACGATCAGCTTATGCACGCCTTTCGGCTGCCATGTGGCGGGCAGCTGCAGCGCGTCGCGTATCAGCTGTGGGCGCGCGACATAATAGTCGGTATAGCGCGTCACCTGATGCATCCAGCATTTCTCACGCAGGCCTGCGCCGTCGCCGCTGATATTCACCAGCGTCTGATAATAGCGATTAAAATGTACCGGCTGGCCGTTGGATTTCAGCTCGATAAAAAACAGATGATCGTCAATCTCCAGCACACAGTCACAGTCATAATCCTGCCGCACTGAGAGCGGCGCGGCGCGCAAACCGGCGTCTCTGAGGTGTTGAATAAACTGCCGTTCATGGCTTTTGCCTTTATCGTCAAGCTGAAGGTTTTTCGCGCTAAACAGTGAAAGCAAGGAGCGCGTCGCGCTGCTCATCGAAACGATAGAAGGCAACAGGCAAAGGCCGTCGCCGCAGGGAAGCAGCGGGCAGTCACTCATATCCATCGCGCTGTCGTCAAAGGTAAAATAGTCGGTCACTAACGCCGCACTGGTCCAGGAAAGGCCGCCCGCGGCAAACAGCTGGATCCATTCATCGCGTGTCCGGTAGATCACCCACTCTTGCAGCGTAAGGCCTGCGGGCGTTTGCCGCTGAAAGCGCGCGTCCATCTCCCGTTTCGCCAGCGTCACCAGCATTTCATAAGCATGAATCCAGGCATAAATCGTGACGCCGCCATATTCCCCGTAAAGATCTTCCGGCGGCATATTTTCCATTTCGCTAAAATAGGCGACCGAGAAAAAATCGTTTTCACTCATCCAGTCAGGTATCAGCGGCTTGAGCTGTGCCACAAAATCGGGCTGGTTTTTTAACCGGCGCTGGATGTCGTGCCAGAGATTAATGCCGCGCATGGTAAAGCGGGAACGCGCCACTTCCCAGGCTTTATAGGCGCAGCGCTCGTCAACCTGCAATGAAATATGTTGCGCATCGACGCGTGTTATTTCCGCCTGGCAAAAGCGAAACAGATCGCTGATGCGATTAAGCGAATCAAAATCATCCCACTCTTTTATCCATTCCCCGGTGGCGGCGACGCCCTCGCGGGTACATTGATATTCCAGATCCAGCGTATGGTTTTGCCGCAGCTGTTTAAATATATGGCCGGTATAGCTGGAAACCTGATCAAATAGCATATCAATCGCTTTGGTGTTTTCCGGGGTAACCTCTTCTGCCAGCGGCAGGCCAGCCATGCGTACCACCAGCGGGAAAATAGCCTCCAGCCGGGCGCTGGGAATAGGTTTAATCAGCGAGAGCATAATGCTGAGGTTTATTTCCGCGCAGATTAAAAAGGCGTTAAGCTTATTCGCGCCGCCGGTCACTTTCTGATAGCGCTTATCCAGAACCGTTATTCGACGGAAAAAAGCGTTATACGCCTGATGAATCAGCCGACAGTCGCGCTCGGTGTGTAAAATGCGCTCGCGATGCGCCGGGAAGCGCTGCAACAGCGGGTAAATACAGCGGCCAAAATCGCGCTGATACTCCTCTTCTGACTGCACGGCGAAACGCTGATAATAGCGCGCGGAAATCATCAGCACATTCAGCGCCGCATCAATATCCACCTCTTCTATCCAGCGTTGATAGAACGCCACGAACTTTTCCGCATCCTGCGCCTGGGTCTTTATGGCGTACGCATCGTAATAAACCATTTACCGCTCCCTTTATCTCAGGTCGATAGCCGGGCAGGCAACGGATGCGCCTGCGCTTTTTCCTGCCAGGCAATGTCACTTTAACCCGTCGGCATAAATTCTGGACAATGTTTAGGTAGCCGATAATAATAGGCGCGCTTTAAAATCCATAAGGTTTTCTACAGTTAACCGGTTAAATTGGCGGCGCGGTTTTTACGCGACGCTTGCGCTTTTTGCCAGATTTTCTGTTATGTAAACCAAAAAATAATAATTATCGGCTGTTAATTTGTGTTTGGTTAACTAATTGTATCGCGAGATGTTTTTTCTAACCGTCGGGGCAGCGATAAGCGCTGCGCAACCTGACGTAAAAAAGACGCGATATTCGCCAAAAAAATTACGCGTTATATAAAAACGCATTGGCACAGCGCTTGCTCAAATAACCGCTTTATTTTCGGCATGGAAAAGGATTAAGGAGAGAACGTGAAACGCCGTCATCTCAGGAAAGTGGGGTCGCTGACCGCTGTCGTTATGCTGACTTCAAGCTGCGCCAGCCTGCATCAGGCTGGACAAAATTATGGTACGGCCATCGGCTGTATAGGCGGAGCGGCATTAGGTGGAGGGGTAACATACCTTCTCACTAAGGATGCCACCAAAGCGGTAGCCGGGGGACTGGTCGGCGGCATCGCCGGTTGTATGGCTGGCAACGTCTGGCAAAGTCGTGAAAAAGCGCTGGCGCAAATCGCCGCGGAAGAACATATCAAGATCCAAAGCCAGCCGCTTCAGGCGCAGCAGACCGGCGGCACGGAAACCGTTGGGCTGGTGGCTCAGGTGGAAGATCGCGGCATGTTTGCTACTAACAGCGCTCAGCTTTCTGCCAACGGGCTGCGTCAGGTCAAAAAGATCGCGGACGCGATGAAGCAGGGCGATCAAAACGGCGTGGTGCTGGTGGTGGGTCATACCGATGCCACGGGAAGCGCCAGCTGGAACCAAAAGCTATCGGAACAGCGGGCACAGAGCGTTGGCCGCATTTTGCAGCAGGCGGGTCTCAATCCGCAGAAACTCTATTTCCAGGGCGCGGGTTCGTCGCGTCCGCTGGCGGATAACACCACTTACGACGGTAGGGCGGCAAACCGCAGGGTTGAGATCGTTGGTCTGGCAAACGAAGCGCTGCTGCGTCAGCGGGTAGAGCAGGAAGGCAACAACCTCGCCTATTTACGTTACGGCACCCAGCCCGCCAGCACCTCACAGGCTAAAGCGCCCGCAAAACGTCCTGCTGTGGTTTCCCATAGCGCGCCAAAAGCGCCTGCGTCAGCAGCGAGCAAACCGACCACCACCGCGGCAACCGGCACGGAAAACAGCAAAAACTGGATAGATTTCGGCGGTGAGGCGGTAAGCCCCTCCACGTTGTCGTTGGCGGCCAATCTTAAACCGCGCAGCAGCGGGTTTTCGTTGATTTCACAGGCCAACGCCAGCGGCGTAACGGAAAGCTGCCTGACCGACAGCGCGCGCGTCGCGGGCATGGCGAAAAATCTCGCCAGCGGCAAAGCGATCGAGGCGCATCAGACGCGGGAGTATTTCAACGGCATGAATGGTCGGGCCTGGGCCGGGCTGGTCAATAACCATCTGGTCACGCTCTCGCCGGTAAAAGTGCTGAAAGATAATGCTGCGGTGGTGGCGGATCCGAAAGTCTACATTACCCGCAATTATCAAAGCAGCGGCAACCGCAAGGCCGATGCGCCCATCAGCGCCGTGGCAAATGCATGGGAAGGCGAAGAGAGCATTCTGTATCGGGTTTACCTGCCGGCAGAGAAACAGCAGCCGCTCTCCTGTATCGATCTGCTGGTGCCGAAAAACGCCACTAAAGCGCAGCAGGGCCAGCTTTTTTACACCAGTCACAGCAATGCCTGGGTGGCGAATTACAGCCCGACCCGCAGCTAATCAAGGAAACAGAGAATGGAACTTTTCCAAAGCATCGCCGAGGCGATCTCCCTTTATCGCTATATTTTCTGGCCATTACTGGCCCTGGTGATTTTAACCATTGTGTTTATTCGCTGGTGGAATCAGGTCAGCTATTTCTTTCTGAATTTCTTTAGCGGCTTGCCGGTTATCGGCCTGGTGGCTCGCCTGTCGCGCAGCAATGAGCCGCGCCGCGCTGAAGCGGATGGCAAGTCCTGGTATCCTGCAGAGAAAATGCTGTGCGCCAAATACTGGCGCTATTATGAATCGTTTAATCACAGCGCCAATTTCTATCATCAATGCGTCAACTACCTGAACAAGGTGGATGAGCGCGGACGCAAGCCAACCGGGCCGCTGCTGTGGTTCTGTAGCGTGGCGTTAGTATTGCTTGAGGCGTTTATTTTTGCCCTGGTGCTGTCACCCTTTATTGCGAATAACATTTCCGCTAATCAGGCGGAGTTTTCCGCCATTGTGATCTCCATCTTAATCGGTGTGGTGCTGGTGCCAGCCACCCACTTAATGGGCGCGGAGCTGCATAAAAATACCCTGCTGAAAAAGATTCGCTACTGGTATACCGATGCGCGCCATGACGGCAACGCAAAAGGGTTAGCCAAAGCGAACAATGTCTCGCTGGAAAACAGCGACGTTGATGACGATCAGCCTAATTACATCCAGATGCGCAACCGCGTGAACACTAACGTGGAAGCCAGGCCGCAATACTGGGCGACGGTGATTGCGCTGGCGCTGATTATTTTCTTTGCGGTCGGCGCCTATTTTGTGCGCGCGGCCACCATCGATGCCATTGATACGCAGACGGTAAACGGCTCGCCTTTCAGCCAGATGAGCGAAACGCAAAGTTCGCCGTTTGAGCTGCCTGCTGAGGCCGCAGCGGATAATGCCAAAGCCGATAGCCAGGCATCGGACGAGATCAACCATAACCGCGTGTTTGCCTCTAAGCTGACCTTTATCATCCTTTCGGTGATTTTCGTCGGCGTCCAGTTGATCGGTATTCTTATCGGCATCTATCGCTCTTTTGCCGGTATCGAATCGAAAATGGCGGCGAAGTATGTGGGTAACTTCAGCGGCTCGGAAGAGTTCACCGCCTGGCATAGCGCGCGCCGCGAGCGTGTCGAGCGTGATGCGCAGGAGAAGCTCAGCGCTCTGCAAAACCGCATGTTGATGAAGCGCACCAGCAGCCAGAGCCAGCAGCTGAATGAACTGCCGACTTTTGATGATTACGTTAATAAAAAAATTCGTGACAAGGCATCCGCTGCGCATGAGTTAAACCAACGTCACCACGCAGAAAGCGTTCAGGCGCAAACGCGCGCGCACGCTGAGCCGGTTGTTCAGCCGACGCCTGTGGCACCGGCGCCGGCTGCTGAACCGCTGGCAACGCCTGCTGCACCGGCACCGACGGCTGAACCGCTTGTTCAGGCCACGCACGCCGCGTCGCAGGACGAAAAAGCGCGTCTTGACGCGCTGGGCGAACTAACCGGTCTGAGCGAAGAAGAGCTGGCGCTGATTGCCGACGATCAGGGGCTGTCGCTGGAGGCGTTGATCAAGCGCCAGCGCGTTCAGCAACTGCTTAACCGTACCAGGGCGAAGGGGGAGGCATGAAGGCCTGGCTTGCGTTAATTTTGCTGGCGATCGCCTGTGGCACGCAGGCGGCAGAGCGCAACGATATTCCCAGCTGCTATCACTTTCTGAAGCAGGATGCCGTACGTCCGGCTGACAGCGGGCGTGAGCTGGTGATAATCATTGATCAAACCGTGAAAGTCCCTTTGCCGCTGAAAGAGTCGGTCTGGCAGCATGTTCTGCGCTACGTGCAGCCAGGCGATCGCGTGGTGCTGTATCAATTCTCGGCGCTGCTACAGGATAACTATCTGAAGCGGGTCTATGACGGCAAGCTGGAAACGCTGTTTACCGATCAGAAAGCGCGTAACAACATGGGCATGGAGAGCCTGAAAAAGCTGGATGCCTGTTTGTTACAGCAGAAGCACTATTTCAGCCAGAGCATCGGTAAATTAATGGCTGCCAGCTTTGCCGCCGAGGGCGACAGCGTAGCGAAAAGCGAAATCCTCGGCAGCCTGAAGCGCATCGCGGAAGATTTGCAAAGCGATCCGGCCGCTGAAAAATCGGTGCTGCTGGTGTCGGATATGCTGGAAAACAGCGACTTCGTGAGTTTTTACAGCAATAACCGTATCCGCTCCCTTGCGGCAGAAACCGAGATGGCGCAAGTCACTAAGCAAGACCTGATTGCTGATTTTAACGGGGCGAAAGTCTACGTGGCGGGCGCAGGGCTTATTGATACCGGCGCGAAAAATAACTATCGCTCCGGCAAAGTGATGCAGCAGCTTGAAGCGTTCTGGCAGCGCTATTTCGCGGCATCGCACGCCGAGCTGGTGAGCTTTGGCGCGCCGGAGTTAACGGTCGAAATCCAGTAACTACGCAGTTCCCCTTGCCGGTAACGTCTCCCGCTGCGAAGGCGTTACCGGCAGCTTCTCCTTCTGTGCGCCCACCGTTTTATCCCGCCTGCGCTACTGCACCAGATGATGGCTAATCGCATATTTCACGATATCGGCATTGGTGGTGAACTTCATTTTCTTCATCAGGCGTGACTTATAGGTACTGACGGTTTTGTTGCTGATCACCAGCGCATCGGCGATCGCATTAATCGATTCGCCGTGCGCCAGCATGATCATGATCTGACGCTCACGCATGGTTAGGTTTTCGTGCGGCGGACGGTCGCCGCTTTGATATTGAGAAAAAATAATCTCCTGCGCCAGTTCGTGATCGATATAGCGTGAGCCGCGCGCCACCTGGCGAATCGCGCCCAGCAGCGCCTCCGGGTTTTTATCCTTGGTGATATAGCCCAGCGCGCCGCAGTAGAGCACCCGGCGGGCAATCTGCGGTTCGTTGTACATGCTCAGCACCAGAATGCGCAGTTCCGGATATTGCAGCGTGATGCGATTAATTAAATCCTCGCCGCTGATGCCGGGCATGGAAATATCCAGCAGCAGCAAATCGATGCCGCCTTCGCGCAGGCGCTCCAGCACCTGACCGCCATCAGCCGCTTCGCCCACCACGTTAATGCCGCTATCCAGCAGAAAAATTTGCTTCAGTCCCTCACGCATAATGGCGTGATCGTCAGCAATCATCAGGCGTATGGCTTGCGTCATGGGTTGCTCACTTATCAATCTTGTTAAACAGCGCGCGGGAAAGGCTGCGCGCGCGATGCGGAAAGCTCAGCTGGACGCGTGTGCCTTCGCCGGGACGGCTATCGATGCAGACATTGCCGTTCAGCATCGCCGCCCGTTCCACCATGCCCGGCAGCCCCCAGGCATTCGGGCGCACACGCTGCATATCAAAGCCCTTGCCGTTATCCACCACATCAATCCGCAGCTTATCGCCATCCTGTTTCACAAAGATATAAACGCTACTGGCGTTGGCATGGCGCTGCACATTGGTCAGCGACTCTTGTACCACACGAAAAGCAGCGGTCACGCATTCGTCGTTCAGGCGCAGCTCTTTCTCATGGGGTGGGATAAAAATACAGCGCGTGGCGTTGTGCTTGTTAAACTCATCGCGCAGCCACTCCAGCGCGGGCACCAGCCCGAGGTTAAGCATATTCGGGCGCAGACGGGTAGAGACGTCGCGCACCACCTGAATGGTGCTGTCCACCAGCTGCATCAGGTTATCTACCTGATGATGCACCGCCGCGCCTGCCTCTGGCGACTGCATACGAATCAGCGACAGGCCAACGCGCAACGAGGTCAGATGCTGTCCCAGCTCATCATGGATCTCATGCGCAAGATGCTTACGCTCCGCTTCGCGCTGCGTCTCCTGATTACGCGCCAGCAGACGCAGCTGCTGATGCGCCTCACGCAGTTCTTCTTCCGCCAGGCGAATGCCGGTGATATCGCGCCCTACCGTAAGCACGCTCTCCAGCTCGCCGTGCAGATCGAACTCCGGCACGCTGCGTACATGCAGAATGCGACGGCGGCTGCCCTGGGTTAGCGTCAGCTCACCTTCCGCTTCATTGCCGCTCGCCATGCTCTGCGTTACCAGCCGCAGCAGCGCCATGCCGGTCTCGTTATGCGGCACCGCTTCAGTGAGCTGGCGACGATAAATATCCTGCTCGCGCCCTTCAAACCACTTCAGCACCGGCGGATTAACGTAAACGCAGCGCAGCGACAGATCGAAGCGGGCGATCATATCCGGCGAGTTCTCTACCAGCGCGCGAAACTGTTTTTCGCGCAGCAGCTGCACCGCCTCTTTCTGCTTGAGCTCGCGCACGTCGCTCACCACGCACAGCGCATGCGGTTCGCCGCCGTGCAGATAATGGCTGGAGCTAACCTGCACCGAGATCAGTTCGCCCCGGCTGGGCGCATGCTGCGAGGTAAAGGTGATCCCTTCCGGGCGCATCGCCAGTTTCCACCAGAGCGCGGTGACATCGCTATCCTGCAATTCATGATCGATAACGGCGAAACTGAGCTGCATTAAGGCGCGCTGGGAATAGCCCATTAATTTGCACGCCTTCTCGTTGACATATTTTATCCGCAGATTGCGATCCACTAAATAAATCGCATCATGAATGCGATCCAGCGCGATAGATGAAAGACTATCGGGCGGCGTCAATGCGGGATTAAGACAATGAGAATAGTTCTGCAATAATGCAATCTCCCTTTTCTGACATCATTTATCAGCACCGTTAAAATGTCAGTACGGTGTCATCAGAATAAAATTTCCCGCCAAATTTATCCGTCGCGCATAATATCAGAATAATCTCAGGCATAAACGCGGCTTTTTAAGGTTTCTCTGGCGCGGGAAAGTCGCGAGCGTACGGTGCCCACCGGAATATTAAGCTGCTGTGCCACATCCTGATAGCTGCCATCATGTCCAACTAAAATAGAAAGCATGGTTTTCAGATCCTCCGGCAAGGTTTCGATCGAGGCAAGCGTGGCGCCTAAAACGCGTTCGTTTTCCGTGATATCGCTCGGATCGCTGTCATAATGCATATCGGTAAGAATATCATCGCTCAGAGTATCAAATAAAAAGCGCCCTTGCTGGCTTTTATAATAATTACGGATCAGATTAATCGCGATACCAAACATCCAGGTTTCCGGCCGTGAAGCGCCAATAAATTTATGCCCGTTGCGCAGCACCTCAAGGCAGGTCATCTGGGCAATATCCTCTACGTCTTCGTGATTCGCCACGCGTTTGCGAATGAAATTCAGTAATTTCTTATTATTTTTTTTAAAAATTTCCGACCAGTCGATAGCAACGGCAGAAACGGTAATTGGCTGGCCGACAGTGACGTTGATCATATTATTTTCTCCAGAGGAATCAGGTGTGATTACCCATTGGCTATAGCAAGCGCTGTGCCAGGAAAAATAAATCAACTAACAGCTTGTTTTTATTATTTGCCGTACGGCTGACCAGGATATATCTGAGACAAAAACGGCAAAAAGGGATTTATTTGCTGTGCCATTTTTTTCACAAATTTCTCAGGTTTATTATTTCAGCGCGGAGGTAATTTTTTTATTTGCAGTTTCAGGGAACCCGGCCCGCGGCAGCGCCACATAATCAGGGTTAATCTGATGAGGAACGGGCGATGCTGAAGACCCCAACGCTGCCGCTGATGCCGCACCCTTTTAAAGCCCTGATGAAAGCGGCCGACAGCGGCATGGCGAAAAATGCCAACCGGGCCGCGGAGCATTCGGCCGCCGCCAGCGCCAACGATATGAAAGAAGAAGTGGGGCTGATGTTCTCCGAGCGCGCCGAAAGCCAGAAAAAGGCAGAGCAGCGCCGCGTGCAGCAGCAACACCTGCGCCACCGGCAAAATGCGGGCAAGGTTGAGCTGCATAAACTTTACGCCATGCTCGATTCCGGCGATCAGGCGCGGCGGGAAGCGCATCTCAGCCAGCTGCGCGATGCGCTAAAACGCAAGCCGCCAGCGGATACCGATGAGCTGCTGGCGCAGCTGGATAACGATCCGGCCCGCTGCGATCTGCTGTTGCGCGTAATGGAGCGCGAAGCGCGCGAGCAGGGCGATGATGAACTATGTCACACCATCAGCAACCATCTGGAGACGCTGCAAACCCAGCACGGCGAGCGTCTGCGCGCGGGTCTCAATACCGCCGCCGCTTTCGCTGAATTTACCGCGCGTCCGCAGCAGCGCCAGACGCTGCGCAACCTCTATTACGACAGCATCGTGCATCAGCAGTCGGCGATTGCCATGGTCGATCTGCTGCTGGCGCATACCGAGCCGCAGCAGTTTGTTCCCGGTCTGCGCACCTTACAGCGCGCGCTGGCGGACGATATCGCCGCGCTGGCTTCGTCGATCAGCACCGGCGCGCTGCGCCATATCCAGAACGGCCTGACGGAAGCGCGCCACGTAGGGCATACGCTGGAAGAGAGCCAAAGGTTGCTGGATCGCATGGCGGGCAAAATGACGCTGCATAGCGTCAGCGCGGTGGATCTGACGCGCCGCCTGTTGCATCTCAGCCATCACGGTGCCTGGCAGCAGGATTTACAGCAGCTGGGCGACGACGTGGTGGCGCATCCCAACGCCCGCCAGCTGTCGGTGTTTTTTAACGGCATCTTGCCACTGGTGCGCAGCCTGCCGCTGGCGCTGTGGAAAGTGAAGGATGGGCGCAAAACCGCGCTGGCGCTGCTGGCAAATCACAGCGCCATGCTGCTGGATAACGAACGTAAACGGGCGCGCGGCGCCTGAGCGCAGCGCCAGAGAGATGTAAGATGAACGGCTTATTTTTAATTCTCAATAAAATCGCCATCAGCGCCATGCAGCGCTCTGAAATTGTCGGCGCCGCCTTTGCCATGGCGCTGGTGTTTATGCTGATTATTCCGCTGCCGCTGGCGTTGATCGATACGCTGATTGCGCTGAACATCTGCCTCTCTTCACTGCTGATTGTGCTGGCAATGTATCTGCCGAAGCCGCTGGCCTTTTCCACCTTTCCGGCGGTGCTGCTGTTAACCACCATGTTCCGTCTGGCGCTGTCGATTTCCGTCACGCGCCAAATCCTGATCCAGCAGGACGCGGGGCATATCGTTGAGGCGTTCGGCAGCTTTGTGGTCGGCGGCAACCTGGCGGTGGGCATGGTGATGTTTTTGATCCTGACGGTGGTGAACTTTCTGGTGATCACCAAAGGATCGGAGCGCGTGGCGGAAGTGGCGGCGCGCTTTACCCTCGACGCGATGCCCGGTAAGCAGATGTCGATCGACAGCGATCTGCGCGCCGGACTGATCGATGTGCATCAGGCCCGATCGCGCCGCAGCGATCTGGCGAAAGAGAGCCAGCTGTTCGGGGCGATGGATGGCGCGATGAAGTTCGTTAAGGGCGACGCCATCGCCGCGCTGGTGATCCTGTTTATCAACCTGATCGGCGGCATCAGCATCGGCGTGTTGCAGGTTGGGATGACGGCGGGCGAGGCGCTGCATGTTTTCTCGATTTTGACGATTGGCGACGGCCTGATCGCCCAGATCCCGGCGCTGCTGATCTCGCTTACCGCCGGGATGATCATCACGCGCGTCTCTTCCGATAACGACACGGTTGAAACGCCCAATATTGGCCGTGAGATCGCCGAGCAGCTCACCAGTCAGCCAAAGGCGTGGATCCTCGCCTCAATGGGGATGCTGGGGTTTGCGCTGGTGCCGGGCATGCCAGGCATGGTGTTCACCCTGCTGGCGCTGATTACGCTGAGCAGCGGCGGCTTTCAGGTATGGCGCGCGCGGCATACGCTACGGCTGGCGCAGCCGCAGATCGAAAACGAAGTGATCCCGCCGGAACTGAACGGCCGCGAAGATCTGCGCCAGTTCAACCCGACGCGGCCTTACCTGATTCAGTTCCCTGGCGACTGTCGCGGCAAGGCGGAAACCCTTGATCTGGTGCAGGAGATCCGCCGTCTGCGCAACCGCATCGTCTACAACTTCGGTTTTACTCTGCCAGCGTTTGATATCGAATTCAGCGACAAGCTGAGTGCGGATGAATTCCGCTTCTCGGTTTATGAGATCCCTAAAGTGGTGGGCACCTTTAATACCGCCTGCGTGGCCGTGGAGGCGCGCTGGCTGGCGAGCCTGAGCGAGAGTGAGCAGCTTCAGCTGGCGCAACCTGAGGATGCACCCGCACTGCCGGAGCCGGGCGAAGCGTCATTACCGGCTCCGACGCAGCCTGCGCCGCAGCCCGCCCTGGGCCAGAGTACGCGTCAGGAAACGGACTATCTCTGGCTGCCGCCCGATCATCCGCTGCTGGAAAACGAGGAAGTGGCGCGCTGGAGCGCCGCCGAGCTGCTGTTAAAACGCATGGAAAATGCCATTCACGCCAGCAGCCCGCACTTTATCGGCCTGCAAGAAACCCGTGCGCTGATGGGCTGGCTGGAGAGCGAACAGCCAGAGCTGGCGCAGGAGCTACAGCGCGTGATGCCGCTGGCGCGTTTCTCCAGCGTACTGCAAAAGCTGGTGGCGGAGCGGATCCCGCTGCGTTCGGTGCGCGCCATCGCCGAAGCGTTAATTGAGCATGGTCAGCACGAGCGCGATGTGTTTCTGCTAACCGAGCAGGTGCGCATTACGCTGAAAACTCACCTTTGTCATCAATACAGCCAGCCAGACGGCATTCACGCCTGGCTGCTGGCGCCGGAACTGGAAGAGGCGCTGCGCGACAGTCTGCGCCAGACGCAAAACGATATTTTCTTCGCGCTGAATCAGGAACAGATCCAGGCGGTGCATCAGCGAATTCGTCAGGCCTTCACCACCGGCAATGAACAGCGCATGGTGCTGCTGGCGGCGCAGGATCTGCGTGGTCCGCTGCGTGCGCTGATCGCGGAATCTTTCCATCAGGTGCCGGTGCTCTCTTTTGCTGAGCTGGAACCGGCGCTGTCGGTGCATGTGCTGGGACGTCTGGAAGCGGATGCGCCCTTTTATTCACTCACCAACTGGGAGGGAGAATAATGTTTGAACTGCGCGTACTGTCGGGGCTGCACTGCGGAGCCGCGTTACCGCTCAGCGGCGACTGCTGGCAGATTGGCGCGTCGCCGCAGGCGGATCTGCTGCTCAGCGATGAGAGCGTGACGGGCTGCGAGCGCTGGCTGCATCGTCAGGAAGCGCGCTGGTGGCTGGCGCAACAAGAGCATGCCAGCGAGGGCGAGGGCGTCGAACTGGAAGAGCCGTTTGAACTGGCGGGTGTCTGGCTCTGCGTGGCACAGGCGAGTACGCCGTGGCATGAGGCGGCGGCGCTGCCCGCCAGCGCCTTTGCGCCCGCCGCCGCCATAGCGGAAGAGGCGCCTGCGCCAGCCGGAACGCCGCGCTGGATGCGCGGTGTGATGTTTGGCCTGCTGCTGCTGTTCAGCTTCACCGTAGTGAGCTGGATATTGCAGCCGACCATCGCGCAGCCCAACGCCGGTGAAAGTTCGCGTCCCGCCTGGGCATCGGCGGAAGATCTGCGTGCGCCGCTGCAAATCATGCTGCGCGAACGCGACCTGGCCAATAGCGTAAAAATCACCCAGCAGGGGGATCGCCTGGTGCTGAGCGGTACCCTGACCAAGCCGCAAATCACCGTTTTTAACCGCATGATGACCCGCTTTCACGCGCGTTACAGCGCCGCGGCCCCGGTAACCAGCGCCGTACGTCCGTTGGAGAAAACGCTGCCGTTTCGCATCGTACAGATTGCCACCGGATCGCGCGCCAACATTGTCACCAGTGAAGGCGATCGGCTGTTTATTGGCGATCAGGTTGGCGATCTGCGGCTGGTGGCGATCACTGACGATCGGATCGAATTCGGCGGTCGCGATCCCATTACGGTGAAATGGTAATGCGCGCCGATCTCGACAGCTGGTTTAACCAGCAGCAGCAGCGGCTGCGTCAGTGCGATGCGGTAAGCGTTTATGGGCGCATTACCGGCATCAGCGGCATTCTGCTGGAGTGCAGCCTGCCGCGTGCGCGCATCGGCGATCTTTGCCGTATCGAGCGCGACGCGGAAGAGAGCGTAATGGCGGAAGTGGTGGGCTTTAACCCGCAGCATACGCTGCTGTCGGCGTTGGGTCCGCTGGACGGCATTGCGCAGGGCGCACGGGTTACGCCGCTTTATCTGCCGCACAGCATTTGCGTCTCGGAGGCGCTGCTGGGCTGCGTGCTGGACGGCTTTGGCCGCCCGATCGATGGGCAGGGCATCGGCGCGTTTGCGCTGCCGGGCGAGGCGGAACAGACCATTCCGGTGCTGGGCGATGCGCCGCCGCCTACCGCGCGTCCACGCATCTCAGCGCCGCTGCCGACCGGCGTACGCGCTATCGACGGCATGCTGACCATTGGCGTTGGCCAGCGCGTGGGCGTGTTTGCCGGTGCGGGCTGCGGCAAAACCACGCTGCTGGCGGAGCTGGCGCGTAATGCGCCCTGTGATGTGATTGTGTTCGGCCTGATCGGCGAGCGTGGCCGTGAGCTGCGCGAGTTTCTCGATCATGAGCTGGACGACGAGCTGCGCAGCCGCACGGTACTGATCTGCTCTACCTCCGATCGCAGCAGCATGGAGCGCGCCCGCGCCGCCTTTACCGCCACGGCGATTGCCGAAGCCTTTCGCGAGCAGGGCAAAAGCGTGCTGTTGATCCTCGATTCCCTGACCCGCTTCGCCCGCGCCCAGCGTGAAATCGGCCTCGCGCTGGGCGAACCGCCCGGACGCGGCGGCCTACCGCCGTCGGTCTATACCCTGCTGCCGGGGCTGCTGGAGCGCGCCGGACAGACGGAAAACGGCGCGATTACCGCGCTCTATTCGGTGCTGATCGAGGCGGATTCCATGAACGATCCGGTGGCTGACGAGGTGCGCTCGTTGATCGACGGCCATATCGTGCTGTCGCGTCGTCTGGCGGAGCGCGGTCACTATCCGGCGATTGACGTGCTGACCAGCCTGAGCCGCACCATGACCAACGTGGTCACCCGCGAGCAGATGCGCGACGCGACGCAGCTGCGCCGCATGATGGCGGCGTGGCAGCAGGTTGAAATGTTGATTCGCCTGGGCGAATACCAGCCCGGACACGACGCGATGACCGATGCGGCGGTGGAGGCGCAGCCGGTGATCAACGGCTATCTGCGCCAGGCCACGCGTGAGCCCAGCCACTGGGAGACGACGCTGCATCATCTTTCCGAGGTAAGCCAACATGCGCCAGAGAATTAATGCCATTGAAGAACCGGCGGCGGAAGACGCTGCCGCCGGACTGCGCGAAGCCTTTGCGCTGCTGCTGCCGATCCGCCGTCAGCGCCTGCGCCGCAGCGAGCGCCAACAGCGTCAGCACGAGCAGCAGCTGGCGCGTTTGCAGGCGGAAAAGCAGGTGGCCAATCAGCAGCTGGCGCAGCAGCAGAGCGATTACCAAACGCTGCGTGCTGGATTTGACGACGCCTGGCTGGGGCATCAGCCGCTCTCTCAGCTGCAGCGCGGCCTGCAGCAAGAGGATAAGGCCGCCGAGGCGGTGCAGCGCCAGCGCCAGATCATTCGTGAAAACGCCGCGCAGTGCGCCATCCAAAGTGAGCAGCTGGCGGCGGCGCGCAGGGAAACCCAGCAGCGTCAGCGGGAGCTGGAAAAGCTGGAGATGCTGATGCAGGAAAATGAGGTGCCATCATGAATCCTTTTACGGAGCGCGCCGTTACCGCCAAACCCCGCCCGGAACCGCGCGAGCGTGAACCGCGCCAGCCGCAGGAACGCGAGCCAACGCGCAATGCGCCTGCGACGGCGGCACGGGCGAAGCCACAGCCGGAACAAACTCCGCAGGCGAAATCACCCCTTCGCGGCGCTGATAAAACCCGCAGCGAGCGCAGCCAGGGCAACACACAGAGCAGCGCGACGAAACGCCGCGATGAGCCGCCCGCCGCCGCCAGTCCGGATGGGATGCTGTTCAGCACGCTGCTGGATATCGCCCCGATGCCGCCCGCCTTTAGCAGCGGCGGGGTGGAGCTGAATACGCAGCCTCGCCATGCGCCGCCGTCCACGCACAGCGCACCGGCCGCCGCACCGATGGCGCTTTGGCAGCCGCTGGAGGCGGAACTGGGACGCGTTGCCGATCGTCAGCCCGATGGCCCGGTAGCGATGACGCTGCTGCTGCCGCGCCTGGGCGAAGTCGATGCGCGTTTACAGCATTTGCCCGCAGGCGGATGGGATATTGCGCTGCGTTTTTCACCGGCGGCGTTAAACGCGCTGGAGGCGCATCAGGAGCGCTGTCGCCAGGCGCTGCGGCGGCGCATGGCCTGTCGGGTGCGTCTGCGTTTTGAACAGCGGGAGGCGGGATGAAGCTCTCTCTGCCGCGTCGTGAAAAACAAGAGGCAGCGCTGCGTCAGCGAATCGGCGCGGGCGTGCGCTTTCACTACCAGCTTGCGGGTGAAACGGGACAGCTGGCGCTTTTTCTCACCGACGATGCGCCGCCGGAAAACGCTCTGGCGCTTAGCTGCGGCAGCGGCGTGGTGCAGCTAAGCGATGCGGAAGCGGTGCTGGCTTTACTCTCTGATTGTCCGGCGCTGCCGTACACTGAGGCGGAAGTCACGCCCTGGTACTGGCCGCTGTTTAATCAGGCGTTGAGCGCGGAGTTACAGCCGCTGTTTGGTGAGTTTTCCCCGGCGCATGAGATAAATCACACGCCATTTACGCTTCGCCTGGAACTCAGGCTTGGCGAATTCCACTCAGAAAGCATGTTGATGGCATCGATAGCCACGCTGAACCGCCTGTTGGATCGGGCGGGCTGGCTGCCGGAGGCGGCGGCGTTGCCGTCTGATTTGCCGCTGAGCTTTCCGCTGAACCTTGGCGCGTTGACGTTAAGCGCCATGCAGCTGCGTCAGCTGCGGCCGGAAGATGTGCTGTTGCCGACGCGCGCCGCATTTTCGGTGCGCGGAGAAGGCACGCTGCAGCTGGCTGGCGTACGCCTGAGCGGCGAGCTGGTTGGCGAGGCGGATCGTGCCTTTTTTACTCTTTCTGATTTGGAGATCGCGCCTGTGACCTTTCCCTATGATAACGATGATATGGCCTCCGCTACGCCGCCCGATGAGGCGTGGCAGAGCACGCCTGCGCCTGCGCTGGATGGTTTGCCGCTGGCGTTAACGGTGCGTTGCGGCCAGCTGCGTTTGACGCTGGGAGAGCTACAGCACCTGAGTGCCGGAGCGACGGTAATGGTGGATAACGTTCAGCCGGGCGAGGCGCTGCTGTGCCACGGCGATTTTCCACTGGCGAAAGGCGAGCTGGTGGATGTGGAAGGGCGGCTGGGATTACAGATTACTCATATGCTGCCGGGCAGCCTCAATCCTCTGGGCCACGGCGGGTAAAGCAGTGATGGAGATGCAGTCGCTTAACCCGATGATGCTGGCGCTGTTCCTCGGCGCGCTCTCTCTGGTGCCGATGTTAATGATTATCTGTACCTGCTTTTTGAAAATTTCCATGGTGCTGATGCTGACGCGCAACGCCATGGGCGTGCAGCAGGTGCCGCCGAACATGGCGTTGTACGGCATCGCGCTGGCCGCCACGCTGTTTGTTATGGCGCCGGTGTTTAATGAGTCAAGCGAACGCATCAAGGCGATGCCGCTCGATTTCAGCAGCATGGAACGGCTGGAATATACCTTCGGCAACGGCGCCGAGCCGCTACGGAAATTTATGTCGCACAACACCGACCCGGATATTCTGGTGCATTTGCAGGAGAACGGCGCGCGCATGTGGCCCAAAGAGATGGCGCAGAGCATTACGCCGCAAAGCCCGCTGCTGATTATCCCCGCCTTTGTGCTGTCGGAGCTGCAAAACGGCTTCAAAATCGGCTTTCTGATTTTTATCCCTTTTCTGGTGGTGGACCTGATCGTTTCGAACGTGCTGCTGGCGTTGGGGATGCAGATGGTGTCGCCGATGACGGTCTCGCTGCCGTTAAAAATCCTGCTGTTTGTGCTGGTCAGCGGCTGGACGCGCCTGCTGGATGGCCTGTTCTACAGCTATTTGTGAGGCGGCAATGGAGATTCTGACGTTTTTCCGCCAGGCGATGCTGTTGGTGGTGCTGCTTTCCGCGCCGCCGTTGATTGTGGCGGTGCTGGTGGGCATTGTGATTTCGCTGGTGCAGGCGGCGATGCAGTTACAGGACCAGACGCTGCCGTTTTGCCTGAAGCTGGTGGCGGTGGGCATTACGCTGGCGATGACCGGGCGCTGGGTCGGGGTGGAACTTATCCAGCTGACGCAGAACGCTTTCGCCATGATGTCGCGGGTGGGCAGCTAATGCTGTGGAGCGATGCGCTGGACCAGCTGTTTAACGCGCTGTTGGCGCTGCTGCTGGGTATGGCGCGTATTTTCCCTTGCCTGCTGCTGACGCCGATTTTCTCATTTTCCGTAATTAAAGGCACGCTGCGTACCGCGATTGTGGTGGCGCTGGCGCTGTTTATCGCGCCGGTATTATATGGCGATATGCTCAATGCCTCGTTGTCGCTGCCGGGCGTGGCGGCAATCGCGATTAAAGAGCTGATCCTCGGCACGCTGATTGGCCTGATCATCGGCCTGCCGTTCTGGATGTATGAATCGGTCGGCGCGCTGTTTGATAACCAGCGCGGCGCGTTGATGGGCGGACAGATCAACCCACAGCTGGGGCCGGACGCCACGCCGCTCGGCTATCTGATGAAGCAGGTGATTATTCTGTTGCTGATGGTCGGGCCGGGCCTCAGCGCCATTACGCAGCTGCTGTGGGACAGTTACCGTATCTGGCCGCCGCTGGCATGGCTGCCGCCGTTAAGCGAGCAGGGCTGGCACGTTTGGCTGGATCTGTTGAAAGAGACCTTTGTCACTATGGTGCTGTATGCCGGGCCGCTGGTGGGGCTGCTGCTGCTGCTGGATTTCGCGGTGGGGATTATCAGTATCTACAGCCCGCAGATTCAGGCCACGGTGCTGGCGATCCCGCTGAAATGTCTGCTGGGGCTGCTGTTTTTTGTTTTATATCTGCCGCTGCTGAATCATCTGGCCGGTGAGCGCCTGTTTGAGCTGCGCGACTTGAGCGCGATTTTCCCCCATCTGTTTGCGGCGAAGGGAGCGGGGCATGAGTGAAAAAACTGAAGACGCCACCCCGCAAAAACTCCAGGAATCACGCAAAAAGGGGCAGGTCAGCCAGAGTCAGGATATCCCGAAGCTGCTGATTTCCATCGGCATTCTTGAGGCCATTTTTGCGCTGGTGGACAGCGGCATGCAGCGCATGGAATCGATGATTATGCTGCCGCTGACGCGCATCGATCAGCCTTTTGGCCATGCGATGGAAGAGGTGCTGACCAATTCGCTGCTGGTGCTGCTGCTGTTTTCCGTAATCATTGGTGCCATCGCCATCGTGCTGCGTATTGTCGGCGGCTGGCTACAGTTCGGGCCGTTGTTTGCCGTCGAGGCGATGATGCCGAAGCTGGACAGCCTTAATCCGGTCAACCACTTTAAAAATATGTTCTCGGCGCGTCAGTTTACCCAGCTGCTCACCAGCATTCTTAAAGCGGGCGTGATTGGCGTGGTGCTGTGGCTGGCGCTGGCGCCGGAGATCGGCAATCTGGCGCGGCTGGCGCAGACCGATCTCAATACCTTCTGGCACGGTGTGCTGACGTTGTTTATCAAAGCGGCGCGTCAGGTGCTGCTGGCGTTGCTGGCGCTGAGCGCGCTGGATTTTGGCCTGCAAAAGTATTTTTACCTGAAACAGCAGCGCATGAGTCATGAAGATATTCGCAACGAATTTAAGCAGAGCGAAGGCGATCCGCATATGAAAGGGCATCGCCGCCAGGTGGCGCATGAGATCCTTAACGAAGCGCCGCAGGCGCCGCGTCAGGTAGCGGTAGAGGAAGCGGATGTGCTACTGGTTAACCCCACCCACTTCGCCGTCGGGCTTTATTATCGTCCAGGCGAAACGCCGCTGCCGCGCCTGCTGTTTAAGGCCAGCGATGATGATGCGCACTATTTGATTGAGCAGGCGCAGCGCGCCAAGGTTCCGGTGATCCGTTATATCTGGCTGACGCGTACGCTGTATCGCACCACGGCGGAAGGCGAGTGGATCCCGCGCGAAACCCTGAAAGCGGTGGCTCAGGTTTATCGCCTGCTGCGTGAGCTGGAAGACCATTATCTGGATGAGGTGATTGAGCTGGAAGAGGAATAAGTATATCACTTTCCCGACCTTCTGATTCGTTACTCCTTCTTCGTTATTATGAGTAGGTATATTTATTACTTAATTAAGTAACGAATAATAATGACTAACTACTTGCTATTAGTTGATAAAAATTAATCTGCATCAAAAGAAATTTTATTTCATCCCGCTAATTAAATCCTGCGCTTTTTATCTTCTTTATTGCCTGCTGGCGTAAGTCCGCTTTCATTATCATTTCAGGAAGAGAAGATATGAGCGATCGTTGGAAGGTTGTTGACTTGATGCACAGAAATCTGGGACAGCGTCACAGTATCGCTTTAGAGAAGATGATGACCACCGCCGTTAAGTTTGAGAATATGCAGGCTTCGCCGCCGTTTGGCTGGCTTTCCACACATCCAAATCCTGAATTTGAATAATGGATGATAAACTTAAAAATATCGGCTGTGCGGTGGGTTTGCCGCTGCTTTTATTGCCGGTTGTTTTCAGTGTTATAGCGATAAAGCTAATGACGCTGAAGACTGACTATACGGAAAAGGAGTGGTTTAGTATTACTTTTTTACACCCGATGAGCTCAAGCAGGCACCAAGACTTACTAACGACTATATGATTAGCATCCGTGCGCAAGATGGCCTCTCGCCAGGGACAGCTACCATTGAATTTTACGGCACACAGGATACGCAAACGCTATCTTGCTTCGCTCGGCTACTATCCAGTAAGGGATGATTTCTCCAGAGAACTTTGGTACTCCGCAGATGACTCATCTTCCGCCCAAATTTTTACTGACGGGGAAAACAGCGTAAGCCTGACGATATTTGATCAGGGTGCACCTTTATCCATCAGGGAAGCGCGAGAAAACGCGCTGCGGCAACTGGCGGTAGAATGATCTTATGCCAGCATGGCAATGCCGACAGCGTAGCCGCCACGGCAGGTCAGATTGCCGGTGCGTTGTATGGTTACTCAGGTATACCGTAGGCGTGGCGCGACAGGCTGATGCAGGAAAAAAGAATTGCTGCCATGGCGCAAGCGCTGTTCAGGCAGGCACCTGAAGAAACGGCATAAAATGTTATGCCGTTGCCTCCTGCCGCCGAAGTCAGGCCACAGCGTCCGCTGTCTCCGCCAGTCGCGCCAGCAGCACAGGCATAAACTCACGTACCTGGCGGCCCTGGTCGATAAAATTATTCACCAGCTGCGTGAAGCGCGGCGCGTCCAGATGCTCCAGCGCCTGCTGGCTACAGAGCCGCAGCGCCACCTCAGAATCCAGCGCCAGCCAGCAGCCGCGCATTGCATCCAGCTCAAAATTCATCGCCAGCAGCGCGCGCCACAGCGCCGGATCGTCGCGCATCTCCTGCGGCGACATAATCTGACAGTGCAGCAGCAGGTTTTCGCCCGGCGGCGACTCCAGGGTAACCAGCTCCTGCTGTTGCGCATCAAGCAACACGCACACGCCGTTTTCCAGCGTCAGTTCGGTATCCAGGGTACGGCCATACTGTTCCAGCAGGCGCTGCAAATAAAGGCTATCCATTATCGACTCCGTTAACTTTTAACTACCCGACCGTCCTGCTGCGCGGCCTGCAACGGCTGCGCCAGCTGAGCGGTACTGCGTTTAGCCAGCTCGCCTTCCAGCGTATAAGCAAGCGGGCTTTGCTGATCGCGTCCGTAGCTGAAACTGATTTTGCCAAGGTTGCGGCTTTTGGCGATAGAGACGTTGCTACCGCCGCCCAGCAAAAACTGTGGGGTGGAAACGCCATCGCTTTTGCTCTTGCTTTCGGTAAAGGCGACCGATTTGATGCGCATATTACTGTGCGTTCTCAGGCGCGCTTCCAGCTCGCCACGGCTGATGCGCCCGGCCAGCCAGTCCGCGTTAAGCTGCTCTTTCACATCATCTTTCGGCTCCAGCGTGACCACCGCCTGGGTATCGGCGGAAAGCTGCATCTGTTTGATCAGGCCGCTTAAGTGCGCGTCCTGCTGCATCATGCCGCGAATACGGTTGGCGTTGCTAAGCTCATGATTGGACTGCGTTTCATGGCTTAACATATCGCCGATCCAGTGCAGCAGCCCGTTACTGTCTATTTTGGCAAGGTTATTATAGGTGGATTGCGTCTCTGCGCCGCCGGGCAGGGGGACGCGCAGGTTAAGCGCTTCCCGCTGCTGGCGCAGCTTCACCAGCTCACGGATGGCGCTGTACTGAGCGTTATTAGTGACGTTGCCCTGCGCTTCATGCTGAGCAAAATGGTTAAGCAGCGCATCCAGCTTTTCATCGCTGGTTTTTGCGGTTTTGCCGCTGTCGGCGGCGGGATCTTTAAGCGAATCGATTAACTTCGCCGTATCGCGATCGGTAAAGGCTTTGCCCAGGCTCTCGCTTAGCTTATCAAGGTGCGTCGCCGCCAGACGGTGCGGCTGGGTCAGTTCCAGACTTAACGCCTGTTTGGTGCGGTTATCAAAACTAAAACGCATGCCTGCGCCGGTGACGGCCATAATCGGCTGTCGCGCCTGATCAGTACGATTTACCATCCCGCTCGGCGACATAAAACGCGCTTCCGCCGCGCCCTGATTGAAAAAGCGTACGCGATTATTGCTGCTGGTCTGTTTGTTGGTGCTGGCGTTACCGTTATTGTTGCGCTCCCGTGAGGCGGCGGCAATGTTAAGGTTAGCCGCTACGCCGCCGCCAAAACGCGTCTGAGCAACGTGATTCTTTTCATTACTATTGGTCATCGGCAAGCCGACACTGGCCTGCGCGGCGGCGCTGGTATCCAGGCTGGCGGTCCAGGTGGAGCCGTTTTTCACTTTGTGTTCGTTGCCCTTATCCAGCAGCTCCAGTGGATCGATCTGGTCGCTGGCCAGGCGGTTCAGGAACGCGTTCAGCTCGTTGTCAGCCAGGCTAAAGGTGACGCTGTTTTGCGACTGACGCTGCATATTCAGTGAGGCGACCATGCCCAGCCTGACCGCCGGTGACGCGCGATGACTGCCATCCTTACCGAACTTCACATTATCGGGATTAACGTGGCCGGTAAGCATATTGTGGCCGACGCCGGTAAAAGGGGTGAAACCGCCTGCGCCGTTACGCCCAACCGTGACCGTTAACCCATCTTCGCCCCGGGCGAAGGCCAGGCTGTAGCCGCGATCGGCATTGGCGCGTCCACCGGCCAGGCTCAGCGCCTCGGTGCCCGGCAGCACGGCGGCGGCGGCAAAAGCGCCATAGTTGCTGTTAAAGGTCAGGCTCTCGCCGTTATTCAATGACTTCAGCTCTTGCGCCAGGCTTTCCACTAACGCGGTCTGGCTCGGCGCGTTAAACACCGTGCGCGAGGTAACGTTCAGGCCGTGATGCGGTTTGGCGAAGGCGTTGGTCATCTTCTTGATAGCATCATAATTCGCCTCCACCTGATGCAAATTAGCAAAGCCCTGATCGGTGAGTTTTTTCACCGGATCGCCGCTCCATTTTTGATCGCGCAGTTCACGGATACGCGTTTGCAGCGCCGCGCGCGCCGTTGCCGGATCGTCGCCCATTTGCAGGCTGCGCTGGTAAATGTTCAGCGCGCTGTGCAGATCCTGTTGGGTCATGGCATCCAGAAACAGGCGTGACTTCACCAGTCCCAGCTCGTCGCTGCTGTCGCGTACCGGTTTATCGGTGTTGTGCTTGAGATGATCGATAGTTAAATGATTCATTTGCATACCGTTAATCACCTGCAACGCCGGTGCGGTATGGGCCGATGGGTTGTTTTTGATCAGCCGCTGTAGGGTGCTGACCATTCTGGTATCGCGGTTGCGCGCGCTATTCAGATGGCCGTTATGGGTATTCTTTAACTTCTTCGCATCGGTATTGAGCTGATTTTTATCATCCAGCACGCCGTAATGTTGCCCAACCGCCCGACTTTGCAGCATCAGACTATGGCCCAGCTCTTCCGCAAAATCGGTGATCTCCTGATGCAGCGCCGCATCCTGGTTTTTGATATTCAGCCGATCCAGGCGCTGCTCCAGCGCCGTCTGTGGCTGAGGCAACGAAGTATGCTGCGCGGTGATCTTCATGGCGATATCATTTTGCGCCTGATACAGGCTGCTAAGCCCTTCACGTCCCTGCAGGCGATGCTTAACTTCATTGCCGAGATTTTTCATCGGTCGTGGCCAGCCGCCGCCGGAGGTGCGCAGCACAAACGCCTCCATGCGCTTTTTGAACGGGCTATTGACCTTCGAGGTGTCGCTGCCGCTGCTGCCGAACAGATCGATTTCGCGTTTATAAGTGACATTCGTTCCGGGAATGCGGCCCGATTTACCGGCCTCGCCCAGCCGGTCAAAGGTTCTGGCGGAGCGGTTATTTTGCTGCGTCTCCAGCGCCTGCTGTTTATCTATTGGTTGCCAGCTGCCTGCCTCCAGCCGGGCGGCGTTGCCCTCATTATCTGCCACCATCAGGCGGCCCTGCCCATCGGTATGCAGGCTGGCAAGGGTGCCGAGGCTGGCGGGCAGATGCGTAATCGGCTGCCAGCCGCCGCCGTTGTTGCCCTGCCAGTCTTTGTCATCCAGCATAAACAACGCGCCGCCGCCGCTCAGGCCAAACAGTTTGTTATGTTCGTTTACCGCCATATCTTTGAGCTGCGCCTGTTTCGCCGCTTCGCCGGTTAATCCCTGCGTGGCGGGCAGACCCGCTTTGGTAATGCTCTGCGGCGCCTGGCGATCGCGGCGTATTCCCGAGGCGATGTGATGCAGGCGCATCTCGCCGCTCTCGTCCAGCGCCAGCAGCCGACCATTACCCAGCGAGGCGACAGCCTGCGTTTTACTCTCTTTGCCGAGACCGTGCAGCGCCAGATCCGCTTTGATGCTGTTTTTAACCTGCGTCAGCTGGAACAGGTTGTTGTTATGCGAGGTTTTATTGCCCGCCTGATTGATTTTCAGCGGCTTGACTTCACCGCCTTCAATCTTCAAGGGTAAGCCGTCGTTGCCGCGAATAAGGCGGTCGGCCTTTTCGGAGGTGGGCTCCCAGCGCTGCGCGGTCGTATCATAAAAATGGACTTTGCCATCCATCAGCGCCAGCTTGCCAAGCCGCCCGGAATCCACCACCGCGTGCGGCAGCGGCGCTTTGCGCCGCAGCCCTTTTTGATAATCCATCACCATGCTTTCGCTCAGGTTCCAGCCGGGCGTTACGCCCTGGCTGTCGAGGCGGCAGCTGTGTTCATTATCCAGCCGATCTTTGACCACCGCGTGCAGTTCGCCCTGGCCGTTGCTGTGCAGCGCGGTAATCTGCGCGCCTTCGCCAAAGGCGTTAACAATCGCCTGGTTGCGGCTGTCTTGGGTAAAGTTCACCTCGCGGGCATCGTTGCCGGGACGCGCGGCGCTAAACAGTTTGCCATGGGGATCGATGGCGAGGATCTGGTTGTCATGCAGCGCGATGCCGCCGAGATGGAAATCGCCTGACTGGCCGTTAACGCTCTGCTTCATTTTCAGCGTCGGGCTTTGCCAGTCGGGCGCGTTAATGCCGCTCATCAATTGCAGCTGCTGGGCATGAGACTCTTTATCTTTCAGCACCACCGCCAGTTCGCCCTGCGCGCCTGCGCTAAACGCGGCGATCTTGTCGTTAAACATCAGGCTTTTTTGCTGCTGGCTCAGGTTGTGCAGGCGTTTATCACCCTGAATGGCATACAGCTGATTGTTACCCTGACGGCTGAGCTTATCGAAGGTTTTATCATCAACGCCGTGCATCGGCTCCCAGCGCTGGTGGGCAGCATCAAAGCGATGCAGACGGTTTTCATGCAGGCGCAGATGCTCGCTTTGCGCGCCGTTAACGGCCTGATGGCTGTAAATACCGGTAAGCAGCGACTGAACCGCCTGATCCGGCAGCGGGCGATGCGTAAGCGCGCCGTTGTGATGCAGGGCGACGCGTTGACCGGCGCTATCCAGCCGTGGCTGGTGGTCCGATGCCACCGGCTGGCTGTGCGCGACGGCGGTAAAGGCCAGCGGCGAATCCTGAAGATTAAGCAAGCGTCCGCGATGGTCGAGTAACACATGCTGATGCGCGTCGCCGCTGGCGTGCCAGCGATAGCGCTGATCGGCTTTGGCCAGCGTCTGCTCCAGCAGCGGCTGAAGCGCGGGCGAAGCGTTAACATGCAGGCGCCCGGCGTTAAGCGAGAGGCTGTTTAACTGCGTACCCGGCGCGGCCGGTTGAGAGGGGGCGGCGTTAGCAGGTTGGGTTCCCGGCGCGCCCGGCGGAGGCGGCGGCGGGGCGGCACCGTTGGCTGCCTGCGTACCGGCAGCAGCTGGCGGCGTGGAAGCGCTGGCGGGTGGGCGCACTTCAGCGGAATCCTGCTCCAGCCGTTGGCGCTGCGCCTGTTTCGTCTCCAGTTTGCTTTTTTCATCTGCGCTGAGTTTGGTGGCGTGGCGCTCGGCCACCATATCGATAAGTTGCAGCATATTGCTGCTCCAGTCGGTCAGCGATTCTGAAGAGATACCCTCATGGCGCGGCGGCCTGGCGGCGGGCGGCGGCGAGGTATCCAGCGAATGGCGACGCGCCGGGCCCGCCGGTTTTGGCGCGCTGGACGGCGCGCTGTCGAGAGAGTGACGACGCTCAGGCAGCACAGGCTTTTGCGTACCGGCGTCCGCGCCATCAAGCGTATGACGACGCGTGGGCGCGGCGGGTCTCGGCGTTTCCGCAGGCGCGCCATCAACCGAGTGGCGGCGCGCAGGCGGCTTGTTCAGTGGCCAGTTGTCGGTGGGTAATGCCTCTTTTTCGCCGGTGGAGTGACGCCGCCGCTGCGCCGGGCTCGTTTCCGTTTTCAGGCGCGCTTCCGGCTGCGACTGCCGCCGCCGCAAAGAGGTCGCGCCCGCCTGCTGTTTTGCCGAAGCGGGGGCACGCGCGGCGCCCTGTAACAGATTGCCGCTGCTACGTTGGGTGGCGCGGGCGGCACCCTGAGTGACGGCGGGTTTCGCACTACGTACGCCAACATGACTGACCGTACGCGCAACGGTTGCGGCACCGGCGATAACGGAAGGCAGAGCCATGTACTACTCCTTTTCATGTTTTCAGGGATGAACCTGCACCTGGGTGTAATCGTAAGGGCCGTTACGCAGTTCCGGCTGCCACCAGATCGTCAGGTGTTGCAGGTCAGATTGCGGACGACAGCGCATATCCTGACAGCCGGACGGCGCTTTTGGCGCACAAGCGCTCAGCAGCAGGCCGAGCAGGCCGGTAAAAAACAGTTTCTGTAACATAGCGCTCCTTAACGCAGCAGGCGGCTGCCGGTGGTGGTGGAAGAGAGCAGCGAAACGCGGCCCGGTCGCGCCACGGCGCCCGGCTCAAACGCGACGTAAACCTCGGCGGATTCCCCAGGGCGCAGCTGCGAACGCGGCCAGACGGCAACCGCCAGCGTACGATCGCTGCGGCAGGTCGCTTCATCAAAGCGCTGCGTCACGTTGCTGTTATTGGTAATCACGCCCACGGTGAGCTGCACCGAGCTGCTGTGATACCACTGGTGACGGCGATAGTCGTTAAACAGGCCGCCCGGCAAGTTGCACAGCGCGCTCAGCGTCTGGCCGCTGCCGCCGGTAGAAAAGCCGGTGGGCAGCCGGTTTTCAGCCAAATCGCGCAGCGCCGTTTCCACCAGGCTTTTCATATCGGTATATTTGTGGCGGCGATTGACGTCGCCCATCGCATCATTCAGCTGGCTGCGGTTTTCCTCAGCGATATAGCGCGAAGGATCAACCTGATCGCCCACCAGATGCGGCGTGATGATAAACAGCCGCTCGCGCTGCGAGGTTTCATGTTGGGTTGAGGTAAAGAGTTTGCCGATCAACGGAATGCTGCCGAGGATCGGAATACGCCGTTCGCGATCGCCGCTCTGCTTGGTATGGAAACCGCCCATCACCAGCGAACGCCGCTCCTGCACCAGCGCCTGGGTACTGATCACGCCGTTGCTGGTGCCTTCGGCTTCGCCATCATCGTTCTTATCCAGCTTGCCATCCTCGACATCCACAATCAGCTGTACCGACGATTTGACGCTGCCGATCGCGCGCGGCGTCACGCGCAGGCTGGTACCGGCGGTAACCGCCTGAATATCCGCGACCCGCTCGCCAATGGCGCGAATAAACGCGGTATCGCTGAAATCGATCACCGCCGGTTGGTTTTCCAGCGTCATGATTGAAGGATTGGCGATAATCGAGGCGGTGCCTTCGCCTTCCAGCGCCTGAATATCGGCGAAGAAGCGCCGGAAATCGGTGACAAACAGCGTGCTGGGGCCGGAAAACAGCGTAGAACCGCCGGTGACGTTGCCAAACTGACCGGCCCAGCTGGTGGAAAGACGCGCCAGCTCGCTGCGGTCGATATCCACAATCAGCGCATCGATTTCAATCAGCTTCTGCGGCACATCGATGGTGGCAATCAACGACTGATAGGCACTGCGATATTTCGGATCGTCACGTACCAGCAGGGCATTGTTGCGTACATCGGCAGAGACGCGCCCGGCCATCACGTTTGCAGGCGCGCCGCCGTCGGAATGGCTATTACCATGTGAACCGCGGCCCACCAGCTGATTAAGAATGCCCTGCGATTCCATACGCATCTGCTCCATGCCGTCCTCGCCGCCCTGACCGCTGCTCATGCCTTTGGCGCTGTCGCCGCCGCTTTGACCCAGCAGTTCATTGAGCATGGTTGCCACGCCCGGCACCAGCAGCGTTTGATCGCGATAGCGAATATTACGATCGGCGACCGAGGCATATTTCAGCGGAAACGCCATCATCTCTTTGGGTTCTTTATCTTCTTTCGGCGTATCTGACTTTTTGGCGAAATCGGCGATCAGATTGACATACTCCGGCGGGCCGGTGACCAGCACCACGCCTTCGTCAGGCAGTTCGCCCCAGCCAAAGCGCGGCTCCAGCAGGCCGACGCCTTTCAGCGCCTGTTTGATATCGGGCGCGGCATCGGGCGAAATTTCCAGCCGACGCGAGGTCTGCGCCGCCAGCGGACTGACGTAAAGCGTGTTGTTATAAACAAACCACTGAAAGCGATACTCCAGCGCCAGCCGGTTAAGAAAGGCTTCCGGGCTGACGGCGCGCAGGCGGCCGGTGACATTGCTGTCAGGCAGCGTGCCGAGATTAATATCCACGCCGAAGCTGTTGGTGAAATCTTCCAAAATAATGCTGAGCGGCGTGTTATCGGCGGAATAGGCGTAAGCGCCATTTCTCCAGGCTTCCGGGGTGCTGGCGTGTAGCGTGCCAGCGCACAGCAATAGCAGGGCGGCTGTCCAGCGCAGCAGCCGTTTAACAGCGGGCAGGGTGATCACACCTTACTCCTTTCTTCTGACAATCATTGAAACGGGAAAGCCTGTTAGCGGCAGCGAGCGGCTGCCGCCAGTTAACGCGCATCAGTTAATGGCATCGATAATCGCTTTGCGGATACCGAACTTAAACTGGGTATATTGCGAGCTGGCCCAGCTGGCGTTGGACATATCCAACAGCTGGTTTTGGAAGGCGTACATATCGCTGAGACTAAACGGCTGGCCAGACATCTCTTTGGCAAACTGATAGGTCTCGTTATGGACACGGCTGGATTGAGTAGACAAGCGGCGTTGCAGCGCATCTCCGGAAGGCATGATCGAACTCCTCTGGTTTAAGGTTCACTCTTGAGTGGCACCGTTTACCGTTGGGTTCCGTGCGGCGTAAAAAATTATCCGCCGCGTAGCGTCGCGCAGAGCGCCTGCCAGCTGACAGAGAGTTCGCCCTGCGCGGTGACCAGCCGCAGGTGCTCCTGCTCCAGCCGTTCGTCAGGCGTCAGCTGCCAGCGCAGCGCGGGATGGTCGTTGAGCCAGGCGACCAGCGCTGGCTGCTGACAGGGCGCGCAGTAAAGCGTCGCCTGCGTGTCGGCTGGCGAGCGGTTCATCAGCTGGGTCAGCAACGCTGCCAGACGCGCCGCTGGCGGCACCTCCGCCAGACAGTGCGCCAGCGCTTGCGCCAGCAGTTCGCTGGCGAGCGTGACCACCTGCTGCTGCTGCGTTTCGCGTGCGGTTTGCCAGTCGTCAAACAGCATTTGCGCCTGCTGCCAGAAATGCGCCTGCTCTTGCGCAAGCAGTGCGGCAGACTCCGCCTCGGCCTGTTGCTGAATCTGTTGCGCCTGCTGGTGCGCCTCGTCCAGCAGCCTTTGCGCCTGTTGCTCCGCCTCGTTAATGATCTGCTGCGCCTGCTGCTGTTGCGCCAGCGCTTCGCGCGCGATCAGCGGCTGTTGCGGCTCCGGCGGCGTGAAACAGGCGAGTCGCCTAAGCTGCCACATCGTTTTCCTCCCCGGCCTGGCAGCGCCACAGCGCGGCTTCCCAGAGCGGTTGCAGCCGCCGCACAGGCAGATCCGGCGGCATGGCCGGGCAGGCGAGCGCCGCATCGCGCGGAAACGCCATGCGCAGGCGCGTCCAGCAGTTGGGCCAGCGCGCCTGGAGCAGCGTCAGCGCCGAGGGATGCGCGTAAAACGTTTCCGGCAGCCAGCTTTCCGGGCGGATGCCCTTTGCCAGCCGTCGGCACCAGATTTTCTCTTCGCCGGGTAACCCGGTCTCTGCGCCGCAAATCGCCTCGGTGAGCGTCAGCAGCCGCGTTTTTTGTTGTTGATTGAGCGCCAGCAGGTTAAGCAGCAGCGGCTGGGGCGGCGCAAGCGGCGCAGCCTCCACGCCCCACTGGCGGCCAATATCCGCCGCGCGTAGCCGTGTCAGCATCAGCCGATGCGTCTCCGGCAGCGTAAACCAGCGATCCTGACGCCAGCTGTCATGCGCTGTTTGCCAGTAACCGCTGTGCCACCACGTCAGCCATTGCGCATTCATGACGGTTTCCCTGGGTTGGCGACCGCCGTACGCGCGCCTTTTTTACCGGAGCGCAGCACCATCACGCCCACGATCAGCAGCAGCAGGATCCCCGCTACGCTCAGCACGCCTTTTATCAGTGAAAACTGGCCGGGAGAGAGGGTAAATGGCCCCATCTGCACCGTCTCGACCCGATCCTCGTAGACTTTTGCCGGGACAAAAACAATGGCTAAATCGCGATCGTCGCGCCCCACCAGGCCGGGAATGCTGGTAGCCACCAGGCGGCGAATGCGCGGCTCGATGCTGTCAGGATCGAGTGAGTCGTGATATTTGATAAACACCGAGGCGGAAGCGGGCTGCACCGGCTCGCCGGGCGCGATGCGCTCTGGCAACACCACATGAACGCGCGCCACCACCACGCCGTCGATCTGTGCCAGCGTGGATTCCACCTCCTGCGACAGCGCATAGATATAGCGTGCCCGCTCCTCCATCGGGCTGGAGATCACGCCGCTTTTCTGGAAAACCTCGCCCAGATTGGTACGCGCTTTGCGCGGCAGCCCGGCGGCCTCAAGGATATTGACCGAACGCTCAATATTTTCCGGCGTAACCAACACCGAAACGCCCGTCTTATCCACGCGCTTGCTGGCGGGAATATGGTAGCGATTCAGTTCAGCAACAATATCGTTGGCGTCGTTTTCCGCCAGATTGCTGTTCAAAACGGTATCGTCGCCGCAGCCGCTCAGCAACAGGGCAACACAGCCGATCAGCAGGGTTTTTACCAGAAAAGATCGCATAGGGTTTACTGTAGGTTGGTTAATTTATCCAGACTCTGCACGCCTTTGGCGATGATCTTGGCATTCATCAGGCTCTGCACGTAATAGTCCGACAGGGCGGCGTTGGCGGCGCTGAAGTCCTGGGAACTGGTGGAGCGCGAAGCCACCTGCAAATCATGAAAAGCGCTTTGCTGCGTCTGCTGGTTGCGGCTAATGGCACCGGTCAGGGTGCTGATAATATCGGGCGTGCCGCCTGCCGTGGCGGAGGATTCAGGCGCATTCAGCGCCGCGCTGAACCATTGCGCATCGGCTTTATTCGCCTCGGGTGAAGCGTCGTCCGCTTCTAACGTGACCGAGGTGGTCAGGGAAGGCGAGGTATTATTAACTTTCATCGTCCGGCTCTTCTGCTAAAGAAAAGAGAGGGAGGAGCGTGGCGTTCTCCTCCCCGCCCGCGCTGCTTAGTAAGAAATTTTTACCTGAGCGGCGGCTGAACCGGCCTGCGCTGCACTGTCGGCGATGCCGTTGACGCGCTGGTTTTCCGCATCCAGTTTGGCCTTTGCCACCTGGTTCTGCTGCATCTCTCTCTGTACGCCCTGCATTTCCATCATAAAATCAGCCCCGCCCAGCGCGCCTGAAATCTGGCTCAGTGAGCTGCCGCCGCCGGTGATCATGTTCGAGATACCTGATGTCATACCCATGGTTATTTCCTCGTTAAGGTTGAAAGTGTACTGCGATGATTTCGCTTATTAAGTGGCGAGCGCGGCGGGCGGGTTCCATAAAAAAGAGAATTTTTTTCGGCGCAAAGAAAAAACCGCCGACAGGCGACGGCGGTGGTGGATTAGGCGCTGAGTTTCAGCTGTTTTAGCCGATGATAGAGCGTGCGGCGCGGGATGCCCAGCTCATGTACCACATCATCGATGCGGTTGCCGTGGCGATGCAGACATTCATCAATCAGGCTGCGTTCGATACGGCGCAGCCGCTCTTTCAGCATGATTGACTCCGCCTGCGGCAGCCCCTGCTGGCAAAGCACCGGCAGCCCAAGCACAAAGCGCTCGGCGGCGGCTTTTAATTCGCGAATATTGCCCGGCCAGCTGTGCAGCAGCAGCGCCTCATCCAGGCCCGGCTGGCGCGGCGGCAGCGGCTGATTCAGGCGCTGTGCGGCATCCTGAGTGAACTGACGAAACAGCGGAATAATCAGCTCAGGACGCGAACGCATGGTAGGCGTCGAGAGCGTAATGGTGTTCAGCCGAAAATAGAGGTCACGGCGAAAGCGTCCTGCGGCCACCAGCTGTTCCAGCGGCGTCTGGGCGGCGGCGATCACGCGCAGCGTAAGCGGAATGCAGCGCGTGCTGCCAAGGCGCTCGATGGCGCGCGACTCTAACATGCGCAGCAGCTTGGCCTGCACGGTAAGCGGCATGCTGTCGATTTCATCCAAAAACAGAATGCCGTGATTCGCCGCTTCAATATAACCAGGACGTGAATGGCTGGCGCCGGTGTAAGCACCGGAGACCACGCCAAACAGCTCGCTTTCCGCCAGCGTTTCCGGGATGGCGCCGCAGTTAACCGGCACCAGCGGGCCGCGACAGCCGGAACGTTCGTAAATCCGGCGCGCCAGCGTATCTTTACCGGTGCCGGTTTCGCCTTCCAGCAGTACATCCACATGAAGCGGCGCAATGGTATCGACCAGCTTGTGCAGATGCGCATGAATATCCGCCGACGGAAAGCTGCAGGCCGTTAACGTCGCGGGATGCAGAGAGGCGATCTCAGCATGGCCGGTGCGTCGGTTCTCCTGCGTCGGGCAGCGCGTGCTGGCAGTAATTGCTTTAACCATAATGTCTCCAGTGACTCGACATAAAATTTGCAGCGTGTAGTGGTACGTCGATAAACCAACGTAAAATGTGAAGTTTTTTTTATGGCATCCGGTTCATAAAAAATTACAAAACCCTTCGGTTTGCTTACTTTCCGTCATAACGATCGCCAACAGCTATCAGTCTGCGCTGATAAGTTCGTAGGGATTTACAACAGCGCTGTAGGGATTTCCTGACAGCGCATCGCGCATCCCTTTCGCCGTGCCGCTTGTGGCGATGCCTTATGCATCAAGGGCGTCAGATGAAATTTTTGTGTCTGTGGCCTGCGCCACATCTCTCCCGCATTCGATGGAACTCCTTGCTCTGGCTTGCCACTTACAAGGTGAGCAAGAGCCTGCCATGCCGTTACAAATGTCAGCAAGGCGTAAGCACAGGGCGGACTGGGATGCTCAATTCATTCATAAACGTAACGTTTAACCGGAGGATGTATGGGATTCAAATTAGGCGGACCGGGCAACATGGGCAAAACAACCATGCCACCACCCGATTTATCAGGTAAAGGACGTCAGGATATCGGACCCAATGGCCCACGCACCAATACCAACGCCAACAGCACCAACGGCACCAATAACGGCACCAACGGGCCTAATACCAACGGCATTGATGGCAAAAATGGTAAAGGCGGCAAGCTCGGCGGCAATATGCTCGATTTCGGCCTGAATGCCGGTTCGGGCGCGCTGGGCCTGTTAGGGAGTGGTGGCCTGGGCGGCCCTGGCGCTACCGGCGGCGCTGGCGGCAAAACGGGTTTACAAAGCCTGATTGCGCAGCCGCCTGGCGCGCAAAACGGTGGGTTGCTCTCTTCAGCCGGCAAAGGCGGCGGTATTGCGCAGATGCTGCAACAGCTGCTGATGCTGCTTGGCCTGCAGCAGATGCTGAAAGGCGGCGAAAGCAGCCAGGCTCCACAGCAGCAGGCGGGCGCGCAGTCTGGCGGCAGCCCGGCGGCGCAGGGTAATCAGGGCGGCGTCAATGGCATGATCCAGCAGCTACAGCAGATGATGCAGCAGATGATGCAAATGATGCAGCAGCTGACCGGCATGCAGCAGGGCGGCGGTAACCCGACTGCGCAGTCGGGCGGTCAGTCCGCGGGCGGCGAGGGTAAAGCGCAGTCTGGCGGCGGCAATATGCTGAGTAATTTACTGAACTCAGCGATGCAGCTGACCGGCCTGAACGCGTTAATGTCACTGCTGGGCGGCGGGTCCAATAACGGGGTGAAATAATGGCATTGAACGTTAACGGAGGGGGCGCAGTCCCCCTTTTACCCGATCTGCCCACGCCGCCGTCCGGCACCGCGGAAAACCCAGGCGCACAGCCCAGCCCACTGAAAAGCACCGGCGGCGTGCTTAACTACGGCGGCGCGGCGGCCAATGCGCCGCTGCTGGGCGAAGCCTCCGGCAATGCGTTGCAGGCAGGCAGCGGACAGCAGAGCGGCGGCATACTGCAAGGGCTGATGATGTTTATCGGCCTGCAGGCATTGATGCAGGCACTGTTCCAGTCGGCGGGCAGCCAGCAGGCGCAGAGCGCGCAGGATCCTTCCCAGCTGATGGCGCAGGAGGGTGGTCAGGTGCAGCGCAGCGAACAAGACACCAGCATCAGGCCGACGGAAGAGAACCTGACCGGGCGTCCGCCGGGCGATAACCGCAGCGCGGAGCAGATTCTGGAAGATAATCCGGTGTTGAAAAACCTGGGCAATCAGAAAGATATCAAGCAGCCGCAGCTGAAGGAGCGCTTTGGTGACTGGACCGCCAATAACCCGGATCCAAAAAGCCGGGCGGACGCGGCCTATAATATGTCCCGCGTGCTGAACAGCGTCAAAGGGTTGAACGATCGTGACGGCGGCGATCGCGGCGATGTCCATACCAACGGCAAAATCGAAGGGATCACCAAATCCGGCGATGCGCGTCACGGCACGGAAGCGGGCGTGTTGAAGGATATTGCGGAAAAAGGACTGAGCGCGCTGCCCGCCGATGGCAATCTGCCGCAGACCAAAGACACGCACGTGCGTAAAGATGGCACCAATAAGGATAACTTCCAGTGGGGAATGGGCGAGATGGGCCGCATCTTCTCTAACATTCCGATTCTGAAGTCGGTGCTGGCGCCAATGTTTAACAACATTGGCGAGGCGCGGACGCTGGGCGATGTCTTTACCGGCGGGCTGAAAGGCCTGGCGGAAGGCGCGATGAGCGCAGCGCGCGGCCCGGTGGGCTGGGCGGTGACGGCGGCGACCGATACGGTTTCTATCGCGCTGGAGAAAGGCGGTAAGGATAAGAAAGATCCACCGCCTTTTGCATAAGCCGTGGATTGTAGCTGAGAAGTCCCTGTACCGATGTGCAGGGACTTTTTTTATCAGGCAGGCAGCTGGCCCTGGCCGCTGCTGATGATCGAAGAGAAATTCATGACTTTATCCACGTAGGTCGCATCGCCGGTGCCGGTTTTAGAGATATCGTTGAGATTATCCACGTTAACGTTCAGTGGGCCGGAGTTATAGGCGCGCAGCGCCGCGCCCATATTGCCGCCAAAGTCGTTAAGCTGCTCTTTCATATAGAGCGCGCCAGCCATGATGTTATCCGTTGGATTATTGGCGTCTGCATTCGGCCCTAACAGCTCGGGATTTTTGCGTTGCAGATCGGCAAAGGTGTTGCTGTTGACCTGCATCAGGCCGCTATCCTGTAGCCCGTTGCCGCCGTTAACCGTGCTGGCACCGAGGCTACCGCGCGACTCCTGCCAGATCTGCGCCGCCAGCACTTCGCCCGGCACGCCGGTTTTCGCCGCTGCATTCTGAATTGCGCCTTCATAAGGCTTCAGCGCTTCCGGCAGATGTAGCCCGCTGCTGCCCGATGGCGTCACGCTCTGACCGCTGCCGCTGGTGGCCAGTCCGGCGGGCGCACCATTCTGACCGCCTGCGCTGACCTGAGGCTGGCCTGGCGTACCCGCTGTCGCAGGCATGCTTTGACCAGCGCCGTTAGCGCTATTTAGCTGCATTGGGTCGCCGCCTGCCGCAAGGTTCTGCGGCATACCGCCGCCACCACCACCGCTACCGGAGGCGGGTTGTCCGCTCTGTTGCTGATTCTGCTGGCCGGTGAGCTGCTGTAGCAGCGGCATCAAAGAGGTAAGCAGGGCACTGATCAACTGGGTCAGCGTCTGGGCGATTTCATTATTCAGCTGCTCCTGCATGGCGCCGCCGTTCTCGCCAAACAGCGCATTAAGATCGGTGCCGCTATTGCCGTTCTGACCAAAATCGATTGATGTCATGCCGCCGGAAGGCGAGAACGCGCCATTATTCATTAACGGCAGCTTGTCAGAAAGCGTGCTCAGGTCAGGCGGCGTCAGGGGTTGAGAAGGGCTTAGCGGCCCAGGTAATGTGATCATCGGGTCATCCTTATCGCTTAGGGGGTCAGTCTATTGAGTGGCGCAAAGATGACAAGGGTTCCGGGCATAACACTGTAGAGTGCGGGAAGCGGGCAAAAAGCTAATGGACAAGCATGAAACAGACCACAGGCCTTTAGACAAGGCGGTGAGTTTTTACCCCCTCGATAAATCGATCCCTGATGGGATCCTCAACAACAGGATTCCAGACCAGCCCAACCTCCCATGATGAATAAGGGCCAAACAGGGGAATAAATGTGACGCCACGCGGCGCAATATTGGCGGCGCTTTCAGTCACCAGGGCAATCCCGATGCCGGTGGCGACCAAAGCCAGCAACGTTTGTATATCGCGTGAACGTTGGATAATGTTGGCGGCGATATTATTAAACGCCAGGAAACGCGCTATTTGCTGATTCAGCCCTGGGCCGCGCTCAGGCGTCAGCTGGAGCATGGGCAAATCAGCCAACGGGCGATAGTCGTTCTCGTTTCGTAGCTTACTGGCTAACGAGGCATGGTGTTCTGCTGTTATCGCAACAGCCAATTTTTCCGTACTCAGCTTCAGACAGCAGAGAGGCGGTTCAACCGGCAGGCGCATAAAAGCCAACTGTAAGCTGCCGTCATATAGCCCATCGGCCTGCTGCGTCGAAGAAATGTCCTCCAGATTGACATTAACCTGTGGAAAGCGCCGACGAAAATGCGCCACCAGTTCAGGGGCAATGCGAATACTGGAGATACCAAAGCCAATCGCTAAACTCCCGGCGTTGCCGTCTCTTATATCAAGCGCATGCTGACGCAGATCTTCAACCTGTTTCATCACCGCCTGAGCATACGGTATCAGTTGCTTTCCTGCAGGCGTCAGCTGGCTACCATGACGGCCGCGTATAAAAAGGTGAAGATCCAGCTCATGCTCAAGCGCCTGAATCTTTTTCGTCAGGGCGGGTTGGGTAATAAATAATTTTTTCGCCGCTTCATGATAACTACCGGTGTTAGCCAGCATTAAAAAAGCGCGTAATAATTGCGTATCCATTCCGATAAGTTATCACAAGCAGAAAAAATATGATTATATTTTTCCTGCTACATTGCCTTTAATAATAGATAACCGATTTTCAATGATGCCAGGCGACATGCAGAAACCACCTTGCTGCAAACGCAACGTAGACTGACGGAGTAACGATGAATAAAGATTTTATTTTCCTTGTCCATAAAGATGTCGTGGTGCCCCAATCGTTAGAGGATTCAGACGCAGGTGAGATTATTCGCGCGCTTCTGAGGCAGGGGTTTTATATTCCACCTTTTCGCATTTGCGCAGAAGATAGTACCCAGGCATTACGGCAGTTTCAGCAATCATCGCCGGGGAAATCGATCGGTCAGGAGGTGAGGGTATGTTGATATTAGGTATTGCTAATAACGACACAGCCGGTGCTTGTCTGATAGACGGCGGGGACATATTAACCGCTGTACATGAGGAAAGATTTACGCGTATCAAAGCACACAAAATCTGGCCAACGCAATCGATAAATTTTGTTCTTTCCGTTGCAAATAAAAAACTAGAGGATATAGATATAGTTGCCTATGGCTGGAAAGCCGGTTTCAATGAGGATTATTCTTTAAATTTATATGTGGAAAGAGTGATTTATGAATGTATACATAATTTCGATAATATTAATCTTTTGAAAAAAAGAGTTGCCGATGAAATTATTAACGATAAAGAAAAACGAGCGGAGTTTGATCGTTTTATTGTAGATAATCGTTTAAAAAGTAAAGTTTGCTATATAGACCACCATGATACGCATGCCTGGGGAGCCTGGCTCTGCTCTCCTTTTGAACAGACTCTTGTTGTGACCTGTGATGGGCGTGGTGATTTTGTTTCACTTACCATTCGTTATATTGACAAAGGGAAAGAAACGGTTTTACAAAGGGAAACTACGATTGATAGTTTAGGTTATTTTTATGGCAGGATAACGCACCTGCTTGGATTTAAAGCTAACAGACATGAAGGGAAGATAACGGGGTTATCTGCACATGGTAATCCGCAGAAAGCTTTACCTTTAATGAAAAAAATGATTGATGTTAAAAATCATCGATTAGTCGCTAATTGTGGTGAATACTATGTGCCCTCTTATCATGGTTATTCAACGACCCTGACTGATGAAATCAGTAAATATTCTCCACAAGATATCGCTGCTGCTGCTCAAAAACATATAGAAAACATATTAACAGAGCTGGTACGCCCCTATGTGGATAATCATAAGATAAATAATTTATGTCTTGCTGGCGGGCTTTTCGGTAACGTGCGTTTAAACCAGGCTCTGAAGGAAAATCTTGGTATTGAAAAGGTATTTGTCCTTCCTTGTATGGGAGATGAAGGGTTACCACTAGCTGCAGCCGTAACGGCGCAATGGAGAGAAAGTGGTCTGCGTAGTTGTTTCAACAGCATGGCTCTGGGACCGGCGTTTACTGATGCTGAAATTGAATTGTTGTTAACAGAACAAGGTGATTTAACAGTCGAAAAGCCTGCCAATATGCAAGAGTCAGTTATTTATTTGCTTAAAAATAATCATGTAATGGGCTTTTTTCGCGGAAGAATGGAGTTTGGGCCACGGGCATTATGCAAGCGTAGTATTATTTATCATGCAAACAATAAAGAAACCAATCTTTGGCTGAATAAAAGGCTGGAAAGAACCGAGTTTATGCCTTTTGCTCCGGTAATTGCAGAAAATTTAGCTGAGTTATCGTTAGTAAACTGGTCTCCCGCTGACAAAACGGCAGAGTTTATGACAATTACTTATAAATGCAAACCGGTAATGCTATCGATGTGCCCTGCGGTAGTGCATATTGATGGTACAGCGAGGCCACAAATTGTAAAAAATGAGCAAGATCCCTTTATGTATCAACTACTCAACAAATGGTATACCCTCACTGGACAGCCCTGTCTGGTTAATACCTCTTTCAATCGCCATGAAGAACCCATTATAAATACACCACATGAGGCATTGAGCGTACTGCGGGAGGGGATTATTAGCGCTATTAATTTCAATGATCTATTTTTAGTAACAAGGAAAAATGATGCCGCAAAAGATAATTAAAGAAATTAAAGCCGTTCTGTTCGATTTAGATGGCGTAATTATTGATTCTAATCAGGCGATTATTAATGCCTGGGTTACGACTGCGCAAGAATATGGCTATAACCTTACGCAGGATGACATTGATAATTATATTATTGGGGCCTCTCATCACTTTACGCTACAGCATATCTTACCGGGTGAAACAGAAGTGGTACGCAAGACTTTTCACCAAAAAGTAGATCGTCGGGAGGAAGAAGCGAATTATGTTTTAATTAAGGGTGTGCGTGAGTTTATTTTTCAATTAAAGAAAAGTACGGTAAAAATAGGACTGGTGACCAGCAGTTGGCCTGAAAAAGTGGGAAGTGTAATAACCCAGCATCAACTCAATGTATTTGACTGCATTATCACGCGAAATGACGTTAGCAAAGGTAAGCCTGATCCGCAGCCCTATCAAATGGCGATTGAAAAACTCAATATTGACCCTGAATTTGCTCTGGCCTTTGAAGATTCAAACAACGGCATTGCTTCAGCATCGTCCGCAGGCATCAAATCTATTGCAGTAAATAATAAAACCGCTAAAAGTTTTGCATCAATATCCGATTTTACGGAAATCACAGTCGGGCAGGGTAATTTGCTGTGTAAGTTTTATGGCGAGCAAAATGGAATACGTTGGCGCGCTAATAAAGGATAGCCGCCCGCCTGTGATTCATTGCCTGCAGGAAAGCAATCTGTGCGGCATCCCACAAAATAACAATTCCCCGGTGCGCTGACGGTTGTGACGGCGTGGTTCACGGCATCATAGCCCTGAGTTGTAAACCGGGGATGCGATGATGCGTAAAGATAAATTACTGAACTTCCTGATTAATCAGACCGATTTTTTTAACCCGCAACAGGTCAGCGAAGTGTTTACCGCCGCCTGGCTGGCGCAGCGTTTCGCTATGCAGCGTAATACCGCCAGTCACTATCTCAACCAACTGGTGGCGCAGGGCGAGCTGATAAAAATCAATGGCCGCCCGGTCTGCTTTCTGCATAAAGCCAGCTTTGAGCAGCAGTTTTTCCCGCTGTCGCGCAGCGAATATGCCAGCGTCGGCGAGCTGCTGGCGGAAGAGGGCGAGAGCGCGCCGCAGGCTGACCATTTCGCTCTACTGATCGGTCATGAAGGGAGCCTGAAGAAACCGATCGAGCAGCTGAAAACCGCGCTGTTCTATCCCGACGGCGGGCTGCCGCTGCTGATTACCGGCGACAGCGGCACCGGCAAAAGTTATATGGCGCAGCTGCTGCATGAATATGCCATCGCTCAGCAGGTTATCGCGCCCGATGCGCCCTTTATTAACTTTAACTGCGCCCAGTATGCCAGCAACCCGGAGCTGCTGACCGCTAACCTGTTCGGCTATGTTAAAGGGGCGTTTACCGGCGCGCTGCATGACAAACCGGGCGCGTTTGAGGCGGCGCACGGCGGCATTTTATTTCTGGATGAGGTTCACCGCCTGCACCCGGAAGGGCAGGAGAAACTGTTCACCTGGCTCGATCGCGGCGAAATTTACCGGCTGGGCGAAACCGCGCAGGCACAGCGAGTAGCGACGCGACTGATCTTCGCCACCACCGAAGAGGTTCACAGCACTTTCCTGACCACCTTTATTCGTCGTATCCCGATCCAGATTACGCTGCCCGATCTGGCGAGCCGCAGCCCGCAGGAAAAGCAGGCGCTGATGATGCAGTTTTTCTGGCACGAGGCGCAAAAGGTTGGTGGGCGTTTACGCCTCAGCCCGCGCCTGATTAGCGCGCTGGGCGAGCACCTCTGGCGCGGCAACGTTGGCGAGATGAAAAACGCAGTGAAATACAGCGTCGCTTCCGCCTGGGCGCGACAGATGAGTCGTGAAATGCTCGATGTCACGCTGCACGATCTGCCGGAAACGGTTATGGCTCAGCTGCCCGCGATTGATGACACGCAGGCGGAGCCGCTGGTGATCGATCGTTCGGTGTCGCTGCCCTGGCTGCTGCGTCAGCGGGACGGCGCGCAGCTGCTGATTCAGGATGCGCAGCTTACCGTGCTGGCGCTGTTTGAAAACTGGCGCGGCGGGACGCTGGCATGGGAAGAGATGGAAAAGCGCATGGGCAACGAGATTGAAAGCCTGTTCGACCAGCTTATTTTCGCCCATCGTAACCAGCAAGAATCTTCCATGCTGCTGCTGGCAAGCAGTCAGGTACGCGAGGAATTTTATCGGCTGGAAAAGCGTTTTAACCTGCAATTCAACGGCAACTGCATCTATGCCCTGAGCCACTATCTGCTGCATCGCGCCAGCGAAACGCCCGCCCGTCTTAATGCGGAATTTATCCGCCAGCTCTCGCTTCAGCTGGAACAGCGCTATCCGCTGCTCTGCCGCTTTTGTCACGAGGTGCTGGCGGCGGTCACTCATAAGCTTGATTTGCAGCCGCAGCGGATCGATGCGCTGCTGTTGATTCTCTGGCTGCAAAAGACCGGCGTGCTGAGCCAGAAACAGGTAACGCGCGCGGTGATTCTGGCGCACGGCTACGCCACCGCCAGCAGCATCGCTAACGTGGCGAATCGCCTGCTGAAAAGCAACGTGTTTGAATCGTTCGATATGCCGCTGGACGTTACGCCGGAAGCGATCGCCAGCGAGGTGATGCACTATATCGAGCGCAACGCGCTGGCTTCCGGGCTGGTAATTTTGGTGGATATGGGATCGCTGAACGCCATCTATCAACGCTTTGACCGGCCTGTTACCACGCCGGTGGCGATTATCAATAATGTCTCGACGCGCATGGCGCTCTACGTGGGCGAGCGCATTCTGCGCGGCGATCTGCCTGAAGCGATTGTAAATGAGGTGGCGGACGACTTGCCGGTTGAGCATCAGCTGATCTGGCCGCGACAGAATAAACCGCGGGCGATCATCACCACCTGCGCCACCGGCCTGGGCGCGGCGACGAACCTGAGCGCGCTGCTGAAGGCCAGCATTCCTGAAGCGCTGGCGATAGAGATGGTCGCCTGCGACTACGACAGCCTGATTGACCAGGCGAAGCGTGAACCGCTGCTGGCGCGTTATGAGGTGCTGGCGGTGGTCGGCACCCTCGATCCGCATCTGCCGGTGCCGTGGATTTCGCTGGAGTCACTGATTTCCGGCACGGGCAGCGCCACGCTGAGGGCGCTGTTCGGCCCGCTGACCAGCGCCGGGCAGATAGAGGAGATCAATAATCAGCTGGTGAAGAACTTCTCGCTGCGGCGGGTCATTGAGTCGGTGACCATTCTTGATACCGGCAAAGTGATTAACCAGGTCGAGCAGTTTTTGCTGCGCTATGAGCATCTGGCCGGGCTGGCGCTGACCAACGATCGCAAGGTGGCGCTCTATATTCATATCAGCTGTCTGATCGAGCGGTTGATTCGTCAGGCGGCGATTCAACGCTACCGCGGGCCGCAGCGTCCGTCTCAGGCGCTTAACGCGCTGCGCGAGGCGTTTAGTGTCATTGAGGCCAGCTACAGTGTCAAAATCCCCGACGCCGAGCTGCATTACATCCACGATATTCTGCACCGGAAAACGGAATTTATCCCTTCAGATCAAGAGTTTTAACCTTTCCGTTCCGTTCATTACGCGGCGCGCCACTATTTCTGGCACGCCGCTTGCTCTTATTAACGCGTGGAACCGCTTGATGAGGTCAGGATGAAACGTCATTACATTTTTGCCAGCCACGGCTCGTTTGCCGCCGGTATCCGTCAATCCGTGGAGTTAATTCTTGGCGAGCAGCCGCACCTGCACGCGCTGTGTGCTTATGTCGATGAAAACGACGATTTAACCCGCCAGGTCGATAGCCTGATGGCCGCGTTTACGCCGCAGGATGAGCTGATCGTTATCACGGATATTTTCGCCGGTAGCGTGAATAACGAATTTATTCGCTATCTGCACCGGCCCGACTTCCACCTGCTGGCTGGATTAAACCTGCCGCTGGTGATTGAAATGCTGATCGCCTCGCCCGATGAACCGGCGATCCAGCTGATAAACGAAGCATTGCACAACGCCCGCGAGGGGATGCAGTACTGCAACCAGACCATCAGCAGCGCCCGCTGCGCGGACAAAGATTTCTGAGCGAGGAGGATAACAATGATAAAGCTCTTACGGGTCGATCATCGACTGCTGCACGGCCAGGTCGCCTTTTCCTGGACACAGTACATTGGCGCCGACTGCATTCTGATCGCCAATGACAATGTGCCTAACGATGAGTTGCGCAAAACCACCATCAAGCTGGCGAAGCCGCCCGCGGTGAAGCTGGTAATCAAAAATATCGACGACGCCATCGAGGCGATCAAAAGCGGCGTTACCGACAAATATAAGCTGTTTATTGTGGTGGAATCGGTCGCCGATGCCTGGCGGCTGGCGACGGCGGTGCCGGAGATTCAGAGCATTAACCTTGGCGGCATTAAAGCCAAAGAGGGCAGCCGTAATATTTCTAAAGCGATCAACGTCATGCCGGATGAGATCTCGCTGTTGCTGTCGCTGACACAGGCGGGCAAAGAGATTGAAATTCGTCAGGTGCCGGGCGATCGCAAACAGCTGTTTAGCGAAGCGCTGTAGCGCGGGGAGCGATGATGACAGAAGCATTATTGCTGGGGCTGGTGGCGTTTATCGCCCAGTCTGAATATGCCTTAGGCACCTCGCTGCTCTCCAGGCCGATCGTCACCGGCCTGCTGACCGGGCTGGTGCTGGGCGATGTGCAAACCGGTGTGATCATGGGCGCGACGCTGGAGCTGGCTTTTATCGGCTCTTTCTCGGTGGGCGCTTCGATCCCGCCTGATGTGGTGACCGGCGGCATTCTTGGCGTTGCCTTCGCCATTACTTCCGGCGCGGGCACCGAAACGGCGCTGCTGCTCGGCCTGCCGATCGCCACGCTGACGCTGGTGCTGAAAAACGTCTACCTCGGGCTGTTTATTCCCACGCTCAGCCATAAGGCGGATGCGTATGCGGAGCAGGGCAACACCGGCGGCATTGAGCGTATGCACCTGCTGGCGGGCTTTGGCCTGTCGCTGATGCTGGCGACCATCGTTACCGTCTCGTTTATGGTCGGCAGCGGCGCGGTAAAAAGCCTGCTCGACGCGATTCCGGAATTTATTAAGCACGGACTGAGCGTGGCCACCGGTATGATCCCGGCACTGGGCTTTGCCATGCTGGCGCGGCTGCTGATCAACAAAAAGGTCGCGCCTTACTTTTTCTTAGGCTTTGTGCTGATGGCCTATCTCAACATCCCGGTGACCGGCATCGCCATTCTCGGCGCGATTGTCGCGGTGGTGATGGTCAATATGACGCAGCAGCCGGTGCAGCGCGCCTCAACGGCAGAAGGAGTGAAAGATGACGAAGATGATTTCTGATGACCCGCAGCAGGCAGAGCCGCAGATTACCCCGCGCGACCTGCGCCGCGTTTTCTGGCGCTCATTCCAGATGGAGTTCTCATGGAACTATGAGCGGCAGATGAACCTGGCTTTTGTCTACGCGATGATGCCGGTGCTGAAAAAGCTCTACACGCGCCATGACGATCTGGTGAGCGCGCTAAAACGCCACCTGGTTTTCTTTAATACCACGCCGCATATCGTCACGCTGATCCTCGGCATTACCGCCGCGATGGAAGAGAAAAACCGCAACGACGGCGGGATGGATAGCGCCTCGATCGATAACGTAAAAGCATCGCTGATGGGGCCGCTGGCCGGACTGGGCGACTCTTTTTTCTGGGGCACGCTGCGGCTGATCGCGACCGGCATCGGCACCAGCCTGGCGCTGAAGGGCAATATTCTTGGGCCGATTCTGTTTGTGCTGATTTTTAACGTGCCGCATATCCTGGTGCGCTGGCTGTTTACCCGCTGGGGCTATGTGCTGGGCACCGGCGTGCTACAGCGCATTCAGAAAAGCGGAATGATGGAGAGCGTAACCTACGGCGCGTCGATTATCGGACTGATGGTGGTGGGCGCGATGACCGCCTCGATGATCGATATCACCATTCCCGTGACGTTCGGCACGGGCGAAGCGAAAACGCAGGTGCAGGCGATTATTAACGACATCATGCCCTGCCTGCTGCCGTTGTTGAGTTTCGGCATTGTTTACTGGCTGCTGGGCAAGAAGGTGCAGCCGCTGGCGATTATTGGCGGGATGGCGGTGGTCGGCATCCTGGGTTCATGGATTGGTCTGTTCTGAGGAGATAACTATGTCGGTCACGATGATGGACTGTATCGAACGCGAACCGGAGGTGCTGGCGCGTATTCTGCAAGAATATCCGCAGACGCTGGCGCTGGTAGCAGAGAGGCTGGCGCAAAAGCCGGTGCGGCGTCTGCTGATTCTGGCGACCGGATCGTCGCTGAATGCCGCCCAGTGCGCCGTTTTTGCCTTTAGTCAGTGGGCGAATATTCAGGTAGAGATTAAAGAGCCCTATCCCTTTACGCATTATGAACGCGTTGATGACGCCGTTGACTGGACCATCACGCTATCGCAAAGCGGCAAAAGCCACTCAACGCTGGAAGCGCAGCGCAAGGCGCAGGCGGCGGGCCACAAGGTCTGGTGTCTGACCGCCGACAGCAACAGCCCGCTGGCGCGTGAAGCGGACGCGGTGCTGGATATTAACTGCGGTATTGAGCCGGTGGGCTTTGTTACGCTGGGTTTTAGCGCCACGGTGTTGAACCTGCTGCTGATCGCCATGCTGGCCGGGGAGGCGCAGGGAACGCTGGATAGCGATGCCTGCGATAATAGAGTGAGCGCGCTGCACAATCTGGCGCAGCGGCTGCCGGAGGTAATACGCCGCACCGATGCGTTTATTACGCAGCATCAGGCGGTGCTGGCCGCCGCGCCGCGCTATATCGCTATCGGCTATGGCGCGCTGGCGGGCGTGGCAAAAGAGTTCGAAACCAAGTTTACCGAGACGGTGCGCTGCCCATCGAGCGGCTTTGAGCTGGAAGCCTATATGCACGGCCCTTATCTGGAGGCGAACAACACGCATCTGCTGCTGTTTATAGAGGATGCGCCGCATCCGCGCCTTGCCGCCCTGCGTGATTATATGCGCCCGCACGTGAAGGCGGCGTTTACCCTCTGCGCCCAGGGGGAAAGCCATGAAAACCAGCTGGGGCTGAATCTCTCTATCGATCCGTTACTGGCGCCGCTGTTATTAATCGTGCCGGTACAAATAATGGCTTATCGGGTCGCCACGCTGAAAGGCATTAATTTAAGCGTGCGGATATTTGACGATTTCGACCAGGTGCTGCAAAGCAAAATTTAATTCCTCAGGAGAAAAAATATGTTGGGTTTTAATCAGGACGAGTACCTGACCAGTGCTCGTGAGATCATCGCTGCGCGTAAAATCGCTGAACAGGTAGCGGAAAATATTCATCAAACGGGTTACAGCAATCTGTTTTTCGCCTCGGTAGGCGGTTCGCTGGCACCGATGATGGCAATCAATGAGTTTGCCAAAGAGTGTACCTCGCTGCCGGTTTATACCGAGCAGGCGGCGGAATTAATTAATAAGGGCAATAAAAAATTAAATAAAGACTCGGTGGTGATTACGCTCTCTAAATCGGGCGATACCAAAGAGTCGGTTGCCATAGCGCAGTGGTGTAAAGCGCAAGGCATTCGCGTGGTGGCGATTACTAAAAATGAAGATTCACCGTTAGCCAGCAGCGCCAGCTGGCATATTCCGATGCGCCATAAAAACGGCGTGGAATATGAATATATGCTGCTTTACTGGCTGTTTTTCCGTTTGGTCGCGCTGAACGGCGAATTTGACGATTATGAACGCTTCGCCAGTCAGCTGGAGCTGCTGCCGGAGAACCTGCTGCAGGCCAAGCGTGATTTCGACCCGCGAGCCGATGAGATTGCCCGCCAGTATCACGACCGCGACTATATGATGTGGATTGGCGGCGCGGAGATGTGGGGCGAAGTCTATCTTTTCTCCATGTGCATTCTGGAAGAGATGCAGTGGAAGCGCACTAAGTCAGTGAGTTCGGCCGAATTTTTCCACGGCACGCTGGAGCTGCTGGAGAAAGAGGTGCCGTTGTTTCTGGTGAAAGGCGAAGGGAAATGCCGGACGCTGGACGATCGGGTGGAGGCGTTTGCCCGTAAGATCAGCGACCATGTGGTGGTGATCGATCCGCGTGATTATCGCCTGAACGGTATAGATGAGGCTTTCCGCTGGATTGTCGCGCCGTGCGTGGCCTCAACGCTGCTGGTGGATCGTCTGGCGGCGCACTTTGAAAAAAATACCGGACACGACCTTAATATTCGCCGCTATTACCGCCAATTTGATTATTAATGCCTGATGCCCTCTCTGCTGCCGGAGAGGGCGCCTTCCGGTTTAACTTCGCCCAATGAAAGGTGCATAATATATGCATCTTTTTTTATGGGTGAATGATCATGTCTGACAGTAATAAAGCAGGGCATACTTTTCTCGCCAGCCTGGGCAAAACCCGGCTGCGTCCCGGCGGCGCAGAGGCGACTGAATGGCTGATGGCGCAGGCGGGGCTGAATGAGCAGAGCCGGGTGCTGGAAATCGCCTGTAATATGGGCACCACCTCGATTGAACTGGTCTCGCGCTTCGGCTGCCAGGTTCATGCTGTCGACATGGATAAGCAGGCGCTGAGCAAGGCGCGTGAAAACGTTGCCGCCGCCGGGCTGAGCGATCGCATTCAGATTAGCGAAGCCAATGCGCATCATCTCCCTTTCCCTGATAACAGTTTTGACGCGGTAATCAATGAAGCCATGCTCACCATGTATGCGGATAAGGCAAAACTGCGTTTAGTGCAGGAGTATTATCGCGTGTTAAAGCCCGGCGGCTGTTTGTTAACGCACGATATTATGTTAACCAACGGTCAGCTGCCCGCGAGTGCGGATACCCAGCTACAGCAGGTAGTGAAATCTAACGTCAGTCCGATGAGCAAAGAAAGCTGGCAACAGATGTTTTATCAAAGCGGTTTTAGCCAGGTCGATAGCCATAACGATAAAATGACGCTGATGTCGCCGCGCGGCATGATTAAAGATGAAGGCCTGCTGCGCACCGTGAAAATTATTTTTAACGGTTTAAAGAACCGCGAAAACCGCCAGCGCTTTCTCGGTATGCTGCGCTATTTCCACGCTCAGCGGAAACATATGAATTATATTGTCTGCTGCTCTCGAAAAAGTTGAGAAACGGCGGGTGAGGCGCCCACCCGCTGTAATTAAAGGAAGGGTTAATGCGGCAAGGTTATTAAAGGTGCCTGCCAGAGGGATGTGCTTGATATAGATAAATGTTGGCATATATCACAACTATAAAAATGCAATTCATGATTAGCGACCGGGAACGTTATATTAAGCGTCTGGATTGTTGCGGGCCTTAATATTCTGTCAACCAGAGGGAAATTTGCTAACGCCACTCCAGGCACCTCTTTAGCATCACGCGGCGCAAGGAAAGCTTTTGGTAACGCTCAGTTCCCGTGGGGACTGGAGCTTCCTTCTGTCATCGGTGGATATCCACCTCATCGTCTGAAAATACTGATGACGCATAAAATCGGTACGTTTGTAGGGCGGGCGATTCCGGTTGTCGGATGGGTTATACTGGCAAGCGATATTTATTCAATTACGTTTAAAACGATATCAAAATATAACGCTATTGCCAGAGGGGACGATAAAATATGGTAAGTGATGCAGAAATTTTGGCCTTTTTTCGTAAGGAGCTATCCCGACCGGTGAACCAAAAATGCCAGGCTGTTCCGCTTGAACTTGAAACGCTGTTACAAGATTATGCAGCAGCCGATGAGTTGCCCTACGTAATTAATGATTATTGTAATAAGTATGGCATTGATATTTCCGCTATGGATATGCGTAACTATTTTCCCTGGGAGAATTTGACTTTTTCTCAGCGTTTTTTTAAAGGACGTCATTTTAAGGATATGGTTACGGCAAAGAGAAAACCATTGACGGTAAAAATGTTTTCAGAATCAGCCAAAGCGGGCCGCTGGTTGTATGATTAACAGCGTACGCTACGTTTAATTATGCGCTTATTTCGGAAGGGATGTTAGCAAGGCCAGAGGATAAAGTATGGTGAACAACACTTTGGAAAAGGATGTCCGCCAGTTTATTGAAAAAAAGCTGCCGGTGGTAACAACGTTGCTTTTGAAAAAGGTTGTTATCGATGAAGATGAGCCATTACAGAGCCTGCATGAATGGGACGATGTCGGCGATATGGCAGAGGCTTACTTTCAACATTTTAATGTAAGCGCAGATAAATTTTCGCTGCGAAACTACTATCCCTGGGAAGCCTCATTTTTTAAGCGCAAAAATCAAAATTTGGATAAATCAGCCCTCACCATACGTATGTTTATTGAATCAGCCAAAGCGGGCCGCTGGTTGTATGATTAGCACAGCAAAGCGGAGCCTGGGCGTCACGTTTTCTGATTTGATGCCTGACGATAGTCCGCCGCTGAGTAAACCGCCATCCGATATGATATCTCGCTTGTCTCTGCCGCTGAGTGCCAGCCGTACAGCCTCAGCTCTTTCCTCTGGGTGAAAATGCTGCTCCGAACAGGCAATGCCGCCTGAAGCCGGAGCCTGGTCGCCCTTTGACAACAAAGTTCACAATAAAAGTTGTGCCTGCTGACGTAACCAGGGTTAATTTGTTGTCACTAAAATAAGCGCCCGCAACAACAGGGCAGGGAAATCAGGAGAAACTATGCGTAATACCACTAAGATTTTATTTTCGGGCGCATTGATCGGCGCGCTGGCATTCACTTCTGTTGCCCAGGCGGAAGGAGAGCAGCAGGCCGCCCCGGCGGAAACCGCGCCACAGACCCAGCAGAATCCGGCGCAGGGCGTACCGCAAACGCCAGCGCAGCAGGATCCCACTCAGGTGCAAACGCAGGGCGCGCCGGAATCAGCGGTGCCGCAGGATCCCACGCAAACCCGTCCGCAGAATGAGGCAGCGACGCCGGGCGCGGCGCAGCAGCAGCCAAAAGAGCCGTATGAAGTCACTGAATTCTTTAGCGATGCGCAGCGCTATACGGTTGGCTCACAGGTGCCGGAGAAATACCGTACCAAGACCTATGAAATTACCGAATGGCAAAAGCGCCACCTCCCTGCGCCGGATACCGGCAGCCACTGGACCTATATGGGCGGTAACTACGTGCTGATTTCTGATGCCGACGGCAAAATCATCAAAGCCAAGTCGGGCGATATTTTCTTCCATTAATGAGTAAACGGCCAGCGAGGCGGCTGGCCGTTTGTTGAACCTGTTAAATCCAAGACCTCGCCCTGAAGCACTCTTTTTCGCAGCCTGTTTAGGGCTTTTTTATGAGCGCAACCGACTGAATAGCCGACTGTTTTATCAGGGCGGCCCGTTATCGCGTTTACGTCTGGCTAAAGCGCTCGGCGCGGAAGGTAGCGAACATCGGGTGCGGCTCGCCGCTGACGATCTCTTCCGCCAGCAGCTCTCCGGCAATCAGCGCCAGCGTCGCGCCGGAGTGGGTAAAGGCGACAAAGCAGCCCGGCACCTTTTGCAGCTCGCCAAATACCGGATTGCCATCGCCAGGAATCGGCTTCAGCCCTATTTTCCAGCCGCTGGCCCGCAGCGCAGGCTGCCCGACGATCAATTTGCTGGCCTCATCCAGCAACTCCTGCACCACCGACTCTGCGATACGGTATTCCCCGTCGCCAACGGCAGAAATATGCGCTTCGTACCAGTCATGATCCACCGCCAGCGTATTGCCCGGATTCGGGCGTACCGCCGCGCGCGGCGTGTTCATCACCACATCAATCATTGTATCGACGGGATCGGTGGTCACCAGCATTGAGACCGGTGAGCCGTTAGGGATGGTGACGCCAAGCGGTGCAACCACATCCGGCGTTTGCGGCCCGCAGGCGACCAGTACCTTGTCCGCCGCCAGCTCACCGGCGCGCGCGGTGCTGACGCCACAGGCGCGTCCGCTGACATCGGTTTTCACCGTGACCTTACCGACATGCTCAATCAGCTTACCGCCCCGCTGATGAAACTCTTCCATCAGCCAGCCGATCAGATGCGGCAGGCTAACCCAGCCCTCTCCGGCATTGTAAATGGCGCTGTCGGCCATCGCCCGTGGCGCGATATTCTGCGTAAAATCCGCGACGTTTTTCGAGCTGACCAGCGCCGAATCATAGCCGTGCGCTTTTTCGTAAGCGTGACGCGCCTGGGTGCCGCGATCGTCATCCGCTGCCCAGTAAAGGCCGCCGTCAAAGCGCAGCCAGGACAGATCGGGATGGCGGGCAAACAGCGTACGGTAGCGATCGATACCCGTCATCCGCAATGCATGATATTCATGCGCACGTTCTCCGGCAGAATTGAGCCAGGAGAGCGAGCGTCCTGATGCGCCGGAACCCAGCGCCGCTTCGGTAACCAGCGTGACCTGCGCGCCCTGGCGCAGCAGATGTACCGCGCTGGAAACGCCAATCGCGCCGCCGCCGATCACGACAACAGATTTCTGATTACTTTCCAGTGACATAGCTTTAATCCTTATGCAAATAAGAAAACAGGCTGTCCGTTTCAGGCATTGCGGACGGCGTAACGGGTATGAAGATCTTCAATCAGGCGCAGCGTCGCCAGTGAGTCTGCGGCCTCTACCGGCAGCGGCGCGCCTTCCAACAGCGCATTCGCTAACAGACGATAAAAAGCGGGATAGTCGCCGCGCTCGGTTTCGATAAGGCGATCCTGGTGGTTCTCAGTCAGCGTGCCCCAGCTGCCGGGCTTTTCCTGGCCCCAGTCGGCGTCGAGCGGCGTCACGCCCGCAGCCAGCGCTGGCTCCTGGTTATCCAGTCCCCATTTGCTAAAGCCCGCCTGGCTGCCCAGCAGATGAAAACGTGGCCCCTGACGCGCAGCAAGTCCGTTCATCCACAGGCGCGTGCGTACGCCGTTAACGTGCAGCAGCGAAACAAAGCTATCTTCGTCGGCGTCGGAAATCACAGGCTGCGTATGACGCGCCAGCTCGGCATAGCTGTCGGCGACAGGGCCAAAAAGCTGCAACGCCTGATCGATCAGATGGCTGCCCAGATCCAGCAGCAGGCCGCCGCCTTGCGCAATCGTCGCGCAGTCACGCCAGTTGCCGAAGCCCTGCGGCCGCCACCATTCAAAACGCGATTCAAAGCTGCGGATATCGCCCAGCGCGTTATGATTCAGCAATTTTTTCACCGTCAGAAAATCGCCGTCCCAGCGGCGGTTTTGAAACACCGTCAGCAGCGTACCGGCAGCCTGGGCGGCGGCGATTAACGCCTCGCCGTCACGGCTGTGCGGAACAAAGGGTTTATCAATCACCAGATGCAGCCCGCGTGCGATGGCGGCTTCCGCCTGCGCACGGTGTCCCTGCGGTGGCGTGCCCAGCACCAGCAGATCCAGCGTAATGTCGCCAGCATCAATCAGCTGTAACAGCTGTTGCCAACTTTCTACCAGCCGCGCCTGTGGGTAGCGTTGTTGGGCCAGCGCCCGACGCTCAGCATTGCCGGTAACGATAACGTTCAGCTCAAAGTGCGCATCGGCGGCGATCAGCGGCGCGTGAAAGACTTGGCCGGAAATGCCGAAGCCCACCACCGCCGTGCGGATTTTTCCCTGCAGCAGCGCCATTACAGCACCTCCGATAAAAAGCGACGCAGGCGCGCCGACTGTGGACGTTCGAAAATCGCTTCCGGCGTACCGGTTTCCACGATTTCGCCTTCATCCATAAATACCACCTGATCGGCGACTTTGCGGGCGAAGCCCATTTCATGCGTGACCACTACCATGGTCATGCCGCGCTGACAAAGATCCGCCATCAGGTTGAGCACGCCTTTGACCAGCTCTGGATCGAGTGCCGACGTCGCCTCGTCGAACAGCATGACTTCCGGGTCCATCGCCAGCGCACGGGCAATGGCGACGCGCTGCTGCTGTCCGCCGGAAAGATCGCGCGGACGGTGATCGGCGCGTTGCGTTAATCCCACCTCATCCAGCCGCAGGCGGGCGATCGCCATCGCCTGCTGTTTCGGCAGCTTTTTGATCTTCCAGGGAGCCAGCGCCACGTTTTGCAGCGCGGAGTGATCGGGGAACAGATTAAAGTGCTGGAACACCATGCCGATGCGCAGGCGCAGCGCGTCTGGTTTATCCTTCAATACCGAGCGGCCAGAGAGCAGCACATCGCCCGCTTTCGGCTCATGTAGTCGATTAATGCCGCGCAGTAACGTCGATTTCCCTGAGCCGGAGGGGCCGATAATGCAGGTGGTGGTGCCTGCCGGGATCTGTAGCGAGACGTTACGCAGCACCTCGATATCGCCATAGGCCAGCGTCAGATTACGCAATTCAAGGCTGGCGCCGTGAAAGGCCGCTTCCTGCTGGAGGGTGTCGGCTAAGGCATTATTCAGCATATTGTTGCTCCCGATGGCGGGTGAGAGGGGCGGGTTGTTCAGATGCCAGCGTTTTCACGCTGTACTGCTGCACTTCATCAACTTCTTTCAGGCCGCTTTGCGGGGCGCTGGCGCGGCGGCGGCCGTTGCGATAACGCTCATCGATCACATTGACCAGATGCGTCATCGGCACGGTGATGACCAGATAGAACAGACCCGCCAGCATCAGCGGCGACAGGTTGCCGGTAAGTACAGCGGCATCCTGGCCCACGCGGAACAGCTCGCGCTGACCCACCATCAGACCCAGCAGATAGACCAGCGAAGAGTCTTTAATAATGGAAATAAACTGGTTCACCACCGCAGGCAGCACGCGGCGGATGCCTTGCGGAATAATGATCAGCGCCATCGCGCGCGCATAGCTCATGCCCAGCGCACGGCACGCTTCCAGCTGGCCTTTTTCCACGCTCTGAATACCAGAGCGGAAAATCTCACCCATATAGGCGCTGGCGATCAGGCTGAGGGCGAAAATACCGAGCGGATAGGGCGTGGGGCCAAACAGCTGATAGCTGAAGCGAGCCAGGCCCTGGCCGATCAGCAGGATGGTTAAAATCGACGGCAGACCGCGAAACAGGTCGGTATAAATACGCGACGGCAAACGCAACCAACGGGAGGGGGAAATTGCCATCAGCGCCAGAATCAGACCAAAGGTGGTGCCCAGCACCGTGGCGGCAAGGGAAATAATCAACGTATTGATTAAACCCGTTCCCAGGAGCTGAGGGAAAACAGTCAGCATTGAGGGGAAATCGAAGAAAGTACGCGACAGAATCTCGAACAGGTCCATAGTAAGCACTCGCTTTTTTCAGGGGCCGGGACGCAAAAATCCCTGCCCGGTGGATCGGACTATTCTCTGAGCAGGGGGTATTACTGCGTGACAGGCAGGTACTGTTTCGGCATCGGCGACCCTGGGAACCACTTTTCATAGAGGCGTTTCCAGGTGCCGTCCTGCATGGCATCTTTGATCGCTTTATCCAGCGCGGCTTTTAGCTGCGGCTTCTGTTTCGCGATCGCCACGCCAGCGGGCGCATCGAAGGAGGGGATATTTGCCGCGTGAACCAGTTTAAAGCGGTCGGCATAGCTTTTGGCTGCCTCATAATCAAGGAACACTGCATCCAGCGTGCCGTTATTAAGCGAGGAGATTGCGGCATTGTTGTCGGGGAAACGCACCAGATCGGTCTGCGGGAAATTTTTAACCGCATAGCTCTCTTGCAGCGTGCCCTGAACCACGCCCATCCGCCGTTTTGTCAGCGTATCGACACCTTTGATTCCGGTATCGCTGCGCGTCAGCACTGACAGATAACCCGCAAGGTAGCCGGTGGAAAAATCCACGGTTTTAGCGCGCTCCGGCGTAATACCGATCGCCGCCACGCCCGCATCATACTGGCCATTAGCCACCGCAGGCAGGATGCCGGAGAAATCCTGACCAATAAAATCGACCTGTTTTATGCCCAGCCGATGGGCAACATCAGTAAAAAATTCAATATCAAAGCCGGTAAAATTGCCTGTTGCGTCGGTAAACGTGTAGGGTTTTGCATCTCCCAGGCTGGCAACGCGCATATGACCTGGTTCGATTAGGCCATAGGGGTTGTTGTCCGCCGCGCTGGCCGAGGTAGAGAGAGTAATGATTGAAGCCGAGGCGATGAGCGCAACGGCCATTCTGAACAGGATGTTGTGCGATTTCATAAGTAGTCCGTTTTTGTTGTCTAAACATCAACGACTATTGAAACCGGGGACGTTTAATTAGTATGAGTCCGGTCTCAATGCAGGTGCTGATCGGGATAAGTCCACTTGTGAGACCGGTCTCAAATCAGTTACAGTGATATTAAGCACAGCCTTTCGGAGCCGTCAATGATCGATCCTTCAACCTGTGATTCGAATTAATTATGACCAGCACAAATATGCGATTGAAAGCGCCTACCGCAGCCGATGTAGCGCGTGAAGCGAAGGTATCAAAAGCGCAAGCGGCCAGGGCGCTGGGCGGTTATGGCTCCGTTAGCGACGAGGTAATTACGCGGGTGCTGGCAGCGGCGGAACGACTGGGTTATCGCCCCAATGAGCTGGCGCGCAGCATGAATACCGGCCGCTCCAATACGTTGGGGGTGATTGTCGGTGATATTGAGAACCCGCATTTCGGCCTGGCGCTGCGCGGGATTTCGGATGTGGCGCGTCAGGCGGGCTATCACGTTATTCTCAGCAACAGTGATGAACAGCTGAGCATTGAGCAGGAGGCGGTACGCGTGATGCTGGAGAAGCGGGTGGATGGGATTATCGTGGCGCCCAGCAGTTCTGCCGCTGACGATAATGCGCATTTAACCCAGGTGCTGACGGAAGGGCGGGCGCTGACGCTGTTTGACCGGGCGGTTTACCATCTGGACGTCGAGGTAATCGGCGTCGATTTTACCCGCTCGGCGCAGCAGGCGACACAGGAGCTGCTGGCAGCGGGACATCGACGCATCGCCTACGTCACCAGCATGAATGCCAGCGAACCTTATCGCCGCCCGGCGGATATGGGCCTGACGCCGGTCGCCCAGCGTATCGCCGGTATGGAGCGCGCCTTTAGCGCGGCGGACGTACCATTTGAACCGGCGCTGATTAAACCCAACGCGCTGGATGATGCGGCGGTCGCGCGTATCGTTGGCGAGCTTTTTAATGACACCGCGCCGCCGACAGCGGTTATCGCCTCCGATAGCCTGATTGCGCAGGCTCTGCTGCGTGAGTTTCATCTGCGCGGCCTGCGCATTCCGCAAGATCTTTCGTTTGTGATGTACGATAACTTTCCCTGGACGGAGATCGTATCGCCGCCGCTGTCGGTGATCGCGCAGCCCGTTTATGAGATGGGCTGCGAGGCGGCTCGCCGCATCATCGCTCAGATCCGTGGCGAAGATCCCGGCCCGATGCCGGAGTTTGCCACGCGCTATATTCGCCGCGGCTCGACCGGTTCGGCCATGCCGGGAATAAAAGACTGAATCCGCTTGCCGTCCCTTTATCTCTCCGCGACGCGCCAGCCAGGCCGCGCTGCGTCAATGGTTAGCAGCGGGCAATTTCGATGAGCAAGGCTTGCAGCGTCGGCCGCTGCAAGCGTTTCGCTAATTCGCCACCGGCACCACTTTAATCTCGATCAGTCCGATGCCGAGCTTGCGCGGATCCTGGCCGATAATATTGCCTTCATTGGACAGCTGTGGTTCCGGCGGCGTAATCACCAGCTGATGGCTGTTTTCCGGATTGGTAAAACGCAGCGTTACCGTACTCACCTCATGGCTTAGCGTTAGCATCTGCTGCTGATCGCCCACGCGCACCGGAATCGGACGCTGAGCATTGGGGCCAAACGCTTTCGCTTGGATCACCAGTTCAAAACGCGGCGGCAGCGGCTGGGCATAATCAATCGTCACTTCCGGCGCAAGGTTGGCGTTAGACCAGCGGCCCCACCTCTCCGGACGGGAAATGCCGCTAAACGCTTTAACCGCCTGCGGCGCGCCCGCAACCTCAAACTTAAAGCTGTCGGCCTGATAACGAATGTCGTTGTCGGCGATTTTCAACGCGGCGACATTTTGCCGCCAGCGCTGCTGATCCAGCGGCTGCTGCGGAATAGTCACCGCGCTTTCCCAGTTCGTTTTATCGATATGCTGAACCTGCGGCTGTGCGCCCAGCTGCCCCTGCGCCACGCAAAGATCGGTCGACATCGCCCGCGCAGGCTGCCATAAACGCGCCATCTTAAAGCAGCGATCCACCCAAACAAACTTATCGGCGGCGGTGAAATCAGCCAGCTGATAGCGCAGCGGTGCGGCGTATTCACCCTCCGGCAACGGTTCAACTTTGTCCTTACCGATTTTCAGCAGTAGCGGCAGGCTAAAATGCGCGCCGGAAAAGCTGATGCTGTTTTTTGCCTGGTCGATGCTAAAGCGCTCAATATGCTTTGGAAACCCCCATAGCTGGATCACGTCCGGCTTCCATTCCAGCACTTTTTTCTTCATATCAAACTGCTCCGACAGCGAGCGATCCGACAGTGAGCTGCGCCCCAGGCCAATGGCCTTATCGCCGCCCAACAGATCAAGCACCGTTGCGCCGTTATCCAGCGCGCTGCGCTTCATGGTCAACAGCTGCGGCTGCGCACGGTCGCCGCGAATAACCATAAACAGGTTATCGCGCTGATGTGCATTAAGGTATTTCCACGCGGTATTGTTCATCGCCAGGTGATCGGAAGAGACCACAATCAGCGTATTTTTGGCCCAGGGCGAAGCCAGAATACGATCAATCAGCCGTGCGACGTGTTCCTGGCTACAGGCCACAGCGCTGAAAGATTGATTGGGTTTGCCCTCGTAGCTGTAGCTTTTATGCTGACAGCTGCGCGAGATAAAGCCGTCAGGATGATGGGTATCCACCGTTAGGGTAAAAAGCGCAAATGGCTGTTTCTGTTGCGACAGCTGTTCGAATTTTTGCCACACCTCATCCATCACCGTGTCGTCATAAAAGCCCCAGTTATTGCGATAAGCGGGATCCGTTACCTGGTCTTTTAGTTCCTGCAGGCCGTAAAGATGATCGATACCGTGCGATTTCAGAAAGGTATCTTTTCCGGCGAAGCGTAGATCCGCGCCTTGCATAAACCAGGTTTGATAGCCGGAGTTTTTCAGAATATCGCCGAGGCAAACATTCTGCGGGAAAAAGCTGGCAAGCGAGGCCGAAGCGTTGCCTTCAAAAGGGGCGAACAGCGGAATGCCGCACTGCGAAGCAACCATACCGGCAATGGTATATTCGGTGCCGGGCAGCTGCTCAGTTTGCGCAAAATCAAGCGCCTGCTGCTGCTTCAGGCGGCTTAGCTCTGGTGCTAACTGAGGAAACGCCTGCTCATTAAAATAGGTGCGCTCCAGGCTTTCGCCGTAGATATAGACCAGGTTGAGCGTGGGGTTAGCGATCTGCTTTTGCGGCTCGTGATACCACTGCGCAAAATCAGATTCGCCGCTGCGCGTCTGGGAAACGATTAAATCGCTGACCTGCTGAAAAGCCGGAGTAGTTTTAATGGAGGCGAGCGCCAGCAGCAGCGCCAGCAAGCTGTAGCCGAAGTGGTGCGGACGGTGGCCGCGCCGCCGCAAGAGCCAGGAGAGCAGGCAAAATACCAGAAATAACGCCAGCACCAGTCCGATGCCAGGCAGCACATATTTACTGACGCCCGCGCCGGTGAGGCTGTTGGTGAGCGTATAGATCACCGCATCGTTGATGCCGTCGCCGGTAAAATAGTTGCTGGCGTAAAGCGTGGCGTTGAGGATGATAAACAGGCCCAAAACCAACAGCAGAGACAGGTACCAAAAAGTGTTGCGCCCGGCTTTATACGCATAAATAACAATCGAGGCCACGAATAACATGACTGAAAACAGTTCAGACAACGCAGTTTCCTTACGTGGAAACGGGCGACACAAAGGACGCCATAACCACATTAATTAATCAGGGACGTAACAGAATTTTTTCAATCTATCCTGCCTGTCATATCCCTGCAACATGCGTTGTCACAACTGTTGTACGAGGCGCGCAAATTCAGATAATAAGCGCGTGTAACCTCCTTTCTGTCGCGTGATGCTGCCTTCAGCTTTTGCATACCTGCCGAACGAAGAAACCCACCCCAGCAGATTCAAGCTTTTAGTCAGCGCAGCCAGCCCCTATGACGCATAGCGCTAAGGCATTGCGTCGCCTGCGCATGCTGGCCCAGCGGAAAGCGCACCTGATAAGTCATCGAAGACCATCAGGAAGATCGGTAACATGGCGCGGTGAAAAAACGCTAACGGCCAAGTGAGACAGAATCGACGCTTTCAATATTTTTTAGCATTGAATAAAGGCTGTATACGGTAATCCTTTTCCGAACTGATATTTTCATGCACATAATGATTTTGCCTTTTTTTGTGTCGTGAATATCAAGCGTTTCAAGGAGGAACTTTTTCTCGTGCATACGGTGAAATACCTCAGGGATAACGCTGCTGTCGGCAAGTGTCAATTGAACGGCTATCTTATGAATATAACCATCACTTTGTCTGAAGCGCCCGAGAGTATGACTGAAACGAATTGCCAGGAAAAAGAGAAGGGTGGAAAAAGTAGCATAAAAATAGAATCCGGACCCGCATGCGATGCCAACGCCCGCTGATGCCCAAATAATTGCTGCTGTTGTCAAACCAGAAATACTGTCTCTTTGCCGGTGCAAAATGACGCCAGCGCCAAGGAAACCTATACCGCTAATGACTTGTGCCGCCAGCCTCATTGGATCAGTGCGAATATTTACCGACATACCCGCATAATGTTCGGCAGATTGAATAGAGACTTGAGTAAGTAAGCAGCTGGTAATGGCTATGATAATACATGTTTTAATACCCACAGGTTTGTTTTTTGACTCCCTCTCCCAGCCGATAATCGAACCCAGGAGAAAGGAGACGCTAAATTTAATCAATACCTCCCATTGATTAAAAATTGTCGAGAAATAGTCGTAAAGTTGTAAGTACATAAGGTATCTCACCAGAAATAATAAAGCACTAATGAACAGAATAGTAACTACCATAAAAGCATAAAAATAAAGATACTTTCCTGTTCATTAATTTTATTTTAGGGGGTTAAGCAACGCTATCTTTTTTTAAATGTGTTTCTGTTTTTATTTGACTGGGTTCTTTAAAAGATATAAGAAATACAACTGAAACAATGGCCGCAATAACCATCGGGTACAACCAGAAATCTTGCCATTGCGCAAGCAGCTCGGGTGCCTTAATCGTGCTGTTGAAAATATGCCCACTGACTAGCGAAGCAAACATAACGCCGATACCATTTGATACAATAAAACGTAATCCTTGCGCCTGTGACTTTATTTTCTCATCAGCTTTGCTATCAACATAAATATCACCAGCGGTAAAGAAAAAATCCCAACATATGCCGTGTAGTAATAAAGCAGCTACAATAAATATTGTATTGTTATACATCGATTCCTGTGACAAAAGGAAACATCTGATGATCCAGCACATGGCACCTAACAGTATGATTTTTTTGAAGCCAAACTTCACTAAAAATAACGAGAGGAAAAGCATAAATACAATTTCAGAAACTGTGCCTATTTGCAGCATACTTGCCGAGTTATCATAACCCAGGGTTTTAAGAAATACCGGAATGTAAGCAACATAGGTTGTCTTTGGGATCATCAGGAAAAAAGTGCAGAGCATGAAAATGGCGAAATTTTTATCTTTAAACAGCGATAAGGCATCCAGACAAAATAAATCACGCAGCATAAATTTTTCCCCCCTGGCTTTGGGCGGAGTGGGCGGTAAGGTAAAGCAGTAAAGCCCTAATGTTACCGCTGCCAAAGAGGCGATATGCCATGTCGTTGTGCTGCCTGAAAAACCATATTCGCCTAATATAAATCCAATGACCATAAAGCCAAACGTGCCAAAAACCCGAATCACTGGAAATAATTTTACGCCATTGATGTGGCGGAAGCTAATACTGTTAGCCAGGGCCGCTGTAGGGTAAAAAAGTATGCCAACAATAAAAATCATCAAAAGATACATGCTCTCGTTATGACTTTTTATAATTTGTGGCATCAGCAGGAAAACCATAGCATTAATTAAATGCAATGATCCCATTACTTTTTGTGCAGCAAAGAACCTGTCGGCAATCATGCCAATAAATAGAGGTGAAAGGATAGTGGCCAGGCCCAGAGCCGCATATGATGAACCAATAATTTTTGACATACCAAAGGTGCTTAACACCAGGCCCATTGTCATGCTCCATGCACCTTGTAAAAAGTACTGCATGAACATCATAATAAAAAGACGCGGGGTTTTTGACATAAACATAATAAAGATCCTTTATATATTAATCTTTAATCCATCACAGGCAACCAGTATTCCTTCGGCTGCCATTTTATTTTGCAGTTCTTTATGGTTCATTTCTGTGTTGTGAGAAATATGAGATATTATTATTTCACTGCCATTATTGTAACAGCCAATAGCACGCAGCTTGTCCCTGGTGGCTATAATGGTTTCTGGATTCATATGATTGTCGGTGCGATTATTACCGCTAGTGCCTAATGTACATTCAAGTACACTGAGATCAATGTTTTTCCCCTCAAGCCATTGCCAGGTGATCTCGGGGAACCAACCTGAGTCATGACCATAAAATAATGTGACACCCTCTTTTTCGATAAAGTAAATATAGCTAAATTCCCATTCCATATGGTTAGATAATAATGGCGTGATGCTGTAACCATCAATCTCCAGGGTTTCAAAGGGTATCGCCCGATGAAAATTTAAACGCTGTTTGCTATATCCTTTAAACAGAGATGTGCATGCGCTTATCGCGATATCGTTACCAAAGACCTTAAGAGGGTGATCAATAAAATGCCCAAACTCTTCCATGCGACCGTAGAGCTCGCCAATATTAAAATGATCGGGGTGGGTATGAGTAAAAAGGATGTTTTTAATCTTTCTTGCATCAACCTCATCGCGCATTATCTGGTAGCTGAATTCGGGAGAAAGATCAATCTGCATGATCTCATCAATAATGACGGATGAGCGAGTACGTACATCCTTTCCCTTTTTAACGCGGGTGTGTTCACACAGACGACATGAGCAATACGGATTAGGAATGCCTTCAGACGCTGCGGTTCCCAAAAAATGAATTTCCATTACTGTTTCCTTACGTTGCACCGTAATGAATAAATATTGCAATTTATTGGTACGTGTCAATTTTATTTTTTGGGTTTGTTGTTCTGTTCACATTCTTGGTGCGCTTGCAGGGAAATGGTAGAGTAGCGAATTAATCAATACAGAGCAGAGAGGTAGCTGATGACAACGATTAAGGACATAGCGAGATTAGCGGGTGTCTCTCATGGAACGGTCTCTAACGTCCTTAACCTTCGTGGCAACGTAAGCGCTGCTAAAATCAGTGCGGTGAAAGCAGCGGCTAAACAGCTCGGTTATCAGGCAAATGCCCAGGCAAAATCATTACGCCAGGGTGGGGCAAAAACGATTGCTCTTATCGTGCCTGATATGATCTCAGAGCGTTACCAGCTGCTTTACAGCGGGCTTAACCAGCAGTTACTAAAACAGGGATATGTGCTGGAGCTTTTCCTTACGGAAGACCTTGAAGAAAATGAAAAGAAACAGTTGGAGGTTCTGGCAACACGTCAGTGCCAGGGCGTTGTCATCGTAAGTTGCTTTGATGATGTTATGCCTTATTACAATAATTTAAGTCTTGCGCCTGAAAAAATAATATTTATTTATCGTAAACCGCGACACGCAAAAACATTTTACGATATCGATATGTCTGAAGGTGCTAAACACTTTTCTGACATTATAAAAACAAAAAAATATACTAACGTCGGTGTTTTTACCGATCTTTTAAGTTTTTATAGTGTGAAAAAATTTAAGGATAACCTTGAGTTAACGTTAAATAATAATGAAAATATTAACGTTTACTGGAACGCAACGCGAACGCGCGAAAGCCATAAAGATGCCTTTGATTTTCTTCAGTATCCTGCAATTGATGCTATTATTTGCACAGATTTTGAAAAAGTAAAACATGTCAGAAATGCCTGGTATCTTGGACGTACAGATAATTGTCCGCCGATATATACATTTTCAAGCGAAGAATTAAGATTTGAACCAGGATTGTATTGTTATCCAATAGGTTATAAAAAGTCAGGGACAGATATAGCAGAGATTTTAATCAGTGGCCGACAACCCATTGCACATCACGAACCGGTTATCCTTGATCATCTGAGAAACTATCAGGAAAGCAGCGCCGGGACGGATAAAGAAATAAATCTACTAACTATTGATAGTCCCTCGTCAACGGCACTAAAAAAGCTTTTACCTCATTTTTATCGCATGACAGGGATTCGTGCCAAAGTGACCTGTGCTCCGTTTGATGAATTAATTAAAATAACTGAAAATGAGAAGCAGGTGGCGGGGTATGATCTTTTCCGTGTTGATATGGCTACTTTCCCACGGCTGGCTAAAGATTTGTTTGAACCATTAAATAATTTAGATGAAACGTTATCAACCTGCCTGAATAATATTCCTGCCAATATTGTTAATCGGTATAGTCGAGTAGATGACGTTTTTTATGCTATCCCTTTTGACCCTAGCGTACAGATGCTCTTTTACCGTCGCGATTTGTTCGAAGATCAAAAAATAAAAAGGCTATACTTTGAACGCTTCAAACGTGACATGCAGCTCCCTGAGAGTTATGAAGAATTTGATCGGCTTGCGGCTTTTTTTTCCCGGTTACGCCAGTCTGGCGAAATAAATATGACCGGAACCTGTGCCACCATTGGCGGCGCAGAAATGATCGCCACTGAGTTTCTACAACGTTATTATGCCCGTGGCGGAAGATTGCTACATGAAAAGTCTCCGCCTTGTCTGAACAAAGAAATAGCCTTGCCTGCTTTAAAAAACTATATTGAAAGTCTGGGTTATGCCAGGTGTCTTAATAGCACCTGGTGGCAAGATTCTGTTGCTCAGTTTGAACAACGGGAATTGGCTATGTTAATTGTCTATATGAATTTATTTACTGACGTAGCGCATAGTGAAATATCTCCTTTAATAGGCTATGCTCCTGTACCCGGAGGCGCTCCGTTATTAGGCGGCGGGTCAGTAGGTATTTCCAAATATTCAAAAAACAAAGAACAAGCGATGTTATTTTTACAATGGTTATTTTCACCGACAATTGTTGAACAGACCGGACTGCTTGGAGGGGGATCTGCTTATATAAATAACAGCTGTTCTACGGGCATTACCGACTTTTACCCATGGAGTACATTGTGTAAACAATGCTTTGACGCAGGTATCCGTGAGAATCACGCGCAGAATGGATATTATTTTGATCTTCACCAGGTTGAATATATTATAGGTAAAAACATACTTGACGTAATTCACCATGATTCAGAGCTAATAGCGTGCGTGGCGGAAATAAATCGTAAGCTGGCTTTGCTGTGAAATAATGTCATATGTGGTTTATATAAAGTCACAAGCTAGAGGAAGTTTTTATTTTGTTTGTACAGTAATAATATTAGTTGTAATGATTTTAAAAAGGAAAATGGTGTCCGCATTAGCGGACACCATTTTAATGATTATAGCTCATCCTTCAAGATTAATAAATCTTCATTGTCGTAATCGAATTTCCATTTCGCCCATTCACTATTCTGCGGGTATTCTGTTGTAGTTAAAAGACTATAAGGTACGCCCCAGTATGTATTGCTCTGACGGCCGTTAATATAAACCTCACTGGTTTCATAATAAAGCGCGCGCAAGTAATTGTTTTCATCATGATGAAAGTGCGTTTCTTTATTTTTTTCATCACATTCTTTTATCCAGTATAAATAATCTGAATTTCTTTTTTTAGCACTAAGGCAGTAATCTCCATTTTCGGTTAATATTTGCGTCGCATCGCCGTGCTGTTCTGTGCTAACCGTTTTCAGTGTTAATAATTTATTATAGTCTGGCAAGGAGTTGGCAGGCACATCACATTTAAATACCCAGGCATAAGAATCTTTGTATGGATTGTCATAAAGGCATTGTTGTCCCCCCAGGAAGAATATTCATTGCCGCCCAGGGCTTTCATATTATATCCTGCTAATGAAGGCCCTATTGCATATCCCAAATCCCAGGATAGTACCGATCTCATTTCTCCAGGAGGGTAGGAAATATAGGGTACTAATAATTTATTAAGTTTGCGTTGTTTATCAGCATATAATTCGGTGCTGTAGGTATCATCCGTTGTGATAACATTTGCGCCTATATCCAGGTTCCAGGCTATATTCATTCTAATATCCGCGCTTTCTGAGCTATGCTGTATATCTGTTAAAGAATAACAACAAACAGATCGGTTTGTATAGTACGCTTTAGTAATATCAATGCGCTTGTTTTTATTGTGCCATAGTGGAACGGTCTTTCCAGATATATGGTCTTTCCTCCACATGGGCCGGTCAGGTACTGGGATATAGGTACCGAGCGCTTTTTTATTTTGTTTAACAATCGCAGCCATATAGGCAGCTGAACCTGGAATAGTGTTGGATATATCCAGACTGGTGGGCGCATAATAGTCCCCTTGTGGCGATTTTTTTAAAATTTTATTTTTGAAATCGTCGCTATTTTTTATTACCACTTCTACATTAGGAACTATATCTCCTGGCACTTTAGACCAGGAATAAACGGCTCGGCTGGCATTATCTGGTAGATTTAATCCTTTGGGGTTTTCTAATTCATACCGTTGTAAATTCAGTCGGCTGCTAGCATTTGGGTTCATAACTGGATTCGCCATTACTTTTGTATTAGCACCCACTTTTCTTAAACCATCAACCCAGTCCTTATAGGTAGGAAATTCCGCCATGTTAAACTTAACAACAAGACGTTTAAGCAAAGAGGGATCCTTGAGAGCCTCATCTGAGATTATTTTTGCTACACGTAATATCGCCTTGGGGGCTTTGACTTCAAGATATAAAAGAGATTGTGCTTTTTGCTCTCGGTAATCCTGGATGAGTTCTTTTACGGTAAGTATTTTGTCCTGAGTAGGGCGTCGGTTAGGATCAAGCAGATTTTTAGTTTTAAGGTATGCAAGTGTACACTTTTCTAACTCCTTGTTCGGCCCCAGGTCTTTGTCTGGATCGTAATCAGGCTCCATCATTTTTCCAATAAACATATCATGAAATATAACAAGCTCATCATCCGCCGTGGTTAATACATCTGTTTCAATCGCTGGACGGCATTGCTGATAGGCTAGTCGGAAGGCTGAAAGACTATTCTCAGCAACATGGCTACGGACGTCGGCACGATGTTTTACTGTAACTATAGTGTTAGTTTCGCTGAGTTTATCGTACTGTTTAATCTGTTCATCCCCTGTGGGACAGGTATTTAAATTTACAGAACGGGGGGGTCTATTATTTCCATCTTTAGTTATGTTTTGAACTTCGTCATTATTGTGCCTGGAATGAAGTTTACCCTTTTCGGTTTCAAGGGAAATTATTGTTCCATCTGGTTTGGTGACAAATAACTCTTTCTGTTTTTTTTCAATCCTCAGGTAACCGTCTTTAACTTTTACATATTGCTTTCCATCCGTATTCGTTCTTAAGCCCATCGAGTCTGGCGCTGAAAGCGTGCTGGTATCAATATTTTTTTCCAGCATATCGGTTGTTATCTGGTCTTCAAATTCAGGGCTGACATAAACTGAGGTGCTGCCTTCAAGCACCCATTGAGTACCATTCCACTCAATCGAGTAGCCTTTTTGATCTGGATTTTTACTATCATAAACTTCGTATTGTGCTTTAAAACCTTCTTGCAGTATGTTTCTGACGGGCACAACCTTACCATTCATTTCGATATATTTTCCCCAAACATACTTTTCTGGGTCGCCTTTTTTATGCGTTTCATATATCTCTTTCACACCATACCAGGTAGTAATGTCGTCCTGGCTTTTAACGTAATTAAATTCGCTTACTATATCAACGGCAAGCTTATCAATTATCTTTTCGTCTTTATCGCTGTAAGCGAAATGGCCATTATGAATTTTTGATTGCCACGTGCCCGATAAAGGGTTCCTGTATACTGGTAAATATTCTTTAACGCCTGATTGTTTTTCGAAAGCAATCAGATAGCCGCCTTTTTTGTCCGTTTTTATCTGATAATAATCGCCATAGAAATTTATCTGGCTATGCCCTTCTATAACATTAACATTTAATTCTTTAGATGCATCATCAGCATAGTTCCAGGTGTTATTGCTGTCATTGAAAATGATTTTTTTCGCTGTCTGCTCTGAATTTTCTGCATCGGATGTCTGGGTAACGAATTCATTATCTTTCTCGGTAGGTAGCAAAATAACCGGTGTACCATTGGTCATCCCTTCGTTACTTGGGTTTAGTACCAATAAGACTTCTTTCCGTATACCGGTGTGCGGGTTTTCAATATAAAATATAGCTCTGCTTTTTACCGGAATAATTCCATTAAGCGCTTCCGGCTTTTCTCCGGGTGACGTTTGATTTATTTGTGATGTTATTAAAGATGCGCTTGTAGTGGATTTGTCATTTCCGGCGTTAACACTGTTATGAGCATAATCCTGTTTAATGACGCTTTCCAGCATTTTTCCATGAGGTAAATTCAGGCCAAACATTAATAAATGTGCGGCAGGGTCACGTTTTTTAGATTGCTGTTTGGTCTCAGAAAGAGGGGAGCTTGCCGTGTCTAAGTGAAGTTCCTGTAATAGTTCCTGACTAAAGGTTTTAGATAAAACGATTATCTGACCCTGTACTTCACCTTTTTCATTACATATATTTTTGGCATAAATATCTTTGGCCTCTGTATCTGCCGTTTTTTTTATTTTTTCCTTAGCTGGTCCATTCCTGTCTGAGAAAGAATTCTCAGTAGCGTAAAGCGGGATAAGGAGTACAGCGCTATCTGCCGCAATGGTTCGCAAGCTGAATTCAATGTCTGCGCCTTCATCTTCATTGACGGGTCCGTTTGCTACCAAATGTCTTTGTAAAGACGTGATTAAATCCTTTTTATCTTGCTCTGTAGCGATGACATAATAGCCACTCTCTGTATCATGAACGATTTGTCTTTCGTTATTTTTTAATGGTGTAGCTTCAGTGCCGGGTAGAAAAAAAGCATTATTTGTTATTGCATTACCTGACTGTGGGTCAGCTGGCGGCACGGACTCAGCTGGGTTTTGTTTACCGGGACTTTCTATTGATGGTTTTTTTTTGCGGGAGTGCGGTTTGGATGGAATCCTGCATTGTTCATCTGAATAAGACAATGGATGTCTGGTGAGACCGGTATTTTCTGGGATTTTTTGCTTTTCCGAATGCTGAAATTCGATGCCTGCTATATCGGTATACCACATCAAATTAACAAAAAATTTTTTTAACCAGCTCCCTTTTAAAGCGAGTGGCGGGCAATTTGAATCCAGAGGTTCTGTAGCGGGGTGAGCTAAATTATAGAGTTCACGTGCCAGAGAATGAAAATTATGCGGGTGTCCTACGCTATTATCACCATACGTAGGTTTATTTGAACAGCCGTTAAGTTTTAGTATATGTGCATTATTTATTGGATTTTTTGGTTTGTTACAATTTGAATAATAACTATTAGCATGCAACCCATTAACGTTGGGCATCATATTACTCCTTTGCAATAATTTATACAGGCTGATATTTTCGAGGCCATATTAAAACTTTTGTAACCTGTAAAATTGCAAAAAACGCTCATCCATTAATTCTTCTTTTCATATCACCTGACCATTTTAATAGCATCCTAATATAACGAGGTTGATTTTAAGGCGTTAAACAGGCGGTGTTTTGTAAGGTGTTACCAAAAAGATGAGGTATCAAGCCATTGCTGTAAGGATGTGATTGATGAAGCTATAGGTTGATGATGTTAGGTGAGATAACATTTATATTGCAGGGTGATAAGTCAAATTAATATAATCACTGCGCAATATTTGCATTTATTTTGGTGTTAGGGACTAAAACAAATATACATGCGTCAGGTGCCACTCTGTCAGGACTTCCGTGTCCTCAATGCTATAGCGACATTGCCTTATCGCTAACCGACATGCTTTTCTCCTGCGGGTTGGGCGTGACAGGCTAACCGTAATCCTGAAACGCCGTGCAAACGCGCCAGACGCGAAAGCGTCATTTCCAGCTGCTGCTGGCGATGGGCGTCGCTCCACTGCATTTCCTGCGCCATCAGATGAGCGATTTCCGCCATCAGCGGCGGCGTAAGCTGACCGGCGATCCCCAGCGCGCTACGGCGCAGCAGCAGATCCTCCAGCATCACGACCTGCTCTTCATGCATCAGCCAGCGCAGCTCGGTATCGCTGTAGTCAGCATGATGCTGCAACGGCTGCTCATCGTCAGCAGCAATCAGGCGCAGCAGCAGCTCAGCGCGTGTGCCGTAACGATCCACCAGCTGCGCCACACGCCGCTCCGCCAGCTGATATTTCTCGCTAAGTTCCTGGATCCAAACCGGCAGACGCTCGCGGCAGGGGAAGTTACGACCACCGCCGATCGCCATATCAACGGTGCTGCGGCGGCGTTTTTCGCCCAACAGCTTCAGGACGCGATCCGCTGCCTGTTCGCCAAAACGGCGGAAGGTGGTCCATTTGCCGCCCACCAGGTTCAGAACAGAGAAATCACGGCTGTCGTCCGGCGGGAAATAAGTCAGTGAGTGATTACGCGTGATGCGGCCGCTGACTTCCGTATCGCTGGCGGGCAGTGGTCGCACACCGGCAAAGGTATAAAGCACATCCTCCGCGCTGACGTTGATATGAGGGAAAATAAAATGCAGCGATTCAAGGATATAGCGCTGCTCTTCCGGCGTACAGGCAATATTTTCCGGATCGTCGACGCGAATGTCAGTGGATCCCACCAGCACTTTGCCATACCAGGGAAACATAATGCAGACGCGTCCGTCCTGATTTTCGTAGTAGACCATTTCATCGCGTAGCTCCGCCAGCAGCGCCGGACTGTCGATGATCAGATGCGATCCTTTGGTGCCGCCGATCAGTTTGCGCGGATCGGCGGGCGCCAGCTTCTGGTTAAGCTGATCGATCCAGGCACCGGTCGCGTTGACGACGACGTGCGGTTCGAGCGTTAACAGGGTATTGGTCAGATTATCGCGCAGCGTAACCCGCTCGCCATCGCTCTCCACCAGGCTGACATAATTCAGCGCCAGCGCTTCGGCGTTGCTCTGCTCCGCATCCAGCACCAGTTCGACGCCCAGCCGCTCCGGCGCTTTAATCCACGCATCATAATAGGTGGCGCTGTATTTTACCCAGACGGCAAAACCAGGCCAGCGCGCGCGCGTTTCAGCGGTGTTGTTCAAACGATGACGCGGCATATTGCCCTGCTGACGCGTATAGAGATCGTAAAGCGCGAGACCGGTTTTTATCAGCAGCGCGCCGCGTCGGGTCGGCTTTTCACCCAGGCGCAAAAAGCGCTTGCTGGCATTAATCAAACCGCCGCCCCAGCTGTCGATCGGCACCGTGGTGCGCAGCGGAGAGACATAGTGCGGCGCATTTTTCAGCAGCCGGTCGCGCTCCTGTACCGACTCTTTTACCAGGTCAAATTCGCCGGTTTCCAGATAACGCAGGCCGCCATGAATCATGCGCGACAGCGCGCCGCTGGCCGCCTGACACCAGTCATCCTTTTCAATCAGCACCACCGGAACGCCCTGCAAAGCCAGTTCCCGAAAGGTGCTGATACCGTTAATACCGCCGCCGACAACCAGCACCGGAGCACGATTGCGCTGGCGCAACGCAGCGATCTTTTCCTGTCGGCTGCGCTTCACCACTACTTCCTGTTTCCGCATGCTTTTCTCCTCCGCCCGCCGCGATATGAGCAGGCTCCGCGTTAACTGCTTGCCTTGCAATTATTTTCGCGGCAGGGGAAGAGGGCAAAAAAACAGCGGCTTAAAGTACGTAACTGTGAACCGGATCGTGAATATGCTGTAAACGTACGCTGTCGTTACAATTCGCCGGTCAGGTATTGCGCTACGCCGTTAGCAAAGCTCCAGTCGCCTTTATCATTAGTGATAAAAGTGATCATCAGATCGCTGCCGCGTACGCCGCTGCTGCTCTCCAGTTCACGCGCCAGCTCTGCCATAAAGCGCTGCTTTTGTTCGCTACTGCGCGGGCTGGTATAGACGCGTACCATCACCAGATTGTCACTGCGCGTCAGGCCAAGGCCGGTGTCTTCAAATACCATCTGATATTTTTTGTTTTCATGAACAATCTGGTAGCGATCGCGCGGCGGTACGCCAAAGGCAGTTAATACCGCGCGGTGCGCCGCATCCAGCAAGGTTTTCAGTTCCGATTCCGAACGTCCTTCAATCAAATCAAATTGCAGTAATGGCATGGTTGCCTCCGGGGTAGCGTGGGTTGATCGCTATCCTGAACTTCTTTTCTTCCCGGAAAAAGCGTTATAGTTGAACGCATTGTTTACTATTTTGAACAATCACTATGACGATAAAAACAGATGCGCTTTGGCTGCATTTGCACTGGCTGACGGTGCTGGCAGAGCAGGGCAGCTTTACGCGCGCGGCAGAGCGGCTGGAAGTAAGCAAAGCGGCGATGAGCCAGAAAATTAAGCAGCTGGAGATGCTGGCAGGTGTCCCGCTGGTGCAACGCACCACGCGCAGCGTGCGGCTGACTGAGGCAGGTGAAAAACTGGTGCAGGAGTTGCGGGCACCCTTTGCGGAAATCGAACAGAGTTTTTACGCCATACGCGACAGCAGCGGTCCGTTACGCGGGCTGATACGTATCACCGCGCCGGTGGCTTTTGCTCGTCAGCAGCTACAGCCGCATATTCAGGCGTTTTTGCGTCTGCATCCGCAGCTGCGTATTCAGCTTGAGGTGACCGATCGGCTGGTGTCGCTGGCCAGCGAAGGCTTTGACCTGGCAATCCGTCACAGCAATGCGCTACCGGAAACCCATGTCGCCCAGCTGTTATGCGAAACGCAAACGCTGTTGGTGGCTTCTCCCGGCTGGCTGGCGCAGCACGGCGAACCGCAGCATCCACAGGAATTGAGCCAGCACGACTGTCTTTACTATCCACGCGGCACCGAACTGCCGCGCTGGCGCTTTAGCGATGCCACGCAGCCGCAGCAGGAAACGGTGGTCAATGTGAGCGGCCCGTTCGCCACCAATAACAGCGAATCGATTCGTGATGCGGCGCTTGATGGTTTGGGAATCGCCATGCTGCCGGACTTCAGCGCGCGTCAGGCGCTGGGGGAAGGCCGCCTGCGTCAGATATTGCCGCAGTGGCGTATTCAGGGCGCATTTGCCCGCCACGTCTGGATTGTGCGTCCGTGGGCGGCACGCGTACCGCGCGCAGTGACCGAACTGAGCCAGTGGTTGCGCCAACGTTTTCAGGCGCGTGCGGCGGACTAGATCCACTGTTTTGCCGGTGCTGAATGTGCATTTTTTCTAAAGTTTGCGTAGTGATTTGCCGATGAGTGCTGGTGAATTCCCTGCGAAAAATTATTAGATCTTAACCATACAGGACAAGGCTTGTCATATGACTATCCAATCGCACGTTACGCAACAGGCCTGGCAGCTTGATGACGACACCACGCTGATGACCACCACCGATGCGCAAAGTTACATTACCTACGCTAACCAGGATTTTGTCGATGTCAGCGGCTATGAGCGCGATGAAATTCACGGGCAGCCGCATAAGCTGGTGCGTCATCCCGATATGCCGAAAGCGGCCTTTGCCGATATGTGGGGGACGCTAAAACAGGGACTCCCCTGGACGGGACTGGTGAAAAACCGCCGTAAAAATGGCGATCATTATTGGGTGCGGGCGAATGTGGTGCCGGTGATCCGTAACGGTATCATTACTGGTCATATGTCGGTGCGTATCAAGCCGAGCGAGCAGGAAGTCGCGGCGGCAGAACAGCTTTATCAGCAGATGCGCAGTGGTAAATTGCACGGCTGGCGTCTGCATCAGGGGCTGCTGGTACGTAGCGGGCTGCTAAGCCCATTCTCATGGCTGAAAACGCTGCCGCTGCGTTGGCGGATCCGCTGCGGTGTGGCGTTTTGCGCGCTGAGCATGGCGCTGAGCGCGGTGGCCGTCGGGCTACAGGGCGGTGCGCTGGCCGCTTTCGGCGGGCTGGCACTGCTGATGGCTCTGATCACCAGCGGTTGGCTGGAATGGCAGATCTCCAGGCCGCTGGAAAAAGTGTGTCGGCAGGCGTTGGATGTGGCGACGGGGGCTTCTCATCAGGTTGCTCATCTCGATCGGGTTGATGAAGTGGGCATGACGTTGCGGGCGGTAGGGCAGCTTGGCCTGATGTTTCGCTGGCTGGTTAAAGACGTACGCGATCAGGTTATGAATGTGCATCAGGCCAGCGATGAACTGGCGCAGGGCAATGAAAAAATCGCCAGCCATACCGAACAGACGGCGGCCAGCGTGCAGCAGACCGCGGCCACCATGAACCAAATGACCACCACGGTGAATAGCAATGCGGAAAGCACCGGTCAGGCGAATAATTACTCCATGACCGCCAGCAAAGCAGCGGTTCAGGGCGGCGAGGTGATGAAGCAGGTGGTGGGCACGATGGATGAAATTGCCCAAAGTTCGCAGCAGATTGCCTCCATTACCGGCCTGATTGACAGCATCGCTTTTCAAACCAATATCCTGGCGCTGAATGCAGCGGTTGAGGCGGCGCGCGCCGGGGAGCAGGGCAAAGGCTTTGCGGTGGTAGCAGGCGAAGTGCGTAATCTGGCGAAGCGTAGCGCCAGCGCCGCCAGCGAGATCCGTGATTTGATCGCCGCCAGCGCGCTTAAGGTTCAGTCCGGTGCCGGACAGGTACATCAGGCCGGTGAAACCATTGCCGATATCGTGGAGAAAGTGAAAAACGTGACGGAGCTGTTGCAACAGATCAGCACCGCCACGCGTGAGCAGGGCACGGGCCTGAGCGAAGTTGGCAAGGCGGTTGAAGAGCTGGATCGCATCACACATCACAACGCTTCGCTGGTTGAAGAAGGCGCACAGGCGTCGGCACGGATGAAAAATCAGGCGCACCGGCTGGTGGAAGCGGTGGATGTGTTTCGTTAAGCCACAGGCTGAGGCCGTTCAGGCAAACGCCTTATCAGGGCGTTCGCCTGGGTTATAAAAAGGTGCGGTGATACACCGACGTGCTCCAATAGCGGCTGCTGGCGTGTTTTTCCGCCAGCCAGCCCTGACGACGTAGCTCGCGCGCAATCAACTTATTCATCATCCCATGACCGGCCAGCAGTACGGTGCCTTGTTCACTCAGGCGAATCAGCTGGCTGGCGGCCTGTACGGCACGTTGCCGGGCATCGCGGAAGGATTCCACCGAGCCGGAATAGCCTCCCAGCCACAACAGACGTAGCAGCGTAAGCCACAGCGCAGGCGGCAAGGCGGGCGTCGCCAGCGGCAGCGCGGGCAGCGCCACTTCACGGAATAAAGCATCAGTAAATGTGGCGCTCAGCTCCAGCTTTTCCAGCGAGGCGAGCGCGCGCGGCAGCGGGCTGGCAACGATAATATCTGCCTGCGCGGCGAGATCGATACAGCGCTGCGGCGGCATATCTTCAATCAGCGCGCGATCGTAACTGGCAACCCACTGCACCATCGCCTGGGCAGAAAGCCGCTGCGAAGAAAGGCCACCGGGTTTACCGTGACGCATTAAAATAATCGGCATAGTTTCCTTTAATATTTTCTTCCTGTACGCCTGCAAGATAAGCGCGACCCGCGATGCCAGGCGAATACGTTTTACCCACCTTTCCCGTCATCTGTTTGTCATCGCGCCTTGTCAGGCCAAAAACGGTAAGCTTATCTTATTACAGCAAAAATGATGTGTCTTGAACTTACATTGTTCGGTGCAGCATGCGTTTCCGGCAGCGTCGCCAGTTTCCATGGTATGAATGCCGCGCATTAAGCGCAGGGTTGAGCAGAAAATGCAGGCTGACGCGCGTCAGCCTGCTACAGAGGTTACGCCTGAGCGCGATACCAGCGCCAGGCGTCCAGCGCTAAAAACAGCAGTAGGCTTATGCCCATCACCGGCAGGCTAAAAGCCAGCAGCACCAGCACCACCGACAGCAGAAAGCGCAGGCTGAGGCCCATGCGCTGCCATGCCTGAATCAGCGTATCCGCCGGATGATGCTGCGGCTGAGCGGGACGCCGCCGCCACCATAAACGATAGCCGAGCACAATCAACACGCACAGCGCTACGCCAAACAGCGCCAGCACCAGCTGGTTGGCGAGGCCGAACAGAATGCCCATATGCGCATCCACGCCCCAGCGCGTCAGCTTCGCCAGCAGGCCGAAATTGGCGAATTCAATTTTGTCCGTTACGCGCCAGCTATGAGGATCTACCGCAACGGCATCCACCTGGGTCGGCCAGCGGCGATCGATCTCGCCCACGATCCAGGCTTTGTCCGCCTGATAAGAGGGGCGAATTTCCACTTTCGCTGCGTCAATACCGCTGGCGCGCGCGGCGGCCAGAACGCCATCAAACTGCGCGGCGCTTAACGGCGCATCCGGCGCGTGGTGCATCATATGCCCATGATGTTCCGCATGTTCATCCATCATCATCGGCGGCGCGTTGCTGGCAAGCTGCGTGTTCACCGCCGGCGTCAGCCAGCCATAATGGGCGCGCAGCAGGTTGATATTCTCCCCGGCCCAGCGCGACCAGGTGAGACCGGTGGCGGAGAAAAACAGCAGCCCGGCCAGTAATGTAACGCCCAGTAAGCTGTGCCAGCGTCGCAGCCGTAACCGCTTCCGGGCAGGGGAGGTGCCTGCGGCGTTAGGGCGTTGCGGCGTGCGCTGCACCGCCCAAAGCAACAGGCCGCCCAGCGCGGCGATCCACATCCAGCTGGCGGCCAGCTCGCTGTAGTTACGCCCGAAATCGCCCAGCAGCAAGCTGCGGTGGAGGTAATCCAGGGTGGTGCGCAGCGGCAAAATGCCGCTGGTGCCGTACACGATTAAATCGCCGCGTACCGCCAGCGTTTTCGGATCGACAAAAATGGCGCGCGTTTCTGATGGCGCGCTGTCAGCGAAGCGGAGCATAACGCGCGTGGTCTCCGTATCGCTCGACGCGGGCCGCACGGCGGCAATTTTTGCGTCGAGGCCCGCGTAGCTTAGCGCGGCGTCGATCTGTTTCGATAGCGGCTGGGGCGGGCCGGGCGCATCGGTCGTTAGCTGTTGCGCATACAGGACATTTTCAAGCTGCGGCGTCAGTACATAGAGCGTACCAGTGAGCGCCGCAGCAAAGATAAACGGGCCGATAAACAGACCGATCATAAAGTGTAAACGACGCATAAGTTGCAGGAAGGCCTGCGCATTCTGCGTTTTTGCGATGTGTGCCGAGGCCGTCGGCACGATTTTTTCCGACATAATGGTTCCTTGACCCGCGTACGGGCGATAGAGAAAGCGTTGGGTTAAACGGGAGAAAATCCGTTAACCGGCGGCCCGCGAGGTCGGAACCAAATGGGGATCCAGCTGGCGACAAACGGCTGGAGTCGAAGGGGGGTGGCGGGAATAGCGGCCTGCAGCAGCGTCCAGAGCTGCGGCAGACGCACGGAATCCAGCGGCAAATGAATCAACAGTACGCAATAGCCGCAGGCGCTGTCGTCCATCATCGACATATGATAATGCCGGGGATGAGGGGCAGCGCAGGATGACGCGGCGTTATCCGGCACCGCCGTATGATGCCGCGGGTGCTCAGCATGCTGAGCGTGGCCCACAGCGGGTGGGCTATGTTGCCGGATAACGCCCGCCGCGCAGCCTGAACGCGCGGCATTTAGCGGCTGATCGACCATCGCTGACATATGCGCCATCATCATCGGCGAAGCATAGCCGTGCTGAGCCATCAGTGATTTTGAAATCACCGGGGCGATAAACAGCAGCAGCATAGCCAGCAGCGCCAGCCATGCCAAAAAACGGCTGCGGGCGATGGCGAACCAGATCAGCGACACGAAATATCCTGCAAAAAATAGAGGCGTAATTGTATGCGAATTGCCAGTCTGGAAATAACCTTTTTACCTTAAATCAACTGGATTTTGACAAACGTCCACCCATTCGGCCTCGGTAAGCTCCGCCATTCTGTCTGGTGAGATGCGCACCGCGCTATGAATTGCGCCTGCCGCTGGCAAGACTTCGGCGAAGCGGCGCAGAGAGATGTCGCAATAAACCGGCAGCGGTTGCTCAAGGCCAAAAGGGCAGACGCCGCCGGGCGGATGGCCGGTCCAGTTCAACACCTCATCGGTGGTTAACATGCGCGCTTTGGTGCCCAGGGTTTCTTTTAACTTGCGGTTGTCCAGCCGGAGATCGCCGCCGGTTACGATCAGGATGACCCGGTTCTTTACCTTTAACGACAGCGTTTTCGCTATCTGTCCTGGCGCGACGCCGTGCGCTTTAGCGGCAAGCGCCACGGTGGCTGTGCTCTGATTGAGTTCGATAATGGAGATTTCAGGGGCACGCTCGGCAAAATAGTGCCGTACAGACTCCAGGCTCATGTTGCGGTGCTCTTCACAATAAAACGGGGTGATAAAGCTGCCATAACCAGCGGAATCTGTAAACGTTATGCGACGCTAAAACAGCGCCGCCACAGAAGGTACGGCTATTTTTGGCCTGGCGGGAAAGGCGATCAGACCGGTTTCAGGGTACAGTCGCCGCAGCGCGCCACCGCTGGCAGGCGGTAGCGTTGACAGCAGCTGCGACGCTGCATCGCGCCGTCACGCGGGATCACGGTGCGATAAAGCGGGTTATCACTGCCGTCCAGCAAGTGACGTGAGAAAAACAGCGCATGTTCCAGCGACAACAGCGTGGCTTCATCAACCCAGCTTTTCATCTCGCCCAGAAACCAGTGCATCAGATAGCCGGTATTGTTCCAGATAAGTTTGGCGTTGATATCGCCATGCTGCTCAATGCCCGCAACCGCAGGGATTAAATGCTGCTGGATAAGGCGGTCGATACGCTGTTGCGCATTCAGATAGCGCGCGTCTTCGTCTTCATGCACATCGATCCAAAATTTAGCCGGGCGGCCGCTTTCATGAAATTGCAGATGAAAATGTTCCAGCGAGCAGTCGAGCGCGCGTTTTTCCATGACCAGCGCCAGCATCATTGGCGGCACAATCAGGCCGAAATACCACTGTGCCCAGAGCGATTGCAGCGGCTTTGCCTCACGCGGCATATCCGCATGTTCGCGATAGATTTCATCACTGTAGCGCGCCAGCAGCTGATTAAAATGGGCGCTCTGCGACCATTCAGCTTGCGTCAGGGTATCGTCGGGAGCGGTATCGCCAAGGGTGAGAAATTCAAGAAACCAGGCGCGGTGTTCGCTGAACAGGCTGTGCAGCGCCGCGCTGAGCGAACTCTCGCTCTGCATAAAGATGACTGGAGACGAACCGTACTCATAAGCCTGACGCGTGACAATGGCCATAGGGCTACCTGTGTAATCGACTGCCGGAATGAAGATAAGAAAACAAATGATAATCGTTCTTGATTGTATCTAGGAAGGAATAAGGTGGCAAGTAGCAGGTTGCGCGGAAAAGTGTTTCAAAGCTGTACGGCGACAGGGGAATATAACCTGATAAAATGTCGGGTTTTTGTTAGCGGCAGAAAAAGCTCCTGCGTTATCGGCAACCGGCGCGTAAAAATAAGCGAATCCATTCCGCCGGTTACGGTTTATTTTATTAGTGAGTTAATTCATGCGGAAAAAAGCTTTTTATTTTTAATTTGTATTAAGGCGAATAATTTACCTTGGCTAATAATCCGGTTAAATAAACGGGCGGTCAGGATTGAATTATATCCCCCGCAGCCGAGCGCAGGTTGGTTTCACAAAGTTCTTCCCAGGAAAGAATGGTATTTCTTCCACGATTCTTCGCGACATATAACGCCCGATCGGCATTTGCCATCGCTTGCTCAAAATTTTCTTCGATTATCGGAGCGATACCCGCGCTTATGGTGACGTGCGTAGAGACACGATGATTAAAACGATGGGGAATTTCCAGGTCCAACACATATTGACGAATCCGTTCAGCCAGCTTCATGGCAATAGAGGCATTAACATTAGTGATTAGCACCAGAAACTCCTCACCGCCGTAACGGGTGACGATATCCCGCGAGCGTACCGCATCACGAATCGCCGCCGAAACGCGCGTCAGCGCCTGATCGCCCATGGCATGACCGTAGTTGTCGTTATAAGATTTAAAATTATCGATATCGAGCAGCATCACGAAATGGCCGCCAGTATGGCTCTCCAGCAGGTTCTCCAGCCGGTTCTTCAGGCCGCGCCGGTTATAGAGGCCGGTAAGCGGGTCCAGCATGCTCAGGTCGCTCCACGTCTGCTTCTCTTCATACAGCTGAAACAGCAGGCGGCGCGTAAAATGGTCGCTGCGGCGTTGCATCAGGCTTTGAAGCGTAAAGCCGAGCAGCGGTAGCGCGATAGTAAACAGCAGCGTTAGCGGGTGCTTGCCGCCATCCAGCAGCAATACGGTCAGCGAGGGCGGCGCGATATGCAGGCAGAACGCCAGAAGATGCTCGTTCAGCGAGACGGCGCTGATGAAAAAAACCGCCATCAGGCTGACCAACAGAAAGCTGCCGTCAAAATAAAAAACCAGCTGGCTTTTATGCATAATCAGCCAGGACCAAAGCACGCCCATAATAAAAGCCGTAGCAGATAATATCGGCCATTTTGTTTCAGGCTTTATGATCCAGAAGGACAATTGCAATAAACTTATGATAACTATCAATGTTCCCGGTAAAGAGAAGGAAAGGTTTTCTCCTTTATTTATCGGTAACATAAAAAAAAGTGATGTTGCCATGTTTAAAAAAAGAAAAAGCATCAACGACAAGCGATATTTGCTGTGCAGCAATTCTTCATAAGTTTGTAATTTCATTTTATATACTCGGGACAGCCCTGAAATATCAAAGCGCCATTGCCATAGTAAAAGGATTTACTCTGGAAAGGGGGTTGAGTCGTTATTATAAATTTCTGGCATCAGATTAATCCCGGCAATCTAACACTTTCTAACTGGTCTGTCATCTTCGTGTATAAAAATTCTCCACAGGAAAGGTGCAAAATGATAAAAGCTATCATATGATACTGGTAATCATTATCATTTAGTGGTGGCGAGTATGCTGATGGCGATTATGGCGGCCTGCGGATTATGGGGCGTGAGCTGGATCATGGGGGAGCGGCTGCAAAGCGCATGGAGCGTGCTGTTGCCCGGCGCGCTCATGCCGTTAGTGGCATCGATGCACCTTTCATTCGGTCAGTGGCGTTGGTTGTTAGTGGCGGCGCTGCTGCTGACCGTGGTGATGCTGGTGCATCATCGGCTACGGCGCTATATCTTGCTGCCTTCTTGTGTCGCGCTGGCGGGCGCGCTGGCTGCGGTATCGGTTAATGCGGGCGGGCTGTAACGCAGGCAAGGCGGCTGTTGGGCGCTAAGGATGGCTGCCCTAATGGTTCATCAGGCGATAGCCTTTTCAGCATGGGTTTAAGCAGGGATTAACGGCACGGTTACAGCAAGTGAAAACAGAGAGATAGCGTGCGCCGGACGGCGACTAACGGGAAAAGCAGGGGGAGTGACAGAGGATCTAACTGAAGCGTGACAATATTGGTGCGAAGAGAGGGACTTGAACCCTCACGTCCGTTAAGACACTAACACCTGAAGCTAGCGCGTCTACCAATTCCGCCACCTTCGCATAACATTGTCTTCATATCACCGCATTTGGTGCGAAGAGAGGGACTTGAACCCTCACGTCCGTTAAGACACTAACACCTGAAGCTAGCGCGTCTACCAATTCCGCCACCTTCGCGCAGATGCTGTGCGATATGAATTTTCGTGGTCTTTGGTGCGAAGAGAGGGACTTGAACCCTCACGTCCGTTAAGACACTAACACCTGAAGCTAGCGCGTCTACCAATTCCGCCACCTTCGCATTCCAGCATTGCTTTGCAGCACTGCAACCACGGAGGCGAATTCTGGAGATTTTTCCCGGGGACGTCAACAGATATTTATCAGCTCTGTTGCGATCGCTGTAAAAAGCAGCATTCCCCGGGAGATAATGCCTTATTTGTCGCGGTTAGCGGCCTTGATGGCGCGGGCATCGCGTCCCCATACGGCACGGTAAACCTTAAAGCGGCCGGTTTGCGCCAGCACTTCATGATGACCGAAGGTTTCATCCAGCACCTGCGGATAGGGCAGGAAGGCGTTAGCCACCAGACGCAGCTCGCCGCCGCTGCTAAGGTGCTGCGCCGAGCCGCGAATCAGCGTGCGCGCTGCATCCAGGCTGGTTTGCATCCCTTCATGAAACGGCGGGTTGGAGATAATCATGTCGTAGCGGCCGGTTACGTCGGAATAGACGTTGCTGGCGAACACGTCGCCTTCGATCTGGTTTGCCGCCAGCGTCGCCTTGCTGGCGGCCAGCGCGGCGGCATCAACATCGGTCAGCCACAGGCGCACTTTCGGAGAGTGACGCGCCAGCAGCGTTGCCAGCACGCCTGCGCCGCAGCCGATATCCAATACTTTGCCTTTGGTATGCGGCGTAAAGGTTGAAAGCAGCAGCGCGCTACCGCTATCCAGCCCGTCGCGGCTAAACACGCCCGGTAGCGTTTTGATCACGCAATCATCCAGCGTATATTCATCCCAGAAACTGTCCGCATCAAACGTGGGTTGCTGCGTCAGGCGACCGTGATAGAGGCCGCAACGGCGCGCGCTGTCGATCTTGTCCAGCGGCGCCCAGGAAGCCAACATGCTTTCGGCGCTGCGAACGCCGCTGCGGTTTTCGCCGATAACAAAAATATCACTGCCCACCGGCAGCAGCGACAGCAGGTTTTGCAGCTGGAACTGGGCTTCCGGCTTGTTTTTCGGCCAGTAATAGATCAGGGTATCGCACTCTGCTATCGCTTCCGCCGTGGCGACCAGGCCATATTGCGCACGATCGCCCATGCTGCGGCTTAATGATTGCCAGTGATGATAATATTGCGTATGAACGCGGCTCAGCTGGGTTTCCAGTTGGGCGGGCAGGTCATCCTGCAAATCACCGGCAAACAGCACGCGGCGCTCTTGCCATTCATCACTGTGGCGCAGGATCACTTCACTCGCCGGGGTAAAAGCAGACATCAGATAGCTCCTCAGAAATCAGAGCGCAGAGTATAGTGGTTTGTTGGCGCATGTTCGATGGGTTTGCTAGCATAGCGGCGCATTATAAGGGCGTAACGGGAATTTCTATGTCATCCAGACGTGACTGGCTACTACAGCAAATGGGCATTACGCAGTATAAGCTGCGGCGTCCACGCGCGTTACAGGGTGAAATCGCGATAACGCTGCCGGCGGATATACGCCTGCTGATCGTGGCGGATATTCCTCCCACTACCGAGGATCCTTTGGTTGGCGATGTACTGCGTGCGCTGGCGATTATGCCGCAGCAGGTGGTCAGCGTAACGCCGGATCAGCTTGCGATGCTGCCTGCCGAGCGTGCCTGCGCCAGCTGGCGGCTGGGAACCGACACGCCGGTTGCGCAGCAGGGTCCACAACTTTCCACACCGCCGCTTGAGGCGCTCTATTTTGACGCCGAGGCGAAGCGCGCGCTCTGGCGGCAGATTTGTGAATATGACGTCGATTTCTTTACTCACTCCGCATGACCTTCCGCAGGCGCTTGCCATTGAGCAACGCAGCCACGCTTTTCCCTGGACGGAAGCAACATTTGCCAGCAATCAGGGCGAACGTTATCTGAACTACCGGCTTGACGTGAATAGCCAGATGGCTGCGTTCGCCATTACGCAATGGGTGCTGGACGAAGCGACCTTGTTTAATATCGCCGTCGATCCCGCTTATCAACGGCAGGGATTAGGCAAAGCGCTGCTGCATCATCTGATTGAACAGTTACAGCAGCGCGATATTTTTACGCTGTGGCTGGAGGTACGCGCCTCCAACCATGCGGCGATCGCGCTTTATGAACAGACCGGCTTTAATGAGGTTTCGGTGCGCCGAAACTATTATCCGGCAACGCATGGTCGGGAAGATGCCTTAATTATGGCGCTCAGCCTGTAAAGGCGACCGCTCCCTCTGACGTGCCGTAACAGGAGAACGCTATGTTACAAGACTGGGACTGGATCCTTTTTGACGCGGACGACACGCTGTTTCACTTTGATGCTTTTACTGGCCTGCAACGGCTGTTTAAAGATTACAACGTTGATTTCACCACCGCTGATTATCATGAATATCAGTCGGTTAATAAACCGTTATGGGTTGAGTATCAAAACGGCGCGATCTCGGCGCTACAGTTGCAGCATCAGCGCTTTAACGGCTGGGCGGAAAAGCTGAATGTCACGCCGGACGCCTTAAACAGCGGCTTTCTTAGCGCGATGGCGGAAGTCTGCGTGCCGCTGGAAGGCGCGGTAAACCTGATTAATGCGTTAAAAGGCAAGGTGAAGATGGGCATCATCACCAACGGCTTTACCGCCCTGCAGCAGGTGCGCCTGCAGCGTACGGGTTTTCGTGATCACTTCGATCTGCTGGTCATTTCTGAGCAGGTAGGTCATGCCAAACCGCATCCGGCAATTTTTAACTATGCGCTGGAAAAGATGGGGCAGCCTGCGCCCGAGCGGGTATTAATGGTGGGCGATAATCCTGATTCAGATATTTTAGGCGGCATCAACGCCGGTTTAAAAACCTGTTGGCTGAATGCAGACGGCAGGGAAAAACCGGCCGCGATCACGCCGGACTGGCAGGTCAGTTCATTACACGAACTGCAATCTATTTTATTTGCTTAAGTTTTTATTCCAGCGATTTTTAGTTTGAAACACTGCGAAGGCGGCCTCAGGGTCGCCTTTTTCATTGCTAATTTGTGTTATTGCGAAATTAACATCTGTAAATCCCTTTTGGAACCGGTTTTCTGATGCTTAACAGCATAAAATCAGGGCCAGAAAAGAAAAAAATTATCACGATTAAAGTGCAGTTTTTTTAAGCGCGAGGCCTTTTTCATGCCCATTGCGTAAAGATTTTCTGATGTTTTGTAGGAATATTCCTATAGAATTAGGTAAGAATAATCAGAATTTGTATTTATGTTTTTAATTAAGCTTTACTAATGTAAAGTCCTTTACTACGTGCTCGTTGAATTATCACAAAGACTATGTAAACTTGCGCGAAACAGGACAGCCTGAACATAAAAAAAGACCAGCTACGGGGTTTGCTTTGCAACCTCGTGCGGTAGCAATGGCTGAACTCTGATTCATCTTTCGACTGAATTTTAATCACTTTTCTTTTTGTCTGATGTGGTACGAAAGTGCCGGGCGGCATTATCAGCTGTATGCAGCCCTACAATTTTTTGGTACGACTATTCAGACCTTTTCACCAGAGAACGCCAGAAATACTTACAGGGAGCAGTGATAATGGTTGAGGAAGGTTTATCAAACCCTCATCCGCAGGATAGCGTAAACCTTATTTCCGGTAGCTCATCTTAAGATACATTGCACAAATCGAACATTTGCTGCGATGTCACAGGCTCCTTACGGCCAAAAAACCTATAAACTATTGTACTGACTTCCATTAGCGCTGCTGCGCGCATTACTTTGCTTTGCGTTGGCACAGCCAGCAACGGCTATGCTTTTTTGCTGCGCCAGTATTGGTCATGCTATTGCTCATTGGCGGCTTACCCCCGTTTTTGTTCATTACTTAAGATAACTTCATGAGGATCATGGTGAAAATTCGAATCGCATTGGGTCTGCTTTTTGTATTAAGCGTTGCGGGTTGTAAGTCGCCACCGCCGGTCAGTGACGACACGCTGGTTTCCAGCACCGTCGACGGCGTGACGTTGACCTATCGGTACGCTATTACCCCGCCTAAAACCTTTACGCCGATTAATGAAGAGTACCGCGCGCTGTATAACGCCTCGGTGATGAGCCGTCCCGATTTCGGCGGCAAGCTGGTGCGTCAGCTGGAAAATGCCCAGCCCTATACCGTGCTGGGCAGCGTGGAAAACAACTGGTTTGCTATCGCGGAAAAAGATCAGGATCAGCTAATCGGCTATGTGCCGCTGCGCGCCGTCGTGAAAAGCGAGCTGTATGAGGGCACCCTCAAGGCTGACCAGCGCCGTAAACGCATTCGCAACGCGCCCGCGAAGAAAAAAACCTGCGTGGCGGTTGATGGCGACAGCAAAGCCTGCCAGAACAGCAACAGCGGTACCTGGATTATCGATTAATAATTTCTAATGGGTAACCCATTATGAAACCATGCTCTTTTTTGCGCCTGAGTCTTCAGGCGCTTTTCCTGGCGGCGCTTACCTTGCTGGCAGGCTGTATCTCCTCTACACACAACGATCCCTCCCGTTACAGTCTGTTATTTCAGGCGCACCCACCGGTCAATGACGCGGCACCACTGAAAATCAGGGTGCTGTTATTGAAATCGGATGCCGACTTTATGTCTGCGGATTTTTATTCGCTGCAGAACAGCGCGCAAACCGTGTTGGGTAGCAATCTGCTTAATAGCGAGCAGTTTTTCCTGTTGCCAGGTCAGCTAAATAAAACCCTTAGCGGTCAACGCACGCCCGATGCCCGCTATATCGGCGTGATGGCCGAGTATCAGTCGCTTAATGGTAAGAAATGGCGTCTCTCTCTGCCGCTGCCCAATGCGGACGAGAGCGAGCCGACCAATGGCTGGTACAGGGAAGCGGATCGGCTGCAGGCCCGGATCGTTGCTGACAATAGCGGCGTACATCTTGCGAGCAAAGCAGCGTCAACGCCTGAATAACGGAAAGCCATTATGAACAAAGCAGAAAAGGTGGTCTGGAGCGAAGGCATGTTCCTGCGCCCGCATCACTTTCAGCAGTCGGAAAGCTACCTGCAAAGTACCCTGCGCGACTGGGGAGCCACACAGCGACCTTATCTGTGGGGCTTTACCGATCTGGAGTTTGACGAAGCGATGCTGCGTCAGGGGAAAATCGCCCTGAGCGCCGCCAGCGGTCTGCTGCCGGACGGTACCCATTTTTCCTTTCTGGATTCACGCCAGGCCCCCGCGCCGCTGGAAATTGCCGATAACCAAAGCCATGTCAACGTGGTGCTGGCTTTACCGGCGCGGCGCGGCGGACGTGACGAAGTGATCTTTAGCGAGGCGGCGGATTCGCTGGCGCGCTATCTCAGCTTCGAACGTGAAGTGGACGACTTTAACGCCATTTCCGTTGGCCCGGCGGCGGTCCAGTTCGGCAAGCTGCGTTTGCGGCTGATGCTGGAAAGCGAGCTCACCGCCGAATGGACCGCCATTGGCGTGGCGCGCGTGATCGAAAAGCGCAGCGACAGGCAGCTACGGCTGGATACCGGCTTTATACCGCCGATGCTTAATGCCATTAACCATCCCCAGCTGTTTGATTATTTAAATGATATTCATGGGCTGTTGGCGCAGCGCAGCCAGCAAATCGGCCAGCGTTTACAGCAGCCGGGGCGGTTTAATACCGCAGAAATGGTGGATTTCATGCTGCTGGCGTTAGTGAATCGCCACCTTGGCCTGGTCACCCATTTGAAAAATCTCCCGCTGCTGCATCCGGAGCAGCTGTTTGGTCACTGGCTGGCGCTGGCCTGCGAGCTGGCGAGCTGGTCGCCGCAGCGATCGCCTGATGTCTCATTGCCGGTCTACGATCACGACGATATCGCCCGCAGCTTTAATAAACTGATGCTGATGCTGCGTCAGGGGCTGTCGCTGGTGATGGAAGAGAGTGCGATCCAGCTGCCGCTGACCGAGCGTTCCCACGGCCTAAATGTGGCAACGGTGCCGGAAGCCTCTATGGTACGCGAGTTCGGCTTTGTGCTGGCGGTACGCGCCAACGTGCCGGGCGAGGCGCTGCAAACCCACTTCCCGGCGCAGATGAAAGTCGCGCCGGTCACGAAAATTCGCGACCTGGTGCAGCTGCAGCTGCCGGGCATGATGCTGCGCGCCATGCCCACCGCGCCGCCGCAGATCCCCTGGCACGCTGGCTACAGCTATTTTGAGCTGGAGAAGGGCGGCGAGCTGTGGAAAGAGATGGAAAGATCGGGCGCGTTTGCGCTTCATCTGGCCGGGGAATTTCCCGGTCTGGATATGGAGTTCTGGGCTATTCGCAGCCAGTCCGTCTGAAACGAATAATGAGCGCTCACCATGCAGGAACGACATTTCACCGGCGGCGAAGCCGCTTTTTCCGGTGCGAGCAGCAATAATCCGCTGCTGGCCGCCGCGAACCCTTTGCTTAATGCGATTCCCCAGATCCGCCACTCGGTATCCCATGACAACCCGGCCGCGCTGCGTCAACGGCTGATCGATCAGGTACGACACTTTGAAAAAGAGAGCCAGCGCGCAGGGCTGCCTTATGAGGTGATTGTCGGCGCGCGCTATTGCCTGTGTACCGCGCTGGATGAGGCAGCGGCGCTGACGCCATGGGGAAGCCGCGGCGTCTGGCCCGGCAACGGGCTGCTGGTTACTTTTCATAACGAAACCTGGGGCGGCGAGAAATTTTTCCAGCTGCTGGCGAAGCTGTCGCAAAATCCGCGTGAGCATATCTTCCTGCTGGAGCTGATCAACTATTGCCTGCTGCTGGGGTTTGAAGGGCGCTATCGCGTACTGGACAACGGCCGTTCGCAGCTGGAAACCATTAAACAGCGTCTGCTGCAGATGATTCGGGGCGTACGCGGCGGCTATCCGGCACCTTTATCGCCGCACCCGGAAGACCGGCCGGTGATGCGTAAAATGTGGCGTCCGGTGGTGCCGCTCTGGGCCTGCGCGGCGCTTGCCGGTTTTCTCGCCTGTCTGCTCTATATCATTCTTAACTGGCGCCTGGGCGACTATACCAGCCCGGTGCTGGCCTCGGTGTATCAGACTCCGCTGCCGGAAGTCACGATTCCTCATCCTGCGCCGCGCGCGCCTGCGGTGCTGAATCTGCGCACTTTCCTGCGCCCCGAAATCGAACAGGGGCTGGTGGCGGTACGCGACGAAGCGGATCAAAGCGTTGTGACGCTGAAGGGCGATGGCCTGTTTGCCTCCGGCTCTACCGCCGTGCGCGGTCGCTATGAAGAGGTGATCAATCGCGTGGCGCAGGCGATGGATAACGTGAACGGAAAAATTCTGGTTATCGGCTACAGCGATAACGTGCCGATCCGCAGCGCGCGCTTCGCCTCTAACTATGAGCTATCGCTGGCGCGTGCGCAGTCGGTACAGGAGATGCTGCAAAAACATCTGTCGCAACCGGCGCGCGCGAAGGCGGAAGGGCGCGGCGAGACCAATCCGCTGGTGCCGAACACCACCGCTGAGAACCGCGCCCGTAATCGCCGGGTGGAAATCATCCTGTTAGTTTCGCCAGACAATACGCGGGCGGAGCTGAATGGACTGCAGCAAAGGAACTAACAGATGCTGAAAATTTTGTTTTCCATTATAACCAGCCGGTTGATGTGGGGCTTTGTCGGCATTACCGCGCTCGCTTTTATTATCTGGGTGATTGGCCCGGTTTTCTCCATTGTCGATTCGCGTCCGCTGGAATCAGAGCAAAATCGTCTGATCAGTATTGGCCTGCTCTATCTGGTGTGGGGCATAAGTAACCTCGCACCGCGCCTGTACAACGGCTGGATCAACCGCAAACTGATGAGCGATCTCGGCAGCAGCGAAGCGGCTGACGGCAGCGATCGTAAACGGCTGACCAATGAAGAGCAGGTGCTGGCCGAGCGCTTTGATGAAGCCTCTCAGCTGTTAAAGAAGGCGCATTTCAATCGCGCAGGCCGCCGCAATCCGTTCTGGGCGCAGCGCTTTAGCCGCCAGTATCTTTATCAGCTTCCCTGGTATGTGATTATCGGCGCGCCGGGCGCAGGTAAAACCACGGCGCTGGTGAATTCGGGGCTGCAGTTTCCGCTGGCGGATCGCTTTGGCAAAACCGCGCTGCGCGGTATCGGCGGCACCCGCAACTGCGACTGGTGGTTTACGAATGAGGCAGTGCTGCTGGATACCGCAGGCCGCTATACCACGCAGGAAAGCCAGCAGGCGCAGGACGCCAGCGAATGGCAAAAGTTTGTCAATCTGCTGCGCAAATATCGTGGCCGTCAGCCGATTAACGGCGTGATTGTCACCATCAGCATTGCCGATCTGTTAACCCAGTCGGCGGAGGCTTCACAGCAGCAGGCGATCAATCTGCGTCAGCGCTTGATGGAGTTGCATGAGCAGCTCGGCATTCGTTTTCCGGTTTATGTGCTGGTGACCAAAGCGGACCTGTTAAAAGGGTTCCGCGCCTGGTTCTCTCAGCTGGATAAAGCACAACGCGAGCAAATCTGGGGATTCACGTTTCCCTGGGAGCGTGCGAAGCAGGCCGATTTTGACCTGGCCAGCGCCTTTACGCAGGAGTATGCGCTGCTGCAACAGCGCCTCGACGCCGCGCTGGCGGATACGCTGATTGCGGAACATGATGCGCAGGCACGGGCGGAAAGCTATCTCTTCCCGCAGGAGTTTGCTGCGCTGCGTCCGCTGTTGGCGGAATATCTCAACACCATTTTTGCCCGTTCCAATTTTGAAACCCAGTTTTCGCCGCGCGGCATCTATTTTGCCAGCGGCACGCAGGAAGGCCTGCCGTTCGATCGCGTGATGGGCGAGCTAAGCCGCGCGCTGCATCTGCCGCAGGTGGATGGGCAGGGCGGTAACAGCGGCGCCTGGAATAGCGTCCAGAAAGAAGCGCCGATCCCCGCCGCCAAAGGGCAGAGTTTTTTCCTGAAAGATTTGCTGACCAATGTGATATTTCAGGAGGCCGGGCTGGCGGGCAGTAATCGCTGGTGGGAGTTACGCAACCGTGCGGTGCTGTGGTCAGGCTATGCTGGCCTGCTGGCGCTGTTGCTAGTGGTTTCGCTGCTGTGGTTCACCAGCTACGGCAACAATAAAAGCTACCTGCAGGAAGTGCAGGCGAAAGTGCCCGCCGTTGAGACGCAAAGTAAAAACCTGCAGGCCAACGGTGAAAGCGATCTCTTTGCGCTGCTGCCATTCCTGAACAGCATCCTGACGCTGCCGGAAAGTCAGGCGTTCGATCTTAACGATCCGCCTATCACGCGCCGTATGGGGCTTTATCGCGGCGTCGAGGTAAATGACGCCAGCCAGACGCTTTACCAGAAATCGTTAAAGCAGCTGCTGTTACCGCAGGTGGCCCAGCTGATTACCGGCTGGCTGCGTAACGATAACGGCAGCGATGCGGACTACAGCTACGAAGCGCTGAAAGCGTATCAGATGCTCTATCAGCCGCAGCACTACGACGGCAAATTCCTGCATGCATGGGTGATGCTGAACGTACGGCGCAATTTGCCGCAAAACGTTACGCAGGCGCAGGTCAGCCAACTGGAGCGTCACCTGGCGCAGCTGCTGGAAACGCAGATTCAGGCGTCGCCTTATGCCAGGGATGAGGCGCTGGTAAAGCGCGAGCAGGCGCTGATTAATCAGATGCCGTTGTCTGGTCGGGTTTACGGTCGTCTCAGACGCCTGCTGGAGCAGGATGAAAACCTGTCACCGGTTTCCCTCGCCGACCTGGGCGGGCCGCAAAGTGAGTTAGTGTTTACTCGCAAAAGCGGCAAAGCGATTGGCGAAGGCATTCCTGGCCTTTATACGCCGGAAGGTTACTGGAACCACTTTGACAAAAATATCACCGCCGTGACCACGGCGTTGCATCAGGACGATCTCTGGGTGTTAGGCGGCGCGGTGGCGGATGAGAATCAGGCGCAAACCGATAACGCCGTACGCCAGCTCTATATGCGCGACTTTATCCGTCAGTGGGATGGGCTGCTGACCGATATTCAGCTTAACAACAGCGCCGATCTGTCGCAGCGCATTAACAGCGCGCGGCTGCTTTCCAGCAACAGTTCGCCTCTGCGCAAGCTGGTCATCAACCTCAGCCAGATGCTGATGCTGGAACGGTTGCCAGCGGAAAAAGATACGCCGCAGGCGGATGACAAAGGCAACAGCGCCACCCGTACGCTGGAAGCGCTGTTTCGTTCACGCCAGCCCGCGCAGGGCGCGGCGGCTGGGCAGCAGACGCCAGAGCAGCGCGTAACTGAACACTACGCGCCGGTGATTGAGCTGGCTCAGCCGCTGGAACAGGGCGGTAAGAGCATCGTGTTTGATGATTTCCTTAAGCAGATCGATGAGCTTTATCGCTATTTAACTGCGGTACAGGATGCGGCCAACAGCGGAATGCCGCCGCCGCCGGGCGAGGCGATCAGCCGTTTGCAGGCAAGCGCGGGCAGGTTACCCGGTTCGTTGCAGAATATGTTTACCAACCTGGCGGTGGGTGCCAGCAGCGATGCGCAGCGGCGCGATATGGAAAATGTGCGTAAGCGCATTAACGTTGAGGTCGGCAGCTTCTGTCGTCAGGCCATTGCCGGTCGTTACCCTTTAGTGCGTTCGGCACGCAGTGAAGTGACGCCGGACGATCTGGCGCGCATGTTTGCGCCAGGCACCGGACTCATGGACAGCTTCTTCCGCGATAATCTGGCAACCAAAGTGGATACCACGCGCGCAAGCTGGCGCTTTATGCCGGGCATTGATGGTAAAAGCCTGCCGGGCGGCGAAGCGTTGCTGCGTCCTTTCCAGCAGGCGCAGAGCATTCGGGACGCGTTCTTTGCCAATGGCGCGATGACGCCGTCGTTTCGCGTCACCATCCGTACGGTACGCATGGATAACGACATTCTTAACCTGACGCTGGATGTGGATGGGCAGCAGTTACGCTACAGCCATGGTCCGCAGGCGGTTCAGCTGATGAACTGGCCCGGCAGCGGCGGCACGCGTCAGGTGCGGATGCAGCTGGGGCTGGTGGATGGCACCACCTCTACGCTGGTGACCAACGGCGCCTGGGCGTTGAACCGCTTTTTCGACCGCGCGCAGCTGACGGCGGGCAGCAACAGTCTGAGCCGCCAGGCAACGTTCAATGTCGATGGCCACCGCGTTACCCTGGAATTTACGCCGAACAGCATTCGTAACCCGTTCCAGCTTCCAGGCTTCGCCTGTCCATAACCGCAAGGAAATGATAATGAACCACTCTCCTGCGATCGGCTGGTACGGAAAATTGCCCAGCGCCGGTGACTTTTTACAACGTCGTTTTCCCGATGCGCTAACCCGTCAGTGGACGCACTGGTTTCAGGTGGGGCTGCTGAACTGGCAGAAAAATGAAGAGCTGCGTGCGGGTGAACCGCACCGCTTCGCCAAAGCGCCGGTATGGAACTTTGTGGTGCCGCCGATGCTGGGCAGTCAGCTGGTGCAGATGGGATGCCTGCTGCCCGCGCGCGACAGCGTAGGGCGTCAGTATCCGGTTTGCGCCCTGTTCAGTTTTACCCCGGCCGAATGGTCAACGGGACGGCTGGCGATGGCGGGGGAATGGTATCAGCAGCTGGGACGTACCCTGATGCAGGCGGTACACCAGGGGTACACCGCGGAACAGCTCGATCGGGCGTTGCTGTCGATCCCCGCGCCGCAGGAGCCTGCCGCACAACCGCACTCCGATATTTTAGATGTCATTGGTTACGGCGACAGCGTGACCAATCTCAGCTGGAAGCAGGTGGCCGACTGTTTCGATCCGCAGCGCTACACCAGCTTTTGGTGGACCAATCAGGCCGATAACTATCCGCTCTATACCCATCTGCACAGCGGCAACTTTACCGGCCAGCTGTTTTCGCTGCTGTTTGATCCGGCAGGCGGAGCCAGACCAGGCCGACACGGGCTTTATCCGCCCATGTTTGAATAATCTTGCGACGTGAGAATAGCAATGAATATTGATGCGTTACTCGCTCCGGTAAGCAGTGAAAAACCGTGCGGCGAAAATCTGGAATATGACGCTGATTATATGGCGATGAGCCAGGCCAGCGAAGGGAAGGCGGAGCAGCAGTTTGGCGACACCATTATTCCTGCTGAACCGGCGGACTGGAACAAAGTCGAGCGGCTGGCGACCGGGTTGCTGGCGCGCACCAAAGATCTGCGCGTGATGTTAGCACTTACTCACGCCTGGACGCATATGAAAGGACTAACCGGCTACGCCAGCGGGCTGAAGCTGGTTCAGCAGGCGCTGCTGCTCTACTGGGAACCGCTTTATCCGTTACTGGAAGAGTATGGCGAGCGCGATCCCTTTTATCGCATCAATGCGCTGGCGGCGCTGGGCGATAAATCGGCGCTGACCGCGGCGCTGCGCCAGGCGCCGCTCCTGCGTACCTCCGCTGATCAGATCTCCTTGCGCGATGCCTGCTCGCTGCTGGACGGTAGCAAAACCGAAATCGCGGATTATCCTGGCGGGCGACCACGGCTGAATGACGAGCTGGCGCGAGGCGAACAACCCGGTATTGAAGCGATTCTACAAATAAGTGAGCGTTTACAAACTATTCGGGAAACGCTGGCGGAACACCTGGGTGAAAGCGGCGTACCGGAGATGGAACAGCTACAAAAAATGGTCAATCTGGTCGCGCAATCTTGCCAGGTCACCGATCTCACCACGCTACTGCCGGGCAGCAGCGATAACGCAGATCAGCCCGCCGTGGATAACGCCGCGCCAGTCCCTAAACACACTGACTGGCGCAACAGCGAAATCACCTCACGCGCTGAAGCACAGCTGATGCTGGAAAAGGTGAAGCACTACTTTTCACGTTATGAACCCAGCCATCCCGCGCCGCTGATGATCGATCGCGTTCAGCGCGTGATTGAACTCGATTTTATGGCCATCATCCGCGACCTGGCGCCGGATGGCGTGCATCAACTGGAAAACATTTTTGGCCGCCACGATTAAGCAGCAAACCTCTTTTATGGCAGCGTGCCCGCTGCTGACTTTACCGCGCATATCCGATGGAGAACTTCATGGCATCTAAATCCAGTGGGCAGAAATTTATCGCCCGTAACCGCGCGCCGCGCGTACAAATTGAATATGACGTAGAAATCTATGGCGCAGAGCGCAAAATCCAGCTGCCGTTTATCATGGGCGTGATGGCGGATCTGGTCGGCAAACCGGCGGAACCGTTGCCGGGCGTCGATGAGCGTAAATTCCTGGAAATCGACATCGATAACTTTGACGAGCGCATGAAAGCGCTGAAGCCGCGCGTCGCTTTCCAGGTGGACAACACCCTGACCGATGAAGGTCGCCTGAATGTCGAACTGACATTTGAAAGCATGGAAGATTTCTCGCCGGATGCGGTGGCGCGTAAGGTCGAGCCGCTGAATAAGCTGCTGGAAGCGCGCACGCAGCTTGCCAACCTGCTGACCTATATGGATGGCAAAAACGGCGCGGAAGAGCTGATCGCTAAAATTCTGCAGGACCCTACGCTGATGAGCTCACTGGGCCATTTGCCGAAAGCTGAAGAAACCGTTAAAGGTGATGAGGAATAACCATGAGCAATCCATCACAACAATCGCTACAGCCGGGACAACAATCCTGGGATCAGGATGCGTTCAGCGCGCTGCTGAACAAAGAGTTTCGTCCGAAAAGCGATCAGGCGCGCGCGGCGGTAGAAAGCGCGGTAAAAACCCTGGCGCAGCAGGCGCTGGAAAACAGCGTGACCGTTTCTGACGACGCTTATCGCACTATCCAGGCGCTGATTGCGGAGATTGATGAAAAGCTGTCGCGTCAGGTTAACCAGATTATTCACCACGAAGAGTTTCAGAAGCTGGAAGGCGCATGGCGCGGCCTGAGCTATCTGGTGAATAACACTGAAACCGATGAGATGCTGAAAATCCGCTTTATGAGCATTTCAAAACAGGAGCTGGGCCGCACGCTGAAGCGATATAAAGGCGTGGGCTGGGATCAAAGCCCTGTCTTCAAGAAAATCTATGAAGAAGAGTATGGCCAGTTCGGCGGCGAGCCGTTTGGCTGCCTGGTGGGCGATTACTATTTCGATCACTCTCCGCAGGATGTGGAGCTGCTGAGCGAAATGGCGCGTATCGGTGCGGCGGCGCACTGTCCGTTTATCGCTGGCACCGCGCCGAGCGTCATGCAAATGGAATCCTGGCAGGAGCTGGCTAACCCGCGCGATTTAACCAAGATCTTCCAGAACAGCGAATATGCAGCCTGGCGCAGCCTGCGTGAATCGGAAGATGCGCGCTATCTGGGACTGGTGATGCCGCGTTTCCTGGCGCGCCTGCCGTACGGCATTCGTACCAACCCGGTTGATAGCTTTGATTTCGAAGAAGAGACCGACGGCGCCAGCCACGGCAACTACACCTGGACCAACGCCGCTTACGCCATGGCCGCTAACATCAACCGCTCCTTTAAAGAGTTTGGCTGGTGCACCTCCATTCGCGGCGTAGAGTCGGGCGGCGCGGTGGAAAACCTGCCGTGTCATACCTTCCCCAGCGATGACGGCGGCGTGGATATGAAATGTCCAACTGAAATCGCTATCAGCGATCGTCGCGAAGCCGAGCTGGCGAAAAACGGCTTTATGCCGCTGGTACACCGCAAAAACTCAGATTTCGCCGCCTTTATTGGTGCGCAATCTTTGCAGAAGCCAACGGAATATCATGACGCGGACGCGACGGCCAACGCCCGCCTTGCTGCTCGTCTGCCTTATCTGTTTGCCTGCTGCCGCTTCGCGCACTATCTGAAGTGCATCGTACGTGACAAAATTGGCTCTTTCCGCGAGCGTGAAGAGATGGAACGCTGGCTGAACGACTGGGTCATGAACTATGTGGATGGCGATCCGGTTAACTCTTCGCAGGAAACCAAATCCCGCAAGCCGCTGGCTTCAGCAGAAGTGATGGTGGAAGAGATTGAAGATAATCCAGGTTACTACGCCGCCAAGTTCTTCCTGCGCCCGCATTATCAGCTGGAAGGCCTGACCGTATCACTGCGTTTGGTCTCCAAGCTGCCGTCGCTGAAAACCAACGATGCGTAAATAAATACGTCGGCTCTGCGGAGCCGACGTATTAATGATTTGTTAGTTGAAAAAGAATTTTATAACTTATAATTTTCTATCGGTCAGGATAAACCAATAATAAAAGGATAAATAATGGTAGCCAGTTCACCAAAACAGATTGCCAATGGCATGCTAAAAATTTTTCACAAACATCATCTGAGCGGAGCTGAAGTTTTCGCTCGTAGTGCGGTGAGCGGTTTTATGGAAATTCCTGAAGATCTGTGGATGCTGACAAAAGATTATCTTGATTCGGATAACCGATGGCGCAATCAAACTGATAAAATAAGGCTGATAACACTGATTAAAAAAGGCCTAACTTCTGAAGATATACGTAGGTTAATTAATATAGTTATTAAAAAATATCTATCCGGTCTTTCAGAAGAACAGTCTAAAAAATTGCTCTTAAAAATGGCGGGTTCTACAGCAGGTGGTATGACTTTTAAAATGTTATTTGTCAATGAACTTATTAGTTTATTTTTTTCAAAAATTATCCCTCGTTTTCTTGCTTCTGCAGGTATGACTGGCGTGTTAAGCGTTGGGGCTGCAATCTCCCGTTCAGTTTATACATCTTACGAACTACTTAATCTAAATAGAGATGTATATAATGAACTACGCGGGGCTGGAGACTTGGATTTACTTTATTTTTTAGTTGAGGATAATCTAAAGCCTTTTATTGAGGCGATAAATTATCAGGCAAGCCACGGCTCTACAGATAAAGAAATATTTGACAGTTTTTTAGCTGGGGCTAAATGTGATTAAAATCGCTATTAAATATATTTCAATCTATACTTTGATGATTGTTTCATTTATGTTGTTTTTTTGCGTTATGGGGTATTATATCTTCGTGTTCGACTGGGGTGATAATGTCATTTTTTCAGCGATAAATGCAGTGATATTGATTTCACTAGTGGGTGCATCTATCGCTATATATTATCTGGCAGAAAAAATTAGGTTAGTTTTTTGATTTTCTATAAACCTTTAGCGAAAACAAAAAAAGTGTGGAAATTACCACGAAGAATAAAAACTTACCAAATATCATTCCAGATGAACTAGCGTTAACAGACTCATAAGCAAGTACATACCAAAGAGAACGGATCACATCGATTAAAGTATAAATGCCGATAATTAGAGAAATGATTGTAAAAATCAACGCAGTAGTTTTTTTCATTGATTTGTCCTTGTGTTGCCATTACGTCAAAAGAGAAACTGATTTTAAAGGAATAAGTTGTTCAGTGTCTAGTGCCTTGTAGGCTATGTATAAATAATAAAATCAGGGGGTAATCGAGATGTTCATAACAAATAATATTGATGTGCTTGATGACTATCCAGGAAAAAAAATCGATAACTAACGGTAACTACTTCAGGCGAAGGCTTGTAGCTATTATAAAATAACTGGTAAGCCCGAATGAAAAAACATATTTTATCAATGGCTGGTCTATTGCTCCTGACCTGTAGCTATGCGTATGCCGAAGATAACTGTAGCGCTGCACAAACGGATGCGGAAATAAATAGTTGCTGGGCCAAAGAGAAAAATAGCGCAGAACGTGAGCTGAATAGCGAATATGCCAGCGCGAAGCAAAGAATCGCGCAAGCCTATACCACGCATAAAGCGTTGTTAGCACAATACAATGCCGTGCTGTTGGATTCACAGCGTGGATGGTTAAAGTACCGCGATAACCAATGCAAGCTGGAAGCTTTTATGGCCGATGAGCAATCTGCGGCTTATGCTTCGCTGGTTGATCAGTGCACTGCCCGTATCGATCGTGAAAGAATTGCGCAGCTGAAAAGCATGCCTTACGAATAATTCTTCTGAATATATTCAGAGAATGACTTTACGTCAAAAGTATTACTTTCCTTGTTTGTGACTATTTTTCTGTTTAATAAATACACCTGATTAATATTTGTCTGTTTTCACTGAGAGCAGGCAGAAACGAGGCAGAGGTAAAATATGGACTGTTTTATTCAGCCCCATGCTTTCCTGTTTGCCATATCACTGCTTTATCGAAAGCAATTTTAACCAATAAAGAGTAGATAATTATGGCTATTGATATGTTCCTGAAGGTTGACAGCGTAACCGGTGAATCTCAGGATTCTAACCACAAAGGCTGGACCGACATTACTTCTTTCTCCTGGGGCGCAACCCAGCCGGGCAATATGTCCGTTGGCGGCGGAGGCGGCGCAGGGAAAGTAAACTTCAGCGATCTGCATGTTAACGCGCTGGTCGACAAATCCACCACCGCGATTCTGAAGCATTGCGCCAGCGGTAAGCATCTGGCCAAAATTGAACTGTCCGTATGCAAAGCGGGCGGCCAACAGGTTGAATACACCAGAATCACTCTGGAAGATGTCCTGGTAACCTCCGTTCAATACAACGGCAGCGATAACGGCGATACCGTCGGCGTGACTTATGCCTTCCAGGCAGCGAAAGTTAAACAGCAGTACTGGGAGCAAACCGCTTCCGGTGGCAAAGGCGCAGAAAGCAGCGCAGGCTGGAATATCAAAGAAAACAAAGAAGCTTAATAGCGTTTGCCCGCTCGGCTACGAGCGGGCTTATTAATGGACAGTTGTGGCTAAAAGGATATTTATGAACAGACCACTTTTCTTACAGGCATGGAATCGTTATAGCGAAATTAATGTTAGTGTTTCAAAAGTAGGTGAGAAAATAGGAGGTAACGTTGGTTTAAATATTGCGCTTGGGGAAAAGGATCCTAACCAGGGTTTTACTAACGCCTGCGCGATAAGAATGAGCTATGTTCTCAACTATACAGGAAGCAAGATAAATAGAGGAGCATGGAAAACCGTTTCAGGGAAAGATAAAAATTGGTACATTTTCCGCGTTCGGGATTTTTTAAAGTATATGTATGAAGTTTATGGCCAACCTGATAAAACGGTCGTAAACCCAACAGTTCATGATTTTAAAGGACTAAATGGGATATTGGTTTTTAATGTCAATGGATGGAATGATGCCAGCGGACATGTAACCCTCTGGAATGGTAGTGCTTGTTCCGATCATTGTTATTTCCCTTTAGCTAATGAGGCTTCAATATGGATCTTAAAATAGTTACAGTTCTTTTTTTTACAACAATATTCTCGCTTCAAGTAAATGCAAAAGCAGAATACACTTCTGAGCAATATATAAAAAATTATGCCTTAAGTGTCTGTGTAGCTAAAGGTTATAACAATAAACAAGTCAAAGATGATGCCGCTGCTGCCGCTCGTGGTTATCTGGAGTTTGGCGATTACTCTTTAACAGCTCATAGTGCAGTAAGAAAATTGGCAGATGAATTTCTCGCAAAAAAATATAAGAGTCAATCTGGTGAAGCCATGGTATTAGCTAAATGCATTGATTTTTATCATAGTGCGGAGCTGGATAAGCTTGTTAAATCCTGGGGCGGGAAACAGGATGGTTAATTTAATGGCGTTGGTGATGCATAATAATGTGCTTTAATTATTAACATTAGTGTATATTCGTGCGCTGCGTATATCTTTTTTGTTTTTTTATGCTGTCACTTATTAAATGAATAATAATTTTACATAAACATGAAGCTATTTTACCTGGGGCTCGTAATCGTGCTTACCGCTTGCCATCTGGAACGACCGTTTTATCATCCATTGTCGTTAAAAATTGAGCAAGAGAAATTGTGTTTTTCGGTGCCTGAAAAAGATAGTTATAATACTCTTCTTAAGGTCGGTATCCCCTATATTTCATGGCTAAACGGTAATTCATGGGAGACAGTGCATTTGCCCGCTAATACCAACAGTGACCTGGAAATAAAACCGGGGGAATGTATTTTCTGGAATGAGGGGGGATGGCAACCTGGTGAATATGATGTGGCAGTCAAAGTCAAAAATGCTTATTCTCATGAGGAACGTTATGCAGCGCATTTTATTTTGCAAAAAAATAAACAAGGGCGCCTGTTTTTAAAGCAATAGTTCATTATATTGGCTGGCTGCAATAGCGTTATTGCTCGATAGTTTAATGCTGGCATTCGAGCGGTTTTTTTTGCCATACATAAACTTTTGCGTTCGGCCAAAATGGTTTTCCTTATACTAACAGCCACGCCCGGTCAGAAATGGTTTGCCTTATATCAACGAACTGAATTTTCCTTTTTACATACAAACCCCGCCGGTTTCACTGAGAGCTGCGCGGTTTGTATGCCGAATATCACAAACGCAGGAAACTGTTATGCGCTTTACGATTATAACGAACAAACCGGGACATCAGCCGCCGCAAAGCAGCTGTGACTTTTCACCGCCCGGCGGCACCATCGGCCGCGGCGTCGATAACAATCTGGTGCTGCCTGATAATGACCGCACCATCTCCCGTCTGCAGGCGATTGTTCATATTACCGCCGACGGCGAATGCCGCATCACCAACCGCGGCAACGTGACGCGCGTTGAGCTGAACGATATTCCGCTGGAGCGCGGCCGTCAGGTGGAGCTACAGGATGGCGATATCCTGGGCATTGACGAGTATCGGCTGCTGGTTAACGATCTGAACGCCACGACGCAGCCTGCGCCGCATGCGGCCGCGCCGGTGCCCCGTCAGGCACCGCAGGCACCGGCACCGCAGGCACCGGCTCCGCAGGCGCAGGTTGCGCCAGCAGAAAACGCAACGGAAGGCACAGCGGCGATCCCCAGCGAAATCTGGGATAGCCTGGCGAAAGAGTTTTCGATCGCTGACAGCATCTCCACCAGCCGTACCAAGCCCGCTGCGCCTGCCGCCGCCGTACATCCCTTAACGGCTGCGCCAACGGAAAACCGCAACCCCGAGGATCCGCTGGCGCAGTTTGCAACCAGTGAGCCGCTGGCGTTTGATCGCCGTAACCAGACGCCTGATGCGCTATTTAATCAGGATGAGCTGTTTAAAACGGAGAGTATTTTCAACGACAGCACGCCGACCACGTTAGTACAGCCCGCTACGGATAAAGCCGCGCCGCCGCAAGCCAAAGCCGATGAGCTTGATCCGCTGGCGCTGTTTGGCGGCGGCAAGCCCACGCCTGCACAGATCAACAGTGACGATCCGCTGGGTCTGATGATGGGCAGCGCCGCGCCGTTAGCGCATCCTGATGATGAAACGCCAGGCGCACAACCCGCCGCGCCTGCGCCGGTGGATGCGCATCCAGCAGCCGCTGGCGAGCAGGATCTGTTTGGCAATAACGACGATATTGCGCGTTCGCCGCTATTTGCCGCAGAGCCGCCAGCCAGCGATATTGATCCTGAAGTCAAACCAGTAGAGGACGCATTCAGCGCTTCGCCCTTGTTTAACGATGAGCCGGCCGTCGCGCAGGACGATGCTGATTTTAACGACGCAGCCAAAGCGGACAGTGACGCGCTCAGCGCCTCGCCGCTGTTTGCCGATCTGCCAGCGGATAAGCCCGCCAGCCATGGCGCTGCGTCGCCATTGAATCCGCCGCAACCGGGCGTAGCCGATTACGGCGGTATCACCTTACCTACGCCGCAGGCGGTTCAGCGTAGCGTAACGCCGCCGCCGAAAGGCCGCTTGCGTATCGATCCGGTGGCCAGCAACAGCAGCAATCCGCATGCGCACGCCTCTTCCGGCGGGGAAGCGTTGCAGGGCGACCTGTTACAGGCGTTGCTGGACGGTATGGGCCTGAATGATATGCAGCCGACGCCGCATTTCGATCGGGACAATATGCAGCAGCTGGGGCAGATGCTGGGCATGTTCTCGCAGGGAACCGTGGCGCTGCTGTCGTCGCGTTCGATTTTAAAGCGCGGCGTAAAAGCAGATATGACCGTTATTCTCGACGACGCCAATAACCCGTTCAAACTGCTGCCATCCGGTAAAACCGTGCTGATGCAGATGTTTGGCAGCCGCATGCCGGGCTTTATGCCGCCGAAACAGGCGGTGCGCGATGCGCTGGTTGATTTGCAGGCGCACCAGCTGGGAATGATTGCCGGTATCCGCGCGATTATCGCTGCGATGCTGCAATCCTTTAACCCGCAGCAGCTGGAAGAGGAAGCGCGGCAGGAGGGCGTAACCTCACGTCTTTCGCTGCCCGGCAGCCGTAAAGCGGCATTGTGGGAGCATTTTAACCGGCGCTATAACGAAACGGCCGGGGAAATCGAAGATGACTTCCATACGCTGTTCGGCGAAGCCTTTCTGCATGCTTACGATATGGAAGTTAACCAGTACAAAGATTCACAGACCGCCTCGGACGAATAATGAATATCACCTTTGCCTCAATGTCGAATCAGGGCGCCCGCGAGAGCAATCAGGATCAGACCGGCGATAGCGTAGGCGCGCGCTCCGCCTGTTTTGTGGTGTGTGATGGCGTCGCGGGTTTTCCTGGCGGCGATCTTGCCGCCCGGCTGGCGCGCAACACCCTTATTGACCAGTTCGACGGCACCGCGCATCTGGATGCGCAGCAAATTCGCCTGTACGTCAATAACGCCAACCGGGCGATCCGCCAGCAGCAAAAAAGCGAGCCCGAGTACAGCCGTATGGGCACCACGCTGGTCAGTTTGTTTATCGATCGCGATTATCAGCTGGCCTACTGGGCGCATGCGGGCGATAGCCGCCTTTATCTGTTCCGGCGCGGCTACCTTTATCACGTCACCACCGATCACAGCCTGATTCAACAGATGAAGGATGCCGGACACCAGACAGAAGGCATCAACAGCAATCTGCTCTATTTTGCGTTGGGAATGGGCGATGAGGGCCGTGACGCCAGCTACAGCGACGTGGTGCCGATTGAAGATGGCGATGCGTTTTTGCTTTGTACCGATGGTTTCTGGCACGGCGTGTCGCAGCAGCAGATGCAGCAGGCGTTGCATATGGTCAACACGCCGGAAGAGTGGCTGACGCTGATGCATCAGGCGCTAAAAAATAATGATGAACAATCCGATGATGAGCAGGATAACTACAGCGCGATGGCGGTCTGGGTCGGCTCGCCGCAGGATACCACGCTGTTGCACTCTCTCTCTGAAGCGGCGCAGTTTATTCCGCTTCGCGATTAAACCATTCTCAAGGGAACGACATGAAATATTGGTTAACCGGCGCGTTAACGTTGCTGCTCGCCTCCAGCGCCTGGGCAGATAATTACAACGTGATCTCTTCGCGCTCCAAAAAACTGGATGTGTGGATCGATAACGTAAAAAGCCAGGACGCCGCAGACTGGTGCGCACGCCAGCTGTCGCTGCGTATTGTTGCCAAAGGCGATAAAACGCCAGCGGTGCTGGAAGAGTTTATGCCGCAGGTCGGTGCGCTGATTCAAACCAAGCAGTGCAGCAAACTCACCACGCTCAGCTGGCAGATGGAAGATATCAACGGAAACGCGCTGGCAAAAGGCAACGCGGAAAAGGCCAGCGGCTGGAAGGCTAACGTCACGCCGTCGGAACCGGAACCTGCGCCAACGGCAAGCCCGGAAGATCTCTCGCCTCCGGCTGATACCACGCCGTGGTTGCAGTTTAGTCTGCTTGATGGGTGTCATTTCCGCACCTGGTGGAACGATAACGATCGCACCAGCGCGCTGTTTGTTCCCACGGCAGAAGGCGTGAAGTGCGCGGATGATGGCTGGCTGAGCGGGCAGGCGATGTTAACGCGCGTGGGGCATGGCGCAGCGAAAAACATCACGGTGACCTTCCTGCAGGGTTTTCCGGTTATTGGTCTGGCGGCGAAAAGCGACAAGCATGGCCTGCAAATCACCACCGTTAATAACGAGCGCATGGTGCTGACGGATGAACGCTCGCCGCAAAGCTGGCTGATTTTACCGTGGTCAAACGATTTTAACGGCTGGCAGGCGGGCGGCACCGTGGCAGTACAGATGAGCCAGGCACAAGCCGGTGACGAAGACGCGTTAAAGGCGCGGCTGAATGAGGTGCGTAAAGTGTGGTCGCCTTATCTCAGCGATGCGCCGTTAACCATTCTGCTGGTGGATAGTTTCAATCCGCAGCTGAAAGATCCGGCGGCAGGCGCCTGGCGCACCATCAAATAACGGCAAAAAGGAAGCGCGATGCACTCTTTACAACAACTGCTGGCGGGCAGCTCGCTGGATGATGCGCTGGCACGCATTGAAGCACAAATCAAAGCGGCTCCGGCTGATGCCGATTTACGCGCGGCGTTTGTGCAGCTGCTTTGCCTGGCGGGCAACTGGACGCGGGCGCAAACCCAGCTGAAATCCTGGGCGGCGCTAAAACCGCAGGCGCAGCCGACGGTAACGCTGCTGGAGCTGGCGATTAAAGGCGAGCAGCAGCGTGCGGCGGTGTTTGCCGGCGAGGCTCAGCCGCGTTTGCCGGGCGAAGCCTGGCGCTGGGCGGAGCAGCTGTTTGCCGCGTTGCAGGCGGACAATAAGGGCGAGCGCGCTCAGGCGGAGGACTTACGTAACGCCGCGCTTGAGGCCGCCGCGCTCAATCCCGGCAGCGCGCTGCTACAGGGCAACGAGCAGGCGCAGCCCTTTGCCTGGCTGATTGATGGTGATGCCCGGCTTGGGCCGATCTGTGAGCTGCTGGTTAACGGCGGCTATTTCTGGGTGCCGTTTAGCGCCATTGCTGAAATGCGCTTTCAGGCGCCCGCCAGCGTCACCGATCTGGTTTGGCGTCATACGCTGGTGCGGCTGGTGGATGGCTCTGAGCAAGTTTGTCAGGTGCCGGTGCGTTATCCTTTTGCCGCCGGGGCGCAGGATAGCTGGCGTCTGGCGCGCCTGACCGAATGGCAGCCGCTGGATGCGGCGGCGCAGCACTATATCGGTCAGGGGCAGAAAGTCTGGCTGAACGATAGCGCCGAGTTTTCGCTGTTAAACCTGGAGACGCTGACCTTTGTTGCCAGCGATCTGGCCGATGAGTAACGCGCGTTCTGCCGACGGCGCTGACCTGTTGCACAGCGGTTATCGCTTGCGTAAAGATCAAACGGCGCTGAACGTGCGCGATAAACTGCAGCCCTCGCTGCTGGATCGCCTGATGGATGATGAGCCAGGCAAAAGCCAGGAAACGGTGAATCAGCGGCTTATCTCACACAGCACGTTAAGGCGGCATGTGCTGCGCGACCTGCAATGGCTGTTTAACACCATCAATAACGAAGCCCAGCACGACCTGGCGCCCTTTAACCAGGTGCGCCGCTCGGTGCTTAACTTTGGCGTCGCACCGCTGGCCGGACAGCGGATGTCCGATATTGAATGGCACGATATCCAGCGCAAGCTAACCGAAGCGATTATTAACTTTGAGCCGCGCATTTTGCCGCAGGGTTTGCAGGTGCGCTGTATCTCCGATACGCGTGCGCTCAATCTGCATAACGTGCTGTCGATTGAAATTAAAGGACGCCTGTGGTGCGTGCCTTACCCGCTGGAATTCCTGTTCCGCACCGATGTGGATCTGGAAAACGGCTATTTTGAGCTAAAAGATGTAGGTTAAGCATGGACAGTAAACTGCTCGAATACTACAACCGTGAGCTGGCGTATCTGCGCGAAATGGGCGCGGAGTTCGCGGAGCGTTATCCGAAAGTGGCCGGACGTTTGGGCATGCGCGGCATCGATATCGCCGATCCTTACGTAGAGCGCATGATGGAGGGCTTCGCCTTTCTGACATCGCGCGTCCAGCTAAAAATGGATGCGGAGTTTCCACGTTTTTCGCAGCGTTTACTGGAGATGATTGCCCCAGGCTACCTGGCGCCCACGCCGTCAATGGCGATTGCCGAGCTGCAGCCGGACAGCAAAAAAGGCGATATTAATCGCGGTTTTCTGGTGCCGCGCGGCACCATGATGGACAGCCAGCTGCTGAAAAAGAACGGCATCACCTGTAGCTACACCACCGCGCATGAAGTGACGCTGCTGCCGCTGATGATCAAGCAGGTCGAGCTGGGCGGCGTTCCGGCCGATATTCCGCTGGGCCAGATGGGACTGAGCCAGCGCGGCGCGGTCAGTGCGTTGCGCATTCGGCTGAGCTGTGAAAGCACCACCACGCTCGATCATCTGGATTTTGACCGGCTGGAGTTTTTCCTCAGCGGCCCGGATATTGAGGCGTTAAAGCTGCTGGAGCTGTTGATGGCGCATACGGTCGGCATCTTCTGCCAGACCGCAGGCAGTGCGCCGCGCCGTCATGTATTAAACGATGATGCCTTAATGCAGGAGGGCTTCGCGTCAGATCAGGCGCTGCTGCCGGACGACCTGCGCAATTTTAGCGGCTATCGCCTGTTGCAGGAATATTTTGCCTTCCCGGCGCGCTTTCAGTTTATCAGCATCAGTCAGCTGCGCCCGCTGCTGGCGCAGGCAAGCGGCGAGCGCGAGTTTGATATTGTGCTGCTGCTGGATAAGGCGGACGCCGCGCTGGAACGTGTGGTAGACCGCAGTCACCTGGCGCTGCACTGCACGCCGGTAATCAACCTGTTTCCGCGCGTAGCCGAGCGGCAGAAGCTAAGCGAAAGCCGCTACGAATACCATCTGGTGGTGGATAATATTCGCCCGCTCGATTATGAAGTTTACTCGGTGCAGAAGCTCTACGGCACGCTGGAAGGCCAGCGTGAAGAGCAAATTTTCCGTCCTTTCTGGAGCACCTACAGCCACGACAGCGGCGATTACGGCGCCTATTTTTCGCTGCGACGCGAGCAGCGAACTTTATCCGAACATGCGCAGCGTTACGGCGCACGTACCGGCTACGTTGGCTCAGAGGTTTTCCTGTCGCTGGTGGATGAGCAGCATACGCCGTGGCGTGACGATTTGCGTTACATCACTGCGGACGTGCTGTGTACCAGCCGTGATTTACCGCTGCTGCTGCAACAGGATCAGCAAGGTTTTAAGCTGCCGGATTCGGTGCCAGCCGCAGGCGTCACCCTGCGCAGAGGGCCGACGCCGCCGCGTGAACCGCTGGCGGAAGGGCTGGCGGCCTGGCGCTTGATCAGCCATTTGCAGATGAACTATCTCAGCCTGATGGACAGCGACGATGGCGAAGGCGCGGCCGCGCTGCGGCAAATGCTAGCGCTGTATGCCAACCTGGCGGAAGCGCCCGTGGCGCGTCAGCTTGAAGGCATTCGCCACTGTCAGCTGCGCCCGGTGAATCGTCGGGTGCCGGAGCCTGGCCCGATTGTGTTCGCGCGCGGCATCGGCATTGAGCTGACGGTGGATGAGCAGGCGTTTTCCGGCAGCAGTCCGTGGCTGTTTGGCAGCGTGCTGGAACGTCTTTTTTCGCGGCTGGTGGCCAGCAACAGCTTTACTGAAATGACCCTTAACAGCCAGCAGCGCGGCGAGGTAGGCTACTGGCCGCCGCGCATGGGCAAAAGGGCATTGATATGAAAACGCCGGTGCGTATTTTACAACGCCTGCCGGACGGTTTCTGGCCTGGGCTGATGCAGGCGCCGTGGCGCTACGATCTGTTTCAGATGCTGCGCCGTATCGATGCGCAGGGCGGCGCGAAATATCCGCTGGGGCGCGCGCCTCTGCCGCGTTATGAACCGCTGCGGATTGGTCAGGCTCCTTCGCTGGCGTTTGCGCCCTCCACGCTGGCCGCGGTCAGCGCACGTCAGGATAGCGAACTGCACGATGTTTCGATCCTGAGTTTTGGTCTGTTTGGCCCCGGCGGGCCGCTGCCGCTTCATATGACGGAACATGCGCGCGAGCGGCTGCATCATCATCAGGATCCCAGCCTGACCGCCTTTGCCGATCTGTTTCATCATCGGCTGACGCTGCTGTTTTATCGCGCCTGGGCCGATGCGCAGCCCACGGTATCGCTCGATCGTCCCGACGGACAGCGGTTTGACCGCTATCTTGCCAGCCTGATCGGTATGGGACAGCCCGCGCAGCGCCAGCAAGGCCGCCTGAGTGAACATGCCCGCCTGATGCTGGCAGGGCATCTCAGCCGCCACGGACGCGATGCGGAAGGGCTGGAAAAGGTGTTGCGGCACTACTTTAACGTGCCGGTGCGCATCGAACAGAACCTGCCACAGTGGCTGGCGCTGGATAAGCGTGAGCGCGCCCGCCTGGGCGCTGGGCGTCAGATGTCGCGGCTGGGCGAATCCTCTTTTTTGGGCACGGCGGTGCGGGATGTGCAGCATAAGCTGCGTATCGAAATCGGCCCGCTCACGCTGGTGCGTTACCAGCAGTTTCTGCCCGGCGAACGCCACGCGGAAGAGCTACGCGATTGGGTTCGGCAATATTTGGGTATCGAATATGTCTGGGAGGTGCGTCTGCTGCTGGATGCGCAGGAAGTGCCAGGCACCACGCTCGGCAGCGCAGGGCGGCTCGGTTACAGCGCCTGGCTTGGGCAGCAGCCGCATCCCCAGCCCAGGGGCGATTTAATCTTTAGCCCGGAGGGTTAAACAATTAATTTATAAGTAATCAAGGAGACGATATGAACCACTATAAAAAAATGGATGTTTTAGACAAAAAAGAAACAGGCTTATTAGGGATAGGTATTATCAAAGGAAGATGATATGGGCTATAGCAATGTAACAATAGAACAACCCCGAGACTGGGTGTTAATTTTCTACATGGCGTTTTCTTTTGTTTTAATGTTAATTTTATTAATAGTAAAAAGAAAGGATATGTATCCTAATGCCATTTGTAAGGTGTTGGGCTTTGTAATTATTTTTGTTTTGGGTGGGGTTCAGTATCTTTTTTTAGATTTGGTATGTCTCCGTTATATGATCTTATAGATTCAATTCCAAATGATAGTTTACCTATGCGAATGAGCGCATTCTTTTTTATGTTGTCTTATTTCTATTGCCTTCCATTTAAAAATATAAAATAGTTTATTTATATGCCTGAATTACCATCCTCAATTCACGCAAATACATCTGGTGTATCAGTAGGTAAATAGATTTTTTAATAATCGATTATTAAACATCAGATCTTATTCGCGTTTTGAACCTTTAACTTATCCGTCAGAGATCATCATGTCAGAAATCAGCCGCGCCGTACTGTTCGGCAAACTGGACACGCTATTATTTACTTCGCTGGAGAGCGCGACGGCCTTTTGTAAGCTGCGCGGCAACCCATATGTTGAACTGGTTCACTGGCTGCATCAGCTGATGCAGCATCAGGATGGCGACCTGCAGCAGCTGATGCGCCATTTTTCGCTGGATGAACAGGCGCTAACGCGCGATATCGTTGCGGCGCTGGATCGCCTGCCGCGTGGCGCCAGCGCGGTTTCTGACCTGTCGGAGCATATCGACAGCGCCGTTGAGCGTGCCTGGGTTTACGGCTCGCTGAAATTTGGCGTGGCGCGCATTCGCGGCGGCCATTTGCTGATCGGCATGCTAAAAACCTTTAACCTTGCCAACGCGCTGAAAAGCATTTCACCGCAGTTTAGTCGTCTCAGTGCCGATCTGTTAATTGAACAGTTCGACGTTATTTTTGCCAACAGTAAAGAGGCGCAGCAGGCAGCCGCGCAGCCGGAAGCGGCGCTGGCCACGCCGCAGCAGCCGGGCACGCTGGCGCAGTATGCGCAGGATCTTACGGCGCGCGCGCGCGACGGTAAAATCGATCCGGTCGCCGGTCGCGATGAAGAAATCCGCCAGATGGTGGATATTCTGATGCGCCGTCGGCAAAACAATCCGCTGCTGACCGGTGAAGCGGGGGTCGGTAAAACGGCAGTAGTGGAAGGGCTGGCGCTGCGTATTGCCGCAGGCGACGTGCCGCCGCCGCTGCGTGACGTTCAGCTGTGGCTGCTGGATATGGGCATGCTGCAGGCGGGCGCAGGCATGAAAGGCGAATTTGAAGCGCGGCTGCAGGCGCTGATCAATGAAGTGCAATCCAGCCCGACGCCGATTGTGCTGTTTATTGATGAGATCCATACGCTGGTGGGTGCGGGCGGTCAGCAGGGCACCAATGATGCCGCCAACCTGTTAAAACCGGCGCTGGCGCGTGGTCAGCTGCGAACCATCGGCGCGACCACCTGGGCGGAATACAAAAAATATATTGAGAAAGATCCGGCGCTGACCCGCCGTTTTCAGACGGTGCAGGTGCATGAGCCGGATGAAGAAAAAGCGCTGCTAATGCTGCGCAGCACCGTCAACACGCTGGAACAACATCATCACGTATTGCTGCTGGATGAAGCGGTTAGTGCGGCGGTGAAACTTTCTCATCGCTACATCCCGGCGCGTCAGCTGCCGGATAAAGCGGTGGCGCTGTTGGATACCGCCTGCGCGCGCGTGGCTGTCAGCCAGGGCGCGCAGCCGCCGCAGCTGGAAGATTGCCTGCATCGGATCGCCGCGCTGGAGATCGAGCGTGACATCGCCGCGCGTGAAGCAAGGCTGTCCTCCGACGTAAGCGAGCGTATCGTTCAGCTGGAGACGCAACTGGCAACCCTGACGCAGGAACGCGATGCGCTGATGGCCCGCTGGCAGCAAGAGCGCGAGCTGGTCGAAGCCATTATTGCTTTGCGCGCGCAGCTTTACGCCGAACAGACGGACGATATCGCAGCGTTGCAGCAGCAGCTGGCGGAAAAACAGCAGGCGCTCAGCGCGCTACAGGGCGAGGCGCCCCTGCTTTTCGCTGCGGTTGATGCCAACGTCGTCGCCGCGGTGGTTTCCGACTGGACCGGCATCCCGCTGGGACGCATGGTTAAAAATGAGATCGACGCGGTGTTAAACCTCGCCGATACGCTCGGCGAGCGTGTGATTGGCCAGCATCACGGCCTGGAGCTGATCGCTAAACGGGTGCGCACCTCACGCGCGCGGCTGGACGATCCCAATAAGCCGGTCGGCGTATTTATGCTGTGCGGCCCTTCCGGCGTGGGGAAAACCGAAACCGCGCTGGCGCTGGCGGAGTCGCTGTATGGCGGCGAACAGAACATCATCACCATTAATATGAGCGAGTTTCAGGAAGCGCACACCGTATCCACGCTGAAAGGTGCGCCTCCGGGCTATGTGGGCTACGGCGAGGGCGGCGTCCTGACGGAAGCGGTAAGGCGTCGTCCCTACAGCGTGGTGCTGCTGGATGAAATTGAAAAAGCGCATCCCGATGTGCATGAAATCTTTTTCCAGGTGTTTGATAAAGGCTGGATGGAGGATGGCGAAGGTCGCCATATCGATTTCCGCAATACCATTATTATTCTGACTTCGAACGTCGGCACGCAGCTTATCAGCGCCATGTGCGCCGATCCTGAGCTAATGCCGGAGCCGGAGGCGCTCTCCACCGCGCTGCGCGGCCCGCTGCTGGAAGTCTTTCCTCCGGCTCTGCTTGGTCGTTTGCTGGTGGTGCCTTACTATCCGTTAAGCGATACAATGCTGGCCGAGATTGTTCGCCTGCAGCTAACACGTATCCAGCGTCGTCTTGAAGAAAATCACGGTATCATCTCGCAAATCGAGGAGAGCGTGATTAGCCAGATTGTCCAGCGTTGCACCGAAGTGGAGTCGGGTGGACGCATGGTCGATGCCATCCTGACCAATACGCTGCTGCCGCAAATGAGCCAGATCCTGCTCACGGCCAGCGCGCATGATCAGCGCTACCGTCACCTGCGCGTCAGCTTTGACCAGGGTGAGTTTCAGTGTCAGTTTGAGGCGTAAGCTTTAGCTATCAGAGAGTTGTCCATCATGGCAGAACACGATAACAACCGGACGGTGCCAAACGCATTGCCGATTGGGTACCGTTTTAATGAGTTTGAAATAAGGGAAGTAATTGGCGGCGGCGGTTTCGGCATCGTTTATCGCGCCTGGGATCATCAGCTTGAGCGTACCATCGCCATCAAAGAGTTTATGCCTTCGTCGCTGGCGGTGCGCAGCGATGACCTCAACCTGGTGCTGCGCAGCGAACGCTTTAGTAAAACGTTTCATGCCGGACTGAACAGCTTTATTCAGGAAGCCCGGCTGCTGGCGCGGTTTAACCATCCGAACCTGCTGCATGTTTTGCGCTTCTGGGTGCAGAACGATACCGCCTATATGGGCACGGTATTTTACAGCGGCACCACGCTGTCGCGTCTGGCCTCTGAGCGCCCTGAGCTGGTAAATGAAGCCTGGATCCGTCGCCTGCTGCCGCCGCTGTTTGGCGCCATCAACACCATTCATCAGGAAGGCTACCTGCATCGCGACATTTCGCTGGATAATATTCAAATCCAGGAAAATATGATGCCGGTGCTGCTGGACTTCGGTTCGGCACGGCAGACGATCGGCAATCTCTCCGACGAAACGGAAACCATGCTGCGTCCCGGCTTCGCGCCGATTGAGCAGTACAGCGACAACAACGAAAGCGAGCAAGGCCCGTGGACCGATATCTATGCGCTGGGCGCGGTACTGCATACGCTGATCACCGGCGCGCCGCCGTCGGTGAGCGTGGTGCGCAGCATTGAGGATAATTACCAGCCGCTGGCTGAACAGCGCCCGGCTGGATTCTCACTGCCGCTGCTGCACGCGATTGATAAAGCGCTGGCGTTGAAGCCAGAAGATCGTCCACAGTCGATCGACGACTTTGCTGCGCTAATGGAGCTGTCGGTTTCCGATCTCAACGCTATTCTGAACGTGAATATCGAAGGGCCGGGCACCATGCTGGTGCCGGTTGAGCCGGAAGCGGAGGCGCCTGCGGCCGTATCGCCGCTGAAGCGCTATATGTGGCCGGGGCTGGCGGCAGCAGGCGTGCTGGTGGGGATTGCCGTCGGCGCGATGATGGCGGGGAGCGGTGATGATACGCCAGCCACCGCAGCCGTTCAGCCGCAGAGCGAGGAAGCGCCAGCGGCCGTTAGCGCGCCTGAGCAGACGGCAGCCGTCAGCGAACCGCAGCCTGCGGCACCGCAGGAAGCGCCGCCGCCAGCGCCGATTGCGCAGATCTACATTAAACTGCGACTGGGCGATGACGTGACGCTAAACGGCAATCAGCAGGCGCTGGTGCCGTCGCCAAACGGCTTTGCCTCGCTTCAGCTGCCGCCGGGTGACTATACGTTTACCGTGACTAACCAGGGCACATCGCGCGCGCAGAAAATTACCATCGATCGCGCTGGCGTCTGGTTGATTAATCCGCAAAGCTAAAAGCATAAAGGATGGCCTGTTTAATCAGCTGGCCATCTCTTCCCAGGAATAATAATTACAGGAAAGGAAATGGCTACTCATTCATGGCGCCTGTTAATCACGTTGATGCTGGCGTTTTTTATTAGCGCATGCGATCAATCTGCTGATAACGCGAAAGGCGCAGAGAAATCCGCTGTCCAAAGGCAAATTGATGATAAGTTTGCCGCATTTGTTAAAGCCGCTAACAGCGAATCCAACGTTAATTTTCATTCGCTACCTGAAGCCTTTTTTCACTATCAACGCGAGACGCGACCGGAGCTGGCAGGAAATAAGCCACTCACCTCTTATGTGATCATGCCGCCGACCCTATTTCGCACCATTAACGAGCGGCTGGATAAAGGCTTAAAGCTGCCGGGCGCGCTGCCGCAGCTCGACAGCGCAGCGCAGGCTTACCAGGCCAGTATCAATAAGCTGCTGCCTCTTAGCGAAAAATTGTACGCCTACCAGCAGGAGAAAGGCTGGTTAACGGACGGAGGCAAGCTGGCGCGGCGCAGCGATGCTGACTATGTTGCCGCTTTTAGCGCGCTGCTGATCAAACGGGATAACTTCTTAAAAGCGATTTCTGCCGCTAATAGCGAGCGGATAAAAATAGCCTATGAGAACGCGCCAAAGAATAGCGCGGAGCATTACCGTAACGGCATGGTTTATCTTTCACGTCAGACGCTACAGCAATTAAGCGAAGATCGAACGCCTGCGGAAGATAAACAACTTAACGATGAAGCCGCGACGTTAAAACAGCTTTCCGCTGGCTGGGGCAAATTAATGCAACAGCAGGGGAATCAGCGCTGCCAAAATATTATTGATACGGCGAACGACTATATTGCTGTACTGGATGCCGCCATTACTCAACAGGCACAGGGCAAAGAGGTAATGGAAGACGATATTATTCTGCCCTTTAACGCGCTGGTGCATGCGTTAAATAGCCACCGTAGCTGTTAATCACCGGACTTTTCACCGCCTTTCTTTGAGGCGGCTCCCTGAACTAAACCCTTTCTTACTATCACCGCCCGCGTCCGCGGGCGCCGCTGAGCACGGAACTCACCATGACTGAACGCATCACCGCACGGCTCCCGCAGGAGGGGCTGCTTTTCTGGAAGCTGGACGGCACCGAGACGCTGTCGCAGCCCTTCGCCCTCACCGTTACGCTGCTGGGCACCGACGCCCGCACCGACCGGCACGCGCTGCTGGGTCAGCCGCTGACGCTGGACATCCCCACCGGGCACCTGTTGTCCGGCACGCGCCACATCAACGGCAAAATCACCCGGGTGGCGGTGCACAGCGAGGAGCTGGGCGGCACGCGCTATGCGGTGCACACCGTGACGCTGGAGCCGGACGTCTGGCCGATGCTGCGCGACCGCAACGCGCGCATCTTCCAGGGCGAGACGGCGGTGCAGATAATCCTGCGGCTGCTGTCGGAGCACGGGGTGCAGGTAGAGAGCCGCCTGACGGGGGCGTACCGGACGTGGGAGTACTGCGTGCAGTACGCGGAGAGCAGCTTCGCCTTCATCAGCCGCCTGATGGAGCTGGAGGGCATATATTACTGGTTCCGTCACGAGGCGGACCGGCACGTGATGGTGCTGGCGGACGGCCCGGAGGCGCATGAGACGTGGCCGGGGTACGAGGTGATTCCCTACCACGCCACGGGCAGCGGCGGGGTGACGTCGGAAGAAGGGGTGAGCCACTGGGCGCTGGAGGAGAGCGTGACGCCGGGGCTGTACAGCATCGACGACTACGACTTCCGCCAGCCGAACGCGTGGCTGCTGCAGGCGCGGCAGAACCCGGCGTCGCCGCAGCCGGGCCAGACGGAGGTGTTTGAGTGGCCGGGCCGCTACGTGGCGCACGGCGAGGGGGAGAAGTACGCGCGGGTGCGCCAGGAGGCGTGGCAGGCGGCGCATCGTCAGGTCAGCGGCAGGGGCACGGCGACGGGCATCGTGCCGGGCTGCCGCTTCGCGCTGCTGAACGCGCCGCACGGCAGCGACAACGGAGAGTACGTGACGCTGGAGGCGAAATATCGTCTGGAGGAGAACCGCTACGCCAGCGGAGAGGGCGAAACGGTGCATGAGATAACGTTCCGGGTGCTGCCGGCGGGGGTGACGTACCGGGCGGAGGCGACGACGCCGTGGCCGAAGACGCACGGCCCGCAGACGGCGCGGGTGACGGGCCCGGCGGGGGAATCGATACACACCGACCGGTACGGTCGGGTGCGGGTGAAGTTCCACTGGGACCGTCTGGGTAAGAGTGATGAGACGAGCTCGTGCTGGGTGCGGGTGTCGAGCGCGTGGGCGGGCCAGGGATACGGCGGGGTGCAGATACCGCGGGTGAACGACGAGGTGGTGGTGGACTTCATCAACGGTGACCCGGACCGTCCGATAGTGACGGGTCGGGTGTACAACGCGGCGAGCATGCCGCCGTGGTCGCTGCCGGGTGCGGCGACGCAGATGGGGTTCATGAGCCGGTCAAAGGACGGGACGCCGGACAACGCCAACGTGCTGCGCTTCGAGGACCGGGCGGGCGAGGAGCAGGTGTGGATCCAGGCCGAGCGCAATATGGATACCAACATCAAAAATGATGAAACCCATGTCGTCGGCGGCAACCAGACGGTCAATATCAGCAAAGATCACACCAGTAAAGTGGAAGGCAGCTACAAACAGATGACGCAGGCGCAGCGCAGCGAGCTGGTCGGCGGTGATTTTGAGCTGAGTGCCGAAGGCACGCTGACGCTGGCATCGGCCAGCAGCATCCAGCTGATCTGCGGCGAAAGCATGCTGATCATGAACGAAACGGGTGATGTGGTATTGCAGTGCAACACCTTCTCGGTCAATGCCTCTGCGCAGGGAGAGATCAATACCGGTGGGACGCTCGATTTAAATATTAAAAAACCCGGGGTCTCGCTCTCCTTCTCGCCGATGCCGGATCAAATTAAAGAACTGGTAAGCGCAGTATTTAATAAAAATAAAGGAAACAGCTAATGAGTCAGCCAGTGCAATATATTCTGACCGAAGGCACCCTGGCGCTGCCGGAAGCGGCGCAGGATGAAAGCGTCACGATCCTTAAGCTGCCGCAGGCACGCGCCTCGCTGGTGATTACTCGTGCTTTTAACGTTAAGCCGGGCGAAGAAGCACAGTATCTGCAACAGCAGCTGGCGAAGGTAAAGCGCGACATGAAAAAGTTTGTGGCGCAAGAGCCGCAGGCGACCACCCTTGGCAATCTGCCCGCACAGGAGGTGGCCTTTCATTTCCAGAACCAGCAGATCACCATTCATCAGCGGTTACTGACCACCATGCTCAGCGATCACTTACTGGCATTAACCCTGAGCCGCACATTGCCTTTTGATGAGGCGGCGCTGGAAATGTGGCAGGGGATTAAGGCTGGTTTTATTCCTGCTGAGGCCGGGGAGGCCTGAGCATGGCGGATGAATTTATTGCCGCAAGGATGGATGATCCGCTGGTACACAGTTCGGCGCTGGCGGATTTCGCCAGCGGCCTGGTTGAAGGGGCCATCTATTTAGGGATTTACGCGGCGGCGACCGCCGTCAGCGCCACCGGCATTGGCGCGGCGGTTGGTATTGCCCTGACCGTGGGCGCGATGGTTAGCGGCATTCCTGAGCAGATCGGTAATAAAGCGGGCGAATGGGTGGATTCTGCGCTCGACTTTTTCGGGCTGAAAGGCCCGCCGGACGCCAAAATTACCAGTGGCTCCGATAATGTGCATATCATGGGTAAGCCTGCGGCGCGCGCGGCCGGAACCGTCGATCACGACTTTCTCAACTCGCCTGCCGCAGAGCAGGACGACAGCCTGACGGCAAAAGATGTGGTGATGATGGTGGCGGCAGGCATCTCAGCCACCGCGTCGGCTGTGCTGCATCCCGGTAAAACTGCGCAGGCGCTGGCGGAAGGCATCAGCCATATCGATGGCGACGATGTTAAAAACCACTTTATTAATATCTGGAAGAACCTGACGCAGCCGATGGTGGCAAGCGCCAGCCCTTACGCCACGCCTGCGCCGAAAGATACTGTGCTCTGCTCTAAAAACCATCTGGCTGAGAACGTTAACTTCCTGGCGGAAGGATCGCGCAAGGTATTAATCAACGGGCAGCCCGCGGCACGTAACGGCGATCGCAGCACCTGTGAGGCCAAAATCGAGGTGGCGGAAAACCCGCGTGTACGCATCGGCGGCGGCAGTATTGTGGTGCGCGATATCCGCAGCGGGAAAAACGCGCCGATGTATATGCTGGGTGGGCTGATGGGTTCCGGCCTGCGTGAAGGCATGCGCCTGCTGCAAAGTATCTATAAAGAGATCAAGTTTGTGCGCATGTTGCGTAACGCCGCCTGTCCGCTGGCTGCGGCAGGCGCGCAGGCGGCGGCAACGGAAGGCGCGGTAGAGGCGGCGGGCCTGATTGCCAGCAAGGCGGTACAGACCGCACACCCGGTGAATATTGCCACCGGCGCCAAGATCCTCGCTGGTCAGGAGGATCTTGATTTCTCACTGGCGGATCGCATTCCGCTGCTCTGGCAACGCGTTTATCACAGCCGCAACACCACCACCGGGCTACTGGGCACCGGCTGGATGCTGCCGTTTGAAACCCGGCTGCTGCAACGGGTAAACGGTGCTAACAGCCTGTTTTTCTGGCGCGATGTTACCGGCCGTGAGCTGGTTATCGGCGCAATGAACCCTGGCGATGTGGTTCACTGTCAGGAAGACGGCATGACCCTGTGGTACAGCGCGCAGGGATCCATTGTGCTGCAAAGCGATCTCGGTGAATTCCAGCTGTATGAGCCGGATCCGCAGCGTGCCGGCGAATGGCGTATCACGCGCATCTGCGATCGTCATGAAAACTGCCAGCACTATGCGTACAACGACGCGGGCCAGCTTGTCAGCATCTCCGGCGACAATGAAGCGCTGACGGTTGCGCTGAGCTATGAGTCGCAGCATGGTCGCCTGGCCGCCGTGCATCAGGTATGCGGCGGGGAACATTATTTACTGGTGGGCTATCGCTATAACGATCGTGGACAGCTGATCGCCGTGGAAGATGCTGACGGCATCGTCACGCGCCGGTTTGGCTGGGATGCCGCCAGCGATCGCATGGGCTCGCACAGCTATGCCACCGGCCTGTGCGTGGACTATGAATGGCGTCCCGAAGCGGGCGGCGCGGAGTGGCGCGTGGCGGAATACCGCGTGCGCGACGAACAGCAGAACGTGCTGGAACACTGGCTGATCGATGCCGACGAGCAGGCCAGAACCGCCACAGTGACCTGCCTGTCGGGCGGCTCGACGCAGCACCACTGGGATCATCTTTACCGCATCACCCGCTACACCGACAGCTACGGCAACGAATGGCATTATCGCTGGACGCCGGACGGCGAGCTGCTGAAGGCGACGGTCGATCCCGACGGCCATCGCTGGGAATATAACCATGACGCGCGCGGCAACCTGACGATGGTGCGCGATCCGCTGGGCCAGGCCACCTTAACCACCTGGCACGAGGTGTATGCGTTTCCGCTGAAAGAGGTGCTGCCGGACGGCGCGGTATGGCAGTACGGCTACAACAACCATGGCGACGTCACGGAACTCACCGATCCGCTGGGCGGCGTCACCCGCTTTGTCTGGAATGATCAGGGTGATCTGATCGAGCGGATCGACGCGCTGCAGAACACCAGCCGTTACTGGTGGGACGAGCGCGGTCAGCTGCTGCGCGAGGAGGACTGCTCCGGTCACCAGAGCCACCGTATTTACGACGACTGCGGGCGGCTTATCCGGCTGAGCCAGCCCGGCGCGGGCAGCGAGCAGTGGCAGTGGACGGCGGCGGGCAGGCTGGCGGCGCACATGCGTGCCGACGGGCGCGAGACCCGCTACGACTACGACCGCGCGGGCCTGCTGACCGGCAGCAATACCGACGGTTTTTCCGAACGCCGGGTGACGCGCAACGCGCGCGGGCAGGTTGTGACGGAGACCGATCCGGCCGGGCATCAGGTGGGCTACCGCTACGATCGTTTTGGTCGTCTGCAGACGCTGATTAACCCGAACGGCGACCGCTGGCGCTTTGAGTATGACAACGGCGAGCGGCTGCTGGCGCAGTACGACTGGGCGGGACGGCGCACCGCTTACCGCTATACGCAGCAGGGCCAAGTGGCGGAAGTGACCCGCGCGTCGCTGACCGAAGGTGAGGCGGCGCAGCGCCAGCGCTACGGTTACGATGCGCTGGGCCGTGTGGTGACGAAGCAGACGGCGGACAGCCATACGGAATATTTTTACGGCGCGCGTGAGGTGAAAATCCGCCGGACAACCCTGCGCGCCTGGCAGCAGGCCACGGCAGGCGGCGAAGAGCCGCAGTGGGAAGAGACGCTGAGCTTCAGCCGCGACGCGGCGGGCAACCTGACGGCGGAAGAGAACCACGGCGGCCGCTGGCAGCACGCGTATGACGCGCTCGGCAACCTGCGGGTGACCACCGCGCCGGACGGCAGTGCGCTGCACCACCTGCGCTACGGCAGCGGACACCTGTTGCAGATGAACCTGCGGCACGGCGACGGCAACACGGAGCTGGCAGGCTACGAACGCGACAGCCTGCACCGTGAAATCCGCCGCAGCCAGGGGGCGCTGACGCTGGAGACGCGCTATGACGCGGCGGGGCGCATCACGCTGCGCGGCAGCCGTCGCGGGCAGGCGCTGATATTTGAGCGTCGTTACCGCTGGGACCGTCTCGACCAGATTATTCAGGAGAGCGTGACCGACAGCGACGCGGGCAAAGAGAAGTACCGTCAGCAGCTTTGGGGCTACGATGCCGCCGGTCGGGTGACGCGCAGCGTGGGCCCGGCGCAGGAGGCGCGGTTCAGCTGGGACGCGGCGGGCAACCGCACGGAAGCGCCGGGGCAGAGGGTGTGGCATAACCTGTTACAGCGGCTGAACGGCATCCGGCTGGCGTATGACGGCTTCGGCCGGCTGGCGGAGCGACACGACACGCGGCACGGCGTGACGCAGCGCTTCCGCTGGGACGAAGAAAACCGCCTGACCGTGGCGGAGCTGGAAGGACACCGCGAATACCGGCGGGCAGAATACCGTTACGACCTGCTGGGCCGCCGCACGCACAAGCTGCTGTACCGTCACGACCGCGCGGAGCCGGAAGTCACTACGTTTCAGTGGAACGGGCTGCGGCTGGCGGGCGAGGAGAGCAGCGGCGCGCCGGGCAGAAAGACGCAGTACGTTTACAGCGAAGGTACGTGGGAGCCGCTGGCGCGGGTGGACAGCAGCGCGGCGGGCAGCGAAGTTTACTGGTATCAGACGGCGCTGAACGGGCTGCCGGAGCGGATGACGGACTCGCAGGGCGACACGGTGTGGCAGGGCACCTTCAGCACCTGGGGCGAAACGCAGCGGGAGCAGAGTCACGCGCCGCTGGCGGTGGCGCAGAACCTGCGTTTTCAGGGGCAGTACCTGGATAGAGAGACGGGCCTGCACTACAATCTGTTCCGTTACTACGACCCGGCGACGGGCCGCTACACGCAGCCGGATCCGATAGGGCTGGCGGGCGGGCTGAACACCTATGCGTATGTCGGCGACCCGCTGGTGTGGGTGGATCCGTTGGGGTGGTGCTCCACTAAATTAGGCCGCAACATGGGGGCTCGCCCCAGAGATGGTATGGCTAATCATCATCTCATTCCTGAAGAGTTAATTAAAGATCCCAGATATAGATCTGTATTTGGACGGTTAAAAAATATTGGTTGGGATGGAGATGGCGCATCTAATGGGATATTTTTGCCTGGGGGGCAGGAGCTGTCTAAGATTTTATCTTTGCCTGGACATTGGTCTAGTCATGCAGAATATACAGGAGATATTAGGGTTAAGTTAGATGTATTAGCAAGACAGGCTGGACGCATGAGTGATACGCAGCTTGCTTTGAAAGTGAAAAATATACAAGATTGGGCTCGAGAAGGTCTGGAAAAAGGATTATTTAAAGTTGATGCTAACAATGGGCGTTTGATATGAAAGAAAATAATAACAAGTTTTATATATTACAATATAATCCGGAAGATGCAGGGCTGCCGCCTTATATCGATAAGAAATATACGCCGGATTTACCATGTTTTGATATCTTTACATCGCCGCCAAAAGAAGAATATTTTATAGATCGCTATAAATTAAGGACTAGCGTTAAAGATATGAGTGGTGATTATTTTTTAGATGACGATATAGTGTCTTCTGATCTAATGAAAATGTGTCAGGGTTTGAATGTTGCTTTCCTAAGCTTTCCTCTTGATATCGTATTAAATGGAAGGAAAAAACCTTCAAAAAATTATAATTTGTTTTATTTGAAAAAATACATTTCAATCCTTGATATAGAGGAGTCTTCCTATGAAATATCTAGGGATTTGGATTCAGGGAAATTAAACACTCCTCAGGAAATGGGATTGGATAAGGTATATTATGAAAAAATAACAAACTTTGTTATTAAAAAAGATATCAATGAGGATTTGTTTTTCTGTACTGATATTATAAAACCTGTATGCTCTGAAAAATTTAAGTATTTATTTCAGGAGAAATGTTTTTCAGGGATAAATTTTATACCTATTGATAATCGTTATTCTTATGATGCTTGGGATGAAGATTAGTATATCTATGGTAAGTATAGCTAGCGATATGGATTTTTCGTAATAAGAAAGGCGGCTTAGCAAGTTTTACAGGCGGTGACTAAAATATAGTGCCGCTCTTGCGCGCATCGTTAACGCTTGAAAACTTAAACTGAAGCTTCTTTCAGATATGATTTTTTTTACCGCATTTTATGAAGTTTGCAACTTTTTTACATATCTCATCTGATTTAATATTTTACTTTCAACTTTTAAATAAAAAAATTATTTTTTACTCACAGCAAATTTTTCATGAGTCAGTAACAAAAATACTAATGCACGGCGGGCATCATGGTTTACTGGTATCACTCGGAGCTGAACGGGCTGGCGGGCGGGCTGAACACTTATGCGTACGTCGGCGACCCGCTGGTATGGGTGGATCCGCTGGGGTGGATAAGTTGTTCGACTGATGCAGCTATGTTAAGACGTAATATGGTGGAAGCTGGCATGCCTACACCAACTTATAAAAATGCTGCTCATCATATCGTGATGTCTAATTCATCTGCTCCGCGAATGATGGAGCTAAGGTTAAAAATGAGCGAATTTGAGTTGGATCCGAATGAGTTTTATAACGGGATCTTTTTACCAACCAGTTCAAAAGTTAAAATTTTGAATGAAACTCATCTTCCTGCTCACAGCAGAATACATACTAATAAATATAAGCAGCATGTTTATGATAGATTGATTGATAAGAAAGATGCCGACAGTTTCATAGATGAGCTTTTTAGTATTGCCCAAGAAATTAATCATGGAAAATTTCCATTTTAGAGGTGCTTATGAATGAAGAGAATGATTTCAGGAACGTCAATTCTATTTTTAATGAACTATTGTCTGATGCTAAAAATAAATGTGAGGCTCTTTCTAAGGATGTCTTAGAAAGAACAAAGAAAGTTCTTTTTTCTAGTGGTAGCGCTTACGTTTTCTTTCCCTATGAAAATGAAGTTTATGGGTTGAAACCAGGTTTTTTCATTGAGGATGAATCAAAAAAAAATGAAGTAAACAAAAAGAATTACGTGGGGGCTTCAGGTGAAGTCTTCATGGTGGAAGATTTAAATAATAACGGCAGCGTAACTTCAAAAACAATATTTAATTTTTTCAAAGAGTATAAGGAAAGAGTTATTTTTTATAAGGCTGGAAGCTTTAGATTAAAGTCTTATGCAAGGGCGGAGTTAGACAATGGAGAAGTTAAAAGAATTTTCAATAAGGGGGTTTTGGGCGAGAGCTTATGGGATTTCACATATCAAAAAGGAAAGCTGGAAAAAATAAAAATAAGAGAAAGGGGTAATGAAGGGGACAGGTTTTCAGAGAGGGTTCTCTTGTTTTTTTACAATGAAGAAAACTACTTAAAAAAAATAGTGGAAAGATATGAGAATGGGGAGGATGTGCAAATATATAATACTTAAGATGTTTCTTCTGAAGGGTATATACGTATATTCTTGTGGTTTTATTTTCTGGGGGGAATTAATGCTGAATGTTCATTGGCTCAACTTAAACAATTAGTGTAATCTCATAGATTTATTTTTCAGTAAAAAATTGAGCTGTGCTGTTATATAAAGAACTGGTAGTTTCTTGTCGCTGGGTTTCTAAAGCTTCTGTTAAGAGTAAATTCGCATAATTAATTATTTTCGCAAAATACCGGCGGGCGGAATACCGCTACGATCTGCTGGGCCGCCGCACGTACAAGCTGCTGTACCGTCACGACCGCGCGGCCCCGGAAATCATCACGTTTCGGTGGTACGAGCTGCGGCTGGCGGGCGAAGAGAGCAGCAGCACGCCGGGCAGATAGACGCAGTACGTTTACAGCGAAGGCACGTGGGAGCCGCTGACGCGGGTGGACAGCAGCGCGGCGGGCAGCGAAGTTTACTGGTATCAGCAGACGGAGCTGAACGGGCTGCCGGAGCGGATGACAGACGCGCAGGGCGACACGGTGTGGCAGGGCACGTTTAGCACCTGGGGTGAAACGCAGCGCGAGCAGAGCCATACGCCGCTGGCGGTGGCGCAGAACCTGCGTTTTCAGGGGCAGTACCTGGACAGAGACAAATCTGCCGGGAGCAGATTTGAACAGCGCTTCAGCGCTGGCCCCGAAGGGGCGAGCCTCATGGATGAGGCGAGTATTCGGGCCTGCACTACAATCTGTTCCGGTACTACGACCCGGCGACGGGCCGCTACACGCAGCCGAATCCGATAGGGCAGGCGAGGCGAGCAGCGCCTGCCTTAAATCGCCAAACCCAGCCTCCCTGCCGTTATTCTTATCCCGCTATCCCCCAGCTGCTACGCAATCCACTGCTGGGTAACCGCATCCGCGCCACGGCTATGCCACCAGATCGCCTCGAACGGACGCAGCGTCATGGCGTCAGGACGGGCAGTGGCTTCAGCATAATTACTCATCAGCATCTGCCATTCCCCTTCAGTATGGTGCGGCTGCCACGACTGGCACTCACGGCTTAAATTCGCGATGACCAGCAGCGTTTCACCTTGCCACCGGCGACGATAGCACCATAAAGCGGGATGGACGGGTAACAGATCTTCGTAATCGCCCCAGGTTAATATCGGCATTTTTTTACGTAATGCGATCAGCTGCTGATAGGTATAAAAAACCGAATTCGGATCTTTCAGCGCGGCGTCGACATTGATCTCTGCGGCATTATCACCCAAGCCAATCCAAGGCTCGCCGTGGGTAAAGCCAGCGTTGGGCGAGGCGTCCCACTGCATCGGCGTACGGGCGTTATCACGCGACTTGCTTGCCAGAATCGTCAGCAGCTCAGCGGCGTCACGGCCTTGCGCACGCAGCGCGGCAAACATATTGTGGCTTTCCACATCGCGATAATCGGTAATGCGGCTGAAGTGCGGGTTGGTCATGCCGATCTCTTCGCCCTGATAGATATACGGCGTGCCCTGCATACCGTGCAGCACCATCGCCAGCATCTTGGCCGCCGCAATCCGATACTCTCCTTCATCACCGAAACGCGATACGATGCGCGGCTGATCGTGGTTACACCAGAACAGCGCGTTCCAGGCCACGTTGTGCATGCCGTTTTGCCAGTGACGGAACAGCGCCTTCAGCGCAACATAATCAGGTTTAGCCAGCGTCCACTTCTCGCCGCCAGGGTAGTCGACTTTCAAATGATGAAAGTTAAAGGTCATCGACAGCTCGCGCCCATCCAGCGCGGCGTATTGTTGGCAGTTCGCCAGCGACGTTGATGACATCTCACCCACGGTCATCAGGCTGCGCGGGGTAAACACATCGCGGCTCATCTCCTGCAAATACTCATGAATACGCGGCCCGTCGGTATAAAAACGGCGGCCATCGCCATGCGCGTCGCTGGGAAAATCCTGATCTTTTGAGATAAGGTTAATCACGTCAAGCCGCAAACCATCCACGCCGCGATCGGCCCAGAACTCACAGACTCTTTTCAGCTCGCTGCGCACCTCCGGGTTCTCCCAGTTAAGATCCGCCTGCTCAGGCGCAAACAGGTGCAAATAATATTGTCCGCTCTCAGCGTGCCAGCGCCAGGCGTTGCCGCCGAATTTCGATTGCCAGTTGTTCGGCAGCGTCTGCGGCGTGCCGTCGCGCCAGATGTAGAAATCACGATACGGGCTCTCTTTACTCAGCGCCTCACGGAACCAGGCGTGCTGCGTGGAAGTATGGTTAAACACCATATCCAGCACGATGCGAATGCCGCGCGCATGCGCCTGCACCACCAGCTCATCGAAGTCATTTAACGTGCCGTAAGTGGGATCGATGGCGGTATAGTTCGCCACATCGTAGCCGTTATCCACCTGTGGAGAGATATAAAACGGCGTCACCCAGATCGCGTCGATCCCTAACGTTTGCAGGTAATCAAGACGTGAAATAATGCCGCGCAGATCGCCGGTGCCGCGTCCGGTCGTGTCCTGAAAGCTTTTGGGATAAATTTGATAGATAACGCCGTTTTGCCACCAGTGGGGAAGTGTACTCATTGTGTATTCCTGCAAATGCAAAAAAGGGCGCAGCCGCGCCCTGAAAAAAGTCAGACAATCTGCAATGTGCCCTGACGATGTTTACGCTGGTAAATCACCGTGGTCAGCACCATCGGTACGATAATCGCGACCGCCATTGCCATGGAAAAGACCTGCCAGAACGATGGCTGGATAGAGAGGATGCCTGGTAACCCGCCGACGCCAATGCCGTTCGCTACCACGCCGTTCAGCCCGCACAGCAGCGCCGCCAGACTGGAACCGATCATGCCGCTCAGCATAGGGAAGCGGTATTTCAGGTTGATGCCGTACATCGCCGGTTCTGTCACGCCCAGGTAAGCTGAAATCGCCGCCGGAACCGAAATCTCACGTTCGTTATGCTTACGGCTGACAATAATAATGCCGGTAACCGCAGAGGCCTGGGCGATATTTGACAGCGCAATCAGCGGCCAGACCGGCGTAGCGCCGAGGCTCTGAATCATCTGCATATCAATCGCCAGCGTGGTCTGATGTACACCGGTGATCACCAGCGGGGCATAGAGGAAGCCGAACAGCGCCGCGCCAATCGGCGCAAACGTGCCGGTTAACAGGTGGCGTACCGCAAAGGCAACGCCGTCGCCAATCATGCGGCCAAACGGGCCGATAAAGGCGTGGGCGAGAAATACCGCCAGCAGCAGCGAACAGACCGGCACCACCACCAGATAAAGGTAATCAGGCACCAGACGTTTCAGACGCATCTCAATAAAGCCCAGCGCCACGCCCGCCAGCAAGGCGGGTATCACCTGCGCCTGGTAGCCCACTTTAGCAATGGTAAACAGCCCGAAGTTCCACACTTCCGGCACCTGCTGGCCCAGCAGGTACGCGTTCATTAATTGCGGAGAGACCAGCGTGATGCCAAGCACGATCCCCAGCACCGGGGTGCCGCCCATCTTACGCACCGCCGACCAGCAAATACCCACTGGCAGATAGAAGAAGATCGCTTCACCAATCAGCCACAGGAAATCATAGATGCTTTGCAGCGTCGGATAGAGCTGCGCCAGCGTTTTGCCGTCGCTTACCGGCACATCGCCAATCACATTGCGAAAGCCGAGAATCAAGCCGCCGCTAATCAACGCGGGCAGTAACGGAAAGAAAATCTCAGCGAAATGGGAAATCAGCTGCTCGTGCCATTTCATGTTCTGGCGCGCCGCTCTTTTCGCCTGCTCTTTATCCGCCCTGGAGTGGCCGGTGGTAGCCAGTAATGCCTGGTAGTAATCGCCGACCTCGGTGCCAATCACCACCTGAAACTGTCCGGCATTGGTGAAGCAGCCTTTTACCATCGAGAGTTTTTCAATCTCTTTTGGGCTGGCTTTCGCGGGATCGTTTAACACAAAACGTAAACGGGTAATACAGTGGCTGACGGTAGCGATATTGTCGCGTCCGCCAACCAGCACGATCAGCTGGTCGATATCAGATTGTTTTACTTTGCTCATCATGAAGCCTCATGACCGGTGGAGGAAGATTAACTGGACGCAAGCCTACTCTTGAAGCGCATCGGACAAAACGGGAACGTTCCCGAAACTGGTCGAGGATCACAATAATTCGTCTTAAGGCGATTAGGAAAGGGTGGCGGGAATCGTGATGCGGCGTGGTTCGCTGCGGCCATTGATCTGCGCTATCAGCTGTTTAGCGGCCTGGCGGCCTGATTCAGCATAGCCAGGATCAACACTGATAATTTCCGGATGCAGAAACTTGATCAGCGGCGTATTGCCAACGCTCGCCAGCTGTAAGCCCTCGATGCGCTGCTCCTGTAAGTACTTACTTGCACCCAGCGCCAGCGTATCGGACGCGCAGACCAGCGCCGTAGTGTGCGGCGTCAGCGCGCTGGCGACCTGCTCATACCCCTTTTTCATGCTCAGTCCAGGCAGCGTTGCCACCGCAGCGAGCTGATGCTGCTGGCAAAAGGCCAGATACGCCGCGTGGCGGCGCTGGCCGGAGGTCACATCGCTATGGGGAACGCCAAGATAGCTGATATGACGATGTCCGCGATCGAACAGGCGCTGCATCAGGGTAATAATAGCGCCTTCATCGTCGTAGCAGACAGAGGCGAAACCTGCGGCGTCGCGCGCCAGCAGCACCAGCGAAGATTGCCACGGCGCAAGCACCTCTTCTTTAATGCCGGTAAAACCAAACAGCACCACGCCATCAATATGACGGCGCTGCAACATACCCAAATGTTCTGCCACCAGCTGCGGGGAAAACTGACTCTCCATCATGATCGGGTCATAACCCTGCTCATAAAAGGTGGGCAGCATGGTCTGCACGGCAAGGTTCTCTGACAGGGAGTCGAGACGAGTGACGATGATGGCTACCACCTTATCGCTCTGCCCACGCATGGCGCGTGCAGAGCGGGAAGGAGCAAAACTGTGCTGGTTCATTACCGCCTCAACGCGCGCACGCGTGCGTTCGCTAACGCCGCTTTCGTTGTTCAGTACCCGCGATACGGTCGATTTTCCTACGCCGCTTAAACGCGCAATATCTTTAATAGTGAGGCGGTTCTGCATACTCTTTTCTTTTCCCGGTACTACAACAATAAATAATTAATACAAATACTTAACGTTTGCCGCGTTTTATCGTTGCTGACCAGTTAAAATCAGCCACTTCGCTTGCGGTCAGCGAGGACGGTTTCTTTTTACGTACCGGCTTTTTCGCCGCCAGCGCTTTTTCCTTTTCGTTGTTTTGCTTGATCGTCATTACAATTTGCCGGGCTTCGGCGGTAAACTCTTTCTCTTTTTTCGCGTCAGGCTCCTTGCCGGTACGCAGCTTATATTTTTGCACCAGCCCTCGGAACGTCTCATCAATAACCGTTCGCTCATTGGCATTAAACTGGTCGATGGAAATCATTTTCTTGTCGTTCATGGCATGCCTTCCTGGTAGTGAACTCACGCATCAAGATAGAGGATGCATCACTTGAGAACAATGAATCTATGCGAAAGGCAGGCAACTTAGGGAAAAAGCAGCTGAATGCGCCAATCTTCTTTGACTCTTTCCCGCTGGGCGGTGTTAAATTCCAGCTGGCTCCAGGCGGGCCGATAATAAAGATAACGATCTTCCTGCGCGGGTTGCGCCTTGATTCTGACGAGCACAGCTATGTTTCCTTCTTTTTTACTACGACTGCTGATGATTACAGCGGTGACCGGCAGCTACGCGGTCGCCGCCGAGCTGCCTGATATTAATGGCGCGACGCTGACGCCGCCCGTGGAGCAGTTCTCAACGATGCCTGACGCCCTGGTAACAGAGCACGCGCTGGCTGAACCACAGGCGTCGACGGCGCCTTCATCCGTTGCCAATGTTGCGGCGGCGGATGCTGAACCACAGGCATCGACGGCACCTGCATCAGATGCCAATGCGGCGGCGGCGGATGCTGAACCACAGGCACCGACGGCACCTGCGTCAGATGCCGATGCCGCGGCGGCGCAAGCTGCGCCCGCAGAGAGCGAAGAGGTCAGGCAGAACAAGGTCATCAGCGCGGCACTGCAGGCGATCCGTCAGCATCAGCTCACGCCGCTTTCCACCGATTGCCTGAGCATGAGTTTTGTTGATAACAGTGACGACCCGGAAATCGACCTGATTGAGGTGCGTGAAAACCGTAATAATCCTGCCTGCGGCGGCGACCCGGAAACCGCGCCGCACCTCTTTTTTCTGAAGGCAAATAAAGCGGACGGGACGTTACAAACCGATGCGGGCGTCGAACCCGATGATTTTTACCCGCTGGAAAACCCCGAGCAGCCTGCGGTTGCTGCGCTGACCGCAGAGGATTTTTCCGTGCAGGTCAATGGCGTCACCCTGACGCTGGGGCAGGTATGGAATGAGGATATTATGATGAGCCTGCCGCCGGAGCAGCTGCCGTCGCAGGCAGCGTCGCCAGACGCGGTGGCCTCAGATGCGGAAACGCCAGACGCGCAGGCCGCGTACCGTTATTTTCAGCATCGCTATGAGGCGTTAACGCTGGTGGCCAGCAATGAAAACTGGCAGCAAAAACAGCGCAGCCCGGACGACAACTACCTGAGTGAAATCACGCTGGTGAACCCGACGCTGGCGACGCAGCGCGGCGTACATGTCGGCATGACGATAGATGAGCTGGAGCGCAAATATGGTCCCGGCGAGGCGGATGAACGCAACGGTGAAAGCTGGCTTAACTGGCAGCTGGATGACAACCTGCTGACGGCGCGCATCAGCAATGGGCTGGTGACGCTGATTCAGCTCTCTAATTTGCAGGCCGACCGCGATGCGCTGCAATAAACCCAACGCTTTGCGTGCCGCTGCGGAAAACGCGCGATTTCGGCCTGCTTTTTTTATGTACTTAAGGTAAGCTATGCGGCCTCATTGCCTGACTTTTCAACATTGTTACACGGGGCTGGATCCAATGTAGACCACGATGTCTTTTTGCCGCGTTTCCGCAGCTTATATCGCATAAGTTTCCGGCGCGCTGCATGGTTCCGGTGCCGGGCCTGGCAATGTCGCAGGCCCCATGAATTAACGGCTGTGACGCCTGCCATAACGCCGCGTCACGGCATCAACAGAAGAACTCCGATGTCTAATACCACATTTTTGCAAGAAGTGTCGCGTCGTCGTACCTTCGCTATCATTTCGCACCCCGATGCCGGTAAGACCACCATTACCGAAAAAGTCCTGCTGTTCGGACAGGCGATCCAGACTGCCGGTACGGTAAAAGGCCGCGGCTCTAACCAGCACGCCAAGTCGGACTGGATGGAAATGGAGAAGCAGCGCGGGATCTCTATCACCACCTCGGTGATGCAGTTCCCTTATCGCGATAGCCTGGTCAACCTGCTGGATACCCCAGGGCACGAAGACTTCTCGGAAGATACCTATCGTACGCTGACCGCCGTTGACTGCTGTCTGATGGTGATCGACGCGGCGAAAGGTGTTGAGGATCGTACCCGTAAGCTGATGGAAGTGACGCGTCTGCGCGATACGCCGATCCTGACCTTTATGAACAAGCTGGACCGTGATATCCGCGATCCGATGGAGCTGCTGGATGAAGTCGAAAGCGAGCTGAAAATCGCCTGTGCGCCGATTACCTGGCCTATCGGCTGCGGTAAGCTGTTCAAGGGCGTTTATCATCTCTATAACGATGAAACCTACCTCTATCAGACCGGTAAAGGCCACACCATTCAGGACGTGCGCGTCATTAAAGGGCTGAACAACCCGGAGCTGGACAGCGCGGTCGGTGACGATCTCGCCGCACAGCTGCGTGATGAGCTGGAGCTGGTGCAGGGCGCCTCGCACGAGTTTGAACAGGAAGCCTTCCTGCAGGGCGAAATGACGCCGGTCTTCTTTGGAACCGCACTGGGTAACTTCGGCGTGGATCATATGCTGGATGGCCTGGTTTCCTGGGCACCCGCGCCGATGCCGCGTCAGAGCGATACGCGCCGCGTTGAAGCCAGCGAAGAGAAGTTCGCCGGTTTTGTGTTTAAGATTCAGGCCAACATGGACCCAAAACACCGCGACCGCGTGGCCTTTATGCGCGTTGTTTCCGGTAAGTATGAAAAGGGCATGAAGCTGCGTCAGGTGCGTACCGGTAAAGATGTGGTGATCTCCGATGCGCTGACCTTTATGGCGGGCGACCGTGCGCACGTTGAAGAAGCCTTCCCCGGCGACATCATCGGTCTGCATAACCACGGCACCATCCAGATTGGCGATACCTTTACCCAGGGCGAAAACATGAAGTTCACCGGTATCCCGAACTTCGCGCCGGAACTGTTCCGTCGTATTCGTCTGCGCGATCCGCTGAAGCAGAAGCAGCTGTTAAAAGGGCTGGTGCAGCTGTCAGAAGAGGGCGCGGTGCAGGTGTTCCGTCCGGTCTCCAATAACGATCTGATTGTCGGTGCCGTCGGCGTGCTGCAGTTTGATGTGGTGGTGGCGCGCCTGAAAAGCGAGTACAACGTAGAAGCGATTTACGAATCGGTTAACGTTTCCACCGCGCGCTGGGTTGAATGCGACGATGTGAAGAAGTTCGACGAGTTCCAGCGTAAGAATGAAATTAACCTGGCGTTAGACGGCGGCGATAACCTGACTTATATCGCACCGACCATGGTTAACCTGAACCTGACGCAGGAACGCTATCCTGACGTGGTGTTCCGCAAAACACGCGAGCACTAATCGCGCGTGTTTAACCATCGCGAAGGCCGCATGCGCCTTCGCGATGCGTTTTTGTAGTACCAGTACAAATTGTCATCTCCCCGCTACAGACTCCTCTTAAAAAAACCATAGAATCCGCCTTTTACCTGTTTTTTAACCAGAAAAACGAGACGAATGCCGATCCTTGTCTATGCTTAGTTTGTCGGATGCAAAAAGCGGCGGCGAAAGCCTCCTGACATCCATTTAAGCGGCACAGCGGTACGTTGTCGCTACGCTTACGGTGGTAAGTGGAATAACGCATAAGAAGGAAGATATCGATGAACAAGACTAAGATTACTAAGACTCTGATGGCTGTGATGGTGGGTTCTGCGCTGCTGAGCGGTTCTGCGTTGGCAGATGAATCCATGTCGCAAAAAACGCAGAATACAGCGGATAGCACAGAGTCCAAAATCGATAGCTCTATGAAAAAAGTCGATGGTTTTATGGATGACAGCGCCATCACCGCCAAAGCAAAAGCGGCTCTGGTGGATGACGAAGCAATTAAAAGTACGGATATCTCAGTAGAGACGCAGAAGGGCGTAGTAACCCTGAGCGGTTTCGTTTCTTCGCAGGATCAGGCTGAAAAAGCAGTGGCTCTGGTGAAGAAAGTTGAGGGCGTGAAATCCGTCAGCGATAAACTACACGTTAAAGACAGCGAAAACCAATCAGTTAGCGGTTATGCCGGCGATGCCGCTACCACCAGCGAAATCAAGGCTAAGCTATTAGCAGATGACATTGTACCGTCCCGTAATGTGAAAGTTGAAACCACCAACGGCGTGGTTCAGCTCTCTGGTACGGTAGAAAAAGAAGCACAGTCAGAACGTGCGGAAAGTATCGCTAAAGCTATTGAAGGTGTGAAAAGCGTTAAGAATGACCTGACGGTTAAACCTTAATGTTTTAGCGGCATGGTCAGCGCTGCTGGCTGTGCCGCAGTAAGTCCGTTAAAAAAAGAAAATTCATGGGGTTACTGTTCATGAATTCACTGAGATAAGCAGTTCGATTTTCACTATGGTAAAGGAGAGGCTTATGTTTCGTTGGGGTATTATCTTTCTGGTAATCGCACTGATTGCGGCGGCATTGGGTTTCGGTGGTCTGGCGGGTACAGCCGCATGGGCAGCTAAAATCGTCTTCGTAGTAGGTATCATTCTGTTCCTGGTCAGCCTGTTTACCGGTCGTCGCCGACCCTAGGTAACCAGCCAGAAAAACAGATTCAGTGAATTTAGCGGAGAGCAGTCATGAATAGCGACATCGTTGCAGGCAAATGGAAACAATGGAAAGGCCAGATGGCGCTAATGTGGGCGGAGTGGTTTGATAACGACGACGCCTGGATGTCAGGAAGCAATGACTGGCTCTCCGGTATTTTGCAGGAAGACTATGGCCGTGAGCAGCACGACGGCACCTGTAAAAAACGTGTACCTTAATCTGTTATAAGCTGGCCCGCTTTTGCTCCACAGCAACGTGCCAGCTTAGTGCTTTTTCTCTCTTTTTTCTGCACTGCTACATTTCTCTTTACTGCTTTTGCCATCTTTGCGGCAAAGGCGATGTCTACATTCATCTCTCATTCCCCTATGCAAGACAACCTCAATTAACTCCCGTGCAGCGACAAATAAAATAGCGCAAAATAGCGTTGAGTTTAATTAAGGAGCGCGGGCGTGAGATTTATTGATACCCACTGTCATTTTGATTTTCCTCCCTTTACCGGCGATGAGGCGCAGAGCGTGTCGCGCGCCGCGCAGGCCGGCGTAGAAAAAATTATCGTTCCGGCAGTGGATGCCACGCGCTTTGCCGCCGTGTTACAGCTGGCGCAACGCCATATGCCGCTGTATGCCGCGCTGGGGCTACATCCCATCGTTATTCATCAGCACAGCGAGGCGGCGCTGGAGCAGCTGGCGCAACGGCTGCATCAACGACCGGCAAAGCTGGTGGCGATCGGCGAGATCGGGCTGGATCTTTATATGGAGGATCCGCAATTCGATCGACAGCAATATTTTCTCGATGCGCAGCTGCGTCTGGCGCGGGAGTACGATCTGCCGGTGATCCTGCATTCACGACGCACCCATGACAAATTAGCGATGCATCTACGGCGTATCGAGGTGCCGCGGCGTGGCGTGGTGCATGGGTTTGCCGGCAGCCTGCAGCAGGCGCAGGCGTTTATCGCTGCCGGTTATGCTATCGGTGTGGGCGGCACCATTACCTATCCGCGCGCCAGCAAAACGCGTAACACCATTGCGCAGCTGCCGTTGGAGGCGCTGCTGCTGGAGACCGATGCGCCTGATATGCCGCTGAATGGCTTTCAGGGCCAGCCTAACCGGCCTGAACAGGTGGTAAAAGTGTGGCAGGCGCTGTGCGAGCTGCGTGCGGAAGCGCCAGAAGAGATTGCCGCAACGCTGGCCGCTAACAGCGAGCGGCTGTTCCGGCTGCAATAAAATCGCTGGCGCAAGCGACAGCTGGCGCTTGCATCAGGTCCTGCCCGTTAAGGTGAATAAAATCGCTGGCGCAAGCAACAATTTCAAGAACAGGTAACGCGTGAATGTGATAATTCTAACATTCGCTGTTCTGCGTTATGATAGCGTCTGAAAAGCGGATCCGGCTGCGGCTGAAGCGCTTTTAATGCGATAAGCGTCACATTAAATGTAAACCTGATGATGACGTTTCTTAATTAAATGTGAGCTTACGCACAACACAGAGCCTGCCGGTAGTGTTAAAATCGTAACATCAAAGCGAATCAGCATCGCTGGCAAGGTGAGATGGATCTCAACCCTCTTCAAGGAACCAAGACCTCGTGTTGAGCCTTCCCTGGCGGAAGCTCACTGAATCTTTCTGGAGAGCATTATGACTGATGTAACCGCTGCCGCGCTGCGTGCGCTCAAACTCATGGATTTAACCACGCTGAATGATGATGACACCGATGCAAAAGTGATTGCGCTGTGTCAGCAGGCGAAATCCCCGGCAGGCAACACCGCCGCCATCTGCATCTATCCCCGTTTTATTCCCATTGCCCGTAAAACGCTGCGCGAGCAGGGCACGCCCGATATTCGTATCGCTACCGTGACCAACTTCCCGCACGGCAATGACGATATTGATATCGCGCTGGCGGAAACCCGTGCGGCGATTGCCTACGGCGCAGACGAAGTGGATGTGGTGTTCCCTTACCGCACGCTGATGGCGGGCGACAGCGAAACCGGCTTTAAGCTGGTGAAAGCGTGCAAAGAAGCCTGTGCGGCGGCCAATGTTCTGCTGAAAGTAATCATTGAAACCGGCGAGCTGAAAGAGGAAGCGCTGATCCGTCAGGCTTCTGAAATCGCTATCGATGCCGGTGCCGATTTTATTAAAACCTCCACCGGTAAAGTGCCGGTCAACGCCACGCCGGAGGTTGCGAAGATCATGATGGAAGTGATCCGCGATAAAGGCGTGAAAGATCGCGTTGGCTTCAAGCCTGCGGGCGGCGTACGTACCGCGGAAGACGCGGCGCTCTATCTGCAGCTGACCGATGACATTCTGGGCAGCGACTGGGCGGATGCGCGTCATTTCCGTTTCGGCGCCTCCAGCCTGCTGGCAAGCCTGCTGAACGCGGCGGGCTATGACAGCGCGCGCAGCACCAGCAGCTACTGATTTTCCTTTCATCCTGGCGGACGCGTGTCGTCCGCTAAACATAATGCTTCCGCACCGTTGGATCGGGACACCAGGCCTGATTTATTGATCCGTTAAACAGGGGGTTGCCTTGTTTCTACCACAAGAAATAATTCGAAAAAAACGTGACGGCCACGCGCTGAGTGAAGAAGAGATCCGCTTCTTTATTAATGGCGTACGTGATAACAGCGTATCAGAAGGGCAGATCGCCGCGCTGGCGATGACCATTTTTTTCCATGATATGACGTTGCCGGAACGTGTGGCATTAACCATGGCAATGCGTGATTCCGGCGCGGTGCTGTCGTGGAAATCATTAAACTTAAACGGTCCGGTGGTGGATAAGCACTCTACCGGCGGCGTGGGCGATGTGACCTCGCTGATGCTGGGACCGATGGTTGCCGCCTGCGGCGGCTACGTGCCGATGATCTCCGGGCGTGGGCTGGGTCATACCGGCGGCACGCTGGATAAGCTGGAAGCGATCCCGGGTTTTGATATTTTCCCCAGCGATGCCCGTTTCCGCGAAATCATTAAACAAACCGGCGTCGCCATTATCGGCCAAACCAATTCGCTGGCCCCGGCGGATAAACGGTTTTACGCCACGCGCGACATTACCGCCACGGTTGACTCTATACCGCTGATTACCGCCTCGATCCTGGCGAAAAAGCTGGCCGAAGGGCTGGATGCGCTGGTAATGGATGTGAAAGTGGGATCCGGCGCGTTTATGCCGACGTTTGAACTGTCGGCGCAGCTGGCGCAGGCGATTGTTGGCGTGGCCAACGGCGCAGGCTGCAAAACTACTGCGCTGCTCACCGATATGAATCAGGTGCTGGCTTCCAGCGCCGGTAACGCGTTGGAAGTGCGTGAAGCGGTTCAGTTCCTGACCGGCAGCTATCGCAATCCGCGTCTGCTGGAAGTTACGCTGGCGCTGTGCAGCGAAATGTTAATTTCCGGCGGCCTGGCAGCAGATGACGCCTCGGCGCGTACACAATTGCAAAACGTGCTGGATAACGGCAGCGCTGCCGATGTCTTTGCACGCATGGTGGCGGCGCAGAAAGGCCCGACCGATTTTATTGAAAGAATGGACAGCTATCTGCCTGCGCCGATGCTGAGCAAGGCGGTGTATGCCGATGCGCCCGGCATCGTTAACGAGATGGATACGCGCGCCCTTGGCATGGCGGTAGTGACGTTAGGCGGCGGGCGTCGTCGCGCCAGCGACAGCATCGATTACAGCGTAGGCCTGAACGAAATGGTGCAGCTGGGCGACAATGTGGATGCGGAACGTCCGCTGGCGGTGATTCATGCCGCCAGCGAAGCGAGCTGGCAGGAAGCGGCGCAGGCGGTAAAAGCGGCGATCACGCTTGGCGACAGCAAACCGGCCGCCACACCGGTGATCTACCGCAGAATCAGCGCCTGATCGTCGCTGCGTTTGCCGTGTTGCAGAGCGACCAGCGCGCCCGAATCAATGCGCCGCTGGGATAAGCGAGCCTCGCCAACGCACCCGCGGCTTGAAGTATGCCAGGGATAGGCCCCATACTGTTCTGATCGCTTTTTTATTTTCTCATCGCGCGTAAGCGCAGGAGAGTGACATGAAACGTGCATTTATTATGGTGTTGGATTCCTTCGGAATCGGTGCCAGTAAAGACGCTGAAAAATATGGTGATAAAGGCTCAGACACACTGGGTCATATCGCGCAGGCCTGCTTCAACGGCGAAGCGGATAAAGGGCGTCAGGGGCCGCTGAACCTGCCAAACCTGACGGCATTGGGACTGGGCAAAGCGGCGGAAGCCTCTACCGGCACCTTCCCGCCGGGCCTGGATCCGCAGGCGGAAATTATCGGCGCTTATGCCTATGCGCAGGAGCTTTCTTCCGGTAAAGATACGCCGTCAGGCCACTGGGAGATCGCTGGCGTGCCGGTGCTGTTTGACTGGGGCTATTTCAGCGACACTGAAAACAGCTTCCCGCAGGAGCTGCTGGATACGCTGGTCGAGCGCGCCGGGCTGCCGGGCTATCTCGGCAACTGCCACTCGTCCGGGACGGTGATCCTCGATAAGCTGGGCGAAGAGCATATGAAAACCGGCAAGCCGATTTTCTATACCTCCGCCGACTCAGTGTTCCAGATCGCCTGTCACGAAGAGACTTTCGGCCTGCAGCGCCTGTATGACCTGTGTGAAATCGCCCGTGAAGAGCTGGATAAAGGCGATTACAACATTGGCCGCGTGATTGCGCGTCCGTTTGTTGGCGATAAAGCGGGGAATTTCGAACGTACCGGCAACCGTCACGATTTAGCTGTCGAGCCGCCGTCGCCAACCATCCTGAAAAAGCTGGTGGATGAAAAACAGGGCGAAGTGATTTCAGTGGGTAAAATCGCTGATATTTACGCGCACGTCGGCATCACCAAAAAGGTGAAAGCGACCGGCCTTGATGCGCTGTTCGATGCCACGGTTAAAGAGATGGCGCAGGCACCGGATAATTCGATTGTCTTCACCAACTTTGTCGATTTTGACTCCGCCTGGGGGCATCGTCGTGACGTGGCGGGCTACGCCGGTGGCCTCGAGCTGTTTGACCGCCGCCTGCCGGAGCTGATGGCGCTGGTGAAAGAGGGCGATATTCTGATCCTCACCGCCGATCATGGCTGCGATCCCAGCTGGCACGGCACCGATCATACCCGCGAACATATCCCGGTGATGATCTACGGGCCGGGCGTGAAACCGGGCTTCCTCGGCGCGCGCGAGACCTTTGCCGATATCGGGCAGACGGTAGCGGAATACTTTGGCCTTTCCGATATGGAATATGGCAAAAGCATGCTGTAATACGCGGCTTTCATTAACGCCAGCCGTTGGGCTGGCGTGTTCTATTTTTTCAAGGAATAACGACAATGGCTACGCCTCATATTAATGCTGAGATGGGTGATTTCGCGGACGTGGTGTTGATGCCGGGCGATCCGCTGCGTGCGAAACATATCGCGGAAACCTTTCTGGAAGATGCGGTAGAAGTGAACAACGTGCGCGGCATGCTGGGCTATACCGGCACCTATAAAGGCCGTCGCATTTCCGTGATGGGCCACGGCATGGGTATTCCCTCCTGCTCCATCTACGCGAAAGAGCTGATCACCGAATTTGGCGTGAAAAAAATCATTCGTGTGGGTTCCTGCGGCGCGGTACGTGCCGATGTGAAACTGCGTGACGTGGTCATCGGCATGGGCGCCTGTACCGATTCTAAAGTGAACCGTATGCGCTTTAAGGATCACGACTTTGCCGCCATCGCCGATTATGACATGGTGCGTAATGCGGCTGACGCGGCGAAAGCGCTGGGTATCGACGCGCGCGTCGGCAATATTTTCTCTGCTGACCTGTTCTATACGCCGGACCCGCAAATGTTCGACGTGATGGAAAAATATGGCATTCTTGGCGTGGAAATGGAAGCGGCGGGCATCTATGGCGTGGCGGCAGAATTTGGCGCGAAAGCGCTGGCTATCTGTACCGTTTCTGACCATATCCGTACCCATGAGCAGACCACGGCGGCAGAACGTCAAACCACGTTCAGCGACATGGTGAAAATCGCGCTGGAGTCGGTGCTGCTGGGCGACAACGCCTAACCGCCTTTACCGGGCGAGGCCGCCTCGTCCGGTTATTCTGTTCTGCCCGCTTTCCTGCTCCGTTCCCTTAAGGTCTCAGCTTTTTTTCGCTTCAGCTGATGCGTCGTCAGGCTCGTCGTCATCTTCTTTAACTGGCGTATTGGCGGTCAGCAGGAAAGGGGACTGTTGCCAGCGGGTGCGGCGATCGCGTAGCAGCGTTCGGGTAAGGATAATCCCGATAGCCAGCGCCAGCAGCATCATTAAACGCAGAATATTCGTGGTGTTATCCACCTGCTTGGCTTCGGTCACCAGCACATGGGTATCCAGCGTAACGCGTAAAAACCCCTGCGGACCATCGCTGTTTTCCAGCGGCTGCACCAGCTGATGATTAAAATAGCTGCCTGCGCGTTTGCCATCCAACGCCAGACGATCGCGCACGCTGATGCCTTCGCCGCTGCGTGCAACCAGCGACCCTTCGCTGTCGTAAACCGAGGCGTCAAGGATACGGCTGTTAGCGGTCATCTGTTGCAGAACGGCGGTGATTTGCGTGCGGTTATCGTCCTGGCGGTCCATCAGCGGCGTAAGGGTAAAAGCGACCTGACGCGTCAGCGTGCGCGCCAGCTCTTCAACCTGTTCGGAGCGAGCCATCTGATGGCCCAGACTGAACCATGACGCGCCCTGCATCAGCACCACCAGCAGCGTCAGACAGATCAGCACAATCACCGTGCGGTGCAGACGAAATTTGAGTCTGGATTTAGCCATGAGCAACCTTCAAACGTAATCAACAAACGGTTGTCTGTTTTTGCGACTTTATGTTGCCAGAAGCGCGGCTGACAGGGTAGCCTCTTGCGAGGTTTTCTCTACAGGCTGTGGCCCGGCACGGATGTCAAACAGAACGTCCTTTGATGGTAACAGCCGATCATCTTTCCGACAGGAGCTGTAATGCCTAATCGTTTGACCTGGTGCGACCTGCCTTCCGATGTTTCTCTCTGGCCAGGCTTGCCTCTTTCCCTCAGCGGTGATGAAGTCATGCCGCTGGATTACCGTGCCGGGCGCACCGGCTGGCTGCTGTACGGGCACCAGTTAAATAAAGATTCGCTGACGGCGTATCAGCATCAGTTGGGCGCGGCGATGGTGATCGTCAGCGCCTGGAGCGTGGATGATTATCAGGTGGTGCGCCTGGCGGGCTCGCTGACGCCGCGTGCGACGCGCCTGGCGCACGATCTGGGTCTGGATGTGGCGCCGCTGGGGAAAATCCCCTATCTGAAAGCGCCGGGCCTGCTGGTGATGGATATGGATTCCACCGCGATTCAGATTGAGTGTATTGATGAGATCGCACGCCTGGCGGGCTGCGGCGAGCAGGTGGCTGAAGTGACCGAGCGGGCGATGCGCGGCGAGCTGGATTTTACCGCCAGCCTGCGTCAGCGCGTCGCAACGTTGAAAGGCGCCGACGCCAATATTTTGAAACAGGTGCGCGATACGCTGCCGCTGATGCCGGGTTTAAGCACCCTGGTGCATAAGCTACAGGCGCTAGGCTGGCAGGTGGCTATCGCCTCCGGCGGCTTTACTTACTTTGCGGAATACCTGCGTGACCAGCTGCACCTGGCCGCGGTGGCCGCCAACGAGCTGGAAATCCGTGACGGTAAGTTTACCGGCGAAGTGATCGGCCCGGTGGTGGACGCGCGCTACAAGGCGGATATGCTGCTGAAGCTGGCGCAGCGTTTCGATATTCCTGCTGAACAAACGGTAGCGATTGGCGATGGCGCTAACGACCTGTTAATGATTAAGGCTTCCGGTTTAGGCATCGCTTACCATGCCAAGCCGAAAGTAAATGAAAAATCTGAAGTGACGATTCGGCATGCCGATCTGATGGGCGTATTTTGCATCCTCAGCGGCAGCCTGCATCACGAGACGCGATAATTGAGGAATTGAGTTGGCCAAAGCGGTAAAACGTGCCTTTGTCTGCAACGAATGTGGCGCAGACTATCCGCGTTGGCAGGGGCAATGCAGCGCCTGTCACGCCTGGAATACCATCACTGAAGTGCGTCTGGCGGCTTCACCGGCGGCGGCGCGCAATGAGCGCCTCTCCGGCTACTCCGGCACCGCCGGTGCCAGCCGCGTCCAGAAGCTATCGGAAATCAGTCTGGAAGCGTTGCCGCGCTTCTCAACCGGCTTTAAAGAGTTCGATCGCGTACTGGGCGGCGGCGTGGTTCCCGGCAGCGCCATTCTGATCGGCGGCAATCCCGGCGCCGGGAAGAGTACGCTGCTGCTGCAAACGCTCTGTAAGCTGTCCGTTGAAATGAAAACGCTCTATGTCACCGGCGAAGAATCGCTACAACAGGTGGCCATGCGCGCGCATCGTCTTGGTTTGCCCACCGAGAATCTGAATATGCTGTCGGAAACCAGCATCGAGCAGATCTGCATGATTGCCGAGCAGGAAGAGCCGAAGCTCATGGTGATCGACTCCATTCAGGTGATGCATATGGCGGATATTCAATCTTCGCCGGGCAGCGTATCGCAGGTGCGTGAAACCGCCGCTTATTTAACGCGCTTTGCCAAAATGCGCGGCGTGGCGATTGTCATGGTTGGCCATGTCACCAAAGATGGCTCGCTGGCCGGGCCGAAAGTGCTGGAGCACTGCATCGACTGTTCGGTGTTGTTGGACGGCGACGCCGATTCCCGTTTCCGCACGCTGCGCAGCCACAAAAACCGCTTTGGCGCGGTGAATGAGCTGGGCGTGTTTGCCATGACCGAGCAGGGAATGCGCGAAGTCAGCAACCCGTCGGCAATTTTCCTGTCGCGCGGCGATGAAGTTACCGCAGGCAGCTCGGTGATGGTGGTATGGGAAGGCACGCGCCCGCTGCTGGTGGAGATTCAGGCGCTGGTTGATCATTCGATGATGTCTAACCCGCGCCGCGTTGCGGTGGGGCTGGAGCAGAATCGCCTGGCGATCTTGCTGGCGGTGCTGCACCGTCATGGCGGCTTACAAATGGCGGATCAGGATGTGTTCGTTAACGTGGTAGGAGGGGTAAAAGTCACCGAAACCAGCGCCGATTTGGCGTTAATGCTGGCGATGGTCTCCAGCCTGCGCGACCGCCCGTTGCCCAACGACCTGGTGATTTTCGGCGAGGTTGGGCTGGCGGGAGAGATTCGTCCGGTGCCAAGCGGCCAGGAGCGTATTTCCGAAGCGGCCAAACATGGTTTTCAGCGCGCCATTGTACCGGCGGCTAACGCACCGAAAAAACCGTTGGCGAATATGAAAGTTTACCCGGTGAAAAAGCTGGCTGACGCGCTGGCGATTCTGGATGAGTTATAATTTTAACGCAGGTTAACCTGTCGTTGGGGTGGGCCAGTGCCCACCCCTTTTTGCAGGAGGCATTATGTCATCATTTGAATATCTGAAAACCGCCATTCGTCAGCAGGGACATACGCTGCAGCAGGTTGCGGACGCCAGCGGCATGACAAAAGGTTATTTGAGCCAGCTGCTCAATGCCAAAATTAAAAGCCCCAGCGCGCAAAAGCTGGAGGCGCTGCATCATTTTCTGAAGCTCGATTTCCCTCGTCGTGAGAAAACCATCGGCGTGGTATTCGGCAAGTTCTATCCTCTGCATACCGGCCATATTTATCTGATTCAGCGCGCCTGCAGCCAGGTGGATGAACTGCATATTATTATGGGCCATGATGAGCCGCGCGATCGCCAACTGTTTGAAAACAGTGCGATGTCACAGCAGCCCACCGTGAGCGATCGCCTGCGCTGGCTGCTGCAGACGTTTAAATATCAAAAAAATATTCGCATCCATGCTTTTAATGAAGAAGGCATGGAACCTTACCCGCACGGCTGGGATGTCTGGAGCCGCGGTATCACTGCCTTTATGGCGGAGAAGGGTATTGAGCCTGGCTGTGTCTACACCAGCGAAGAACTGGATGCGCCGCAGTATCGGGAGCATCTGGGCATTGAAACCATCGTTATCGATCCGCAGCGCTCCTTCATGAATATCAGCGGCGCGCAGATTCGCCAAAATCCCTTTCGCTACTGGGAATATATCCCTACCGAAGTGAAACCGTTTTTTGTGCGTACCGTCGCGGTACTGGGCGGCGAATCGAGCGGCAAATCAGTATTAGTTAATAAGCTGGCTAATATTTTCAACACCTCCAGCGCCTGGGAATATGGGCGGGACTATGTCTTTTCGCATCTCGGCGGAGATGAGATGGCACTGCAATATTCTGATTATGACAAAATCGCATTGGGTCAGGCACAATACATTGATTTTGCAGTGAAATATGCTAACAAAGTCGCCTTTATCGATACCGATTTCGTCACCACGCAGGCTTTTTGCAAAAAGTATGAGGGCCGTGAACATCCATTTGTGCAGGCGCTCATTGATGAGTACCGCTTCGACTTAGTGATTCTGCTGGAAAACAATGTGCCCTGGGTTGCTGACGGCCTGCGCAGCCTGGGGAGTTCTGTGGATCGACGTGAGTTTCAGACGTTATTAATAACCATGCTCAATGAAAACCAGATCAAATATGAGCATGTGACTGAAGACAGCTACGATCAACGGTTTCTGCGCTGCGTTGAGCTGGTAAGAAACATGTTGGAGAACGGAAAGTAAAGCAGGCTTACTGGCTGATAGGCATATGATGCTATCAGCCTTTTATTCGGAATGTTCTCATTGTGATTTAATCTACGCTCTTTCAGTCTAGTTGTTTAATAAGATTGCCTAACGTCTGGGTTTTTATTAACTGCGGTTAAAAGAAGCCTTGATTATCATGCTCCCTATAAACCCTTTATTTTTATTGTTTTAAATCATTTGCTTAGTAAATTAGTTTTTTTGGGATAGCCTCAGTGATTTTATTTATGATATTAACTAACATGAAACTTTCCCTGGCGCAGGCGATAAGGATTTATGCGGTTAACTTGAGACATAACTTATATATTGTCAGGGTTCCATTAACTATGGTTGCCTGTATATATTAATTTTCCTTTTTGCTTACATGAAACTGTAGTCAATATATTGTTAACTAAGCATTCGATTTCTCTGCTTTTTAAAAAAAATTATTTCGCTTGTTTTAATGGGAGTGGTTAATAACGTTATAATTTCATGTTTTTTCTGAAGTCCTTTTATGCGAGATGGCATCATGTACATTATCTTCAAGGCAGAATTAGCCTGCAATATTTTGTATTGTAGCGCAGAAATAACCAGGAAGAATCAAGGGAGTGTAAAATATGCATAAAGACATTAATCATTTGGTAAGAATGGATTTAAACCTGCTGCCCATCCTGGATACTTTGCTTAATGAAAAAAGTGTAAGTAAAACGGCGGATAAACTCAATGTGACCCCGCCCGCAATCAGTAAATCATTAAATAAAATCAGGGACACATTTCACGACCAGCTTTTGGTTCGCTCCGGTATGAGTCTGGAGTTAACGCCCTTAGCGGTGCGCCTTAAACCTCAGCTCAGAGAGCTGCTGGATAATATTCAGAACGTCCTGCACCAGAATATCGAGCTTAACGGCAAAGAGTTACCGCGTTCTTTTAACATCGTCACTAACGATATCCTGATGTCTAAGCTGAGCTATAAGCTGATGAAGAAAAGCATCCAGGAAAACACTAACCATATCTTTAATTTCAACTACGATAATGCCGCTTCCTGCGTGTTACGCAGTGAAGATATCGATCTCTATATCGGCGAGGACAAAAGCCTTAGCCCGGAGGTGAAAATACGTACGATCGGCTATAGCGAATGCGTGTTTATCGCCAATCAAGACCATCCGGTGTTTCAGATGGAAAAGTCCTTGAAAAATCTCAAAGAGTTTATTCTTATCGTGCCCAAGAACAAGCTCAAGGAAGAGATGGAAAGTCTTTACCGCGAGCGCGGCTATAAACGTAAAATTCATGGTGTCAGCGCGGGTTATCTACCTATTATTGAAAACATTATTCAGACGCATAGCCTGGGCATTGTCCCCATGTATGTTGTTGATGTTTTACAAAGAATGAATATTGAAGTGGAATTTTTTAAGCCAGATTTTGAGCTGCCTAAGGTGCGCGTTATCCAGGCCTGGCATCCACGTTATCATAATTGTTCTTCTCATAAATGGCTGCGTGATATCTCGAAAGAACTGCTGGATTTTTAAACTGAATTGTTAGAGTAAATTTTATAAGAAAATAAACATACAGAATGGCGCCTTTATTTTTAGCGAAAATTATCTACGTGCGTAACGTTAAGTGAAAATATTAGCGGTTATCTTTAACTAATATTCATTAAGCGATGGGTGAACAACCCTATTAAACTACTGGTCAGGGTAATATGAGCATAATGGATTGAAAACTAATAAGGTGAGGAAAAAAATTTACGGTGCTGCTTAAAAACAAACAATATTTAACAACAGGTAAACGCCCCGATTGCGGGGCGTTTTTATTCTGCTGGCTAATCAGTAAACAATCACAACTTTGCCGCGCATATGGCCTTCCAGCACGCGTGCATGCGCCTGGCTCAGCGTTTCTACACTCAGTCCGTTTAGCGTTTCGTTTAGCGTGCTGTGTATTTGGCCCGCGTCCAGTAGCCCGGCGACGTCGTTAAGGATCTCGCCCTGACGCGCCATATCTGGCGTTTGATACATGCTGCGCGTAAACATAAATTCCCAGTGCAGCGCGGCGCTTTTCAGTTTTAGCTGCTCCATATCCAGCGGATGAGCATTCTCAACGATGGTGCAGATTTGCCCCTGCGGCGCAATCAGCTTGCCGATGGTCTCCCAGTGGCCATCGGTATCGTTGAGACAGAAAATATAATCCACCTGTTTGATACCGTGCTGCTCCAGCTCTTCTGGCATATTTTTATAGTTAATCACGACATCCGCACCGCGATCTTTACACCACTGCACTGAATCAGGACGTGAGGCGGTCGCGATCACCCGTACTTTGCTGTGCAATTTGGTGAAAGGAATCGCCAGCGAGCCGACGCCGCCTGCGCCACCGATTATGAGCAGCGTTTGCTCTTCCGTCGCTTCCTGAATACGCAGACGTTCGAACAGACCTTCCCACGCGGTTAACGCCGTCAGCGGAATCGCTGCCGCCGCGCCCCAGTCAAGGCTGCGTGGTTTGCGGCCAACAATGCGCGCATCCACCAGCTGACAGGTGCTGTTGCTGCCCGGACGCGTGATATCGCCCGCGTAGTAAACTTCATCACCAGGAGCAAATTGCGTAACCTTACTTCCCGCTTCAATCACCACGGCACTGGCGTCCCAGCCCAGTATCCGCGGCTGTTGCAGGCCGCTTTTTTGTACGCCTTTATGTACTTTGGTATCCACCGGGTTAATCGACACGGCTTTCACTTCCACCAATAGATCGTATTCGCCAGGCGTCGGTTTCTCCGGCTGGATTTCAATAAACTGTTGCGGATTTTGTGGGTTAACGGCAATAGCACGCATATTCATCTGTTTCCTCCTCGGTTAGTGGAGTAAGTGTAGTGCGCTGAGCAGGCAGTGATAAGATGGACAATAACTCATACAGTGTTCGTCACAGGTGAACAATGGCCTTGAAACGTTTGCAGGATATGGCGCTGTTTGCGCTGGTTGCCGAAAGCGGCAGCTTTACCGCCGCCGCCCAGCGCGCCGGTCTGCCAAAATCAAGCGTAAGCCAGCGCATTAGCCAGCTGGAACAGGCGGTAGGTCTGCGTCTGCTTAATCGCACCACGCGTCAGCTCAATCTAACCTTTGCTGGCGAGCGTTATTTAATCCACTGTCAGGAGATGATGCAGGCCAGCGAGCGGGCGGATCTGGCGATTGAGCGGCTGCGCGACAAACCCGGCGGTCGCCTGCGCATCACCAGCCCTGCCGGTATCGGCGCGACGCTGCTGGCGCGCTGTAACGCCGAATTCCAGCTGCGTTATCCGGACGTCACGCTGGAGGTGTCGGTATCGGATGATATGCGCGATCTGGTGCAGGAGGGTTTTGATGTGGCGCTGCGCACCGGCAAGCCGCAGGATTCGTCACTCATCGGCCGACGCGTTGGCCTGTGTCAGCGCTTGCTGGTGGCCTCTGCAAGCTATCTGGCGCAGAATCCTGCCATTACCCATCCGCAGCAGCTGGCAACCCATCGCTGCATCGCCCATCGCGCCTGGAAAGAGTGGCTGCTGCGCCGGGGAGAGGAATATCATCGCTGGCTGCTGCCTTCGGTACACTTAACGGATAATCTGCTGTATGCGCGCGAATGCGCCTTAAGCGATGCCGGTATTACGCTGCTGCCGCGTTTTTTAACCGAAGCGCCGATGGCAAAGGGCGAGCTGGTACAGGTTTTGCCGGAGTGGGAAGCGGAAGGGAATGAGCTGTGGCTGGTCTATCCAGGACGCAAACTCAATTCGCCTGCGCTGGCGCGCTTTATCGATTTTGCCCAGCACAGCGCGGTATTTCGTGCGTTTTATCGCTGATAAAAAAAGCGGCCCGGAGGCCGCTTTCAGGGTTACTTCGCCATACGCTTGTATTTGATGCGTTTCGGCTCCAGCGCTTCCGCGCCGAGGGTACGCTTCTTGTACTCTTCGTATTCGGTAAAGTTACCTTCAAAGAACTCCACCTTGCCTTCACCCTGATAATCAAGGATGTGGGTGGCGATACGGTCAAGGAACCAACGGTCATGCGAGATCACCATCGCGCAGCCAGGGAACTCCAGCAGGGCGTTTTCCAGCGCGCGCAGGGTTTCGATATCCAGGTCGTTGGTGGGTTCATCGAGCAGCAGCATGTTGCCGCCAACCTGCAACAGCTTCGCCAGATGCAGACGGCCGCGCTCACCACCGGAAAGTTCGCCAACGCGTTTGCCCTGATCGACGCCTTTAAAGTTAAAGCGGCCTACGTAGGCGCGGCTTGGCATTTCGGTGTTGCCGATCTTCATGATATCCAGCCCGCCGGATACTTCTTCCCAGACGGTTTTTGAATTATCCATGCTGTCACGGAACTGATCGACGGAGGCCAGTTTCACCGTATCGCCGAGCGTGATGCTGCCGCTATCCGGCTGCTCCTGGCCGGACATCATCCGGAACAGCGTGGATTTACCCGCGCCGTTCGGACCGATAATCCCGACAATCGCGCCCTTCGGCACCGAGAAGGAGAGATCGTCAATCAGCAGACGATCGCCGTACGATTTACGCAGACTGTTAACTTCCACCACTTTATCGCCCAGGCGCGGACCCGGTGGAATAAAGAGTTCGTTGGTTTCGTTACGTTTCTGATATTCGGTGCTGTTCAGCTCTTCAAAGCGTGCCAGACGCGCCTTGCCTTTCGACTGACGGCCTTTCGCGCCCTGACGCACCCACTCCAGCTCTTTCTCAATGGATTTACGGCGCGCCGCTTCCTGAGAGGCTTCCTGCGCCAGACGCTGATCTTTCTGCTCCAGCCAGGAAGAGTAGTTGCCTTCCCACGGGATGCCTTCGCCACGGTCCAGCTCCAGAATCCAACCCGCTACGTTATCAAGGAAGTAACGGTCGTGGGTAATCGCCACCACGGTGCCTTCGAAATCGTGCAGGAAGCGTTCCAGCCAGGCGACAGATTCGGCATCCAGGTGGTTGGTTGGTTCGTCGAGCAGCAGCATGTCTGGTTTTTCCAGCAGCAGACGGCACAGCGCGACGCGGCGGCGTTCACCACCGGAAAGCGTAGCGACTTTTGCTTCCCAGTCCGGCAGACGCAGCGCATCAGCGGCGCGCTCCAGCTGCACGTTCAGGTTGTGACCATCATGCGCCTGGATGATCTCTTCCAGCTTGCCCTGTTCCGCAGCCAGCTTGTCGAAATCGGCTTCCGGCTCGGCATAGAGCGCGTAAACTTCATCCAGACGCTTCAGCGCGCCAACCACTTCAGCGACCGCTTCTTCTACCGATTCACGTACGGTATGTTCCGGGTTAAGCTGCGGCTCCTGCGGCAGGTAGCCGATTTTGATGCCAGGCTGCGGACGCGCCTCGCCTTCGATATCTTTATCGATGCCCGCCATGATGCGCAGCAGCGTAGATTTACCCGCGCCGTTTAAACCCAGCACGCCGATTTTTGCGCCCGGGAAAAAGCTCAGGGAGATGTTCTTAAGAATGTGACGCTTCGGCGGAACAACTTTTCCGACGCGATGCATACTGTAGACGAATTGAGCCACGTGAAATGAGCCTCTTATGGTCTGTGTGGTAATCGGGACAGGTTGCCCGCTCAGAACTGCAAGTTTAGCGGTTTTCCCTGCTTAATCACAGCCATCATCCAGGCCAATATAAGCCTGGCGGACGGCAAACATTTTTCAGGGCAGCAGCAGCGTCACGTCCTGTTGCGCTAAGTGCTGAGCCAGCGGCTCCGGTGGCCGGCTGTCGCTTACCAGCAGATCAAAGCGTTCCAGTTCACCAATGCGGGCGGGCAGGACTTTATTAAACTTGCTGCTGTCAGCCAGCAGGACTTTGCGTTGCGCCCGCGCCATAGCGCGCTGCTTCATCGGCAGTTCATTGAAGTTATAGCAGGTAGCGCCCTGGTTTACGTCGATGCCAGCGGCGGAAATAAAGGCCAGCCCAGGGCAAATCTCATCCAGAAGAGAGAGGCTGCCGTGCGGGGAAAATACAGCGTTATCAGGATGAAACTCACCGCCGCTGAGAATAACGCGACAGGCGCTTTTTTCTTTCAGCGCCAGAAACGTATTGATGGCGCAGCAGACGGCGGTAAAGGGCAGGTTCTCATCAATTGCGTCGATCACCCACGGCATGGTGGTACCGCAGTCAAAAAATACCGTATCGTTCGGGGCAATCAGGCCTGCGGCCAACTGCGCCAGCTGGCGTTTTTTATTGACGTTATGCGACTGCTGATCCGAAACAAAATAGTGTCCGTGCGCGCTTTTGGGATCGTTGACGATATAGCCGCCGAGTAAAACCAGGCTGGAGGGCTGTTCGTTAAGATCGCGACGAATGGTCATTTCTGACACGCTCAACAGCCGCGCCGCCTCTTTCAGATGAATTTTATCGATGCGCTTGATCGCCTGCGCCAGTTTATTAATCCGCTCGTCGCGCCGGGTTTCCATCATCGCGTTCCCTGTTTGCCTGTTTTGTCCTTATGTTAACGCTAAAAAAGTGCAGCGTCAGCCGCCGCCGGGCAGCGTCTGTGATCCCTGACCCGAAAGTAAATTTTGTGAAGAACGTGGCACGACGCCGATCGCCTGGTTAGCATGAAGAGAGCCAGGCCATCCGGCCGGATCGGATAAAGAGTAAGAGGAGAGCTTGTGGTGACTCACAGGAAGGAGAGGGGACGTTACTGGTTGGCTGGTTTCTGTCTGCTTGCCGTTAGCGGCAGCGTATTGGCTGATTCGCTGGATGAGCAGCGTAGCCGTTATCAGCAAATTAAACAGGCATGGGATAATAACCAGATGGAAGTCGTGGCGCAGCTGATGCCCACGCTGCAAGATTATCCGCTTTATCCTTATCTGGAATATCGCCAGCTGTCGCAGCATCTCGATCAGGAGACCAGCCTGGCGGTTAACAACTTCATTAAACGCTATCCCACTTTGCCGCCGGTGCGTACGCTCTCTTCACGCTTTGTTAATGAGCTGGCGCGACGCGAAGACTGGCGCGGCCTGTTGACGTTTAGCCCGCAGGAGCCGCAGCCGGTGGCTGCCCGCTGTAACTGGTATTACGCCAAATGGGCAACCGGTGAGCAGCAGGTCGCCTGGGAGGGGGCGAAGTCAATCTGGCTGCGCGGTAGCTCGCTGCCGAGCGGTTGCGACAAGCTCTTTTCGATCTGGCAGGCGGCAGGGGAGCAAACGCCGATCACTACGCTGGAGCGTATTCGCCTGGCGATGGTCGCGGGCAATACCAGCCTGGTTAATTTCCTCGCTAAGCAGTTGCCCGCCAATTATCAAACCATGGCCGATGCCATTGTCGCGCTGCAAAACGATCCCGCTACGGTGGAAACTTTTGCGCGCGGCGTAGGGCCAACCAACTTTACCCGCCAGGCGACCTCGCTAGCGCTGGCGCGTCTGGCGCGTGAAAATACGGAAAATGCGCGCGCGATGATCCCCACGCTGGCACGCTTACAGCAAATGAGCGAGCAAGAAACGCAGGAGATGAAAGAGGCCGTGGCCTGGCAATTGATGAGCGGCGACCTCACCAGCGAACAGGCGCGCTGGCGTGATAGCGTGGTGATGAGCAGCGCCTCGACTTCGCTGCTTGAGCGGCGTATCCGTCTCGCCTTAAGCAATAACCATCGGCGTGGATTAAATACCTGGATTGCGCGGCTGGATCCCGACGCGAAGCAGAAAGATGAGTGGCAGTACTGGCAGGCGGATCTGCTGCTGGAGCGCGGACGCAAAGAGGAAGCGGAAGAGATTCTGCGCAAGCTTATGCAGGAGCGTGGCTTCTATCCGATGGTCGCTGCGCAGCGTCTGGGCGTGGAATATCCGCTGCGGGTGGATAGCGCGCCGCGGCCAGATAGCAGCGTCGATAACGGACCGGAAATTGCTCGCGTGCGTGAGCTAATGTACTGGGGCATGGATAACCTGGCGCGCACCGAGTGGAGCCGACTGGTCGCCAGTAAAACCGCTGCGCAGCAGCAAATGCTGGCGCGTTATGCGTTGAACCATGGCTGGTGGGATCTGAGCGTGCAGGCCACGATAACCGGCAAGCTGTGGAACCATCTTACCGAACGTTTTCCGCTGGCGTGGCAGGAGCAATTTACCCAATACACGCGTGATAAAACTATCCCGTCAAGCTATGCCATGGCGATTGCTCGTCAGGAGAGCGCCTGGAATCCTAAAGCGCGTTCACCCGTGGGCGCGGCCGGATTAATGCAGGTGATGCCCGCTACCGCCAGCCATACGGTGAAGATGTACAGCATACCGGGCTACGTAAACAGCAGCCAGCTGCTGGATCCGCAGACCAATATTCAGATCGGCACGCAGTATCTGGATCATGTTTACCAGCAGTTTGATCAGAACCGGATCTTCTCGTCTGCGGCTTACAATGCCGGGCCGGGGAGGGTACGCACCTGGCAACGCATCAGTAATGGCCAGCTGGATGCGGTGGCCTTCATCGAAACCATTCCTTTTTCAGAAACGCGCGGCTACGTGAAAAACGTGCTGGCTTATGATGCTTATTATCGCCATTTCCTCGGCCAGCCTGAACAGCTGCTGTCTGATGCCGAGTGGCAGCGTCGCTACTGAATATGCTACTCTTCCGTACTCGCCAATGAGTACGGAAGAATTTCATGAATCCACATTCCCCGATCCCGGTAACTGAAGATCCGCAGGATGAAAACTGGCTGCGCTTTGTTAATCTGCTGGAAGAGGCGTTCCGTCAGGGTTTACAACTGCCGCTACTGCAATTGATGATGACCCCGGACGAGCGCGAGGCGTTCGGCACGCGGCTGCGCATTATTGAGGAGTTGCAGCGCGGGGAGATTAGCCAGCGCGAACTGAAAAACGAGCTTGGCGTCGGCATTGCGACGATTACGCGCGGTTCCAACAGCCTGCGCGCCGCGCCGCCAGCGTTAAAGACGTGGCTGGACGCGCAGTTGTCGGTTAAGTGATGCGGATTATTGCGGCGTGGCTGGCTGCTGATAAATAGCGTTATGGAAAGGGCAAAGCGCCAGCACCAACGCCTGATAGTAGACGCTGCTACGCGTGAGCAAACCCTGCGTAAAGACGCCAATCGCGCCGCCTTTGTGTTTGATATTTTCAATGCCGGTAAGGCGCGCCATCTCTTCACCCAGTTCGTGACCGGCATGGAGGCTCGCCATAATGGACGCCGGTAAGGTGAAACTGGCCGAGCGCGATTCGCCGCGCTGTTTGTGATCTTCCACCACCATCCATGCAAAAGCATCATTACCTTCAATGCCCGCTTCAATCGCTACCCAAAAATCAGCTTCAGGCCGAACCTGCCGTGCGTTCATTACCCGATGGCGTGCGCCAGTTCGCGTTTCTGCATTGGTTAGCGGCTGAGCGGCAACGCCGCTGTCGACCGCAACGCCCTCAATGTGGCAGGATCCTTCGCCGAAAACATCATGAAACGCCTGAGAAATAGCACTAATTTTGGCCGGATTGGTGGTAGCAGCGACAACATGGTACATAATTATCTGAACCTTCTACGCAATTTTGACGCAGTATAACGGAAAAAAAGCATGTTACAGGTCTATCTTGTTCGCCACGGAGAAACGGTTTGGAACGCGGCCAGGCGCATTCAGGGACAGTCGGATAGCGCGCTGACTGAAAAAGGAGAACAGCAGGCTCGGCAGGTTGGCGAGCGGGTGAAGTCTCTGGGCATTACGCACGTTATCAGCAGTGATTTAGGACGCACGCGTCGTACCGCTGAAATTATCGCGGACGCCTGCGGCTGTAGCGTGACGCTCGACGCACGGTTACGTGAATTGAATATGGGCGTACTGGAACAGCGTCCGATCGATACGCTGAGCGAAGAGGAAGAAGGCTGGCGACGTACATTAGTCAACGGTACGGAAAACGGTCGTATTCCACAAGGCGAAAGCATGGCGCAGCTGGCGGAACGTATGCATCAGGCGCTGAATGCCTGTCTTGATCTGCCGGCTGGCAGCCGTCCGCTATTGGTCAGTCATGGTATGGCGTTGGGCGTGCTGATTAGCACGTTGCTCGGGCTGCCCGCTCATGCGGAGCGCCGGTTACGGCTGCGTAACTGTTCGCTTTCGCGCGTCGATCATCAGCAAAGCGCCTGGCTGGCGACCGGCTGGGTAGTGGAAACCGCAGGCGATGTTTCGCATCTTGATCTGCCCGCGCTGGATGAACTGCAGCGCTAATTAAACGGGCCCGCGATGCGGGCCCGGTGATCATCAGGTTTCGGTACGGCGGATAGGAATCAAATATTCGCAGCGGATCTCTTTCGGCGGCTCGGGGCGCTTCTTGCCGCCGTGCGTATAGAAACGCTCAATATCTTGTCCCTGACGGCGCGTCAGCTGTAACGTTGGCATGCAGGTACCGTAAAGCAACAGGATAAATTCCTGTAGCTGGTTGCGCGGGCCTTCATAATTAAACTGGACGTAATCGCCGCCTTCCAGCAAAACGGTCTGCGCGGACTGCATGGTTTTGGCCAGCTGATCGGAGGGCACGGCGGTGGTATACAGGATCTCCTGCTCGTCGTCCTTTTCCTGGCTGGCGCGCACCTGATGCAGGCCATACAGCACCGGCGGTACCGTATCCGTTTCCAGCAGGAACTGCTGCCAAAAATGGACGCGCATCTCATCGCGATAGCGCGAAATCTGTTCCAGTGCACAGGTATAGCTTTGCGTTTGTCCTACCAGCAGGGTTTCCGGCAGGGTGACAAAATGCGCTTGCGGCAACGTGGCGTTATCCAGACGAATCGGCGGGCGCAGGCCATAAGCGTTCCACTCTGAGGAGCGACGATAGTATGCTGGCGTTTGGTTAAACTGTTTTTTAAAGGCGCGGGTAAAGGTCTGCTGGGAATCAAAACGGTACTGCAGCGCGATATCCAGAATCGGACGGCTGGTAAGACGCAATGCCACTGCCGCTTTTGACAGACGACGGGCACGAATATAGGCACCAATCGCATGACTGGTGACTTCTTTAAACATTCTTTGCAGATGCCATTTGGAGTAACCTGCTTTTGCCGCCACATTATCCAGTGACAGGGGCTGATCGAGATGGCTCTCCAGCCAAACAAGCAAATCGCGAATGATACCAGCTTGGTCCATAAAACATCCTCTTGTACTTAGATTGGCGCAGGCAACGCAAAGTCGCGGGATCATAGCACTAAATGCGCAAAAAACGCTGAGGCTTTTACCTGGTGGATTGTGCTATCTGCCCGGCAAATAGCGCACAATAAATTAGTCTGGCTTATCCTTAGCGGAAAGCATGAGCAAATAAACTTAATAATAGATGACGGTAATAATATGATAGTAAAGAAATTTTTAATAATAACGATGGCAACTTTGTTCTCTGCTGGCGTGGCCGCGGAAGAGATCGGTTCGGTTGATACGGTGTTCAAAATGTTTGGGCCTGACCATAAAATCGTGGTGGAGGCTTTTGACGATCCTGATGTAACAAATGTGACCTGCTACGTAAGCCGCGCGAAAACCGGAGGGATTAAGGGTGGGCTGGGACTGGCGGAAGATACCTCTGATTCAGCGATTTCCTGTCAGCAGGTAGGGCCGATAACCCTGAACGAACGTATTGCTCAAGGGAAAGCGCAGGGCGAAACGGTTTTCCGCAAGCGCACTTCATTCCTGTTTAAAAAGTTACAGGTCGTGCGCTTCTTTGATCAGAAGCGGAACACGCTTATCTATCTTTCTTATTCAGATAAAGTCGTAGAGGGATCGCCTAAAAATGCGCTAAGCGCCGTCCCCATTATGCCGTGGCAGCGCTAGAGGAAGCAACGGCGAGTGGCCTCGCCGTTTTGCCGAACTATTCCTGCAGTTCGCCGCAGAAACGATAGCCTTCGCCGTGGATAGTCGCGATGATTTCCGGCGTATCCGGCGTTGATTCAAAATGTTTACGGATGCGGCGAATGGTGACATCAACCGTACGGTCGTGCGGTTTTAACTCACGCCCGGTCATTTTTTTCAACAGATCGCCACGGGTTTGAATTTTTCCTGGGTTCTCGCAGAAGTGCAGCATGGCGCGGAATTCACTGCGCGGCAGCTTATACTGTTCGCCATTCGGGCTGATCAGCGAGCGGCTATTGATATCCAGTTCCCAGCCATTGAATTTATAGCTTTCTACCTGCTTACGCTCTTCGCTGGTTGCGGCGAGATTCATCGTACGTGAAAGCAGATTGCGTGCGCGGATAGTTAATTCGCGCGGATTAAACGGCTTGGTGATGTAATCATCAGCGCCAATTTCCAGACCCAGAATTTTATCAACTTCGTTGTCGCGCCCGGTTAAAAACATCAGCGCAACGTTTGCCTGTTCGCGCAGTTCACGCGCCAGTAACAGACCGTTTTTACCCGGTAAGTTGATGTCCATAATCACCAGATTAATATCGTTATCGGTCAGTACCTGATGCATCTCTGCGCCATCCGTCGCTTCAAACACTTCGTAGCCTTCGGCTTCAAAAATGCTTTTTAGCGTGTTACGTGTGACTAGTTCATCTTCAACGATAAGAATATGCGGGATCTGCATGAGTTCGCTACCTAAAATTTGCCAACAAAATCGGAAACAGGATGTACTGCCGTTAGCATGGCAAAGCAAATTGTGTTTGCCTGAATAGCGGAAGTACAGAATTATGTTCTTGATGCACCATCCATCAACGTCAACAACATTGTTAGCGCAGCCACAAGGATGAATCCTGCATGCCCCGGCAGTGCCAAATGGCCGTTATCCTAGCTACATTAACAGCAACATAACAGCAGAGACTACAACCAATAAGCATTAAAACAACGCTTCGTTGACTTATATCAAATCAAGTGTAGCACGTTAACACTTTTGTGAAAAATGCTCACCAGAATGCAAGCTTAGCTCACAATAATTGGGCTTTAAGCTATGTCTTAGCCAACTGATAGTGCGCAAAAGTTTACTCAGTTAATTATTAAAATACAATTTTGATTTATAAGCTCTTATTCATGATCTTTCTTTGTTATTTATGTTTTGATTAATTAAACAGTTTAAACCCGTTAAATCTGAAATTTTACCATGCCAATTTGATTGGTTAGTTATTTGTTATGTAATTGATACTATTATTTAACATATTGTCGTGCCACAGTATGTTTGTTCATAAATTTATCTTTAGGATTTATATGCGTTTCCCGATTGTTCTGGTTTCTCCTGCCCGTCCGGAAAATATTGGCGCGGCCGCTCGCGCTATGAAAACCATGGGTTTTTCCGAGCTGCGTATCGTGCAAAGCGAAGCCTGGCGCGATCCGGCGACGCGCATCGTGGCGCACGGCGCAGGGGATATCATTGATAATATTCAACACTACCCTTCGCTTACCGCTGCGCTGGCGGATATCGATTTTTCCGTCGCGACCACCGCACGCAGCCGGGCGAAATTCCGCTATTACGCGACGCCGCAACAAGTAGAAACGATTTTACGTGAGAAGCAGCAGTGGGTCAGCGGGATGGCGCTGGTTTTCGGCCGTGAAGATAGCGGCTTAACCAATGAAGAATTAGAACAGGTGGATCTGTTGACCGGCATCCCAATGGCTAATGATTATCCTTCGCTGAATTTAGGTCAGGCGGTAATGGTCTATTGCTATCAGTTAGCGTCGTTAAGGGAAGTGGTAGCGCCGACGGCCGTTACGGCAGACGATCGGCAGCTTGATGCGCTGCGTCAGCGCCTGGCTGCGCTACTGGATCGCCTGCATGTCGCCGATGACGAAAAGCTGGCGGACTGGATACAACAGCGGATTGGCCTGCTGGAGCAGCGTGATAGCGCGATGCTGCATCGGCTGTTGCATGACATTGAAAAAAACCTCTAGCGAAAAATTTGGCTTACAGGCGTGAAACTGGTTAATCATTCCAGCTTGCCGGGGAAGGCGTAACAGATTTCGCCAGACATGATGAGGTTTAGCGTTTCCGCTGTGGTGATGGCAGATTGCCAGCGGCGATAAATCCATTGACTTCATCAGGCGATTGCTTTACTTCTGAAAAGCAGACGAACACGGAAACAGACAGATAAAATCAACATGCGTACAAACAGCCTGAACACCACCATTATTACAACCACCATTACCACAGGTAACGGTGCGGGCTGACGCATACAGGAAAAAGAAAAAAAGCCCGCACCTGATAAGTGCGGGCTTTTTTTTCGGCTTAAATTCAGGAGATGCTTAACCATGCGAGTGCTGAAATTCGGCGGGACATCAGTGGCAAATGCAGAACGTTTTCTGCGGGTTGCCGACATACTTGAAAGCAACGCAAAGCAGGGACAGGTTGCAACCGTGCTTTCCGCCCCGGCTAAAATCACTAACCATCTGGTGGCGATGATCGAAAAAACCATCAGCGGTCAGGATGCTTTGCCAAATATCAGCGACGCAGAACAGATTTTTGCTGCGCTGCTACAGGGATTGCAGGCGGCCCAGCCAGGCTTTGCCTGGGATCGACTACAGGCGCTGGTGGATAAAGAGTTTGCTCAGCTGAAGCAGATGCTGCACGGCATCAACCTGCTGGGGCAGTGCCCGGACAGCGTTAACGCCGCCATTATCTGCCGGGGCGAGAAACTTTCTATCGCCATTATGGAGGCGCTATTGCAGGCGCGCGGCCATCGCGTCAGCGTTATCGATCCGGTCAACATGCTGTTAGCGCATGGTCATTACCTTGAGTCCACGGTGGATATTGCCGAGTCCACGCGCCGTATTGCCGCCAGCCATATTCCCGCCGACAGCATGATTTTAATGGCCGGTTTTACCGCCGGAAATGAGCGCGGCGAACTGGTGGTGCTGGGGCGTAACGGTTCCGACTATTCTGCGGCGGTGCTGGCCGCCTGCCTGCGCGCCGACTGCTGTGAGATCTGGACCGATGTCGATGGTGTGTATACCTGCGACCCACGTCAGGTGCCGGATGCCCGCTTGTTGAAATCGATGTCTTATCAGGAAGCGATGGAGCTTTCCTACTTTGGCGCCAAGGTGCTGCATCCACGCACCATCGCCCCTATCGCCCAGTTCCAGATTCCTTGTCTGATTAAAAATACCGCCAATCCTCAGGCTCCCGGCACCTTGATCGGCGGCGACGCCAATGATGACGCCAATCCGGTGAAGGGCATCACCAACCTGAATAATATGGCCATGTTTAACGTCTCCGGGCCAGGCATGAAAGGCATGGTCGGGATGGCGGCGCGCGTGTTTGCTGCCATGTCGCGCGCGGGGATCTCTGTGGTACTGATTACCCAGTCCTCTTCCGAATACAGCATCAGCTTCTGCGTGCCGCAGAACGAGCAGGCACGCGCCCGCCGGGTGCTGCAAGATGAGTTCTATCTGGAATTAAAAGATGGCCTGTTGGAGCCGCTGGATGTGATGGAGCAGCTGGCGATTGTCTCGGTGGTAGGCGATAAGATGCGTACCCAGCGCGGCATTTCAGCAAAATTTTTCGCCGCGCTGGCGCGGGCCAATATCAATATCGTGGCGATTGCTCAGGGCTCGTCAGAGCGCTCCATCTCCGTGGTGGTGAATAATGATGAAGTGACTACCGCGGTGCGCGTGGTTCATCAGATGCTGTTCAACACCGATCAGGTGATTGAAGTGTTTGTGGTGGGCGTCGGCGGCGTCGGCAGCGCGCTGCTGGAGCAGCTACATCGCCAGCAGACCTGGCTGAAGAACAAACACATCGACCTGCGCGTTTGCGGCATCGCTAACTCCAAAGCGTTGTTAACCAATGTGCACGGCATCGATCTCAGCAACTGGAAAAGCGCGCTGGCTGAGGCCAGCGAGCCGTTTAAGCTGGATCGCCTGCTGCGCCTGGTCAAAGAGTATCATCTGCTGAATCCGGTGATTGTTGACTGTACCTCAAGCCAGGCGGTTGCCGATCAGTATGCTGACTTCCTCGCGGACGGCTTCCATGTGGTGACGCCAAACAAAAAGGCCAACACCTCTTCCTGGAACTACTATCAGCAGCTGCGCGCGGCGGCGGCCAAATCGCGCCGCAAATTCCTTTACGATACCAACGTCGGCGCTGGCCTGCCGGTGATTGAAAACCTGCAAAACCTGCTGAACGCGGGCGATGAGCTCATCAGCTTCTCCGGCATTCTTTCCGGGTCGCTCTCCTTTATTTTCGGCAAGCTGGATGAGGGGATGTCGCTTTCCGAAGCCACCAGGCTGGCGCGTGAAATGGGCTTTACCGAGCCGGATCCGCGCGACGATCTTTCCGGTATGGATGTGGCGCGTAAGCTGCTGATCCTGGCGCGTGAGGCGGGCTATCAGCTGGAGCTAAGCGACATTGAGATTGAGGCGGTGCTGCCTGAGGAATTTACGGCGATTGCCGACGTTGAAAACTTTATGCAGCGGCTGCCGGAGCTGGATAAGGCATTTGCCGAGCGGGTTGCCCTGGCGCGTGAGGCGGGCAAGGTGCTGCGCTTTGTCGGCGCGATTGAAGAGGGCGGGCGCTGCCGCGTGAAGATCGACGCGGTAGACGGCAACGATCCGCTGTATAAAGTGAAAAACGGTGAAAATGCGCTGGCGTTCTACAGCCGTTACTACCAGCCGATTCCGCTGGTGCTGCGCGGTTACGGTGCCGGTAATGATGTTACCGCCGCTGGCGTCTTTGCTGATTTGTTGCGCACCCTGTCATGGAAGTTAGGAGTTTAAACATGGTAAAAATTTATGCGCCAGCCTCAATTGGCAACGTCAGCGTTGGCTTTGACGTGCTGGGCGCGGCGGTAACGCCGGTGGACGGTTCGCTATTGGGCGACTGCGTTACCGTTGAGGCAGCTGACAGTTTCAGTCTGGTTAATCAGGGACGCTTTGTCAGCAAACTGCCCGCCGATCCGCAGGAGAATATTGTTTATCAATGCTGGCAACGCTTTTGCGAAGCAATCGGGAAAACCGTGCCGGTGCGCATGACGCTGGAAAAAAACATGCCGATCGGCTCCGGTCTGGGCTCCAGCGCCTGTTCCGTGGTAGCGGGGCTGATGGCGATGAATGAATTCTGCGGCAGGCCGCTGGATGATACGCAGCTGCTGGCCCTGATGGGCGAGCTGGAAGGGCGCATCTCCGGCAGCGTGCATTACGATAATGTCGCGCCCTGTTTTCTGGGCGGCCTGCAGCTGATGCTGGAAGAGAACGGCATTATCAGTCAGGCGGTGCCCTGCTTTGATGAGTGGCTGTGGGTCATGGCCTATCCGGGCATTAAGGTTTCTACCGCCGAAGCGCGGGCGATTTTGCCAGCGCAGTACCGTAAAGAGGATTGCATTAAGCACGGGCGTTATTTGGCGGGCTTTATTCACGCCTGTCATACCGCTCAGCCGCAGCTGGCGGCGAAGCTGATGCGCGATGTTATCGCCGAACCTTACCGTACGAAACTGCTGCCCGGCTTTGCCGCGGCGCGTCAGGCCGCGCAGGATATCGGCGCGCTGGCCTGCGGGATTTCCGGCTCTGGCCCGACGCTGTTTGCCGTTTGTGATAACCAGGAAACGGCGCAGCGCATGGCGGACTGGCTGCAGCAAAACTATCTGCAAAATGATGAAGGCTTCGTCCATATTTGCCGTGCCGACACGGCGGGCGCACGAAAACTGGGATAACGCATGAAACTCTACAATCTTAAGGATCACAACGAACAGGTCAGCTTTGCACAGGCGGTAAAGCAGGGGCTGGGTTCGCAGCAGGGGCTGTTTTTCCCCCTGGAACTGCCCGAATTTGAGCTGACCGATATTGATGCCATGCTGGAGATGGATTTCGTCACCCGCAGCAGCAAAATTCTCTCTGCCTATATTGGCGATGAGATCGAACCGCATCAGCTGGCGGAACGCGTGAAGGCGGCCTTCGCCTTTCCTGCGCCGGTCGCGCCGGTCACGGAAGATATCGCCTGCCTGGAACTGTTTCATGGCCCGACGTTAGCCTTTAAAGACTTCGGCGGTCGCTTTATGGCGCAGATGCTCGCTTATATCAGCGGCGCGGACGAAGAGATCACCATCCTTACCGCCACCTCTGGCGATACCGGCGCGGCGGTGGCTCATGCCTTTTACGGCATGGAAAATGTGCGCGTGGTTATCCTCTATCCGCAGGGCAAAATCAGCCCGTTGCAGGAAAAGCTGTTCTGTACGCTGGGCGGCAATATCCACACCATCGCCATTGATGGCGATTTCGATGCCTGCCAGTCGCTGGTGAAACAGGCGTTTGATGATGAAGCGCTGAAAAAAGCCATTGGCCTTAACTCGGCGAACTCGATCAATATCAGCCGCCTGCTGGCGCAGATCTGTTATTACTTCGAGGCGGTGGCGCAGCTGCCGCAGGAAAAACGCAACCAGCTGGTGATCTCGGTGCCCAGCGGTAACTTCGGTGACCTGACGGCAGGCCTGCTGGCGAAATCGTTGGGGCTGCCGGTAAAACGCTTTATCGCCGCCACTAACCAGAACGATACCGTGCCGCGTTTTCTCTCTAACGGCGCCTGGCAGCCGAACGCGACTGTCGCCACGCTCTCCAATGCGATGGATGTCAGCCAGCCGAATAACTGGCCGCGCGTAGAAGAACTGTTCCGTCGTAAAACCTGGCGTTTAAACGAGCTGGGCTTTGGCGCAGTGGATGATGAAACTACCCGCAGCACGATGCGCGAGCTGGCGCAGCTGGGCTATATCTCTGAGCCGCATGCCGCTATCGCTTACCGTATGCTGCGCGATCAGCTGCAGCCGGGCGAGTTTGGCCTGTTCCTCGGCACCGCGCATCCGGCAAAATTCAAAGAGAGCGTGGAAGAGATTCTGCAACAGACGCTGCCGCTGCCGGACGAGCTGGCGGAACGCGCCGACTTGCCTTTGCTGTCGCATCAGATGAAGCCGGACTTCGCTGAGCTGCGGGTATTCCTGACCCAGTTTTAACCGTTGAGCGATAAAAAAGCCGCCTGGCAGCGAAGAGGCCAATCCCAGTCTGAACGCGTTGATGGGATACGCTTCGCCGCCAGGCGGCTTTTTATCGCCTGTAAATCAGGCCTGTTCGTGGCGTTTAAACACCAGTTCGCTGCCGCGGCTGCTTGCTTCATCAAAGAAATAGCCGTCGAGGTTAAACTGCTTTAGCTGCTCCGCCTCCTGCAAACGGTTTTCAATGATATAGCGGCACATCAGGCCGCGCGCCTTTTTGGCATAGAAGCTGATGATTTTGAATTTGCCGTTTTTCTCATCCAGGAAGACCGGCTTGATCAGGCGCCCGTTCAGCTTTTTCGGCTGTACCGCTTTGAAGTACTCATCCGACGCCAGATTAATCAGCAGGTCGTCGCCCTGCGCCGCCAGCGCCTGATTTAACGCCTCGGTAAGGGTTTCGCCCCAGAAACTGTAGAGATCTTTGCCCGCCGGATTAGCGAGCCGGGTGCCCATTTCCAGACGGTAAGGCTGCATGAGATCCAGCGGCCGTAACAGGCCATACAGGCCAGAAAGCATCCGTAAATGCTGCTGAGCAAAATCGAAATCCGCTTCGCTGAAGGTTTCCGCCTGCAGACCGGTGTAAACATCACCCTTAAACGCCAGGATCGCCTGACGCGCGTTGTCCGGCGTAAAATCGGGCTGCCAGTCGTTAAAGCGCTGGGCGTTCAGCAGCGCCAGCTTATCGCTAATGCTCATCAACGAAGCGATTTGCGCGGGCGAGAGATCGCGCGCCACGTTAATCAGCTGTTGTGATTTTTCCAACAGTGCGGGTTGCGTATAGCGAGTCGTCGCCAGCGGCGTGGTGTAATCCAGCGTTTTGGCTGGCGAGATAACCATTAACATCGATATTTCCTTAGCGTAACCCGCAGGTTTTTCATCTTTTTTTGCTTCTGGCCGCCGATTTTAGCAAAAAAAAGCACGGCTCAGGCAAATCATTACTATTGGCCTGGCCTCTGCTGATTCGCACCATCAGCGCATTGCGTGTCAGAGCGTGCATGATATTATCGCAACAGATTTTACCCCTGAAAGTTACCTATCAAGAGAACCCATCATGACGGACAAACTTACTTCTTTACGTCAGCTGACTACCGTGGTTGCTGATACCGGTGATATCGCCGCGATGAAGCTGTACCAGCCGCAGGACGCTACCACTAACCCTTCTCTGATTCTGAACGCCGCGCAGATCCCTGAATATCGCAAACTGATCGATGAAGCTATCGTTTGGGCGCGTCAGCAGAGCAGCAATAAAGAAGAACAAATCCAGTACGCTTCTGACAAGCTGGCGGTCAATATCGGTCTGGAAATTCTGCAGCTGATCCCAGGCCGCATCTCTACCGAAGTAGACGCACGCCTCTCTTACGATACCGAAGCCAGCATCGCGAAAGCGCGCAGCCTGATTAAGCTGTATAACGATGCCGGTATCAGCAACGATCGTATCCTGATCAAACTCGCTTCCACCTGGCAGGGCATCCGCGCGGCGGAACAGCTGGAAAAAGAGGGCATCAACTGTAACCTGACGCTGCTGTTCTCCTTTGCCCAGGCGCGTGCCTGTGCGGAAGCGGGCGTTTACCTGATTTCTCCGTTTGTTGGCCGTATCCTCGACTGGTACAAAGCCAATACCGATAAGAAGGAGTACGCGCCGCACGAAGATCCGGGCGTGGTTTCCGTTAGCGAAATCTATGAGTACTACAAGCAGCACGGTTACGAAACCGTGGTGATGGGCGCCAGCTTCCGTAACCTGGGCGAGATTCTGGAACTGGCAGGCTGCGACCGTCTGACCATCTCCCCGTCGCTGCTGAAAGAGCTGGCGGAAAGCGAAGGCGCGGTTGAGCGTAAGCTCTCCTTCAGCGGTGAAGTCAAAGCGCGTCCGGCTAAAATGACCGAAGCGGAATTCCTCTGGCAGCATAACCAGGATCCGATGGCGGTAGATAAGCTGGCGCAGGGCATCCGTAACTTTGCGGTTGACCAGGGCAAGCTGGAAAAAATGATTGCCGAACTGCTGTAATCGCCCCACTGCCGCAGCCGAAAATTGGGCTGCGGCAGCTCACGTTAGGCATCTTTTCCCGCCCTGTAGTATTCTTGCCGCTCATCCCAAACCTCAACTGCTCGCGTTGCGACAGTCTCTGCTATGAATATCACTATGAATACGTTACGCATTGGACTCATTTCAGTTTCAGATCGTGCCGCCAACGGCATTTATCAGGATCAGGGCATTCCGGCGCTGGAAGCCTGGCTTTCCTCCGCGCTGGCTACCCCTTTTATTATTGAAACGCGGCTGGTGCCGGACGAGCAGGCGCTGATTGAAGAGACGCTTTGTGAACTGGTCGATGAGCGTTTTTGCCATCTGGTGTTAACCACCGGCGGCACCGGCCCGGCCCGGCGCGACGTCACCCCGGACGCCACGCTGGCGGTGGCCGATCGCGTGATGCCAGGTTTTGGCGAGCAGATGCGTCAAATCAGCCTGCAATTCGTACCAACGGCGATCCTGTCGCGTCAGGTCGGCGTTATTCGCAAGCAATCCTTGATCCTTAATCTGCCGGGCCAGCCGAAATCGATTAAAGAGACGCTGGAAGGGCTAAAAGATGAAAACGGTAAGGTCAGCGTTGCGGGTATTTTCGCCAGCGTACCCTATTGTATTCAACTGCTGGAAGGCCCCTACGTTGAAACGCATACAGAAGTGGTAGCAGCATTTCGGCCAAAAAGCGCACGGCGTGATACAAACGCCTGAAAATCGTCTTTTTCAGGCATAAAATCCAGCGCCGCTGGTATGGCGAGAAAAGTTGACGCTATAGTAACGTGAATTTTACAGCATCACGTGAATAACTTTTTTCACCCTCCGGAAGCGCAAACAAAATGGATCAACCACAGGCTCGCCGACTCAATCGGCAGGATTACAAGACGCTGTCGCTGGCGGCGCTCGGCGGCGCGCTCGAATTCTACGATTTTATTATTTTTGTTTTTTTCGCTGCGGTCATCGGCGAGCTCTTTTTCCCGCCTGATATTCCCGACTGGCTGCGCCAGCTACAAACGTTTGCCATTTTTGCCGCCGGTTATCTGGCGCGTCCGCTGGGCGGCATTGTGATGGCGCATTTCGGCGATCGGGTCGGCCGTAAAAAAATGTTTAGTCTGAGCATTCTGCTGATGGCTTTGCCGACGCTGGCGATGGGCGCGTTACCCGACTACCACGCTATTGGCCTGACCGCGCCGCTGCTGTTGCTGCTGTTACGTATTTTGCAGGGCGCGGCGATTGGCGGCGAAGTACCGGGCGCCTGGGTATTTGTCGCGGAGCATGTGCCGGAAAAACGCGTGGGCTTCGCCTGCGGCACCTTAACCGCGGGCCTGACCGCCGGTATCCTGCTGGGTTCGCTGGTGGCGACGCTGATCAACAGTCTGCTTGCGCCCGCGGCGATCGCCGCAGGCGGCTGGCGCATTCCTTTCTTCCTGGGCGGCGCGTTCGGCCTGCTGGCGATGTATCTGCGGCGCTGGCTGCATGAAACGCCTGTTTTCCAGCAGATGCAGGCACGCAAAACATTGGCAGAGGGCTTGCCGCTGCGTAACGTGCTGCAAAACCACAAGCGCGCGGTAATGGTTTCTATGCTGCTGACCTGGCTGCTCTCCGCCTGCATCGTGGTGGTGATCCTGATGGCGCCGACGCTGCTGCAAAAACAGTATGCGCTTCCGGCTGCGCTCACGTTGCAGGCCAATAGCGTGGCGACTGTGATGCTGCTGGCGGGCTGTATTATTGTCGGACTGCTGGCGGATCGCCTGGGCGCGGCGAAGGTTTTAACCGTTGGCTGCGTGTTGCTGGCCGTTTGCAGCTGGGTTTTCTTTACCCAGGCTGCCGGTTCGGTCAGCGCGCTGTTTATTACCTATGCCCTGGCGGGGCTTTGCGTCGGCGTGGTCGGCGTCGTGCCGTTTGTGATGGTACGCGCTTTTCCGGCGGCGATCCGCTTTACCGGCATCTCTTTCTCCTACAACGTCGCCTACGCCATTTTTGGCGGACTGACGCCAATCTGCGTCACGCTGTTAATGCGCTTTTCACCGCTGGCGCCCGCCTGGTATGTGCTGGCGCTGGCGCTGATCGGCATGCTGACCGGGCTGTGGCTGGGCTGGGCCGAACGGCGTAACGCGATTTTGCAGCGGGTGAATGCCTGATATGGCGAGGAAAAATTGCCGCCGCCGAGGCTGGGCGAAAAATTTTTTTTTACTTAACCCTTGATGCGCTGCGAAGCGGCCCCATTTTGAAGTCATCCAGCGTTGTGAAGCGCAAAGCGCGCAGGCGGACAGTTGAAAATAAACAAATCGTCCGCATTATCTGATTCACAACCCTTATTGAGACCGTTTTTAAGTGGGAGACGTTTAGATGGGTAAGATTATTGGTATTGACCTCGGTACAACCAACTCATGTGTTGCGATTATGGATGGCACCAAAGCACGCGTGCTGGAAAATGCCGAAGGCGATCGCACCACACCGTCAATTATTGCATATACCCAGGATGGTGAAACGCTGGTCGGTCAGCCTGCTAAGCGTCAGGCCGTGACGAACCCGCAGAACACCCTGTTTGCAATCAAACGCCTGATTGGTCGTCGTTTCCAGGACGAAGAAGTACAGCGTGATATCAAAATCATGCCTTACAAAATCACCCAGTCCGACAACGGCGATGCATGGCTGGACGTAAAAGGCCAGAAAATGGCGCCGCCGCAGATCTCTGCGGAAGTGCTGAAAAAAATGAAGAAAACCGCTGAAGATTACCTGGGTGAACCGGTAACTGAAGCTGTTATCACCGTACCGGCCTACTTTAACGATGCGCAGCGTCAGGCAACCAAAGACGCCGGCCGTATCGCAGGTCTGGAAGTAAAACGTATCATCAACGAACCGACCGCAGCCGCGCTGGCTTATGGTCTGGATAAAGGACAGGGCAACCGTACTATCGCGGTTTATGACCTGGGTGGCGGTACGTTCGATATCTCTATCATCGAAATCGATGAAGTTGACGGCGAAAAAACCTTTGAAGTGCTGGCGACCAACGGTGATACCCACCTGGGTGGTGAAGACTTCGATAGCCGCCTGATTAACTATCTGGTTGCTGAATTCAAGAAAGATCAGGGCATCGATCTGCACAACGATCCGCTGGCGATGCAGCGTCTGAAAGAAGCCGCTGAGAAAGCAAAAATTGAGCTTTCTTCCGCTCAGCAGACCGACGTTAACCTGCCGTACATCACGGCTGACGCCACCGGTCCTAAGCACCTGAACATCAAAGTGACCCGTGCGAAACTGGAATCGCTGGTTGAAGACCTGGTTGCCCGCTCTATTGAGCCGCTGAAAGTCGCGCTGCAGGATGCGGGCCTGTCTGTAACCGACATCAATGACGTGATCCTGGTTGGCGGTCAAACGCGTATGCCAATGGTGCAGGCGAAAGTCGCCGAGTTCTTTGGCAAAGAGCCGCGTAAAGACGTGAACCCTGATGAAGCGGTGGCTGTGGGTGCTGCGGTACAGGGCGGCGTGCTGGCCGGTGATGTGAAAGACGTGCTGCTGCTGGACGTAACGCCGCTGTCGCTGGGTATCGAAACCATGGGCGGCGTGATGACGGCGCTGATCAGCAAAAACACCACCATCCCAACCAAGCACAGCCAGGTGTTCTCGACTGCGGAAGACAACCAGTCCGCGGTAACCATTCATGTGCTGCAGGGTGAGCGTAAACGCTCAGCGGACAACAAATCGCTGGGTCAGTTTAACCTGGATGGTATCCAGGCCGCGCCGCGCGGTATGCCGCAGATCGAAGTGACCTTCGATATCGATGCTGACGGTATCCTGCACGTATCGGCGAAAGACAAGAACTCCGGTAAAGAGCAGAAAATCACCATCAAGGCCTCTTCTGGTCTGAATGAAGACGAGATCGCGAAGATGGTACGCGATGCGGAAGCGAACGCAGAAGCTGACCGTAAATTCGAAGAGCTGGTACAGGCGCGTAACCAGGGCGACCAAATTGCCCACAGCACCCGTAAACAGCTGGACGAAGCGGGCGATAAGCTCTCTGCTGATGACAAAGCACCGATCGAATCAGCGCTGAACGATCTGAACACCGCGCTGAAAGGCGAAGACAAAGCTGAGATCGAAGCGAAAATCCAGGCGCTGGCCGAAGTATCCGGCAAGCTGATGGAGTTCGCTCAGCAGCAGGGTCAGCCAGCTGACGCCGCTGATGCTTCTGCGAAGAAAGAAGACGACGTCGTCGACGCTGAGTTCGAAGAAGTTAAAGACAAAAAATAATTGCCCCTGACCGGGCGCGGCGGTTGCCCTGACAACCGCTGGTAACCAGCACGGGCGTAGGAGTTTCTCCACGCCCGTGCACGCATGTTTGGGCAGGAAAGATAACAATGGCGAAAACAGACTATTACGAGATTTTAGGCGTCCCAAAGTCTGCGGATGAGCGTGAAATCAAAAAGGCCTATAAACGCCTGGCAATGAAATACCATCCTGACCGCAATCCGGGCGACCAGGAAGCCGAAGCCAAATTCAAAGAAGTGAAAGAGGCTTACGAAATTTTGACCGATGCGCAGAAGCGCGCTGCTTACGATCAGTACGGACACGCAGCCTTTGAACAGGGCGGCATGGGCGGTGGTTACGGCGGCGGCGGTTTTGGCGGCGGCGGCGCAGACTTCAGCGATATCTTTGGCGACGTGTTCGGCGACATTTTTGGCGGCGGCCGTCGGCAGCGCGCAGCCCGTGGTGCCGATTTACGCTACAACATGGAGCTGACGCTGGAAGAAGCGGTGCGCGGCGTGACCAAAGAGATCCGTATTCCTACGCTGCAGGAATGTGATATCTGCCACGGCAGCGGCGCGAAATCGGGTTCACAACCGCAGACCTGTCCAACCTGTCATGGTGCAGGCCAGGTGCAGATGCGCCAGGGCTTCTTCACCGTACAGCAGGCGTGTCCGACCTGTCACGGTCGCGGCTCGATTATTAAAGATCCCTGCAATGCCTGTCACGGACATGGCCGCGTAGAAAAATCGAAAACGCTGTCGGTGAAAATTCCGGCGGGCGTGGATACCGGCGATCGCATTCGCCTCAGCGGTGAAGGCGAAGCGGGTGAGCATGGCGCACCGGCGGGCGATCTCTACGTTCAGGTTGCGGTGAAAAAACACCCGATCTTTGAGCGTGAAGATAATAACCTTTACTGCGAAGTGCCGATTAACTTTGCGATGGCGGCGCTGGGCGGCGAAATCGAAGTGCCGACGCTGGATGGTCGCGTGAAGCTGAAAGTTCCGGCGGAAACGCAAACCGGCAAGCTGTTCCGTATGCGCGGCAAAGGCGTGAAATCGGTCCGCGGCGGCGTACAGGGCGACCTGCTATGTCGTGTGGTGGTTGAAACGCCGGTAAGCCTGAGCGAAAAGCAAAAATCGCTGCTGCGTGAACTGGAAGAGAGTTTCGGCGGCCCCAGCGGAGAGAAAAACAGCCCGCGCTCGAAAAGCTTCTTCGACGGCGTGAAGAAATTTTTTGATGATCTGACGCGTTAATCGTGCCCCTCCAGACGCCCCTTCCGGGGCGTTTTTTTTATCTTTTTTGCGCTTGCCGCCCTGATCGCCTCATTTCTATCCTTAATGCGCGCTTCGGCTTGTTTTATCAGCTTATTGTTTCGCCTTTCGTTTTTGATTTTAACCCTATAATTAATAAGAAATTTCTTGTTGTGAGTTTAACCGCCTTTGATAATAGCTCGGTTTTTACGAATTATTATTGCCAAATAACCTGCTTTTACCGAAACATCAAAGTCACTATGCTTGGGTTTACGCGCTGTGTTTTGGCAAGAAAGAGGAGGGAAAAATGATTAAACGCTTATTGGCCAATGAGGCGACGGGCGGCATTGTGCTTATCGTGGCGGCAATGATGGCCATGCTGTTAGCGAATATTGATGCGACCCAGCCTGTTTACGCTTCGCTGCTGGCGATGCCGGTCGAGTTCCGTTTTGGCGACCTGCATATCAATAAAAACATGCTGCTGTGGATTAACGATGCGCTGATGGCGGTATTCTTTTTAGCTATCGGTCTGGAAGTAAAGCGCGAGTTAATCGAAGGATCGCTGGCCAGCCGTGATAAAGCCATATTCCCGCTGATTGCCGCTCTGGGCGGCATGCTGGCTCCGGCGCTGATCTTTCTGGTATTTAACGGTGCCGATGACGTCACCCGTAACGGTTGGGCGGTACCGACCGCGACCGACATTGCCTTTGCGCTCGGCGTGCTGGCGCTGCTGGGCAACCGGGTGCCGCCAGCGCTGAAGATATTTCTTATGGCGTTGGCGATCATTGACGATCTGGGTGCGATTGTCATTATTGCACTGTTTTATACCCATGGACTGTCGCTGCTTTCTCTCAGCGTGGCCGCCGGTGCGATTGTCGTGCTGGCGCTGTTAAACCTGTTTAATGTGCGCCGTACCTCGCTTTATATTGTGGTTGGCGTGGTGCTGTGGGTGGCGGTATTAAAATCGGGCGTGCATGCCACGCTGGCAGGTGTAGTGATTGGCTTTATGGTGCCGTTAGCGGAACAAAAGGGAAAATCCCCTGCCAGAGCGCTGGAGCATGGCCTGCATCCCTGGGTCACCTGGCTTATTTTGCCGCTGTTCGCTTTCGCTAACGCAGGCGTGGCGCTGGATGGTGTTTCCGTTAATGCCATGTTCTCGCTGCTGCCGCTGGGTATTGTGCTGGGGCTGTTTGTTGGCAAGCCGTTGGGCATTACGCTGTTTTGCTGGCTCAGCATCAAACTGGGCGTGGCGAAACTGCCGCAGGGCGCCAGCCTGAACAGTATCGCCGCGGTGGGCGTACTGTGTGGGATCGGTTTTACCATGTCGATTTTCATCGCCTCGCTGGCCTACGGCGATTTAAGCCCTGAGCTGATGGTGTTGGCTAAGCTGGCGATTCTAATTGGTTCGCTGCTGTCGGCTGTGGTGGGTTATACGCTGCTGCGCATTAAGCTAAACCCGCAGCCCAGCCTGGAAAAGGCGTGAGCATGAGCCACCTTAACTACAATCATCTCTACTATTTCTGGCACGTCTGTAAACAGGGATCGATAGTTAACGCGGCGGAGAAACTTTTCTTAACGCCGCAAACCATCACCGGGCAGATCAAAGCGCTGGAGGAGCGCCTGCAGGGCAAGCTTTTCCGGCGGCAGGGAAGGGGCCTGGTGCCTACGGAGTTGGGGCAGCTGGTTTTCCGCTATGCCGATCGCATGTTTACGCTCAGCCAGGAGATGATGGATATCGTTAACTACCGCAAGGAGTCGCACCTGCTGTTTGATGTCGGCGTGGCGGATGCTTTATCGAAGCGGCTGGTGAGTAAGGTACTGGAAACGGCAGTGCAGGATGATGAGCGTATCCATCTGCGCTGTTTTGAATCCACGCACGAGATGCTGCTGGAGCAGCTGAGTCAGCACCAGTTGGATATGATTTTATCCGATTGCCCGGTTGATTCTACGCAGCAAGAGGGGCTGTTTTCAGTGAAGCTGGGTGAATGCGGCATCAGCTTCTGGTGTACGCCACCGCTGCCGCAAAAGCCTTTTCCCACTTGTCTGGAGGAGCGGCGTCTGCTTATTCCTGGTCGTCGCTCCATGCTGGGACGTCATTTGCAGCGCTGGCTTAGCAGCCAGGAGCTACAGGTCGAAATCCTCGGCGAATTTGATGACGCCGCGTTGATGAAAGCGTTCGGTGCCGCCAATCACGCTATTTTTGTCGCACCGACGCTTTACGGGCAGGAAATGTATCACGACGGGGCGATTCAGGAGGTGGGGCGGCTGGAAGAGGTGAAAGAAGAGTATTACGTTATCTTTGCGGAACGAATGATTCAGCATCCTGCCGTGCAACGTATCTGTAATCACGATTTTACCGCATTATTTGACGCGTAATAAAAAAGTATAAATAAGCGGATCTGTTTTCAGACGCCGTTTATTTCCTGAGGCCCGCTATTCGTGCGGGTCGAAATAACCGATGTGGTGATTCGAGCCAATAATAATCAGAGCAATTAAGGATTTACTCTGATTATTCCCGGCGCAGCCATTAGGCAAAAGTCTCATTTTTTCATTTCCCATTTACTGGCATTTTACCTTTCTTTACGCTACGCGCTGTTAACTCACCACCTTGAGGACCATATTGCCCCGGCGCGCTGACGGTGGAATATGACGTCCATCCATCGGACGGAATAAGGTCATCTCAGGAGCGAAGTATGCAAAACGAAAAAAATAAAACGGCGTCGGTATTACCTGTTCCCCACCAGGAATTAACACAGCAATTTTCCTCCCCCGTTCTGACGCATTATCAAATGCTGTTCATTACCGTCAGCATGATTAATCTGTCCATCATGAGTTGGGCTTTAGTCGGCGGCAGCTGGTGGGATGAAAGCCATATTGCTTTAGGCAACTTCGGCAATATGGTGATTGCGAATCTCGCGGTGACGGTACTTATCCGTCAGCAATATTTGATCAACGGGCTGTTTCAGCTGGCATGGCGGGTGCCGGTACGCTGGCCGCTGCGGCTACGGCGTCATCTGGCTAACGTCTACCAGTTCGGTGGGCTGCATTCCGGCTGCGCCACGTTTAGCTGTCTGTGGCTGCTGCTTTTCACCCTGGCCGCGTTTTACCAACAGCGGGCGCAAGGCGGGTTATCCAGCCAGCTGCTGACCGTAAACACGCTGCTGGTGCTGATGCTGTGCGCTATCTCTCTGACGGCGCTGCCGCAGGTAAGGCGGCGCTACCATAATCTGTTTGAGCATATGCATCGCTATGTTGGCTGGAGCTCGCTTGCGCTGTCGTGGCTACAGGTTTTATGGTTTATACGCGACAGCCATCACGGCGAATGGCGCTGGCATCATGTTAGCCACGCGTTTGCCTTTTGGGGGCTATTTGCTATTACCTGTAGCGTTATCCTTCCCTGGCTGCGTTTACGGCGCGTTCCCGTGGAGGTTATCCGGCCTTCTTCCCATGCGGTAATTATTCAGTTTGCTTTGCCAAAGGATCCTTTTCCCGGTTCCACGTTGGCTATCAGTCTCGATCCGCTTTCGGAGTGGCACGCTTTCGCCAATATTCCGCTGGTGGGGCAATCGGGTTGTCGCATGCTGATTTCACGTGCTGGCGACTGGACTTCCCGCTTTATCGATAATCCGCCTTCGCATGTCTGGTTTAAGGGCATCCCTACGCCGGGCGTAGGCAGCATGAATAAGATATTTAACTCTGTGGTATACGTGGCGACCGGAAGCGGCATTGGCCCGCTGCTGCCGCATCTGGTGAACAATCCACGGCCCTGTAAACTGATTTGGTCGACGCGTAATCCGCTGGTGACCTATGGCGAGGCGTTTGTTAATGAAATCATTGCGGCGCATCCAGGCGTATTGATTTGGGATACCGACGCGCACGGCAAACCGGATCTGCTGCTGCTGGCCTGTCAAAAAGTCAAAGAGATTGATGCGGAAGCGGTGATCTGTATCGCCAATCGTGCGTTGACCGATTATGTGGTGGAAGGATGTGAAGCGCAGGGTATCGCTGCCTACGGCGCGATTTGGGATTCATAAAACAGAGACGAAAAAAAACCGGCCAATGGCCGGTTCTTCCAAAGCTGATTAACAAGTGGCGATTAAGCCAGTTTGTTGATCTGTGCAGTCAGGTTAGCTTTATGACGTGCAGCTTTGTTTTTGTGGATCAGACCTTTAGCAGCCTGACGGTCCACGATCGGTTGCATTTCATTAAATGCTTTCTGTGCAGCTTCTTTATCGCCAGCTTCAACTGCTGCGTATACTTTCTTGATGAAAGTACGCATCATGGAACGATTGCTAGCGTTATGCTTGCGACGTTTCTCAGATGTTACGGCGCGTTTCTTAGCTGATTTGATATTAGCCAAGGTCCAACTCCCAAATATGTTCTATACGGACAAATCAAAGGCCGAGGACTATGCCTTTTACGCCTTATTTTGTCAATGGATTTGTGCAAATAAGCGCCGTTTTACAAACAACGCTCGGTTACGTAATTGATGGCGCAAGATTCTACCAGTTTCCCCGTGCTGAATACAGTATTTCGCAAGAAAAAAAGCATTCGCCCCGGCGTCTGGCTGTTGCAGCAGGGAAATCGCCATCAGAAAGCGGGAAAGGCGTCCTGACGGGTTAACCTTGGCGGTTGTACAAGGTATAATCCGCCGATTTCCACCAAACTGAGTCAGCCATGAAGTTTATACGCGGCATTCATAATATCCGGACGCAGCCACGCGGTTGTGTGCTGACTATTGGCAATTTCGATGGCGTACATCGAGGCCATCAGGCGCTGCTGGCTCGCCTGTGTGAAGAGGGACGGCAGCGCAACCTGCCGGTCGTGGTCATGCTGTTTGAGCCGCAGCCGCTTGAGCTGTTTGCGGCCGATAAAGCCCCGGCGCGCCTGACGCGTCTGCGGGAAAAACTGAAATATCTGGCGCAGGCGGGCGTTGACGCGGTGCTCTGTGTGCGCTTCGACCGCCGTTTCGCCGCCGTCAGCGCGCAGAGCTTCGTTAACGATCTGTTGGTTGATAAGCTGGGCGTGCGCTTTCTCGCCGTCGGCGATGATTTCCGCTTCGGCGCTGGTCGCGAAGGGGATTTCCTGTTATTACAGAAAGCGGGTGTGGAATATGGCTTCGACGTCATCAGCACCCAAACGTTCAGCGAAGGCGGTAAACGGATCAGCAGCACGGCGATCCGTCAGGCGCTGGCGAATGACGATTTGGCGCTGGCGCAGTCGCTGCTGGGCCGTCCGTTTGCCCTTTCCGGCCGCGTGGTGCATGGTGACGCGCTGGGCCGCACCATCGGTTTTCCCACCGCTAACGTTCTGCTCCGGCGTATGGTCTCGCCGGTGAAAGGCGTTTACGCTGTAGAGGTTTACGGGCTGAGCGAGCAACCGCTGCCGGGCGTGGCTAATATTGGCACGCGCCCCACGGTGGCTGGCCTGCGCCAGCAGCTGGAAGTACATCTGCTGGATATATCCATGAATATGTACGGACGTCATATTGACGTCGTGCTGCGCCAAAAAATACGTAACGAGCAGCGTTTTCCCTCGCTGGATGCGCTTAAAGAGCAAATTGCTAAAGATGTGGTGACTGCCCGCGAATGCTTTGGGCTTAAAACACCGGTGTAACAACCGAAACACGGAATCGAGAATCTGATGAGTGACTATAAATCTACCCTGAATTTGCCGGAAACGGGGTTCCCGATGCGTGGCGATCTCGCCAAACGCGAACCGGGTATGCTGCAACGCTGGACTGATGACAACCTGTACGGCATCATCCGCACCGCCAAAAAAGGGAAAAAAACCTTTATCCTGCACGATGGCCCTCCGTATGCGAACGGCAGCATCCACATTGGTCACTCAGTTAATAAGATTCTGAAAGATATTATTATTAAGTCCAAAGGTCTGTCGGGCTTCGACTCGCCGTATGTGCCGGGCTGGGACTGCCACGGTCTGCCGATTGAACATAAAGTTGAGCAGATGATCGGCAAGCCGGGCGAGAAAGTCAGCGCCGCTGAGTTCCGCGCCGCCTGCCGTAAATATGCGGCGGAGCAGGTTGCCGGTCAGAAAACCGACTTTATCCGTCTCGGCGTGCTGGGCGACTGGGATCGTCCTTATCTGACGATGGATTTCAACACCGAAGCCAATATTATCCGTGCGCTGGGCAAAATCATCGGCAACGGCCACCTGCATAAAGGCGCCAAGCCGGTGCACTGGTGTCTGGATTGCCGCTCTGCGCTGGCGGAAGCGGAAGTGGAATACTATGACAAAACGTCGCCTTCCATCGACGTGATGTTTAACGCCACCGACGCGGCGGCAGTAGCGGCGAAATTTGGCGCCGCTCAGGTCGAAGGGCCGATTGCGCTGGTTATCTGGACCACCACGCCGTGGACCATGCCGGCCAACCGGGCGATCTCTTTGCATCCTGAATTTGAATATCAGCTGGTGCAGATTGAAGGTCGCGCGCTGATTCTGGCAAAAGATCTGGTGGAAAGCGTGATGCAGCGCGCGGGCGTCAGCGCCTGGACCGTGCTGGGCAGCACCACCGGCGCCACGCTGGAGCTGATGCGTTTCCAGCATCCGTTCCTCGGCTTTGATGTGCCGGTGGTGCTGGGCGAGCACGTCACCCTGGATGCCGGTACCGGTGCGGTGCATACTGCGCCAGGCCACGGCCCGGATGACTATGTCATCGGTCAGAAATATGGCCTGGAGACCGCTAATCCGGTCGGCCCGGACGGCTGTTATCTGCCAGGCACTTACCCTGGACTGGACGGCGTTAACGTTTTCAAAGCCAACGATATGATCGTTGAGCTGCTGCGTGAAAAGGGCGCGCTGCTGCATATGGAAAAAATGCATCACAGCTACCCGCACTGCTGGCGTCATAAAACGCCGATCATCTTCCGCGCCACGCCGCAGTGGTTTATCAGCATGGATCAGAAAGGGCTGCGCGCGCAGTCGCTGAAAGAGATCAAAGGCGTGCAGTGGATCCCGGACTGGGGCCAGGCGCGTATTGAATCAATGGTCGCCAACCGCCCTGACTGGTGCATTTCCCGTCAGCGCACCTGGGGCGTGCCGATGGCGCTGTTCGTCCATAAAGAGACCGAGCAGCTGCACCCGGATACCCTGGCGCTGATGGAAAAAGTGGCGCAGCGCGTTGAGCAGGATGGCATTCAGGCGTGGTGGGATCTCGATCCGCGCGATCTGATGGGCGACGACGCCGACAACTATATGAAAGTGCCGGATACGCTGGACGTCTGGTTCGATTCCGGTTCAACGCATGCCTCCGTGGTTGATGTGCGTCCGGAATTCCACGGCCACAGCGCCGATATGTATCTGGAAGGGTCGGATCAGCATCGCGGCTGGTTTATGTCTTCGCTGATGATCTCCACGGCGATGAAAGGCAAAGCGCCTTATCGTCAGGTGCTGACGCACGGCTTCACCGTTGACGGCCAGGGCCGTAAGATGTCCAAATCGTTGGGCAATACCGTTAGCCCGCAGGATGTGATGAACAAGCTGGGCGCTGATATTCTGCGTCTGTGGGTCGCCTCGACCGATTATTCAGGCGAGATGGCGGTGTCCGATGAGATCCTGAAGCGTTCCGCCGATGCCTATCGTCGTATCCGTAACACCGCGCGCTTCCTGTTGGCGAACCTGAACGGCTTCAATCCTGAAACCGATTTAGTAAAACCCGAAGAGATGGTGGTGCTGGATCGCTGGGCGGTAGGACGTGCGCAGGCCGCGCAGGCGGACATCATCGCCTCCTACGATAATTACGACTTCCATGAAGTTGTGCAGCGTCTGATGCAGTTCTGTTCGGTCGAGATGGGCTCGTTCTATCTGGATATCATTAAAGATCGCCAGTACACCACAAAAAGCGACAGCGTGGCGCGTCGCAGTTGCCAGAGCGCGCTCTGGTATATCGTCGAAGCGCTGGTGCGCTGGATGGCACCGATCATGTCTTTCACCGCTGATGAAATCTGGGGCTATCTGCCGGGCAAACGCGCGCAGTATGTCTTTACCGAAGAGTGGTATGACGGCCTGTTCGGTCTGCACGAGGGCGAAGCGCTGAACGACACCTACTGGGCTGAGCTGCTGAAAGTGCGTAGCGAAGTGAACAAGGTGATCGAGCAGGCGCGTAGCGACAAGCGTATCGGCGGTTCGCTGGAAGCCACGGTTACGCTGTACGCCGATGCGGCATTAGCGGAGAAACTCACCGTACTGGGGAATGAGCTGCGTTTTGCGCTGCTGACCTCAGGCGCGCAGGTAGCGGATTATGCGCTGGCACCGGAAGAAGCGCAGCAGAGCGAGATGCTAAAAGGTCTGAAGATCGCGCTGCATAAAGCGGAAGGCGAGAAGTGCCCGCGCTGCTGGCACTACACCACCGATATCGGCCTGGATGCGGCGCACCCGGATATCTGTGGACGCTGTGTGACTAACGTTGCCGGTAACGGCGAAGAGCGTAAGTTTGTCTGATGCGTAAATCTCTTTTTGCAACCGGATTGCGCTGGCTCTGGCTAGTGGTGGTGGTGATCGGTATCGATTTGGCCAGTAAGCTGTGGGTAATGAACAACATGGCGCTGCACGAAACGATACCGGTTATGCCGTATCTTAACCTGTTCTATGCCCACAACTACGGGGCGGCGTTTAGCTTCCTCGCGGATAAAGGCGGCTGGCAGCGCTGGTTCTTTGCGGGTATCGCCATTGCGATTGCGGTGGCGCTACTGGTAATGATGTACCGTACCGCCGCCAGCCAAAAAATTAACAATATTGCCTACGCGCTGATCATTGGCGGCGCGCTGGGCAACCTGTTTGATCGCGCCTGGCACGGCTTTGTGGTCGATTTTATCGACTTCTATATTGGCGGGTGGCATTTTGCCACCTTCAATATTGCCGACTGCGGTATCTGCGTCGGCGCCGCGCTGATCGTGCTGGAAGGCTTTATCACGCCATCCGGCAAACAGGCGAAGCAAAAGGGCAAGGCATGACCGATTCTGTACAGCGCGACAGCGCGGTGCTGCTGCACTTCACCTTAAAACTGGAAGATGGCTCCACGGCGGAGTCAACCCGCGCCAATGGCAAACCGGCGCTGTTTCGTCTCGGCGACGGCAGCCTCTCGGCGCCGCTGGAAGCGGAGCTGCTGGCGCTGCGGACCGGTGATAAGAAAGCATTCACGCTGGAGCCGGAAGCAGCGTTTGGCAACGTGATCCCCGACCTCATTCAATACTTTTCCCGCCGTGATTTTATCCAGACGGGCGAGCCGGAAATCGGGGCCATTATGCTGTTTACCGGCATGGACGGCAGCGAGATGCCGGGCGTGATTCGCGAGATCGCCGGGGATTCGATTACCGTCGATTTCAATCATCCGTTGGCGGGCCATAAGGTTCACTTCGATATTGAAGTACTGGAGATTGATCCGGTTCTGGAGAGCGACGCATGAAAATCCTGTTAGCGAATCCGCGCGGTTTCTGCGCGGGCGTCGATCGTGCTATCAGCATTGTTGAACGCGCGCTGGAAATGTATGGCGCGCCGATCTACGTGCGTCACGAAGTGGTGCATAACCGCTACGTAGTTAACAGCCTGCGTGAGCGCGGCGCGATTTTTATTGAAGAGATCACCGAAGTGCCGGATGGCGCCATCCTGATTTTTTCCGCGCACGGCGTTTCGCAGGCGGTACGCGCCGAAGCGAAAGCGCGTCAGCTTACCATGCTGTTTGATGCCACCTGTCCGCTGGTCACCAAGGTGCATATGGAAGTCGCACGCGCCAGCCGGAAAGGAACCGAAGCGATTTTGATCGGCCATGCGGGTCACCCGGAAGTGGAAGGCACCATGGGGCAATACAGCAATGCGCAGGGCGGCATGTATCTGGTGGAATCACCGGAAGATGTGTTTACGCTGCAGGTGAAGAATGAAAATAACCTGTGTTTTATGACGCAAACCACGCTGTCGGTTGATGATACGTCGGCGGTCATTGATGCGTTGCGTCAGCGTTTTCCGAATATTATTGGCCCGCGTAAAGATGATATTTGCTACGCCACCACCAACCGTCAGGAAGCTGTACGCAGTCTGGCGGCTGAGGCTGATGTAGTGCTGGTCGTGGGTTCGAAAAACTCATCCAACTCAAACCGGTTGGCCGAGCTGGCTCAGCGTGCCGGTAAACGCGCACAGCTGATCGACTCTGCCGCCGATATTCAGGAAAGCTGGCTGCAGGGTATTGGCTGCGTTGGCGTTACCGCAGGGGCTTCCGCGCCGGATATTCTGGTGCAGGAAGTGATTCAGCGGCTGCGCGAGTTTGGTGGCGATGAAGTCACCGAGCTGAGTGGACGTGAAGAAAATATCGTTTTTGAAGTGCCGAAAGAGCTACGCCTCGAAGCCCGCCAGATTAGTTAATCTGCTACGCCCGGAATCACCTCTGTTCCGGGCGTTTTTCTCTCTGCTTTTCCCGCCAAAAATCGGTAACCGTAAGATTTTACACATGTCCTTTCGCTGCATTGAGTTGCTGAGAGCCTTCCAGTAGCATTTTCGCTTATGTGGCTTTCAGTTACGATCCTGACGTTCTCCACCGCTGAGTGAACCAGAACAGTGATTTTCACGCGTCACATCTTAATCATAAATTTAAAAGGAGTTAAAAAATGAGAGAGTTAGCTATTAACGAGATTCAGGCGGTTAGCGGCGGCTTGATGCCTTCCGATGCGATGCTCGGCATGGGCTATATTGGTCTGGGACTTAACATTCCGGTTATCGTTGCTGGCGCGGTTTTGGGTATTCCCACGCTGGGGTTGGGTTTCCTTGTTATGACCGCAGGGATTGTCGGAACAGCCATATCCGGCGGGATGACCATCATGGGGATTATTGCCTCTGCGCGTGAAAGAAAAGAAGCTACCCCAACCTGATAGCTGAATAGCCTTGCCGCCAATCCTCTGGCGTTGGTTTTGGCGCGTCGTAAATCTTTTACGGCGCGTTGCCTGCCTCGCAAAGTCCTGTAAGTTACTTTTCTGATAACAGCCCGTCGCCAGCCTAAAATTCTTATTATCTAATTTAATAGTGGCGTGCTTCTTACCCGCTGTTTAACCTGAATGCGTTTTGTATGCATAGACTTAAGGCAGGAATGAATAAATATGAGTAATGATATCCGCATAGCGATTGTTGGCGCGCCAGGACGCATGGGACGACAGTTGATTCAGGCGATCCAGCAGGCTGACGGGGTTGCGCTTGGAGCGGCACTGGCACGCGAGGGTTCATCGCTGGTGGGCAGTGATGCGGGCGAGCTGGCTGGCATCGGCGCGCTTGGCGTGCAGGTAAGCGACAGTCTTAACGCGGTCGCGAATGATTTCGATATCCTAATCGATTTTACCCGTCCGGAAGCAACGCTGGATTATCTGGCGTTTTGCCGTCGTCATAAAAAGGGCATGGTGATCGGCACCACCGGCTTTGATGAGGCAGGAAAGGCAGCGATTAAACAGGCTGCGCAGGATATCGGCATCGTCTTCGCTGCGAACTTCAGCATTGGGGTAAATTTGATGCTGAAGCTGCTGGAGAAAACGGCGAAGGTGATGGGCGAATACGCGGATATCGAAATTATCGAAGCGCATCATCGCCACAAAGTGGACGCGCCATCCGGCACAGCGTTGGCGATGGGAGAAGCGATCGCTGATGCGATGGCGTGGTCGCTTGATGAGCATGCGGTTTACGCGCGAGAAGGTTTTACCGGCGAGCGTGCTGCGCAAACCATCGGATTCGCTACGGTTCGTGCAGGCGATATCGTTGGCGAGCATACCGCTATGTTTGCGGATATTGGCGAACGTCTGGAGATAACCCACAAGGCTTCCAGCCGAATGACTTTCGCAAAAGGCGCGGTAAAGGCAGCGGGTTGGATTAGCGCGCAAAAAACCGGGCTTTATGATATGAAAAGCGTGCTAAATCTCGATGAATTATAATTTTATTTAGCGATTATAATTTTATTCGATGTTAACTCCTTGTTTATAAGGGCCATTAATCTGGCTCTTTTTATTTATGTAAAAACAGGTTTTTTTGCGCTATTTTTTAACAAGATAGATTTTTTTCTACGTTTAGTCATTTTTTAATGCGCTATTTAAACCAAATTTGACCATTTGGTCCACTTTTTCCTGCATCGGCATCCTCTTTTGCAACTCATTGCGCAGGCAATCGGTTTTCCTGCCATGAAATGGACTGTTTTTAAGGGTAATCTTATCTTTTTGTCCTGGAGTGGCTGAAATAAACATAAAAAACCGCGTTTAGGGTAGACATTCTATAAGTCGATCATTAGAATGCGCGCAATTTGCCAAAAATCGACTCTGGCAGCGGTTTTTGCATTGATTCATCGATGCGTTATGAATTAATATGCAAATATTATGACTGTTTATTCCCTGGAGGACGTTTTGAATAAGTCAGCGATTTTGGTTCTGGAAGACGGAACCCAATTCCACGGTCGGGCCATTGGGGCGACAGGATCGGCGGTGGGAGAGGTAGTTTTCAATACTTCAATGACCGGTTATCAAGAAATCCTCACAGATCCTTCCTATTCCCGCCAGATTGTCACTCTCACTTATCCCCATATCGGTAATGTCGGCACCAATGTCGCTGATGAAGAATCTTCTCAGGTACATGCGCAGGGTCTGGTTATCCGTGATTTGCCGTTAATCGCCAGCAACTATCGTAATGAAGAAGGGCTGTCGGCCTACCTGAAGCGCAACAACATTGTCGCTATCGCCGATATTGATACGCGCAAACTCACGCGTTTGCTGCGGGAAAAGGGTGCGCAAAATGGTTGCATCGTGGCAGGGGATGCGCCGGATGCGCAACTGGCGCTGCAAAAGGCGCAGGCGTTTCCCGGTCTGAAAGGCATGGATTTGGCAAAAGAAGTCTGTACCCGCGAAACCTACAGCTGGACGCAGGGGAGCTGGACACTAACAGACGAGCTGCCCGCCGCGAAAAGCGCGGAAGCGCTGCCTTACCATGTGGTGGCTTACGATTTTGGCGTGAAGCGTAACATCTTACGCATGCTGGTGGATCGCGGTTGTCGCCTGACAGTGGTTCCGGCGCAAACGTCGGCAGAAGAGGTGCTGGCGCTCAATCCGGACGGCATTTTCCTGGCGAATGGCCCGGGCGATCCGGAGCCGTGCGACTATGCCATCCGCGCTATTCAGCGTTTCCTGGAAACCGAAATTCCAGTATTCGGCATCTGTCTCGGTCATCAGCTGCTGGCGCTGGCCAGCGGAGCTAAGACGGTAAAAATGAAGCTGGGTCATCACGGCGGCAACCATCCGGTAAAAGATCTCGATAACGATATCGTCATGATTACCGCGCAAAACCACGGCTTTGCGGTTGATGAAAACGATATGCCTGCCAATCTGCGCGTTACGCATGTTTCCCTGTTTGACCAAACCGTTCAGGGCATTCACCGCACGGATAAGCCCGCGTTTAGTTTCCAGGGACATCCGGAAGCCAGCCCAGGCCCGCACGACGCGGCACCGTTGTTCGATCACTTTATCGAACTGATTGAAGCGGCCCGTGCCGGCCAGAAATAACTTGCAGGAAAGGAACAGAGATAATGCCAAAACGTACTGACTTAAAATCCATCCTGATTCTGGGCGCTGGCCCGATTGTTATCGGCCAGGCGTGCGAGTTCGACTATTCCGGTGCGCAGGCCTGCAAAGCGTTACGCGAGGAAGGCTACCGCGTGATTTTGGTTAACTCCAATCCGGCGACGATCATGACCGATCCGGAAATGGCAGATGCCACCTATATTGAGCCGATCCACTGGGAAGTGGTACGTAAAATCATCGAAAAAGAGCGCCCGGATGCGGTGCTGCCGACGATGGGCGGCCAGACGGCGCTGAACTGCGCGCTGGAGCTGGAGCGTCAGGGCGTGCTGGAAGAGTTTGGCGTCACCATGATTGGCGCTACCGCCGATGCGATTGATAAAGCGGAAGACCGCCAGCGTTTCGATAAGGCGATGAAGAAAATCGGCCTGGAAACGGCGCGTTCCGGCATTGCGCACACCATGGAAGAAGCGTTGCAGGTGGCCGCGGATGTCGGCTTCCCCTGCATTATCCGTCCTTCCTTTACGATGGGCGGCAGCGGCGGCGGCATCGCCTATAACCGCGAAGAGTTTGAAGAGATTTGCGAACGCGGTCTGGATCTTTCCCCTACCAACGAGCTGCTGATTGATGAGTCGCTGATTGGCTGGAAAGAGTATGAGATGGAGGTGGTGCGCGATAAGAATGATAACTGCATCATCGTCTGTTCTATCGAAAACTTCGATCCGATGGGTATCCACACCGGCGATTCCATCACCGTGGCACCGGCGCAAACGCTGACCGATAAAGAGTATCAAATCATGCGTAACGCCTCGATGGCGGTGCTGCGTGAAATCGGCGTGGAAACCGGCGGTTCTAACGTGCAGTTTGCGGTCAACCCCAAGAACGGCCGTCTGATTATTATTGAAATGAATCCGCGCGTATCGCGTTCATCGGCGCTGGCCTCTAAAGCGACCGGCTTCCCGATTGCGAAAGTCGCGGCGAAGCTGGCGGTAGGCTACACGCTGGATGAGCTGATGAACGACATCACCGGCGGTCGTACGCCAGCCTCGTTCGAGCCTTCCATCGACTATGTCGTCACCAAAATCCCGCGCTTTAACTTTGAAAAATTTGCCGGTGCCAACGATCGTCTGACCACGCAGATGAAATCGGTCGGTGAAGTGATGGCCATTGGCCGCACGTTACAGGAATCAATGCAGAAGGCGCTGCGCGGGCTGGAAGTTGGCGTTAACGGCTTCGACCCGAAAGTCCATCTGGACGATGCTGATGCGTTGACGCGTATTCGCCGCGAGCTGAAAGATGCCGGTGCCGATCGTATCTGGTACGTGGCCGACGCCTTCCGCGCTGGGCTGTCAGTGGATGGCGTATTTAATCTGACCAATATCGATCGCTGGTTCCTGGTACAAATTGAAGAGCTGGTACGCCTGGAAGAGCAGGTGGCTCAGGAAGGCATTAACGGCCTGACTGCGGATTTCCTGCGTACCCTGAAGCGCAAGGGCTTTGCCGATGCGCGCCTGGCGGATCTGGCTGGCGTCAGCGAGTCAGAAGTGCGCAAGCTGCGCCAGCAGTACAATCTGCATCCGGTTTATAAACGCGTTGATACCTGCGCCGCCGAGTTTGCGACCGATACCGCTTATATGTACTCCACCTATGAGGAAGAGTGCGAAGCGAACCCGAACCAGGATCGTGAAAAAATCATGGTGCTGGGCGGCGGGCCGAACCGTATCGGCCAGGGCATTGAGTTCGACTACTGCTGTGTCCATGCGGCGCTGGCGCTGCGTGAAGATGGTTATGAAACCATCATGGTCAACTGTAACCCGGAAACCGTATCAACCGATTACGACACCTCTGACCGCCTCTATTTCGAGCCGGTAACGCTGGAAGATGTGCTGGAAATCGTACGTCTGGAGCAGCCAAAAGGCGTTATCGTACAGTATGGCGGTCAGACGCCGCTGAAGCTGGCGCGTGCGCTGGAAGCCGCTGGCGTACCGGTTATCGGCACCAGCCCGGACGCTATCGACCGTGCGGAAGACCGCGAGCGCTTCCAGCAGGCGGTGGATCGCTTGGGCCTGAAGCAGCCCGCGAATGCCACGGTAACCGCGCTGGAGCAGGCGGTGCAGAAAGCGGTCCAGATTGGTTATCCGCTGGTGGTGCGTCCTTCCTACGTGCTGGGCGGACGGGCGATGGAAATTGTCTACGACGAGCAGGATCTAAAACGCTACTTCCAGACCGCTGTTTCCGTCTCTAACGATGCGCCGGTGCTGCTGGATCGCTTCCTGGATGATGCGGTAGAAGTGGACGTTGACGCGATTTGCGACGGCGAACGCGTGCTGATCGGCGGCATTATGGAACATATTGAGCAGGCCGGGGTGCACTCTGGTGACTCCGCCTGTTCGTTACCGGCCTATACGCTGAACAGCGAAATCCAAAACGTGATGCGTCAGCAGGTTGAGAAGCTGGCGTTTGAACTCTGCGTACGCGGCCTGATGAACGTGCAGTTTGCGGTAAAAGATAACGAAGTTTATCTGATTGAGGTGAACCCACGCGCCGCACGTACCGTGCCTTTTGTTTCCAAGGCGACCGGGGTGCCGCTGGCGAAAGTCGCTGCACGCGTGATGGCAGGCAAAACGCTGACGGAGCAGGGCGTCACGGAAGAAGTTATTCCGCCTTACTACTCCGTGAAAGAAGTGGTGCTGCCGTTTAACAAGTTCCAGGGCGTTGATCCCATCCTTGGCCCGGAGATGCGCTCTACGGGTGAAGTGATGGGCGTTGGCCGCACTTTCGCCGAGGCGTTCTCCAAAGCGATGCTGGGCGCGCAGTCCAATATGAAAAAGCAGGGCCGTGCGCTGCTGTCGGTACGCGAAGGCGATAAAAAACGTGTGGTTGACCTGGCTGCCAAGCTGTTGAAGTTTGGTTTCGAGCTGGACGCGACGCATGGTACGGCAGTCGTTCTGGGCGAAGCGGGCATTAACCCACGTCTGGTAAACAAAGTGCATGAAGGCCGTCCGCATATTCAGGACCGCCTGAAGAACGGTGAATACAGCTATATCGTCAATACCACTGCCGGACGCCAGGCGATTGAAGATTCTCGCGTTATTCGCCGCAGCGCGCTGCAGTATAAAGTGCATTATGACACCACGCTGAACGGCGGCTTTGCTACCGCGATGGCGCTGAATGCCGATCCAACGGAAAAAGTCACCTCCGTACAGGAAATGCACGCACAGATTAAGGCTAAATAAACCCTGCCTGATAACGGGTGGTGCAAGCGACGGCTCCTGCGGGAGCCGTTTTTATTGTTGTGCGTTAGCGGTCCGTCTCGTGCTCAAAGACGTTTTTTGTTAGGCGTAACATCGATCTTTTCTACGCTGGACGCATTTTCAGCAGGCAGAGCGGCTGAAGCGGCTGCCAGCCCGATAATGTTGGTTTGCGGGACAACCTCTGGTTTTCTGGAGGTTTCCACGCTGCCGACAAACATGGCGCCTTTTTTCACCGAAAGCGTGACATAATCGAGCGCGCCGTTAATATTGGCATGTTCACCGATATCCATCGATTCCGCTTTGCATTCGCCTTTAACGGTGCCGTTGATAATCAGTTCCTGGCTGGTAATATTGCCGTTGACCAGTCCGCTGCGCATTACCTTTACCACGCCGTCGGCGGCGATAATATTTCCCTGCACTTCGCCGTAAATATAAACCAGCCCCACCGCTTTGAGATTACCTTCAAAACAAACATCGCGGGCGATAACCGTATTGTTTGTCTGCTCGTCTACATTGGGTACGCTTTTATCCATCGAGACCGTTGGCATAATAGCCTCTTTTTTTGACGCTATTTCCGTGGATTTATTTTGTTTTTTAAACATAGTAAGTATCTTCCGTTGTAATACATGAAGTAAAAAGAACCCGACAGCAAGGGAACCGAAGGTTCCTGCCCAGGTAAAGGAGAAGAAGCTGAAGACCAGCGCCAGCAACCAGCAGAAAAGCCCGCTATTAAAGAAAATGTATTGCCTGTCCATATTGGCTTTTAAAAGCTCCCTGTGTCCGCGAGGATGTATTAACAATCGAACTGGATAGTTAGCAGGTCAAACGTGCCGTTCTTTGTTTGTTCTGTTTCCTGCCGCTGCGCTACCCGGGTTTACGGAGGGTTTTAAAATGTCTGTTGTATTATTGTTGCTAAATAATTTGTATCGATAAATTAATTATTAACTTCATCATTAAATGCAAAAATAAGCATTATTTTGGCGTCTATTCTGGCAATGATCGGTTAATTATAAAAAGCGTTATTTTTCTGCTGTTGAAATTATCTTTCTTTAAAGAAAGTTTCAAGCGGAGTTATGCCACTTCCTGGCGTGACGCACAAAAATAAGCATTCAGGATATAAGGCGCAACTGGCCAGGCTTACCCTGCACAGACAGGCAAAGCCACGCTCCATTAGGGTCGCTGGCAAGCAACATCTGGCGTTTTTGCACCTTCACTATTTCCCTGGAAAAATCCCACAGACGGCGGTGCCGATGCCGCTTTTGTCATCCACCGTCACGGTTTAAAAACCTTTACGTAAATCCACTAACGAGGCTATCGACGAAAGTTTCGCCTTTACGTATGATGGCGCCAATTTTACACCCTGTTGAGTAACTTATGATGATAAGCCTGATAGCGGCTTTGGCAGCCGATCGCGTTATTGGGATGGAAAACGCTATGCCATGGGATCTGCCTGCGGACTTAGCGTGGTTTAAGCGTAATACGTTGAATAAGCCGGTGATTATGGGCCGTCTTACCTGGGAATCGATTGGTCGCCCGTTGCCGGGTCGCCATAACATTGTGGTCAGCAGCCAGCCGGCAAAAAACAGCGATAATGTCACCTGGGTGACATCGCTGGAAGCGGCTTTAGCAGCGGCTGGCGACGTTGAAGAGATCATGGTGATTGGCGGCGGCCGCATTTATGAGCAGATGTTAGATCGTGCCGATCGTATCTATCTGACGCATATTGATGCCGAAGTGGAAGGCGATACCCATTTCCCGGACTATGAGCCGGACGAATGGCAATCGGTATTCAGTGAGTTTCACGATGCCGATGAGAAAAACTCGCACAGCTACTGCTTTGAAATCCTCGAACGTCGCGCATAACGTCGGTTAAAAGCCATTTATCTGCCCGCTGTAACATGGCTGTCATTTATCCTCACTAGCATTGCTTTCACTCTGGGAAACTACAACGGGAAGCAATGCAAAATGAGCGATAAAATCCTTGAATTAAATATGGAATCACTGCCAAGCCCGGCGCGTCGTAAGCTGTTAGCCGGCACCGGCGCATTAGGGCTGGCAGGCTTTCTTGGCGGCGGCATCAGCTTTTCCGCCGTTGCGAAAATGCAGACATCGCCCAAAGGCAGCCCGCTGTTGGGCTTTACCGCTATCCCTGCCTCTACCGCCGATGAGATGGCTATTGCGCCTGGCTATCGGGCCGAAGTGCTGATCTCCTGGGGCGAGCCGCTGGTAGACGGCGCGCCTGCATTCGATCCTCAGGGAAACAACAGCGCCGCCGACCAGGAAAAACAGTTCGGTGATAATAATGATGGCATGAGTTTTTTCGCCCTGGATGAAAACCGTGGCGTGATGGCGATTAATAATGAATATGTGAACGAACAGTATCTGTTTGCTCATGGCGGCAGCAAGGCGGTTAACGCTGAAGATGTAAAAAAATCGCAGGCGGCGCATGGCGTATCGATCGTTGAAGTCGCGCGTAGTGAAGATAACCGCTGGCGAGTGGTACGTCCTTCGCAGTATAACCGCCGTATTACGGCTAACACCGTGATGCATTTTTCCGGCCCGGCGGCAGGCCACGCGGCGCTGCAAACCACCGCCGATCCTCAGGGTAAAACGGTGCTGGGCACCTTCGGCAACTGCGCCAACGGAAAAACCCCCTGGGGAACCTATCTGACCTGCGAAGAGAACTTTGACACCTATTTCGGCACCAAAGCCGCTGATTTTAGCCCAACCGCCCAGCAAAAACGTTACACCCTGAAAGCCAACGAGCCGGAGCGTAACTGGTCCGATTTTGACGAGCGTTTCGACGTAGCGAAAAATCCCAACGAATTTAACCGTCACGGCTGGATTGTCGAGATCGATCCACTCGATCCGCAGTCGGTGCCGGTAAAGCGTACCGCGCTGGGACGTTTCAAGCATGAAAACGCAGCGGTCACGGTGGCAAAAAGCGGCGAGCTGGTGGTCTATATGGGCGACGACGAGCGCGGAGAATATATCTATAAATTCGTCTCCTCGGGTAAAGTCGACCACGGCAATCCCTCAGCGAATAAAGCGCTGCTGGACGAAGGAACGCTTTATGTCGCGATATTTGAAGGGGACAAGAGCGGTACGCCGCTGAAAGGAACCGGACGCTGGCTGGCGCTGGTGCAGGGTGAAAACGGACTAACGGCGGAAAATGGCTTTGCGCATCAGGCGGATATTTTAATCAACGCGCGGGCGGCGGCGGACGTGGTTAAAGCCACGCGGATGGATCGCCCGGAGTGGATCGCGGTGAACCCGCACGATGGCCGCGCCTATTGCACGCTGACCAATAATAACAAGCGCGGCAACGAGAAGATGCCGATTGATGCGGCTAACCCGCGTCCTGACAACATCTACGGACAGATTATTCGCTGGGATGAGCAGGGCGACGCTACGGCGCAGCAGTTCGGCTGGGATATCTTTGCGCTGTGCGGAAACCCGATTGCGCACCCGCAGGGCGTACAGCGTGGTACGCCAAATATTACCGCTGATAATACCTTTAACAGCCCGGACGGGCTGGGCTTTGATAGCGCCGGACGGTTGTGGATCCTGACCGATGGGAAATACAGCAATGAGGGGGATTATCAGGGGCAGGGGAATAATCAGATGTTGGTCGGCGATCCCAATAGCGGCGAAATCCGCCGTTTTATGGTGGGGCCGAAATCCTGCGAGCTAACCGGCATTACCTTTACGCCGGATTACCGCACGATGTTTGTTAACGTGCAGCATCCGGGCGAAGAGGGCGACTCTCACTTCCCCAACAACAGCCCACGACCACGTTCGTCGGTGATGATGATCACCCGCGAAGATGGCGGCGTCATCGGCGCCTGAACATAACGACCGGGCCGTCTGGCCCGGTTATTAATCAGCGCGCAGCGCGGCCGAAGCGGTGTCACCGCCTTCGCTGGCCTGCAGGCGATTTGACGGCTGGATAAACAGCTGGCGATCCTCCCAGCGCAGCATCGTCAACGTACCGCCCCAGCAGCAGCCGGTATCAAGGCCGATAATGCCTTCCGGGGTGCCTTTACCTTCCAGCGAAGCCCAGTGACCAAAAATAATCGTATAGTCGCGCGCAACCGGACCGCCGATGGTAAACCAGGGCTTGAGCGGCGGCGGCGCGGAATTGGGCGTATCTTTGCAGATCATATCCAGCTGCCCGTTCGGAAAGCAGAAGCGCATCCGCGTTAAGGCATTGGTGCTGAAGCGCAGGCGCGCCAGCCCGGTCAGCTCAGGCGTCCAGTTGTTTGGCATATCGCCATACATCGCATTCAGAAACAGCGGATAGCTGTCGCTGGCGAGCACCGACTCGACCTCACGCGCGCACATTTTCGCGGTTTCGATATCCCACTGCGGCGTAATACCGGCGTGCGCCATCACCAGCTTTTTCTCTTCATCCACCTGCAACAGCGGCTGACGACGTAGCCAGTTGATCAGCTCGTCCGCGTCTGGCGCTTCCAGCAGCGGCGTAATGCGATCTTTGGGTTTATTACGGCTGATGCCAGCGAAAACCGCCAGCAGATGCAGATCGTGGTTGCCCAGCACCATCCGCACCGCGCTGCCAAGCGAGCGCACATAGCGCAGTACTTCCAGCGAGCCGGGGCCGCGTGCGACCAGATCGCCGGTTAACCACAGCGTATCTTTTTCAGCATCAAAGGCGACCTGTTGCAGCAGCGAGTGCAGTTCATCGTAACAGCCATGAACATCGCCAATCAGATATGTACTCATGAAATAATTATCCGGAGAAGAAACGGCAAACCCGGCCGCAGCCGGGTTTCTCATCAGTGAATGCGCGAAGGCACGGCGAGGCGGAAAACGGGGATATCGACATGGAACTGTTCGCCGCGTTCATCAATCATCACGTAGTGCCCCTGCATGGTGCCCATCGGCGTTTCCAGTACGGCACCGCTGGTATATTGAAATTCATCGCCTGGCGCAATATAAGGCTGTTCGCCGATAACGCCATCGCCCTGAACTTCCGTTTCACGCCCGTTGCCGTTGGTGATTAACCAGTAGCGGCTACGCAGCTGCACTTTTTCGTGCCCCAAATTGCGGATGGTAATGGTATAAGCGAACACGTAGCGATCTTCATCCGGGGCAGATTGCGATTCGACGTAAAAACTCTGTACCTGAACACAAACTCGGGACGACTCAATCATGCGTTTAACTCTCCTGCGGCTCGGGATGCGCAGATAACCAGTTTGCTAACTGACAATATTGCGCAACGGTAACATTTTCCGCACGCAGGCTGCCATCAACACCCAAACTTTCCATTACCTCAGCGCTGAACAGATGGCCAAGGCTATTGCGCAGCGTTTTGCGGCGCTTGCCGAAGGCTTCGGTGGTGATGCGGCTCAGCACGCGCACATCCTTAACCGGATTTGGCTGCACCGCGTGCGGAACCAAACGTACCACGGCGGAATCCACTTTTGGTGCGGGCGTAAAGGATTCCGGCGGCACTTCCAGTACCGGAATGACCTGACAATAATATTGCGCCATGACGGTTAAGCGTCCATAGGCTTTACTGTCCGGGCCAGCAACCAGGCGGTTGACCACCTCTTTTTGCAGCATAAAGTGCATATCTTTGATCGCACTAGTATAGCTGAAAAGGTGGAACATCAACGGCGTGGAGATGTTGTAGGGCAGGTTGCCGAAGACGCGCAGCGGCTGACCGCGATCGGCCGCCAGTTGAGCGAAATCGAAGGTCATGGCATCCTGCTGAAAAATAGTCAGCTTAGGCCCAAGGAAAGGATGGGTCTGCAGACGTGCAGCCAGATCGCGATCCAGTTCGATAACGGTTAACGCATCAAGGCGTTCGCCGACGGGTTCGGTCAGGGCGCCAAGGCCGGGACCAATCTCCACCATCGCTTCGCCACGCTGCGGATGGATAGCGGCAACGATGCTTTCGATAATGTAAGAGTCGTTAAGGAAGTTTTGCCCAAAACGTTTGCGGGCGAAATGACCCTGGTGGACGCGATTATTCATTGACTTCTTTGATCATATTGATGGCGAGATTAAGCGCCGTGATGAAGCTTCCCGCATCGGCGTTGCCCTGACCGGCCAGTTCCAGCGCGGTGCCGTGGTCAACGGAGGTACGGATAAATGGCAGGCCGAGGGTGATATTCACCGCGCGGCCAAAGCCCTGATATTTTAACACCGGCAGGCCCTGATCGTGATACATCGCCAGAACCGCATCGGCATGCTGAAGATATTTGGGCTGAAATAGCGTATCCGCTGGCAGCGGGCCAGTGAGCTGCATGCCTTGTTGACGCAATTTATCCAGCGCCGGAATAATGGTGTCGATCTCTTCGCGGCCCATATGTCCGCCTTCACCCGCGTGTGGATTCAGGCCGCAAACCAGAATATGCGGCTGAGGAATGCCAAATTTACGCTGTAGATCCTGATGCAGGATGGTGATCACTTCATGCAGGCTGGCTTCGGTAATGGCGTCGGCCACCGCTTTCAACGGCAGATGGGTGGTTGCCAGCGCCACGCGCAACTCTTCGGTCGCCAGCATCATCACCACGCGCTCGCAGGCGGCGCGGTCGGCAAAAAACTCCGTATGGCCACTAAAGGCGATACCGGCATCGTTAATCACGCCTTTATGCACCGGGCCGGTAATCAAGGCAGAGAATTCACCGCTAAGGCAGCCGTCGCAGGCGCGTGCCAGCGTTTCCAACACATAGTGGCTGTTCGCCACCGCCAGCTCGCCGGCGTTGACCGGCGCCGCCAGCTCAACCGGCAGCACGGTCAACGTGCCCGCGCGCTGTGGCTGGGCAGCGGTGCCCGGCTGGTATGGCCGCAGCGTCAGCGGCAGGCCTAACTGTTGCGCGCGCGCGGTCAGCAGCTGAGGTGAGGCGCAAACCACCAGCTCAACCGGCCAGTCGCGCTGCGCCAGCGCCAGCGTAACGTCGGGACCAATCCCGGCGGGTTCGCCGGGAGTGATAACTACGCGAGCATTATTGAGCATGGCTACCCAGGATTTTCACGTAGGCGCTGGCGCGCTGTTCCTGCATCCAGGTTTGCGCTTCTTCAGCGAACTTACGGTTAAACAGCAGGCGGTAAGCACGCTCTTTTTGCGCCGCATCGGTTTTATCAACCTGACGCGTGTCCAGCAGCTGAATCAGATGCCAGCCAAAAGAGGAGTGAACCGGCTGACTGGTTTCGCCTTTATGCAGACGCAACAGCGCATCACGGAAGGCCGGATCAAAGATTTCCGGTGAGCTCCAGCCGAGATCGCCGCCCTGGTTAGCCGAGCCCGGATCGTCAGAGAACTGCTTAGCGGCGGCCGCAAAGTTAGTTTTGCCGCTCTTGATGTCGCTGGCGATCTGCGTCAGTTTCTGGCGCGCCTGGTCATCGGTCATAATCGGTGACGGCTTCAGCAGAATATGACGCGCATGTACCTCAGTTACCGAGATATTCTGCTGCTCGCCACGCAGATCGTTGACTTTCAGGATATGGAAGCCGACGCCGGAGCGAATCGGGCCGACGATGTCGCCTTTTTTCGCCGTGCTCAGCGCGCGCGCAAACAGGGTAGGCAGCTCTTCGATCTTGCCCCAGCCCATGTTGCCGCCCTGTAACGCCTGCGGATCGGCGGAGTAGGTCACCGCCAGCTTACCGAAGTCAGCGCCGCTGTTGAGCTCGCCCATCAGCTGCTTCGCCAGCGTTTCCTGCTCGTCCACCTGTTGCTGCGTCGGGTTTTCCGGCAGCGGCAGCAGGATGTGGCTGACATTCAGTTCGGTGCCCTGCGAGTTTTGCGCGGAAACCTGTTTTGCCAGCGTATCCACTTCCTGCGGCAGAATGGTCACGCGACGACGCACTTCATTGTTACGTACTTCCGCAATCTGCATCTCCTTGCGGATCTGCTCACGGTAGGCGCTATAGTTCACGCCGTCATAGGCCAGACGGCTGCGCATCTGATCCAATGACATATGGTTCTGCGCCGCGATATTGGTAATCGCCTGGTCCAGCTGTTGATCGGAGATCTGTACGCCCATCTGCTTGCCCATCTGCAGGATAATGTTATCCATCACCAGACGTTCGACAATTTGATGGCGCAGCGTGCGGTCATCAGGCAGCTGCTGTCCAGCCTGCTGCGCCTGCGCTTTCACCGAATGCATCATGCCATCAACATCACTTTCCAGAACGACGCCGTTATTGACCACGGCGGCGACTTTATCGACTACCTGCGGGGCTGCGATCGCGGTGTTAGCGGCCAGCGCCACACCCAGTATCAGCATTCTCCAGTTCTTCATACTTTTTCCATTTTCTTTCCGCACAGCGGGTTTGCCTGTCAAACATTACAACATCAGAAAGCGCGCTGGTAAGGCAAAATGCCCTGACGTAGCATTTGGTTGGAACCCAGGCCGTAGTTCGGGCTCAGGCCACGCAACTCAATGTTGAATGAGATTTGGTTTTCGTACTTACTGTCGTCTTTTTCCCAGCCGTTGATTTTACGCTGGTAACCCACGCGGACGGCATAACAGCAGGAGCTATACTGCAAGCCCACCAGTTGCTCAGCCGCCTTTTTCTCCTTGGTATCATAGTAGTATGCGCCTACTACTGCCCAGGAGTCGGCAATTGGCCAACTGGCCGTCATCCCAACCTGCGAAATACCGTTTTCGTAAATCGGGTTGTTGGTAATGTTGCGGTTCAGCGCGCTGGCCACATATTCCGGGCTGCTGTAACGGTAGTTCAGCTGCACCATGCGGTCAGCGTCACGACGGTATTCCACCACCGCGTTGCCCTGCGCAACATTATCCAGACGCGTATCATACTGAACGCCACCACGTACGCCCCAACGGTCGCTGACGCGCCACCAGGTGTCACCGGCCCAGATCAGGCTGCCGGTGTCATCTTCCTCGCTGGTAGCGTTCAGCCCCGTGCGCGACGGGGTAAACGAGTAGATTTGACCTACAGACAGGTTAAAACGTTCAACCAGATCGGTATCATAAATACGCGTGGTCAGGCCGCTGGCAACCTGGTTGGCTGAAGCGATACGATCCAGACCGCTGTAAGTGCGATCGCGGAACAGGCCGGTGTAGTCCGTTTGCAGCAGCGTGGAGTCATACGCCTGGATATGGCTCTGGTCGCGATAAGGGACATAAAGATACTGCATGCGCGGCTCAAGCGTCTGGGTATAGCCTTCCGCCCAGTTCATATTGCGCTCAAACACCATGCGGCCATCCACTTTGAACTGCGGCATGACGCGGTTAACGTCTTCTTTTAGCTGGTTATTCGCGTTGCCCGGTCGGGAATTATAGTAATCAACGTTGCTCTGCTGGTAGTGGGTCGCCAGCAGCTTCGCCTCGGTGTTCAGGCTGCCCCAGTCGTTAGCCAGCGGCAGGTTGATGGTGGGTTCCAGGTGCAGACGTACCGCATCCGGCAGATCGTCGTTTACGTTGGTGAACTGCACCGCCTGCGCATAGAGATGGGTATCAAACGGTCCGATATCATTTTTGTAATAGTTAAAGTCGAACTGCGGCTGCGCACGATAAATGTTTCTGGTGCGGTTGGTATCAAAGATCTGGAAATCTTTGCTGGAAAGGGTGGCATCCCAGTTGGTGTCCGCATAGCCAACGCTGAATTTCTGCGTGGCATAACCGTCGGTGGTGGAGTAGTACTCCGAGTCAAGATCGTTGAAGTAATAAGGATCGCTGACTTTGGTGTAGTTGGCGTTAAAGCGCCAGTGCTGCTGATAAACGCCGGAATGGCGCCAGAAGAACAGCCAACGGTTGGAATCGCCGTCGTCACTGCCGCGCGCCGCTTCGTCACGCTTGTATTCGTCATCGCTTGGCAGATAGTCAAACTCAATCAGGCCCGCGCCTGCGGTGGTCAGATAGCGGAATTCGTTCTGCCACTGCAGGCCGCGCTTGCTCTGATAGTTTGGCGTGATGGTGGCATCCATCTGCGGCGCGATGTTCCAGTAATAGGGCAGTGCAAACTGAAAGCCATCATTGTCGCTGTATTTCGCGTTCGGGATCAGGAAGCCCGAGCGGCGGCGATCGCCGATCGGCAGCTGCAAATAGGGGCTGTAAAACACCGGCACCGCGCCGATTTTAAAGCGTGCGTTCCAGATTTCCGCAACCTGCTCTTCACGATCCTGAATCACCTGCGAGCCAACCACGCTCCAGCTATTGCTGCCGGGCAGGCATGAGGTAAAGGTGCCGTTTTCCAGGATGGTATAGCGGTTGTCGCCACGCAGCTTCATCTGATCGGCAGTACCGCGTCCCTGGCGGCCAACCATTTGATAATCGCCGTTCCAGACGTTGGTATCTTTGGTATTCAGGTTAGACCAGGCTTTTGGCCCTTTCAGGATCACCTGGTTGTCATCATAGTGAACATTACCCAGTGCATCGACGGTGCGCAGCGGGGCAGTCTGGCCTGGCTGTTGGCGCTGATGCAGCTGAACTTCATCAGACTGCAGGCGGCTGTTGCCCTGCTGGATATCTACGTTGCCGGTAAATACCGCATCGTCGGGATAGTTACCCTTCGCATCATCAGAATGTATCGTTACCGGCAGTTGATTGGCGTCACCCTGAACCACGGGACGAGTATAGTTGGGTACGCCCAGCATGCACTGCGACATTAAATCGTCGGCGAGAGCATGCTGACTATAAAGCGCTGCGCCAATCATTGTGGCCAGCAGTGTGGGTATACGTTTTTTCATACGCGGTATCGAGAATTCCGTAATTACTGGCATCATGCCGACAAAACGGTCAGAGACTAACGTACTGAACTGCGTTGCGCCAGTGTTAATCCTTGTCTGTCCGCGTTGCCGTTAGGCAGTGGGATAAATGACAGGTATGATAATGCAATTTTTAGCCTTCGGCATGGCGAATTGAGGAGTATATGCGCTATTGGGGAAAAGTAATTGGTCTGCTGCTGGGATTGTTATCTGGCGCGGGCTTTTGGGGGCTGCTGATAGGGCTGGTGCTGGGTCACTTAGTCGATAAAGTCCGTGCAGCGCAGGGAAAGGCCTGGTTCTCGAATAATCAGACCCGGCAATCTATTTTTTTCCGCACCACCTTTCAGGTGATGGGGCATCTTACCAAGTCAAAAGGGCGGGTAACCGAAGCCGATATCCAGATCGCTTCGCAGCAGATGGATCGGATGCAGCTGCACGGCGCGGCGCGTACGCAGGCGCAGCAGGCGTTTCGTGAAGGTAAGCAGAGTCATTATCCGTTGCGCAATAAGCTGCGCGAGCTGCGTAGCGCCTGTTTTGGCCGTTTTGATCTGATTCGTATGTTTTTAGAGATTCAGATTCAGGCTGCATTCGCAGATGGTTCGCTGCATCCCAATGAGCGTCAGGTGTTATATGTGATCGCGGAGGAGTTAGGCATTTCGCGCACGCAGTTCGATCAGTTTCTGCGCATGATGGAGGGCGGTCAGCAGTTTGGCGGCGGCTATCATTCATGGGGCGGAGCCGGGCAGGGCGGGCCGAGTTATGGCGCGCAGCAGGGCCCGACGCTGGAAGCGGCCTGTAAGGTGTTAGGGGTGAAACCCAGCGATGATTATATGACGATTAAGCGCGCCTGGCGTAAGCAGATGGCGGAGCATCATCCCGATAAGCTGGTGGCGAAGGGGCTGCCGCCGGAGATGATGGAGATGGCGAAGCAGAAGGCGCAGGAGATTCAGGCCGCCTGGGATTTGATTCGCCGGGAGCGCAATTTTAAATAGCTGCGCAGGCGGGCGTTAGTCTGCTGTCTGGTCCGTGCTGGTGGTGAAACTTTGGCGCTGGTCTGCGGCAGGTTCGTGCTGGTTGCGGGGGCGGGCGCTAGTTTGCAGCCTGGTTCGTGCTGGTTGCGAGGTTTATACGTTAGTTTGTGACAGGTTCGTGCTGGTCGCGGGAGGGCCGGGGCCATCGGCGGCACGGCATGCACCCATCCCTGGGGCCTCCGCCCGCGCCTTCCCTGGCGCGGGAGGTCCGCCTCACGGCCCCGGCCCTCCCACTCCCTCAATCCCGTACTGCGATACTTAACCAACAAAAACCACATCGCTGTTAGATCAGCGGCGAACAGATAACTCAGTGGTCTGAAAAGCGATAAACAGGCGACTCGATAGTATGAGAAGCGGCGAACAGATGACTCAGTGATCTGAAAAGCGGCAAGCAGACAACGCAATAGTGTGGGAAGCGGCGAACAGGCGACTCAGAAGTATGGGATGCGGCGGGCGGGTCGTGTAGTAAAGCGTCCCGCGCCATGGACGGCGCGGGCCGAGCTGTCATGGATGACGTCTTTTGCGTCTTTACGGAACGACCCGCCCGCCGCTGACGCCCCACAAACATCCAGCCAACACAACCCCGCCGCGCGATCACCTAACCTTCAGCAACGCAACCTCGCCGCGCGATCACCTAACCTTCAGCAACACAACCCCGCCGCGCGATCACCTAACCTTCAGCAACGCAACCCCGCCGCGCGATCACCTAACCTTCAGCGACACAACCCCGCCGCGCAATCACCCGAACCACCAGTCGATGCAATCCGCGCCCGCAAACCCGTCAAAAATCCGCAGGCTGGCGGAACGTCATCTTATTGCCAAACGCGGGATGCGTAATCGTTAACCACTCCGCGTGCAGCTGCAAACGCGAGGCCATCGCCAGCGCCTCATCATGCGCATAAAAACGATCGCCTAAAATCGGATGCCCTAACGCCTGCATATGCACACGCAGCTGATGCGAACGCCCGGTAATCGGCTTCAGCTGAATACGGGCGCTATTATCCGCCGCCCGCTCCAGCACCAGATACTCCGTCTGCGCCGACTTACCGGTCTCAAAACAGACCTTCTGCTTCGGACGATTCGGCCAGTCGCAAATTAGCGGCAAATCCACCAAACCCTCATCCTTCGGCGGATGCCCCCAAATACGCGCAACATAACTCTTCTCCGGCTCACGCTCGCGAAACTGACGCTTCAGCTCACGCTCTGCGGCTTTCGTCAGCGCCACCACCAGCACGCCGCTGGTCGCCATATCCAGACGATGCACCGACTCCGCCTGCGGAAAATCGCGCTGAATGCGCGTCATCACGCTATCCTTATGCTCCTCAAGACGCCCAGGCACAGACAATAACCCGCTCGGCTTATTGACCACCATAATGTGATCGTCCTGATACAAAATATGCAGCCAGGGTTCCAGCGGCGGATTATACGGTTCCATCACCTGTGCGTTCTCCGGTTAGCTTATTGATGAGAAACAACAATCAGACGCAGCGCATCCAGACGCCAACCGGCATCGTTCAGGCTGGCTAACACCTCGCTGCGATTGCTCTCCAGCGCGGCGATCTCATCTTCACGGATATTCGGGTTAACCGCTTTCAGCGCCTGCAAACGCTCCAGCTCGGCACTCAGCTTCTCATCGGCCTCAGCGCGCGCCGCGTCAATCACCTTACGCGCCGCTTCCGCTGCCTGCGGCTCCGCCAGCTGAAGAATCGCATGCACATCCTGCTGCACCGCGTTCACCAGCTTACTGCCATTATGACGATTCACCGCGTTCAGCTGACGGTTAAAGCTCTCAAACTCCACCTTATCGGCCAGATTGGTACCCTTGCGATCCACCAGCAAACGCATCGGCGTCGGCGGCAGGAAACGGGTCAGCTGCAGATGTTTCGGCGCCTGCGCCTCAACCACATAAACCAGCTCAATCAACAGTGTACCCACCGGCAACGCCTTATTCTTCAGCAGCGACAGCGCGCAGCTGCCGGTATCGCCCGACAGAATAAGATCGAGGCCGTTACGAATAATCGGATGCTCCCAGGTCACATACTGCGCATCTTCACGCGACAGCGCCTGCTCACGATCGAACGTAATGGTACAGCCTTCCTCCGGCAGACCCGGAAAATCAGGCACCAGCATATGATCGGACGGCGTCAGCACAATCAGATTATCGCTGCGGTCTTCCTGATTAATGCCGACAATATCAAACAGATTCAGGGCGAAATTCACCAGCTCAATATGATTATCCTGCAGGCGGATCTCATCGGCCAGCGCCTCAGCTTTCGCGCCGCCGTTGGAGTTCAGCTCCAGCAAACGGTCACGACCCTGTTCCAGCTGGGAACGCAGCGCATCATGCTGCTTACGGCATGACTGAATAAATTCATCCAGCCCTTCATTGTCTTCCGGCGCGGCCAGATAGCTAATCAACCGATCGTGGACGCTATCGTACACGGTGCGGCCGGTCGGGCAGGTCTGTTCAAACGCATTTAGCCCCTCGTGATACCAACGCACCAGCACCGACTGCGCGGTCTTCTCCAGATAAGGCACCATGATTTCAATGTCGCGCGCCTGACCAATACGATCGAGACGACCGATACGCTGCTCCAACAAATCAGGGTTAAACGGCAGATCAAACATCACCAGTCGATTGGCGAACTGGAAATTACGGCCTTCAGAACCGATTTCCGAGCAGAGCAGCACCTGCGCGCCATCTTCTTCCGAGGCGAACCAGGCAGCGGCGCGGTCGCGGTCGATCAGCGAAAGTCCTTCATGGAACACGGCGGCACGAATACCTTCACGCTCGCGCAGCACCTGCTCCAGCTGCAAGGCGGTCGCCGCCTTGGCGCAGATCACCAGCACCTTCTCATCACGATTGCTGGTCAGATAGCCCATCAGCCATTCGACGCGCGGATCAAAATTCCACCAGGTGCCGCTGTCGCCTTCAAACTCCTGATAAATCTGCTCCGGGTAAAGCATATCGTAGGCGCGCTCTTCAGCGGATTTACGCGCCGCCATAATGCCGGACACCTTAATGGCTGTCTGATACTGCGTCGGCAACGGCAGACGGATCTGATGCAGCGTACGATGCGGGAAACCTTTCACGCCGTTACGGGTATTACGGAACAGCACGCGGCTGGTGCCGTGGCGATCCATCAGCATACGGATCAGCTCTTCGCGCGCGGCCTGCTTGCCGTCGCCCTTGCCGTTAGCCGTCTGCAATAGCGGCTCGATATCCTGCTCGCCGATCAGATCGCTAATGGCGTTCATGCCTTCGTTGTCGATCGCCTTATCTTCCAGCAGCGTAGCAACCGCATCGGCCACCGGACGGTAATTCTGTTGTTCTGCGACAAACTGCTCAAAATCGTGGAAACGATCGGGATCCAGCAGGCGCAGACGCGCAAAGTGGCTCTCCATGCCGAGCTGCTCAGGCGTTGCCGTCAACAGCAGCACGCCGGGGATCTGCTCCGCCAGCTGCTCGATCACCTGATATTCACGGCTCGGCTCGCCTTCGCTCCACGCCAGATGGTGCGCTTCATCCACCACCAGCAGATCCCATTCGGCCTCCGCCAGCAGCTCCAGACGCTGCTTATTACGGCGCACAAAATCAAGCGAACAGATCACCAGCTGTTCGGTATCGAACGGGTTATCGCTGTCGTGCTGGGCTTCGGCATAGCGCGCGTCGTCAAACAGCGAAAAGCGCAGGTTAAAGCGACGCAGCATCTCCACCAGCCATTGATGCTGCAACGTTTCCGGCACCACAATCAGCACGCGATCGGCGCGTCCCGCCAGCAGCTGCTGATGAATAATCATCCCGGCTTCGATGGTTTTACCCAGGCCCACTTCATCCGCCAGCAGAACGCGCGGCGCATGACGACGGCCCACATCATGGGCGATATGCAGCTGATGCGGGATCAGGTTGGTGCGCATACCGCGCAGGCCACTGATGGACAAACGGTACTGCTCGCTCTGATAGCGACGAGCGCGAAAACGCAGCGCAAAACGATCCATGCGGTCAAGCTGACCCGCGAACAGACGATCCTGCGGCTTGCTGAATACCAGCTTGCTATCAAGCAGGACTTCGCGCAGCTCTACAGGCTCCTGAGTATCCAGACGGGTACCGATATAGGTTACCAGACCATTATCATTGCGCACTTCAGCCACTTCCAGCTGCCAGCTTTCATGGCTGGTAATGGTGTCGCCGGGATTGAAGATCACACGGGTAATGGGAGAATCATTTCGGGCATAGAGACGGTTTTCACCGGTAGCAGGGAAAAGCAGGGTAACCATACGGGTATCCAGTGCAACCACAGTTCCCAGTCCCAGTTCGCTTTCCGTGTCGCTGATCCAGCGTTGACCAAGTGTAAAAGGCATAGATATTTAGCTCGATTCTCGTAATAACAGATGTCATGCTCCCGCTCGGACAATAGCGTTGCGGCCAGGCAAAAAGGTGTCTGGCAGGTGCTCAGGAGCGGTGAAGTTCAGGAAGGGCGCTATGGTACTGGAAGGCAATGGATTCGTCACCTGTCAAAAAAGCCCCAGCTGCCCGGTAATCAGTGTAGCAAAGTCAGCCTGGACAAAAGGTAATATCCCATCAGCGACCGGCTGAAGCTGCTTAATTAAGTAATGATCGTAGTCCAGCGGCGAGGTGCGCGCTTCCAGCGGCTCCGGGCCGGAAGTGGCGATGACATAGCGAATCGCGCCGCCTTTTTGATACTGCAACGGACGTCCCAGCTTTTTATTTTGCTCATCCGCCAGACGCGCGGCGCGCACGTGCGGCGGCACATTACGCTCATACTCATGCAGCGGACGCCGCAGGCGCTTTTTATACACCAGCTGCGCATCCAGCTCGCCGTCCAGCAGCTGCCGCACCGTGCTGCGAACATAATCCTGCCACGGCTGACCACGAAAAATGCGGCCATACAGCTCTTGCTGAAACTGCTGCGCCAGCGGCGTCCAGTCGGTGCGTACTGTTTCCAGGCCCTTAAACACCATGCGTTCGCGATCGCCTTCGCGAATCAAACCGGCGTAGCGTTTTTTGCTGCCTTGTTCCGCGCCGCGAATGGTGGGCATGAGAAAGCGCACAAAATGCGTTTCATATTCCAGCTCCAGCGCGCTTTCCAGCTGGTATTCCGTCTGTAGATGGCTGTGCCACCACTGATTGATATGGTTGACCAGCCGCCGTCCGATGGCGTCTGCGCTGGCGCTGTCATGGGATGACTTCAGCCAGACAAAGGTGGAATCGGTATCGCCATAGATAACGTCAAACCCTTCGGCTTCTATCAGCTGGCGCGTCTGCTGCATGATTTCATGGCCGCGCAGCGTAATCGACGAGGCGAGACGGGGATCGAAGAACCGGCAGGCGCTGGTGCCCAGCACGCCATAGAAGGCGTTCATAATGATTTTCAGCGCCTGCGATAAGGGCTGGTTGCCCTGGCGTTTCGCCTCTTCGCGTCCTTGCCATATCTGGTTAACCATCGCGGGCAAACAGTGATTATGACGCGAAAAGCGCGCGTGCCGAAAACCGGGCACCGAAGCCTCATCCTGTGGATGCGCCAGCCCTTCGATCAGCCCCACCGGGTCAATCAGAAAAGTGCGGATAATCGAGGGATAGAGGCTTTTATAATCCAGCACCAGCACCGAATCATACAGGCCGGGACGCGAATCCATCACATAGCCGCCGGGGCTGGCTTCCGGCGCTATTTCGCCGAGATTGGGCGCGACAAAGCCAGCGCGGTGCATACGGGGAAAATAGAGCTGACTGAAAGCGGCCACCGAGCCGCCGTGACGATCCGCCGGCAGGCCGTTGACGCTGGCGCGCTCCAGTAAAAAGGGCATCAGCTCGGTTTTCTGGAAGATGCGCGTCACCAGCTCGCAATCCTTCAGGTTATAGCGCGCCAGCGCGGGTTTATCGTTGGCGAAGCGCTGATTGATCTCTTCCATCCGCTGCCACGGATTATTAATCGCCTTGCCTTCGCCCAGCAGCTGCTGCGAAACCGATTCCAGACTAAACGAGTCGAAGTTCCAGAAAGCGGATTTCAACGCCTCGATGCCGTCGATAATCAGGCGGCCTGCCGCCTGCGCAAAATAGATGCCGGGCTTAAAGCCATGCTCGCGCCACTCCAGCGGCTGCTGATTGCGCCCCAGCCGTAGCGGAATGCCATAACGGTCGGCGTGTTTTTGCAACACGCGCAGATCGAACTGCACCACGTTCCAGCCGATTAAGACGTCAGGATCGTGCGCGGCAAACCAGGCGTTTAGCTTTTCCAGTAGCAGCGGGCGGCTGGCGACATAGTGCAACTCAAAATCGAGCTGGCTGGCATCGCCGTTTTCCGGCCCCAGCATCCAGACGATGCGCTGACCGCAGCCTTCCACGCCGATACAATAAAGCTCGCCATGCTGGGTGGTTTCAATATCAAGCGAAGCCCACTTCAGCGGCGGGCAATAGTCGGGATGCGGTTTAAGGCGGGCATTAATCAGATCGTTGCCTGCGGGTTCGCCGCTGAACCAGACCGGCGCGGTGATAAAGCGCTCCATCAGGAAGCGGTCGGGCGGACGCACATCCGCCTCATACAGCGGAATTTGGTTATCGCGCAGCAGCCTTTCCAGCCGCTGGAGCTGGCGATACTGAGAACAATAGAGGCCCAGCACCGGACGCTGACGAAAATCTTTCAGCGCAAGCGGCGTTAACCGCCAGTGACGTTCATCAGTCAGCAGCCGCTGCGCCTGCTGCTGGTATTCGGCGGGCAAAAAGGCAACAGATTCCTGGGGCGGCAGCACCAGACGCTGCGGACCCTGATCCGTTGCCAGCCATAGCACGATTTCGGTGCCGTTGGGCGTATCGCGCCAGTGGCGCGTTAGCAAAAAGCCAGCGCGAATAGTGCTCACCAGAACCCCTCTTTTCTGAAACGAGGCGCATTATATCATGGTTATTTATCCAGTGCCTGAGGCGTATTAAGCCACTGAAGGAAAGCTTATTTCAGGACAGGTCTTGCATCCTGTTTCTGTTTTCAGCGGTATCAGTGAGTCATTAACCATACCGCACCCGATGCGGCGGTATAAAAGCAACATTGCAAGGAGTGCGATGAATGACGGCTTTAACCTTTCCCTGTACTATTTTCTCTACCCAACGAAAAATGAATGACAGAGCGGCGGCGGATATGCGATATGGCGACCTGACGGCTGACCAGTTGCAAAAGCGCTACTTCCTTACCGATGTATCAGAGAAAGTTAACCCTTACACCGGCGTACGGCTTTCGCCGTTTAATTTGCCGCAGTCGCGCTTTTACACACCCCATTCCATTAGAAATGCGGGGGCCTGTTCATATCAAGCCTGCGCGCAGCTGTTGTTTGATGAAATGCGCAGCCTGAGCTGGCCTTTTTCTATTTATAGTCCTTATCGTCAGCTGATTAATAAGATGATTGATCATATGCAGTATGCTAACGGCGCGCCTTTTAGTGATGCAGCGCTGGATATGGCGCTAAGAAATCAGCTACTGGAGGATAATTCGGGTAAATCTTCTCTTGATGTAATCGAAACCGTTGTTAATAGTAATATAAATTATAAACAGAAAGAATTTCCTAAACCAAAGTTTCAAAGTTTTGATACTGCTATTCAAACAACCATACTTCCAAAATTTGCCAGGAAAGAGGATAGCATTAATGGGCTGGGAATAACCGTGCATGATATCTACTCTATAGAGATTAAAATGTTATCATTGCAGGTGCATAACCATTCATGGGAAGCTAAAGTTCAATATGTGGCTCAGGATCATTTCGGACTCGATGATAACGATATTATGAAAGATAAGTTTCGGCAATTTAAGTTTTTTAAAATATGGTTTGTTCTTCAACGTTATGAAAAATATGGATATAAGCCTTTTTTCACGAACATGAATGCAGTGATCAACCTGAGTGGTGGAAAGAAATGAACTGCCGAAAAAAATGCTTTTTTATATTTTCATTCTCGATTTTTATTGCCGCTATTGTTGTTGCGTTATTTTTCTCATGGCAGCCAGTTAAAATTATTGCTATTCATCAATACCATAACAGAAGCGATATTTTAGTTGATCGTTATCCATGGAGTGACAAAGGAAAAATAGAATGGTGGCGAAGTAATAGGTTTTTTTTACAGGAAAAATATGGTATCCCTAAACCTGATGATACCGGTGACTATAGTATCGCTATCTGGCGCTTCGGTGACGGTTACAAAGCGTTAGAGAAATATGATCGCCTTTGCTTTGATGATATGCCCCCGCCGAATAACTGTATCGAAAAAGACCGGTTAATGTACATCACCCTGACGCGCGATGGAGAAGTCAGCTACTGGCTCAATAATACCCGCTATATACAAAAAGCGCATGGCGAATTGGTTGAGGTGGGCTTTAACTAATCCGGCAAGGCGGAGCCGCCAGCCTGTTATTATTTCGACCAGCGCGCGTTTCTGTAGCAGAATAGCGTGCTACGCCTCTTTGACAGCGGTAAAGTCGTTGTCAATTCATGTCAATATCCCCATACAAATCATTGCTTGACGCTCTGACATCCGCTCAGGACAATCCAGCCGAAGATTATTCTGAGGATACTTATGGAAGCCTGGCTGGAACACCTGATTACCCAATCGCTGGAGTGGGCGCTGTTTGCCGTGGCGCTGGTGACCTTTCTGGAGTCGCTGGCGCTGGTCGGGCTGCTGTTGCCCGGTACGGTGATGATGGCCAGTCTGGGCGCGCTGGTCGGCGGCGGTCAGCTGGGGCTCTATCCCGCCTGGGCGGCGGGGCTGGTCGGTTGCCTGCTGGGCGACTGGATCTCCTATGGCATCGGCTGGAAATTTCAGGGGCCGTTGCATCGCTGGCACTATCTGAAGAAGCATCAAAAGATGCTGGATAAAACCGAGCATGCCCTGCATCAGCACAGCATGATCACCATTCTGGTCGGGCGTTTTGTCGGGCCAACGCGGCCGCTTATTCCGATGGCGGCGGGCATGCTGGAACTGCCGGTGCGTAAGTTTCTGCCGCCGAGCCTGATCGGCTGTCTCTTCTGGCCGCCGCTCTATCTGCTGCCGGGTATCCTGGCTGGAGTAGCGATCGATGTGCCGAAAGACGCGCAAAGCGGCGGCTTTACCTGGCTATTGCTGGCGGTCGCATTGCTGGTATGGCTTGGCGCATGGCTATGCTGGCGCTGGTGGCGTGCCGATAAGCAGCGTGACTGGGCGACGCGCTGGCTCCCGGTGCAGCGGCTGCGCTGGCTGGCGCCGCTGGGCTTTATGCTTGGCGCGGGCAGCCTGATCGCTATCCAGTTTCATCCCATGATGCCGATTTTCCGCCAGCTGTTATGGAAGGTGTTCGTGGGTTAAGGTTCCCCGCGAACGCGGGAATCGGCCTGAACGGGAGACGGCAGCGTTTTTGACCTGCCGTCCCGGTTAATCAGGCTTATCTATTCTTAACGCTGATGCCCAACACTTCCGCCGCCTCGGTTTCGCCGCGCAGCAGCATGTTGGTTGCGCCGTCCCAGTAAATCCGTCCGTCCACCACCAGCACGCTGCGTGCGGCAATTTGTGCGGCGTCTTCCAGGCTGTGCGACACCATCAGCAAAGTAAGCTGACGTTCGCGACACACTTCATCCACCAGCGCCAGCATCTCTTGACGCAGCGCCGGATCGAGTGCGGAAAAGGGCTCATCCAGCAGCAGCAGCGGTTTTTCCCGCACCAGGCAGCGTGCCAGCGCTGCCCGCTGGCGCTGTCCGCCGGAAAGCGCGCCCGGTAAACGATCGAGACAGGCTTCCAGCCCGACCCGCTCGGCAATCGCCTTAACCTGCTGCTGCTGTGTCGCATTCAGTTTTAAGCCGGGATGCAGCCCCAGCCCAATGTTTTGCGCCACGGTCAGGTGCGCAAAAAGATTATTGTCCTGAAACAGCATCGAAACAGGACGCTGGGCGGGCGCGCTGTGGGTGTGATCCGTGCTGTTCAGCGTAATGCTGCCGCTGTGCGGCGTCAGAAAACCGGCCACCAGGGCAAGCAGGGTGCTTTTGCCCGCGCCGCTTGGTCCCAGCACCGCGACGCGTTCGCCCGGCTGCAGCGACAGCGTGAAACGCATCGGCAAATGGTGATACATCCAGGTGAGATTAGTCAGCGTTAGCATGGCGCCCCGGTAGCTTTTCAATAAGGGTGAACAGAACAAAGCAGAGCAGCAGCAGCAGCAGCGCCGTTACCGCGCCGTCGGCGCTGCGATAGGCGCCAATCTGCTGATAAAGATAGAAGGGCAGCGTGCGGAAATCGGCGTTGCCAAACAGCGCCACCACGCCAAAGTCACCGATGGAGAGCACGCAGGCAAAAGCCAGCGCCTGAGCCAGCGGCCGCTTCAGCGCCTTTAGCTCAACGATTCGCACGCGCTGCCAGCCATGAATATCCAGCGACAAACAGAGGCGTTGATAGCGTGCGGCAACGTCATACATAGGGTTTTCCAGCACCTTCATCGCGTAGGGGATCGCCATCAGCGCGTTGGTGAAAATCACGATGCCGTCAGCCTGCTGCGGCAGCCCGATCGAGTTGTTAAGCAGTAAAAAGAAGCCGGTCGCCAGCACAATGCCCGGCATGGCGAGGATCAGCATTCCGCTCATTTCCAGCGTTTGTCCGGCCAGCAGACGCTGACGCTGACGTAGCTCGCGGCTGCTCCACAGCAGCAGCATGGTCAACAGCACGGTCAGCAGACCCGCGGCCAGCGCGATGCGCAGCGAGGTCCAGGTTGCCTGCCAGAGCGCAGGCTGATGCAACAGGCCGCTTATGCCCTGATGCACGCCATCAACCATCACCGCCAGCAGCGGCGGCAGTAAAAGCAGCAGCGCCAGCACAATGCATAGCGTATCGCGCAGCCGCGCGCCTGCGTGGCGATTGGCCGCGCGCCAGCCGTTCAGCGAGACATTGCCGGTGGGCAGCGCTTTGCTCAAACGCTGGCTCAGCATCACTAAACCCAGGCAGCAGACCATTTGCAGCAGCGCGAGCAGCGCGGCGCGGGCGGGATCATAGTCGTAGCTGAGCGCCTGGAAAATCGCCAGTTCGATAGTGGTGGCCTGGGGGCCGCCGCCCAGCGACAGCACAGTGGCAAAGCTGGCGAAGCAGAGCATAAAGATCAGCGCCGCCGCCGGTAAAATCTGGCGGCGCAGCCAGGGCCACTCTACCAGCCGGAAAAAGTGCAAGCCTTCAATACCGAGCTGGGCCGCCAGCTGGCGCTGCTCGCCGGGAATATTTTCCAGCGCCTGCAACAGCAACCGCGTCGCCAGCGGCAGGTTGAAAAACACATGCGCCAGCAAAATGCCCTGTAGCCCATAGGGGGAAAAGTCATACTGAATGCCGATCAACGCGCAGAGCTGCGCCAGCCAGCCTTCACGGCCATATACGCTCAGCAGGCCGAACACCGCCACCAGCACCGGCAGCACCAGCGTCATTGCGCACAGGCGCAGCAGCAGCTGGCGGCCGGGAAAGCGCCGTCGCCAGAGCGCACGGGCCAGCGGAATCGCCGGTAATACCGACAACAGGGCGGAGAGCAGCGCCTGCAAAAATGAAAACGCCACAACATGATGCAAATAGCTATCCTGCAGCAGGCTGCGCCAGTCGCTTTCCGGCGCGCTAAACCACAGCGCGCCAAAGGCCAGCAGCGCCACGCCGACCAGCAGCATGGCGGTCAGCAGGCCAGGCCACAGCCAGCCGGGAATCAGCGGCTGACGGCGCGTTGCCATGAATTAATCCATTCAGCGCGCTGCTGCGCAACCTGTTGCGGGGTAAATTCCAGGGCGGTTTTCGGCACCGTTAAAGTTTTGAAACCCTCTGGCAGAGCGGTGTGGGTGACCGGATACATCCAGTTGCCGGTGGGGATGGTCTGCTGGAACGGCTCACTGACGATAAATTGCATAAACTGCTGCGCCAGCTGTGGCTGACGGCTATTTTTCAGCTGGGCTGCCACTTCAACCTGTAAATAATGCCCTTCGGCAAAATTCGCCGCCGCATAGCGATCTTTCTTCTCCGCAATCAAATGATAAGCCGGGGAGGTGGTGTAGCTCAGTACCAGATCGCCTTCGCCCTTCAGAAACAGGCCGTAGGCTTCGCTCCAGCCTTTGGTTACGGTAACGGTTTTTTGCGCCAGCTTCTGCCAAGCCTGCGGCGCGTCGTCGCCGAACACTTTTTGCATCCACAGCAGCAGGCCGAGGCCCGGCGTGCTGGTACGCGGATCCTGATAAATAACGCGCCATTTTTGATCGCTTTCAACCAGCTCTTTCAGGCTTTGCGGCGGGTTTTTCAGCTTGCTTTTATCGTAAACGAAGGCGAAATAGCCGTAGTCATAGGGAATGAAGGTACTGTTGTGCCAGCCGCCCGGCAGCGTCAGGCTGGCGGTATCCACCTTGCCGGACGCGAACAGGCCGGTCTGTTCTGCCGCCTGGATCAGGTTGTTATCCAGCCCCAGCACCACGTCAGCTTTGCTGTTTTTGCCTTCCATGCGCAGACGATTCAGCAACGATACGCCATCTTCCAGCGCGACGAACTTCAGTTCGCAGCCGCATTGCGCTTCAAACGCTTTCTTTACCGCCGGGCCGGGGCCCCATTCAGCCGCGAAAGAGTCATAGGTATAAACGGTTAAGGCAGGTTTGGCAGCAAAAGCCGGGGCAGACAGCAACAGCAGAACGGGCAAAACTTTTTTCAACACGTTGCGCTCCTTGAGGAGGAAAAGTAACAGGGCGCATGATCTGAGGGGAGTACCGCATCTCAAATCCCTACGCCGGTATCAACCGGATCAGGTTCGACGGGTTTCTCTCAGTGAAAAACCGGATGGTTTTGCCACACCCCGTTGAGAACGGCTGTTAGTGTAGTGTTTTCGTTGGGTTAACGAAAGCGTCAGGTTTCCGGCGGGGCGAACCAGGCGGATTTAAAATCAAACCAGCCCAGCGTATTCATGCGCACGCCGCGCATGCTGCGCTGTCCTTCCAGCAGCAGCCAATGATGAAACAGCGGATGCAGATAGTGGTTATCCATTAGTTTTTTACACCACTCCGCTAAGGGCAACGCCTGCTGACGCCAGCGCCCGGCATCGCTCTCCCAGTCAATGTCGATGCAGTGATGCAACAGCGGCAGCTCATACAGCAGCGCGAACACGGAAAACTCAAGCGGCAGGGTGAAATTCACGCTGCCCAACCAAAGATCGCTTTTCGCCGCGCCGTGATACCAGCTGTCATAATCCACTTCCTGGGTAATCAGGCGTACGCCCTGCGCCGCCAGCAGCGGCTCCAGCAGCTGAGCGATGCCCCGATGTTCAATATGATCGCTGTACCAGGTCAGCGTCAGCTCGCTAAGCCCTTGTGGTTTGATGGTGAGGGGGTGTTCCGGCCGATGTTGCCAGTGTGGCAGCAACCCCCAGGCAGGAAACCAGTAGCGTTGATAACCGGCGCTGGCGTTACTCAGCAACGTTATCGGATTAAGTAAGGTATTGACCCAGCGGCGTATGTGACCATCGCGCCCTTTTTCCGAACGCTGATCAAATAGCAGAAAGTAGCAGCCTTCTTCCAGTCGACTCTCTTGCGACTTCTCCTCTTCGCTGCCGCCCTGTAACTTCACACCGGCGTAAACCAGCTCTTCGCTGATTTCAGGCAACACCCAGATATTCACCTCGTCAATGAGCGCGCGATAGCCGAAATAGTCATCAAACGCCTGAATCTTCAGCTGCGACCGCTGGTTTTTGATCACCGCATAGGGGCCGGTGCCGATCGGCTGGCGGCTGTAGTCCGGCAACTGCCGCCATTCCTGCGGCAGGATCATGGCGCTGGCGCTGCCCAGCAGCCACGGCAGCCAGCGATCGGGCTGGCTAAGGTGAATATCCAGCGTCCAGGCGGTTGGCGACTCAATCAACGTCAGATGTGAGAAGAGCGGCTGCGCGGTTAAACGCTGCAGGCTATGGATCACATCCGTCATATCCAGCTCGCGGCCATGATGGAACTGAATCGCCGGACGCAGGTAAAAGCGCCAGTGCTGCGGCGCAAGGCATTGCCAGTGGTGAGCGATATCGGGCTCCAGTTCCCCGTTTTCCTCATTTATGCGTACCAGGCTGCTAAAAATCTGCCGCGCCAGATGAGTTTCCGAACGGCGCAGCGGCGAGCCGGGCAGCAGGTTAAGCAGCGGACGATAATAGAGAATGCGCAGGATATGTTTGCCCTGACGAAAGCTGCGCCCCAGCCGCGAGGTGATCATCTGGCGCGCCTGGTTTTTATCACCCACCAGCTGCACCAGCTGTTCAATACTATCCTGTTCCAGCAGCTCTTCGGCTCGCTGCTGCTGTAGCGCCAGTCCGGTGGCATAAAAGCGTAGCTGAGAGCGTTTACCGCGCCCTGGCTCCGCCTGCCACTCCAGCCAGCCCTCTGCCTGCATCGCATTTAACAGATTACGCATATGACGACGCGAGCAGTGCATCTGTTGTGCCAGCTGTTGCAGCGTGGTTTCCTGCGGCTGACCGTTACAGCTTTGCCACAGGCGAATAAAGTGGTGTTGCAGGCGCGATGAAGGCATAAAAGGGGAAGCTCGTTACAGGATTGGGTAGTTTTTCTGTTCCCTTATTATGGCGATAATTAGCGCAGATAAAAGTGCGGGAGGCAGCCTTTCGGGCTGGCGCATTTTTATCCTGGCAGGACGTGCTTGATATTGTGGCACCGCCGTCCCGCTATTTCATCTGAGTAGAGTGCAATTACACCGCCAGCAGGCATTGACGCTGCTGGCTTTTTTCGTTTTCCTGTGCTTTCTTCTACAACGATCACCGTCGGCCATAGATCCGTTACGTCTGCCTGCGGCGTCTCTTTTGCGGGTAATTGCCGTTCTCTTTTTTCCAGGTACAGGAAACGTTATGAAATTTCTGCTGACGCGCCGCCGCCGTCTCAATCCGGTTTATCTCGCTTTTATGGCCGTCTCTTTTATGGTGGGCATTGCGGGCGCTTTGCAGGCGCCGACGCTGAGCCTGTTCCTGTCGCATGAAGTTGGCGTGCGGCCTTTCTGGGTGGGGCTGTTTTATACCGTTAACGCCGTAGCCGGGATTGTGGTCAGTCTGCTGCTGGCGAAGCGTTCGGATAACCGGGGCGACCGCCGTAAGCTGATTCTGTTTTGTTGCGCGATGGCGTTGCTTAATGCGCTGCTGTTCGCTTTTAACCGCCATTACCTGACGCTGATAACGCTTGGCGTGTTGCTCTCTTCGCTGGCCAGCGTCTCCATGCCGCAGATCTTTGCGCTGGCGCGTGAGTATGCCGACCGCTCGGCGCGTGAAGTGGTGATGTTCAGCTCGGTGATGCGTGCGCAGCTATCGCTGGCGTGGGTCATTGGGCCGCCGCTCTCTTTTGCGCTGGCGTTGAACTATGGCTTCACCACCATGTTTGTAGTGGCGGCGATCCTGTTTCTGATTTGTCTGGCGCTGGTGGCGTTTGCGCTGCCTTCGGTGCCGCGCGTCGAACAATCGCCGGAAGTGCTGCTGACGCAAATCAGCGCCTGGCGTAATAAAGATGTGCGTTTGCTGTTTGTGGCATCGATGATGATGTGGACCTGCAACACCATGTATATCATTGATATGCCGCTTTATATCAGCACCGTGCTGGGGTTGCCCGAACGGCTGGCGGGGCTGCTGATGGGCACTGCCGCCGGGCTGGAGATCCCGATTATGCTGTTAGCCGGACATTACGTAAAACGCACCGGCAAGCGGCGCATTATGCTGATCGCCGTCGCCTCCGGCGTGCTGTTTTATCTGGGGCTGGTGCTGTTCCAGTCGCGCACCGCGCTGATGGCGCTGCAAATTTTTAACGCGCTGTTTATCGGTATCATCGCCGGCATCGGCATGCTCTGGTTTCAGGATTTAATGCCGGGGCGGCCTGGCGCGGCGACCACCTTATTCACCAACAGCATTTCAACCGGCACCATTTTGGCCGGGCTGTTACAGGGAACGCTGGCGGAGTCGTTTGGCCACTATACGGTTTACTGGCTGGCGTTGGGGCTGGCGATGGTGTCGTTTGCGCTGGCGACGCGGGTGCGCGATATCTAAAGCGGCAAGCAGCGGCCTTCCGGGCAACGGCACCGGAAGGCCTGTAAGTGATTACTGCAGGAAGGCGGGCTGTTTCTGCTCGTAATCGGCGATAGCGGCATCGTGTTGCAGCGTCAGGCCAATGCTGTCGAGGCCGTTAATCATGCAGTGACGACGAAAGCTGTCGATTTCAAAGGCGTAAGTTTTATCACCGGCGTTCACGGTCTGGCTGGTTAAATCAACGGTAAACTGAATGCCAGGCTGCGCCGCCACCAGACCAAACAGCTCATCCACTTCCTCTTCGCTTAAACGCACCGGCAGCAGCTGGTTATTAAAGCTGTTGCCATAAAAAATATCGGCGAAGCTGGGGGCAATCACCACCTGAAACCCAAAGTCGGTTAATGCCCAGGGCGCATGTTCGCGCGACGAGCCGCAGCCGAAGTTTTCCCGCGCCAGTAAGATGCTGGCACCGTGGAACTGCGGCCTGTTCAGCACAAAGTTCGGGTTTGGCTGCGTGCCCGCGTCATCTTCAAAACGCCAGTCGTGAAACAGGTGCTGACCAAAGCCGGTACGCGTTACCTTTTGCAGAAACTGCTTGGGAATAATCGCATCGGTATCCACGTTCGCCGCATCCAGCGGGGCGACAATGCCGGTATGTTGAGTAAATTTTTTCGCCACGATCGATTCCTCAGTTCAGTTCACGGATATCAGCAAAGCGGCCAGCAATGGCAGCGGCGGCGGCCATCGCCGGGCTAACCAGATGCGTGCGGCCGCCACGGCCCTGACGGCCTTCAAAGTTACGGTTGCTGGTGGAGGCGCAGCGCTCGCCGGGATTCAGGCGATCGTTGTTCATCGCCAGGCACATGGAGCAGCCCGGCAAACGCCACTCAAAGCCCGCCTCCAGGAAGATTTTATCCAAACCTTCCGCTTCCGCCTGCGCTTTGACCGGCCCTGAGCCTGGCACCACCATCGCTACCACGCCCGGCGCAACCTTGCGTCCTTTGGCGATCTCGGCTGCGGCCCGCAAATCTTCAATACGTGAGTTAGTGCAGGAGCCGATAAAAACTTTATCGATATTTACCTCGGTCAATTTAATGCCCGGCTGCAGGTTCATATAGGCCAGCGCTTTTTCCGCTGAGGCGCGCTCTACCGGATCGGCGAAGGAGGCGGGATCGGGGATCTGCTGATTCACCGCGATCACCTGGCCGGGGTTGGTGCCCCAGGTTACCTGCGGCGCGATGTCAGCGGCATCCAGCGTTACCACGGCATCGAAATGCGCATCGCTGTCCGATTTCAGGCTGCGCCAGTAGTCAACGGCCTGCGCCCAGCGCTCGCCCTGCGGCGCAAACTGACGGCCCTGCAAGTAGTTAAACGTCGTATCGTCAGGCGCGACCAGACCCGCTTTCGCGCCCATCTCAATGGCCATATTACATAACGTCATGCGGCCTTCCATGCTCAGCGCGCTAATCGCCGGGCCGCAGAATTCCACTACGTAGCCGGTGCCGCCAGCGCTGCCGGTTTTACCGATAATCGCCAGCACGATATCTTTCGCCGTGATGCCTGGCGCAGCCTGACCGGTCACTTCAATCTTCATGGTTTTGGCGCGGCCCTGCTTCAGCGTCTGCGTCGCCAACACATGCTCTACTTCCGAGGTGCCGATACCAAACGCCAGCGAACCGAATGCGCCGTGGGTGGCCGTATGGGAATCGCCGCAGACGATGGTCATGCCCGGCAGCGTCATGCCCTGTTCCGGGCCGATAACATGCACGATGCCCTGGAAAGGGTGGTTCAGGTCATACAGCTGGACGCCGAACTCGGCGCAGTTTTTCATCAGCTCCTGCATCTGGATGCGCGCCATCTCGCCGGAGGCGTTGATATCTTTGGTCTGCGTCGAGACGTTATGATCCATGGTGGCGAAGGTTTTCGACGGCTGGCGTACTTTGCGGCCGTGGGCGCGCAGGCCGTCAAAGGCTTGCGGTGACGTCACTTCATGAACCAGGTGACGATCGATATACAGCAGTGGCGTCTCGTTGGGCGCTTCATACACGACATGGGCATCAAACAGCTTCTGGTATAAGGTTTTGCTCATTTTTTTAGACTTCCTCGGCGATAAAGCGGGCAATCATTGCGCCCATTTCGTCGGTACTGACAGACGGGCCGTCACCGGCCAAATCACTGGTGCGATAACCCTCTTCCAGCGCGCGGTTAATGGCGCTTTCAATCGCGTTAGCGGCATCATCCGCATCCAGGCTATAGCGCAGCAGCAGCGCCAGCGACAGGATTTGCGCAATCGGGTTAGCGATATTTTTTCCGGCGATATCGGGCGCCGAGCCGCCAGCGGGTTCATACAGGCCAAAGCCCTGCTCGTTCAAACTGGCCGAAGGCAGCATCCCCATGGAGCCGGTGATCATTGCGCATTCGTCAGACAAAATATCGCCAAACAGATTGGAGCAGAGCAGCACGTCAAACTGCGCCGGATCTTTGATTAACTGCATGGTGGCGTTATCGATATACATATGGCTCAGCGCGACATCGGGATAATCTTTTGCCACTTCGCTGACGATTTCCCGCCACATCACTGAGGTTTGCAGCACGTTCGCTTTATCGATTGAGGTGACTTTGCTGCGGCGCTTGCGTGCTGATTCAAAGGCGATACGGGCGATGCGCTCGATTTCAAAGCGGTGATACACTTCGGTATCAAACGCTTTCTCATGCATACCGCTGCCTTCGCGGCCTTTCGGCTGGCCGAAATAGATGCCGCCGGTCAGCTCGCGTACGCAGAGGATATCGAAGCCGCGCGCGGCGATATCGCTGCGCAGCGGGCAGAACGCTTCCAGCCCTTTATATAAACTGGCGGGACGCAAATTGCTGAACAGTTTGAAATGCTTGCGCAGCGGCAGCAGGGCGCCGCGTTCCGGCTGCTGGGCAGGCGGCAGATGTTCCCACTTCGGCCCGCCGACCGATCCAAACAGAATGGCATCCGCCTGCTCGCAGCCAGCGACGGTTGCCGCAGGCAGCGGTTCGCCATGACGATCGATGGCGATGCCGCCGACGTCATATTCGCTGGTGGTAATGCGCATGGCGAAACGTTGACGAATCGCCTCCAGCACTTTAACCGCCTGCGCCATGACTTCAGGGCCAATGCCGTCGCCCGGTAAGATTGCGATATGATGAGTTTGCGTCATGGTTATACCGTTTCCTTCTGTTCAATCGATTTACGTTGCAGTTCCTGCTCAACCTGTTTGGCGCGCCAGATGTTATTTAACGCATTCACCATCGCCTTCACCGAAGATTCAACAATATCGGTCGCCAGACCGACGCCGTGGAATTTCCGACCGTTGTAATCGACCACGATATCGACCTGGCCCAGCGCGTTTTCGCCGTGGCCTTTCGCGGTGAGTTGGTATTTCACCAGTTCGATATCAAAGGTGGTGATACGGTTAATCGCCTGATAAACGGCATCTACCGGGCCGTTGCCGGTAGCGGCTTCTGACTGCAGCGCGTCGCCGCAGATCATATGCACCGACGCGGTGGCAGTAATGGCGGAACCGGACTGGACATTAAAATCTTTCAGCTGAAAATATTCCGGCTCTTCGTTTTGTTTATCAATAAAGGCCAACGCCTCCAGATCATAGTCAAAGACCTGGCCTTTTTTATCCGCCAGTTTCAGGAAAGCGTCATACAGCGAATCGAGGTTATAGTCGCTTTCCTGATAACCCATCTCTTCCATGCGATGTTTGACCGCCGCGCGGCCAGAGCGCGAAGTCAGGTTCAGCTGAATTTGATTCAGGCCGATCGACTCCGGCGTCATGATTTCGTAGTTTTCACGGTTTTTCAGCACGCCATCCTGATGAATTCCGGAAGAGTGAGCAAAGGCGTTGGAACCAATCACCGCTTTATTCGCCGGGATCGGCATATTGCAAATCTGGCTGACGGTCTGGCAGGTGCGCCAGATTTCCTGGTGATGAATATTGGTGTGAACATTCATCATGGCGGCACGGGTTTTGATGGTCATGATCACTTCTTCTAACGCGCAGTTACCGGCACGTTCACCCAGTCCGTTCAGCGTACCTTCTACCTGACGCGCGCCCGCCATCACTGCGGCAATCGAGTTGCCGACCGCCATGCCTAAATCATCATGGGTATGCACCGACAAAATCGCTTTATCGATATTCGGCACGCGCTCGCGCAGTGACGCGATAATGTGGGCATATTCGTGCGGCAGGGTATAGCCAACGGTATCAGGAATATTAATGGTGGTGGCGCCTGCGTTAATCGCCGCTTCCACGACGCGGCACAGGTCATCAATCGGCGTACGGCCACCGTCTTCACAGGAAAATTCAACGTCGCTGGTGTAATTACGGGCGCGCTTGATCATATGGACCGCACGCTCAATCACTTCCGGCAGGGTGCTGCGTAACTTGGTGGCGATATGCATCGGCGAGGTAGCGATGAAGGTATGAATACGGAACGCTTCCGCTACGCGCAGCGCTTCATATGCGGCATCGATATCTTTCTCCACGCAGCGCGCCAGGGCGCAGACGCGGCTGTTTTTAATGGTGCGGGCAATGGTCTGCACCGATTCAAAGTCACCAGGGGATGAAACCGGGAAGCCAACTTCCATAACGTCAACGCCCATACGTTCCAGCGCCAGGGCAATTTGCAGTTTTTCTTTAACGCTCAAACTGGCCTGCAATGCCTGCTCACCGTCACGCAGCGTGGTATCGAAAATAATGACTTCTTGGCTCATCGTATTTTTCCTTTCAGTTTGGCTTTTACCGGTTCGCCTGTGTCACGAGCATAAAAAAACCCGCGCATCGGCGCGGGTTTTTTCGTTTTGTTAGCCTGAATCAGTGATTGATTCCGCCCACAAGACTACCGCGCAAGTGATATGCGTTTAGTAGTAGTCCAAGTAGACGAGAGGAATGAATCATTGAATCAGGCTCCATAAATGTTTGTGCTGTTTTTATTGGTACTTGATCGCATCAGGGATGTCAACCCTGACCGCCGTTACGATTTGCATAAAAAGCGCTGATGAAACAGAGATAAATGCCACAGCAGGGAATATCAGCAGAATATATGATATTTCTACGGTTTTGCTTGAAATCTTTATTTTAAAATCAATCACTTAATTATTTATAAGCTGCGGGGCGCTTGAATGATAAGGCGTTATTAATACCAGGGAAGAAATTTTTATGCCGAAGCGTTGCCGCATTCGCCAGATAAAATAGCAAATCAACCGAATGCAGCAGAATATCCCGCCAGTGTTATTTTCTGGCTTTTTTCTTTAGCGGAAAGGGCAACAAGAAAAAAACTAACAATGATAAGTTTTCGCTATGGATAAACCGATGCGCAGCATAATGCGCTGATATTAAGCGGCAGCTTCAGCGTTTTTTCTGCCGAATGGCGCGGTTAACAGCGGAATAAAGAAAACCAACTTAACGTTGCCGACAAGTTTGGGGTTTACCCAACAAGATTTCTGCGGTTATGGTAATTATCCAAAATTAAGATAAAAATCTGCAAGGGCTTTATTCCCCCTGTACCTGCCCCTGAAAATGCATTTCAGGGTTTGAGCATTAACACACTGTTTAACTCTGCGTAGAGCCATCGCCAGGCGCTGGTCCGTTGCGCGGTGATGGTCGGTAACGGCCTGAGTAGAGAGCAAACTGAAAGCCGGGAGGCAAAAATGGAGATGTTATCAGGAGCTGAGATGGTGGTCCGATCGTTAATCGATCAGGGCGTAAAGCATGTTTTTGGTTACCCCGGCGGGGCAGTGCTGGATATCTATGACGCGCTACAAACCGTGGGCGGTATTGACCATGTCCTGGTGCGTCATGAGCAGGGCGCGGTGCATATGGCTGATGGCTACGCGCGCGCCACGGGCGATGTCGGCGTGGTGCTGGTCACTTCCGGCCCCGGCGCAACCAACGCCATTACCGGCATCGCCACCGCTTATATGGATTCGATTCCGATGGTGGTGCTGTCCGGCCAGGTTCCTTCTTCGCTTATCGGCTACGATGCCTTTCAGGAGTGCGATATGGTGGGCATTTCCCGTCCCATCGTGAAGCACAGCTTTCTGGTAAAGCAGACGGAAGAGATTCCGACCATCATCAAAAAGGCATTCTGGCTGGCTGCCAGCGGTCGCCCTGGCCCGGTGGTGATCGATCTGCCAAAAGATATTCTTAGTCCTGCCAATAAGCTGCCCTATGTCTGGCCGGAAAGCGTCAGCATGCGCTCTTATAACCCGACCACCCAGGGGCATAAAGGGCAGATTAAACGCGCGGTTCAGGCATTGCTGGGCGCGAAAAAGCCGGTGATGTATGTGGGCGGCGGCGCAATTCTTTCCGGCTGTGATGAAGAGCTGCAAACCCTGGCGGAAAAACTGAATTTACCGGTCACCAATTCGTTAATGGGGCTGGGCGCGTTTCCGGGCACGCATCGTCAAAATCTGGGGATGCTGGGCATGCACGGCACCTATGAAGCCAATATGACCATGCATAATGCCGACCTGATTTTTGCCGTTGGCGTCCGTTTTGACGATCGCACCACCAACAATCTGGCGAAGTATTGCCCGAACGCCACCGTGCTGCATATTGATGTCGATCCGGCAACCATTTCCAAAACCGTGGCGGCGGATATTCCGGTGGTGGGCGATGCGCGTCAGGTGCTGCAACAGATGCTGGAGCTGCTGCCGCAGGGCGAGACGCCGCAGGATTTCGATAGCCTGCGCGACTGGTGGCAGAGCATCGAAGGCTGGCGGGCGCGTAAATGTCTGGAGTTTGACCGCAACAGCGACAAGATCAAACCGCAGGCGGCGATCGAAACGCTCTGGCGTTTAACCAAAGGCGGAGCGTATGTGACCTCCGATGTCGGCCAGCACCAGATGTTCGCGGCGCTCTACTATCCCTTTGAGCGACCGCGCCGCTGGATTAATTCAGGCGGGCTCGGCACCATGGGCTTCGGTCTGCCTGCGGCGATCGGCGTGAAGCTGGCCCTGCCGCAGGAAACGGTGGTGTGCGTGACTGGCGACGGCAGTATCCAGATGAATATTCAGGAACTCTCCACCGCGCTGCAATATAACTTGCCGGTGCTGGTGCTGAATCTCAACAACCGCTATCTGGGGATGGTGAAGCAGTGGCAGGATATGATCTACTCAGGTCGTCACTCCCATTCCTATATGGAATCGCTGCCCGATTTTGTCCGTCTGGCTGAGGCTTACGGCCACGTCGGCATCTCGGTTTCTCATCCCGCAGAGCTGGAAGAGAAAATGGCGCTGGCGCTGGAAACGGTAGCGCAGGGGCGGCTGGTGTTTATGGATGTTAACGTGGACGGCAGCGAGCACGTTTACCCGATGCAGATTCGCGGCGGCAGTATGGACGAAATGTGGTTAAGCAAAACGGAGAGGACTTAATTATGCGTCGTATTTTATCGGTTCTGCTGGAAAACGAATCTGGCGCATTGTCCCGCGTGGTCGGGCTGTTTTCGCAGCGCGGCTACAATATTGAAAGCCTGACGGTTGCGCCGACTGAAGATCCTACGCTGTCGCGCATGACTATCCAGACCGTTGGCGATGCAAAAGCGCTGGAGCAGATTGAAAAACAGCTCCACAAGCTGGTGGATGTGCTGCGCGTCACTGAGCTGGGGCAGGGCGCACATATTGAACGGGAAATCATGCTGGTGAAAATTCAGGCCAGCGGCTATGGACGTGAAGAGGTAAAGCGTAGCGCGGAGATCTTCCGTGGGCAGATTGTTGACGTCACGCCCACGCTTTATACGGTTCAGCTTGCCGGCACCAGCGATAAGCTGGATGCGTTTCTGCACACGCTGCGCGACGTCGCGGAGATTGTCGAAGTGGCGCGTTCCGGCGTGGTAGGCGTTTCACGCGGCGACCGCATTATGCGTTAACGCTTGCTCCTGGTAATCCATTCTGTTGCTAACCCAGCGTTCTGCTGGGTTTTTTTATTTTCTGATTCGCCTCATTTTTGCCGTTAAAAGCGGTTGCCCGCTGGCGTTTTCTGCGGTTAGATGTAAAAAAAACTTATCCTTAGCCATGCTGCGGCTATTAAGCGACGGCATGACATTACCGATGTGGAGTGATTGTGAAACTGGATGAAATAGCGCGTCTTGCCGGCGTGTCGCGCACCACTGCCAGCTATGTCATCAATGGCAAGGCCCGGCAGTATCGTGTCAGCGACAAAACCGTTGAGAAAGTCATGGCCGTGGTGCGTGAGCATAATTACCATCCAAATGCCGTCGCAGCCGGACTGCGAGCCGGTCGAACGCGCTCGATCGGGCTGGTGATTCCTGACCTGGAAAACACCAGCTATACGCGCATTGCCAACTATCTGGAGCGCCAGGCGCGGCAGCGTGGCTATCAGCTGTTGATCGCCTGTTCGGAAGATCAGCCGGACAATGAAATGCGCTGCATCGAACATCTGTTACAGCGTCAGGTCGATGCCATTATCGTCTCCACCTCTTTGCCGCCGGAGCATCCCTTCTACCAGCGCTGGGCAAATAACGCCCTGCCGATTATTGCGCTGGACCGCGCGCTGGATCGTGAACACTTTACCAGCGTGGTAGGTGCCGATCAGGAAGATGCGCAGGCGCTGGCGGCTGAATTGCGTCAGCTGCCGGTAAATAACGTGCTCTATCTCGGCGCGCTGCCGGAGCTGTCGGTAAGCTTCCTGCGTGAAATGGGCTTCCGGGAAGCCTGGCGTGACGACCCGCGTCCTATCGATTTTATCTATGCCAACAGCTTTGAACGCGTGGCGGCTGCGGCGCTATTTGAAAAGTATCTGGACGATCATCCGATGCCTGATGCGCTGTTCACTACCTCTTTCGGCCTGTTGCAGGGCGTGATGGATGTGACGCTACAGCGTGAGGGGCGTTTGCCGACCGATTTGGCTATCGCCACTTTTGGCGATCACGAGCTGCTCGATTTCCTTGAATGCCCAGTGTTAGCGGTAGCGCAGCGTCATCGCGATGTGGCGGAGCGCGTACTGGAATTAGTGCTGGCAAGTCTGGATGAACCACGCAGGCCAAAACCGGGCTTAACCCGCATTAGGCGCAATCTGGTTCGCCGCGGGAAATTAAGCCGTACATAACCTGAAGCGTTAATTGTAAAGGCAGCACCGCTGCCTTTTTTACATATTTAAATACTTTTGCTTTTAAAATCGCCAATAATAAAGCAAGTGCTTATTTCCAGGCGTTCTGAAGCCATATTAAGTAAATTAAAGTAAAGCAGCCGCGCACTTTTATCGCGCAGAATGGCGTTTAATTCTTTTTCTCCACATCGACTTCATCGCCATGCCAGCCGCTGTGCGCACTTACACCGCGCGGGGCTTATCAGAATGCCCCGAAAATGTCGCCTGTGTCGCAAAGCGTTGCCCTGCCTGAAAGCAAATGAAAAGTGTATTATTTTTGCCCGTTTTTATTTCCGTTCTGATTTTTTTACCACTATTCATTAGTTTATTTTTTCACGAGCCCGCCGAATAAGTTCATTCTTAACTTTTAGCCTTTTTATTGCTTAAGAAATAATTCCGCTTCGCCCATTGCGTGGCTTGACAATGATTTCCTCCGCTCCGTAAACTCCTTTCGTGGGAAATTGTGGGATAAAGTGGCAAAAAAGGGTAACTGAGGGCATTAGCTGACATGTTTCGTGGCGCCACCTTAGTCAACCTCGATAGCAAAGGGCGGCTGGCCGTGCCTACGCGTTATCGCGAAACGCTGATTGAGGAGTCGCAAGGCCAAATGGTATGCACCATTGACCTTCATCAGCCTTGCCTGCTGCTCTATACCTTACCCCAGTGGGAAATCATTGAACAAAAATTATCTCGCTTATCCAGCATGAATCCTGCTGAGCGCCGCGTGCAGCGGCTGCTGTTAGGACATGCAAGCGAATGTCAGATGGATAGCGCAGGGCGCTTGTTGCTGGCCGGTACGCTACGCCAGCACGCCAGTCTGACAAAAGAAGTGATGCTGGTTGGACAGTTTAATAAGTTTGAACTGTGGGATGAACAGACCTGGTATCAACAGGTCAGGGAAGATATTGACGCTGAGCAATCCGCTCAGGAGCCGCTTTCAGAGCGGTTGCAGGACTTGTCGTTATAACTATGGATAATTTTAAACATACCACGGTGCTGTTGGATGAAGCTGTCAACGCGCTCAATATTAAAGAAGATGGCATTTACATCGATGGCACATTCGGTCGAGGTGGGCACTCACGTCTGATCCTTTCTCAACTGGGAGAGCAGGGCAAACTGTTTGCCATCGATCGCGATCCGCAGGCGATTGCCGCCGCCGCTGCCATTGACGATCCGCGCTTCAACATTATTCACGGCCCGTTTTCCGCGCTGGCGGATTACGTTGAGGCTCGTGATTTAACCGGCAAGATCGACGGTATCTTACTGGATTTAGGGGTTTCTTCGCCGCAGTTGGATGATGCCGAACGCGGCTTTTCTTTTATGCGCGACGGGCCGCTGGATATGCGTATGGATCCAACGCGCGGGCTGTCAGCCGCTGAATGGCTGTTACAGGCGGAAGAAAGCGATATCGCGTTTGTGTTGAAAACCTATGGCGAAGAGCGTTTCGCCAAACGTATCGCGCGCGCGATTGTGGAACGAAATCGTCTGCAGCCGATGACCCGCACCAAAGAGCTGGCGGAAGTGATTGCCGCCGCGACGCCGATAAAGGACAAGTTCAAGCACCCGGCGACGCGCAGCTTTCAGGCGATTCGTATTTGGGTTAACAGCGAGCTGGAAGAGATCGAGCAGGCATTAAAAGGCGCGCTGGTTGCGCTGGCGCCCGGCGGACGTTTGTCGATCATCAGCTTCCACTCGTTGGAAGATCGCCTGGTGAAACGTTTCATGCGCGAGCAAAGCCGGGGACCGCAGGTGCCGGCCGGACTGCCGATGACCGAAGCGCAGCTACAAAAGCTGGGCGGTCGTCAACTGAAAGCGCTGGGTAAAATGATGCCGGGTGAAGCGGAAGTGGCCGAAAACCCACGGGCGCGTAGCTCTGTGCTGCGTATCGCGGAACGTAACGCATCATGATCGGCAATGAGCGGCACAGTCTGCCAGGCGTTATCGGCGGCGATCTGCTGCGGCACGGTAAAATCCCGCTGCTGTTGCTGATTGCCGTGCTGATTTCAGCCGTGCTGGTGGTCACGACCGCGCATAAAACGCGTCTGCTGACGGCACAGCGTGAACAGCTGGTTCTGGAACGTGACGCGTTGGATATTGAGTGGCGCAACCTGATCCTGGAAGAGAACGCGCTGGGCGACCACAGCCGCGTAGAGCGCACGGCAACGGAAAAATTGCAGATGCAGCATGTCGACCCGGCACAGGAAAATATCGTGGTACAGCAATAAGGAATCCCGGACTCCATGAGATCCGCTACCAAAGCGCTTAAGTTGAAAAAACAGGAAGATCAGGCCAGCTTTGTCAGCTGGCGTTTTGCGTTGCTGTGCGGCGGCATCTTCCTTGCGTTAACCGGATTACTGTTGCGTGTGGCTTATTTGCAGGTCATTAATCCCGACCGGCTGGTGCGTGAAGGCGATATGCGTTCTCTGCGCGTTCAGTCGATTCCTACCGCGCGCGGTATGATCACCGATCGTGCCGGCAGGCCGCTAGCGGTTAGCGTACCGGTTAACGCCATCTGGGCCGATCCTAAAGAGCTGCACGATCACGGCGGCATCACGCTCGACAGCCGCTGGAAAGCGCTTGCCGATGCCCTCTCTGTTCCGCTCGATCAGCTGGCTAATCGCGTTAACGCCAATCCTAAAGGCCGCTTTGTCTATCTGGCGCGCCAGGTGAATCCGGCGATTGGCGACTACATCAAAAAGCTTAAGCTGCCAGGCATTCACTTAAGGGAAGAATCCCGCCGTTACTATCCCGCGGGACAGGTGACCTCTCATCTTATCGGTTTTACCAATATCGATGGGCAGGGCATTGAAGGGGTGGAAAAAAGCTTTGATCGTTGGCTCACTGGTCAGCCGGGCGAAAGAACGGTACGTAAAGATCGTTTTGGCCGCGTGATTGAAGATATCTCTTCGGTGGATAGTCGGGCAGCGCATAACCTGGCGCTGAGTATCGATGAGCGTTTGCAGGCGCTGGTTTATCGCGAGCTGAATAACGCCGTGGCCTTTAACAAGGCGGAGTCGGGCACCGCGGTACTGGTTGATGTGAATACCGGCGAAGTGCTGGCGATGGCTAACAGCCCGGCCTATAACCCAAACAATCTCGGCAATACGCCGAAAGATGTGATGCGTAACCGCGCCATCACCGACATTTTTGAACCCGGTTCAACGGTCAAACCGATGGTGGTGATGACGGCGCTGCAGCGTGGCGTAGTGCGGGAAAACAGCGTGCTGAATACGCTGCCTTATCGCGTCAACGGCCATGAAATTAAAGATGTGGCGCGCTACAACGAATTGACCCTCACCGGGGTTCTACAGAAATCGAGTAACGTCGGCGTTTCCAAGCTGGCGTTAGCGATGCCCTCCTCAGCACTAGTGGAAACATATTCACGCTTTGGACTGGGCAAACCAACCAATTTGGGGTTGGTTGGGGAAAGCAGTGGCCTGTATCCCCATAAACAAAGGTGGTCCGATATTGAAAGGGCCACCTTCTCATTTGGCTATGGGCTGATGGTTACGCCGCTACAGCTGGCGCGCGTGTACGCCACCATCGGCAGCTATGGCATCGTACGTCCGCTCTCGATCACGAAAGTCGATCCGCCGGTGCCGGGCGAGCGCGCCTTCCCTGAAGCGCTGGTGAAAACCGTGGTTCATATGATGGAAAGCGTTGCGCTGCCGGGTGGCGGTGGCGTCAAAGCCGCAATCAAAGGTTATCGTATCGCCATCAAAACCGGGACCGCGAAAAAAGTCGGTCCTGATGGCCGCTACGTAAATAAATATATCGCCTATACCGCTGGCGTCGCGCCTGCCAGCCATCCGCGTTTCGCGCTGGTGGTGGTGATTAACGATCCGCAGGCGGGTAAATATTATGGCGGTGCGGTGTCGGCACCGGTATTTGGCGCCATCATGGGCGGCGTTCTGCGCACCATGAATATTGAACCAGATGCCTTGCCGACCGTTGAAAAGAATGACCTGGTCAACAACAAGAAAGAGGAATCAAGTGACAGATCGTAACTTGCGCGACTTACTGGCTCCGTGGGTGCCTGGCGCGCCGGAGCGTCCGCTTCGGGAAATGACACTGGATAGCCGCGTCGCGGCGTCCGGCGATCTGTTTGTGGCCGTCGCGGGCCATAACGTTGATGGGCGACGTTTTATTCCTCAGGCCATCGCGCAAGGCGTTGCGGCAGTGATTGCCGAAGCGGCAGGCGAGGCGGAGGATGGTGAAGTTCGTACCCTGCATGGCGTACCGGTTATCTATCTGTCGCAGCTGCCGCAGCGGCTCTCGGCGCTCGCAGGGCGCTTTTATCAGCAGCCTGGCGAAAAGCTGCGCTTAATCGGCGTCACCGGCACCAACGGTAAAACCACCACCACCCAGCTGCTGGCGCAGTGGGCGAATCTTCTCGGCGAAACCGGCGCGGTGATGGGAACGGTAGGGAATGGGCTGTATGGTCACCTGATCCCCACGGAAAACACCACCGGCTCCGCAGTTGATGTGCAGCATGAGCTGAACGCGCTGGTGGAGCAGGGCGCGACGCTGGCGGCGATGGAGGTCTCCTCTCACGGCCTGGTGCAGCATCGCGTGGCGGCGCTGCCTTTTGCCGCCGCGGTGTTTACTAACCTGAGCCGCGATCATCTTGATTATCATGGCGATATGACGCGCTATGAATCTGCTAAATGGCTGCTGTTCTCTGAGCATCAGGTTGGCGCAGCGATCGTGAATGCCGACGACGAAGTCGGGCTGCGCTGGCTGGAAAAGCTGCCTGATGCGGTCGCCGTCACTATGGCCGATAACGTGCTGCCCACCCAACATGGTCGCTGGCTGAAAGCCACCGACATTCACTATCACGATAATGGCGCAACCATTCGTTTCGCCTCCAGCTGGGGCGACGGCGAGCTGGAAAGCCGCCTGATGGGCGCTTTCAACGTCAGCAATCTGCTGCTGGCGTTAGCCACGCTGCTGACGCTTGATTATCCGCTGGATCAACTGATTGCCAGCGCTCGTCAGCTGCAGCCGGTTTGTGGTCGGATGGAAGTATTTAGCGCGCCGCATAAGCCGACGGTGGTGGTGGATTATGCCCATACGCCGGACGCGCTGGAAAAAGCGCTGGAAGCGGCACGGCTGCATTGCAAAGGCCAGCTCTGGTGCGTCTTTGGCTGCGGTGGCGATCGCGACAAAGGCAAGCGTCCATTAATGGGCGCCATTGCCGAACAGTTCGCCGATATTGTGGTGATCACCGACGACAACCCCCGTAGCGAAGATCCCGGCGCGATTGTTGAAGACATTCTTACCGGCTTACTCGATCCGGGCCGCGCCCGCGTCATGTCGGGACGTGCGCAAGCGGTCACCAACACCATTATGCAGGCCGGGCCGCAGGATATCGTGCTGGTAGCGGGTAAAGGGCATGAGGATTATCAAATCGTTGGTAATCGCCGCCTGGACTATTCCGATCGGGTGACCGTCGCGCGTTTACTGGGGGTAATGGCATGATCCCTGTTTCCCTGGAAACCCTGGCGCAGATTACGCATGGCACGCTCATCGGCCGTGATTTAACCATCGCGGATGTCACCACGGATACGCGTAAGGTCAGTGCGGGCTGTTTGTTTATCGCCCTGAAAGGCGAACGTTTCGATGCCCATGATTTTGCCCGTGACGCCGTTGCCAACGGCGCGGCAGCATTATTAGTAAGTAAGCGCTTGCAAATTGATGTGCCGCAGGTGGTGGTAAGCGATACGCGTATCGCTCTGGGCGAGCTGGCCGCCTGGGTGCGTCAGCAGGTTGCTACCCGCGTGGTCGCGCTCACCGGCTCGTCCGGTAAAACCTCAGTCAAAGAGATGACCGCCGCGATTCTGCGTCAGTGCGGCGAAACGCTTTATACCGCCGGTAACCTGAACAATGATATCGGCGTGCCGCTGACGCTGCTGCGGCTGACCACTGCGCATCAGTATGCAGTGATTGAGCTGGGCGCGAACCATCAGGGCGAAATCGCCTGGACCACCAGCTTAACGCGCCCAGAAAGCGCGCTGGTCAACAACCTCGCCGCCGCGCATCTGGAAGGGTTCGGCTCGCTGGCTGGCGTCGCGAAAGCCAAGGGTGAAATCTTCCTCGGCCTGCCCGCACAGGGTACGGCCATTATCAATGCCGACAGCAACGATTTGCCACGCTGGCAGACCCCGTTAAGCCAGCAGCGCGTCTGGCAATTTTCCGCCGCCGAAGGGGCCACCACGGACTTTCACGCCAGCGATGTGACGATAACGTCGCAGGGCACGGCTTTTACGCTCCATACGCCACAGGGTGCAGTCGCGGTGCTGCTGCCGCTGCCGGGACGTCACAATATCGCCAATGCGCTGGCCGCCAGCGCATTGGCGCTGTCGGTGGGCGCGCCGCTTACGGCGATTGCGCAAGGGTTAGCCACGTTGCAGGCGGTGCCGGGACGTCTGTTCCCGATTACGCTCGGTGCGCAAAAGCTGCTGCTGGACGACAGCTACAACGCTAACGTTGGGTCAATGACCGCCGCCGCACAGGTGCTGGCGGATATGCCAGGCTACCGCGTGATGGTGACAGGAGATATGGCGGAGCTGGGCGCGGAAGAGGTGGCATGCCACCGTCAGGTTGGCGAGGCTGCCCGCCAGGCCGGTATCGATAAGGTGCTAAGCGTCGGTTCGTTAAGCCAGCATATCAGCGATGCCAGCGGCGTTGGCGAACACTTCAGCGATAAAGCGTCGCTGAGCGCCCGTTTATGCGCGCTGATTGCTGAGCATCAGGTGATTACCGTTTTAGTTAAGGGTTCTCGTAGTGCCGCCATGGAGCAGGTAATACAAACCTTACAGGAGAAAGGAACATGTTAGTTTGGCTGGCCGAACATTTGGTCGCTTTTTATTCCGGCTTTAACGTCTTCTTGTATTTGACGTTTCGCGCCATTGTCAGCCTGCTGACCGCGCTGTTTATCTCATTGTGGATGGGCCCGCGTCTGATCGCCTGGCTGCAAAAATTACAGATTGGTCAGGTAGTGCGTAGCGAAGGGCCGGAGTCGCACTTCAGCAAGCGCGGCACGCCCACCATGGGCGGCATCATGATCCTGACCTCGATTACCATTTCGGTATTGATGTGGGCTTACCCGTCGAACCCATACGTCTGGTGCGTGCTGACGGTGCTGATTGGTTATGGCATCGTGGGCTTTGTGGATGATTACCGCAAAGTGGTGCGTAAGGATACGAAAGGGCTGATCGCCCGCTGGAAATATTTCTGGCAGTCGCTGATCGCGCTGGCGGTAGCTTTCGCCATGTACGCTATCGGCAAAGACACGCCAGCGACGCAGCTGGTGGTGCCGTTTTTCAAAGACATCATGCCGCAGCTGGGGCTGCTTTATATTCTGCTTTCCTACTTTGTGATTGTCGGCACCAGCAACGCGGTTAACCTGACCGACGGGCTGGACGGCCTGGCAATTATGCCCACGGTGTTTGTTGCCGCCGGTTTTGCGCTGGTCGCCTGGGCTACCGGCAACATGAACTTCGCCGGTTACCTGCATATCCCTTATCTGCGCCACGCCGGTGAGCTGGTAATTGTCTGCACCGCCATCGTAGGGGCCGGGCTGGGCTTCTTATGGTTTAACACCTATCCCGCGCAGGTCTTTATGGGCGATGTCGGTTCGCTGGCTTTAGGCGGCGCGCTCGGCACCATTGCCGTGCTGCTGCGTCAGGAGTTCCTGCTGGTGATTATGGGCGGTGTGTTTGTGGTTGAAACGCTGTCGGTGATTCTGCAGGTTGGCTCGTTTAAGCTGCGTGGCCAGCGCATTTTCCGTATGGCACCCATCCATCACCACTATGAACTGAAAGGCTGGCCGGAGCCGCGCGTCATCGTACGTTTCTGGATCATTTCGCTGATGCTGGTGCTGATTGGCCTGGCAACCCTTAAGGTGCGTTAACTATGGCTGACTATCAGGGTAGAAAAGTTGTCATTATCGGGCTGGGGCTCACCGGGCTCTCCTGTGTTGATTTCTTTTTAGCGCAGGGCGTAACGCCGCGCGTGATGGATACCCGTGTGTCACCGCCCGGCCTGGATAAGCTGCCTGAGAGCGTCGAGCGTCATCTGGGCGCGCTTAACGGCGACTGGCTGCTGGCGGCGGATTTGATTGTCGCCAGTCCGGGCATGGCCCTGGCGCATCCGCTGCTGATGGAAGCGGCGGAGGCGGGCGTGGAAATTGTTGGCGACATCGAACTGTTTTGCCGCGAAGCGCAGGCACCGATCGTGGCGATTACCGGCTCTAACGGCAAAAGCACCGTCACCACCCTGGTGGGCGAGATGGCGCGCGCCGCGGGCTGGTCGGTGGGCGTGGGCGGCAATATCGGCCTGCCTGCGCTGAGCCTGCTGCAACAGCCAGCGCAGCTGTATGTGCTGGAGCTCTCCAGTTTTCAGCTGGAAACCACGCACAGCCTGAAGGCGGCCGCGGCGACCATTCTGAACGTCAGCGAAGATCATATGGATCGCTATCCGCTGGGTTTGCAGCAATATCGCGCCGCCAAGCTGCGTATTTATGAAAACGCGACGGTCTGCGTGGTCAATGCTGATGATGCGCTGACGATGCCGGTGCGCGGAGCCGATAAGCGCTGCGTCAGCTTTGGCGTTGACGTAGGTGATTACCACCTTAATCGTCAGCAGGGCAGCATCTGGCTGCGCGTGCATGGCGAAAAGGTGCTGAACACCGATGAGATGACGCTGGTTGGGCTGCACAACTATACCAATGCGCTGGCGGCGCTGGCGCTGGCGGATGCGGTCAACATTCCACGCGCCAGCAGTCTGAAAGCCTTAACCACTTTTCGTGGCCTGGCGCATCGTTTCCAGCTGGTGCATGAACGTAACGGCGTGCGCTGGATCAACGATTCCAAAGCCACCAACGTCGGCAGCACCGAAGCGGCGCTGAGCGGCTTAAAGGCGCAGGGCACGTTATGGCTGTTGTTAGGCGGCGACGGCAAATCGGCTGATTTCTCCTCGCTGACGCGGTATTTGCAGGGCGACGCGATTCGCGTCTGGTGCTATGGCCGTGACGGTGCGGCGCTGGCGGCGCTGCGCCCGGAAATCGCCAGCCAGACAGAGACCATGGAGCAGGCGATGCGGGCTATCGCGCCGCAGGTGCAGTCAGGAGATATCGTTCTGCTGTCGCCTGCCTGCGCCAGCCTCGATCAGTTCCGTAATTTTGAACAGCGCGGCGATCGCTTCGCCCAGCTGGCGCGGGAGCTGGGCTGATGCGTATTCCAGGCTTAGGGCTGGCGGGCGGCGTGGTAACGCGCTTGCGCGAGTGGGTTATGGGCGGCCGGGAAAGTGGCGATACCGCCACCATGGTGCTCTACGATCGGACTCTGCTGTGGCTGACGTTTGGGCTGGCGATTATCGGTTTTGTCATGGTGACCTCCGCCTCGATGCCGGTGGGGCAGCGGCTGTCGGAAGATCCCTTTTTCTTTGCCAAGCGTGATGCTTTCTATCTGCTGCTGGCATTAGGGATGGCGCTGGTTACGCTACGTATCCCGATGGCGATTTGGCAGCGTTACAGCAATTTTATGCTGCTGGCTTCCGTATTAATGCTGTTGATCGTGCTGGTGGTGGGGAGCTCGGTAAACGGCGCATCGCGCTGGATTGCGCTGGGGCCGCTGCGTATTCAGCCAGCGGAACTTTCCAAGCTGTCACTGTTTTGCTACCTCGCCAGCTATCTGGTGCGCAAAGTCGAAGAGGTGCGTAATAACTTCTGGGGCTTTTGTAAACCCATGGGCGTGATGGTGGTGCTGGCGGTGCTGCTGCTGGCGCAGCCTGACCTGGGCACGGTGGTGGTGCTGTTTGTTACCACGCTGGCGATGCTGTTCCTGGCAGGCGCTAAGCTGTGGCAATTTTTGGCAATTATCGGCTCCGGCATCTTTGCGGTGATTTTGTTGATTATTGCCGAACCCTACCGTATGCGCCGCGTGACCTCGTTCTGGGATCCCTGGGAAGATCCGTTTGGCAGCGGTTACCAGTTAACCCAGTCGCTGATGGCTTTTGGTCGTGGGGAATTCTGGGGGCAGGGATTAGGTAACTCCGTGCAAAAACTGGAGTATTTACCGGAAGCGCATACCGACTTCATTTTCTCCATTATCGGGGAAGAACTCGGTTATATCGGTGTGGTTTTAGCGCTGTTAATGGTATTCTTCGTCGCTTTTCGGGCGATGTCCATTGGCCGACGCGCGCTGGAGCTCGATCAGCGCTTTTCGGGATTTTTGGCCTGCTCAATTGGCGTCTGGTTTAGCTTCCAGGCGCTGGTAAACGTCGGCGCGGCGGCGGGTATGCTGCCGACCAAAGGCCTGACGTTGCCGTTAATTAGCTACGGTGGTTCCAGTTTGATCATTATGTCGACGGCCATCGTTTTGTTGTTACGCATAGATTATGAAACGCGTCTGAGCAAAGCGCAGGCGTTTACCCGAGGTGCGCGATGAGTGGAAAACGGTTGATGGTAATGGCTGGCGGCACCGGCGGACATGTGTTCCCGGGCCTGGCCGTTGCGCATCATCTGATGGCGCAGGGCTGGCAGGTGCGCTGGCTGGGAACCGCCGATCGTATGGAAGCCGATCTGGTGCCGAAACATGGCATCGACATCGATTTTATCCGCATCAGCGGATTACGCGGCAAAGGCATTAAGGCGCTGCTGGCGGCGCCGGTGCGTATTTTTAATGCCTGGCGTCAGGCCCGCAACATTATGAAAGCCTGGAAACCTGATGTGGTGCTCGGTATGGGCGGCTACGTTTCCGGCCCTGGCGGTCTGGCGGCCTGGAGCTGCGGGATTCCCGTGGTGCTGCATGAACAAAACGGCATTGCCGGGTTAACCAATAAATGGCTGGCGAAGCTGGCAACGAAAGTGATGCAGGCTTTTCCTGGCGCGTTTCCGCATGCGGAAGTGGTGGGTAATCCGGTACGTACCGATGTGCTGGCGCTGAGCCGCCCGGAGCAGCGTCTGGCTGGGCGCGAAGGTCCGGTACGCGTGCTGGTCATTGGCGGCAGCCAGGGCGCGCGCGTGCTTAATCAGACGATGCCGCAGGTCGCCGCGCTGATGGGCGATCGCATTACGCTTTGGCATCAAACCGGCAAGGGCGCGCAGAACGACACAGCGGCGGCCTATGCCACAGCGGATAGCGCGCATCAGCACAAAATTAGCGAGTTTATTGACGATATGGCGGCGGCCTATGCGTGGGCCGATGTGGTGGTCTGCCGTTCCGGCGCGTTAACCGTGAGCGAAATCGCCGCGGCGGGTTTACCGGCGATTTTTGTGCCTTTCCAGCATAAAGATCGTCAGCAGTACTGGAATGCGTTGCCGCTGGAAACAGCCGGTGCCGCCAAAATTTTCGAGCAGCCGCAGTTTACCGCGCAAGCGGTGGCGGAAACGTTACAGCAGTGGGATCGACCCACGCTATTGCTGATGGCGCAAAAAGCGCGTCAGGTAGCGATTCCCGACGCCACCGAACGGGTAGCGGCAGAAGTCAGCGCGGTTGCGCGCTAACAGAATAAGAGAAGGTACTGCGGTACCAGCAGGCAAAAGAAACGATGAATACTCAACAACTGGCGAAACTGCGTTCTATCGTGCCCGAGATGCGTCGCGTCCGGCACATTCACTTTGTCGGCATCGGCGGTGCTGGCATGGGCGGTATCGCCGAAGTGTTGGCCAATGAAGGTTATCAGATTAGCGGTTCCGATTTAGCGCCTAACGCCGTCACGCAGCATCTGACCGCGCTGGGCGCCACGATCTATTTTCACCATCGCCCGGAAAACGTCAGCGATGCCAGCGTTGTGGTGGTTTCCAGCGCCATTACGCAGGATAACCCGGAAATTATCGCCGCACGCGAAGCGCGTATTCCGGTGATCCGCCGTGCGGAAATGCTGGCCGAGCTGATGCGATTCCGCCACGGTATTGCGGTGGCCGGCACGCATGGCAAAACCACCACCACGGCGATGGTTACCAGCATCTATGCTGAAGGCGGACTCGATCCCACCTTTGTGAACGGCGGTTTGGTTAAGGCGGCGGGAACCCATGCGCGCCTCGGCAGCAGCCGTTACCTGATTGCGGAAGCGGATGAGAGCGATGCCTCCTTCCTGCATTTGCAGCCGATGGTAGCGATCGTGACCAATATCGAAGCTGACCATATGGATACCTATCAGGGCGACTTCGAGAATTTGAAGCAGACATTTATTAATTTTCTGCACAACCTGCCGTTTTATGGCCGCGCCGTGCTTTGCGTGGATGATGCGGTGATCCGCGATCTGATCCCGCGCGTGGGCCGTCAGATCACCACTTACGGCTTCAGCGAAGATGCTGATGTGCGCATTGAAAATTACGAGCAGCACGGCGCGCAGGGGCACTTTACGCTGGTGCGTCATGACAAGCCGTTGATGCGCGTGACGCTTAACGCGCCGGGACGCCATAACGCCCTAAACGCGGCGGCGGCGGTTGCGGTTGCAACGGAAGAGGGGATCGATGATGAAGAGATCCTTAGCGCGCTGGAAAGTTTCCAGGGCACGGGACGTCGCTTCGATTTCCTCGGCGAGTTCCCGCTGCAGCAGGTAAACAACACCGTGGGTTCCGCGATGCTGGTGGATGATTATGGCCATCATCCCACCGAAGTCGACGCCACCATTAAAGCGGCGCGGGCGGGCTGGCCGGATAAAAAGCTGGTGATGATCTTTCAGCCGCATCGTTATACGCGTACGCGCGATCTTTACGATGATTTCGCTAATGTGTTGTCGCAGGTCGATGTGCTGCTGATGCTGGATGTCTATTCTGCGGGCGAAACGCCGATTCCCGGTGCCGACAGCCGTTCGCTGTGCCGGACGATCCGTGGACGCGGCAAGGTGGATCCGATCCTCGTGCCGGATCACGATGCGATCCTCGATTTCCTGGCGCCGACCTTAAGCGGCAACGATCTTATTCTGGTGCAGGGCGCAGGCAATATCGGCAAGATCGCGCGTCGCCTGGCCGATCAAAAACTGAAACCGCAGACCAAAGAAGAGGAACATCATGGCTGATAAAGTAGCGGTACTGCTGGGTGGTACCTCCGCTGAACGCGACGTCTCGTTAATGTCCGGCGAAGCGGTGACGGCAGGTCTGAGAGAAGCGGGTATTGATGCGCATGGCGTCGATGTGCGTGATTTCCCCGTGATGCGGTTGAAAGAAGAAGGCTACACCAAAGTTTTTATCGCGCTGCACGGGCGCGGCGGGGAAGACGGGACGCTACAGGGCGTGCTGGATTTTCTGCAGATCCCTTATACCGGCAGCGGCGTGATGGCCTCAGCCATTACCATGGACAAATGGCGCTCCAAGCTGCTCTGGCAGGGCGCTGAGCTGCCAGTCGCGCCCTATGTTTGGATCAATCGCCAGCAGATGGAAGCGGGCATGGATGAGGCGCTGGTGCAGCGTATCGCCCAGTTGGGTATGCCGCTGTTTGTCAAGCCCAGCAGCGAAGGCTCCAGCGTCGGTATTTCACGCGTTAATCAGCCAGCGGATCTGCCCGCGGCGCTGGAAGAAGCGTTTCGCCATGATGACGACGTGCTGATTGAAAAATTCATTAGCGGTCCTGAATATACGGTCGGCATTCTTGGCGAACAAATTTTGCCCTCGATTCGTATTCAGCCCGCCAGCGACTTCTATGACTATGAAGCAAAATACATTTCTGACGATACTCAATACTTCTGCCCGGCGGGCTTAAGCGCAGAGAAAGAGGCGGAACTGCAAGATTTAGTGCTGAAGGCCTGGCGTAGTCTGGGCTGCAGCGGCTGGGGACGCGTGGATGTCATGATGGACGGTGACGGCACCTTCTATCTGTTGGAGGTGAATACTTCGCCTGGCATGACCAGCCATAGTCTGGTTCCTATGGCGGCAAAGCAGGCGGGAATGAGCTTCTCCCAGCTGGTGGCGCGTATTCTGGAGCTGGCCGACTAACATGTCGCAGGCGGCTCTGAACGTACGTCGGGACGCGCAGGAGAAAGCGAAAGCGCGTACCGGACGCAGCAATGGCTCACGGCTGGCGGGAATTTTGTTTCTGCTGTTGGTGATCGGCACGATGTTGGCGGGTGGCTTTGTGGTGTTGAAGTGGATGAATGACGCTTCACGTCTGCCGCTTTCAAAGCTGGTGGTGACGGGAAAAACGCATTACACCACCCACGATGATATTCGTCAGGCCATCTTGTCGCTGGGCGCGCCCGGCACTTTTATGTCACAAGATGTAAATGTGATTCAGCAGCAGATCGAACGTCTGCCATGGATTCAACAGGTCAGCGTACGCAAGCAATGGCCGGACGAATTAAAGATTCATCTGGTTGAATATGTGCCGGTAGCACGGTGGAATGATTTACATATGGTTGATGCGGAAGGCAAATCTTTTAGCGTACCCGCTAACCATATCGGCAAAGAGACGCTACCGTTGCTGTATGGCCCCGAAGGGAGCGAGCAGGATGTGCTGGCAGGCTATCGTCAAATGAACGCGGCGTTGACGGCCAGCAAGTTTAGCGTAAAAGCTGCATCAATGACCGCGCGTCACTCCTGGCAGCTGGTCACAGGCGACGATGTACGTATTGAGCTGGGCCGTAGCGATAACATGAAGCGTCTTAAGCGGTTTATTGAACTTTGGCCGATGCTCCAGCAGCAGGCCACCGCGGATAGCAAGCGCGTCAGTTATGTCGATTTGCGCTATGACTCCGGCGCTGCCGTTGGCTGGGCTCCGGCATTTATTGAGCCTCAGGACAGTAATCAGCAACAGAATCAGGCACAGGCTAAACAACAATGATCAAGGCGACGGACAGAAAACTGGTAGTAGGACTTGAGATAGGCACCGCCAAGGTCGCCGCTTTGGTAGGGGAAGTTCTGCCCGATGGCATGGTTAATATTATTGGGGTCGGCAGTTGTCCGTCCCGCGGCATGGATAAAGGCGGCGTAAACGATCTGGAATCGGTGGTGAAATGCGTACAGCGCGCCATCGACCAGGCGGAACTGATGGCGGATTGTCAGATCTCCTCGGTTTACCTTGCGTTATCCGGCAAACATATTAGTTGCCAGAACGAAATCGGGATGGTTCCGATTTCTGAAGAGGAAGTGACACAGGAAGATGTCGAGAACGTGGTGCATACCGCTAAATCGGTACGCGTGCGTGATGAGCATCGTATTCTGCATGTGATTCCGCAGGAGTACGCCATCGACTACCAGGAAGGGATTAAAAATCCGGTTGGGCTGTCGGGCGTGCGCATGCAGGCAAAAGTACATTTGATCACCTGTCATAACGATATGGCGAAAAATATCGTTAAGGCCGTTGAACGTTGCGGTCTGAAAGTTGACCAACTGATTTTTGCCGGTCTGGCCTCCAGCTTTGCAGTGCTGACCGAAGATGAGCGCGAGCTGGGCGTCTGCGTGGTCGATATCGGCGGCGGTACCATGGATATCGCGGTTTATACCGGCGGCGCGCTGCGTCATACCAAAGTGATTCCTTATGCGGGGAATGTGGTGACCAGCGATATCGCCTATGCCTTTGGCACGCCGCCAACCGACGCGGAAGCGATTAAAGTCCGCCACGGTTGCGCGCTGGGTTCGATTGTCGGCAAGGATGAGAACGTTGAAGTGCCAAGCGTGGGCGGACGTCCGCCGCGCAGCCTGCAACGTCAAACCCTGGCGGAAGTGATTGAGCCGCGTTATACCGAGCTGCTCAACCTGGTTAACGATGAAATTCTGCAGCTGCAGGAGCAGTTACGCCAGCAGGGCGTTAAGCATCATCTGGCGGCAGGTATTGTGTTAACCGGCGGCGCGGCGCAGATTGAAGGGTTAGCCGCCTGCGCGCAACGCGTGTTTCATACGCAGGTGCGCATCGGCCAGCCGCTGAACATTACCGGATTAACCGATTATGCGCAGGAGCCTTACTACTCAACGGCAGTTGGTCTCCTGCATTACGGAAAAGAGTCTCACCTGAACGGTGAGGCAGAGGTTGAAAAACGTGCGTCAGTTGGCAACTGGTTTAAACGTATCAACAGCTGGCTGAAAAAAGAGTTTTAATTTTTATAAAAGGAGATCATGCTAGCACTATTTTATGATCTCCAGGCGACAGGCACATAACGGAGAGAAATTATGTTTGAACCTATGGAATTAACCAACGACGCGGTGATTAAAGTCATCGGCGTCGGCGGGGGCGGCGGTAACGCTGTCGAGCATATGGTCCGTGAACGTATCGAAGGCGTTGAGTTCTTCGCGGTAAACACGGACGCACAGGCGTTGCGCAAAACTGCAGTTGGCCAGACCATTCAAATCGGCACCAACATTACTAAAGGTCTGGGTGCAGGCGCGAACCCTGAAGTAGGTCGTACTTCTGCAGAAGAAGATCGTGAAGCGTTGCGTTCGGCGCTGGATGGCGCAGACATGGTATTTATCGCAGCCGGTATGGGCGGCGGTACCGGTACCGGTGCAGCGCCGGTTGTCGCGGAAGTGGCAAAAGACTTAGGCATCCTGACCGTTGCGGTGGTAACCAAGCCGTTTAACTTCGAAGGCAAAAAGCGTATGGCGTTTGCCGAGCAGGGCATCGCCGAGCTGTCTAAGCATGTCGATTCACTGATCACTATCCCGAACGACAAGCTGCTGAAAGTGCTGGGCCGTGGCATTTCGCTGCTGGATGCGTTTGGCGCGGCTAACGACGTGCTGAAAGGCGCGGTGCAGGGTATTGCCGAACTGATCACCCGTCCGGGTCTGATGAACGTCGACTTCGCCGACGTGCGCACCGTGATGTCCGAAATGGGCTACGCGATGATGGGCTCCGGCGTGGCGTGCGGTGAAGATCGCGCAGAAGAAGCTGCAGAAATGGCGATCTCCAGTCCGCTGTTGGAAGATATCGATCTTTCCGGCGCGCGTGGCGTGCTGGTTAACATCACTGCGGGCTTCGACCTGCGTCTGGATGAGTTTGAGACCGTGGGTAACACCATCCGCGCCTTCGCATCTGATAATGCGACCGTGGTAATCGGTACCTCTCTGGATCCGGAAATGAACGACGAGCTGCGCGTAACCGTGGTGGCGACCGGGATTGGCATGGACAAACGTCCGGAAATCACCCTGGTGACCAACAAGCAGGCAACCAGCCAGCCGATCATGGATCATCGTTACCAGCAGCACGGCATGTCTCCGCTGCCGCAGGAGCAAAAACCGGCTGCGAAAGTGGTTAACGATCAAAGCTCGCAGCCTGGCAAAGAGCCTGATTACCTGGATATTCCTGCCTTCCTGCGCAAACAGGCAGATTAGGAATAACCTGAGAATTGGGATTCTCCGCTCTTTGTGCTAAAATGTTCGTCCGTCAGTGATATAGACTGACGGTCGGATGATATTTTGCGAGATAATACGATGATCAAACAACGGACATTAAAACGTATTGTTCAGGCGACTGGCGTCGGTTTGCATACCGGCAAAAAGGTCTCCCTGACGTTACGCCCTGCGCCGGCTAATACCGGGGTCATCTATCGTCGCACTGACTTGAATCCACCGGTTGATTTCCCGGCTGATGCAAAATTCGTGCGCGACACCATGCTAAGTACCTGCCTGGTGAATGATGAAGGCGTACGTATTTCCACCGTAGAGCACCTGAATGCCGCCCTGGCTGGCCTTGGCATCGACAATATCATTGTCGAAGTGAATGCGCCTGAAGTGCCGATTATGGACGGCAGCGCCGCACCTTTCGTCTACTTGTTGGTGGACGCAGGCGTGGAAGAGCTGAACAGCCCGAAAAAATTCGTGCGTGTTAAACAAGCTGTGCGTGTTGAAGATGGCGATAAGTGGGCTGAGATTAAACCTTACAACGGGTTCTCGCTCGACTTCACCATCGATTTCAAACACCCGGCGATTGATTCCAGCTCGCAGCGCTATCAGCTGAACTTCTCTACGGAAGCGTTCATGCGTCAGATCAGCCGTGCGCGAACCTTCGGCTTTATGCGTGAAATCGAATACCTGCAGTCGAAAGGCCTGTGCCTGGGCGGTAGTTTAGATTGCGCCATAGGTTTAGACGATTTCCGCGTACTGAACGAAGAAGGTTTACGCTTCGAAGATGAATTTGTTCGTCACAAAATGCTGGACGCCATCGGTGACCTGTTTATGTGCGGCCACAATATTGTAGGCGCGTTTTCAGCCTATAAATCGGGCCATGCGCTAAACAATAAACTGTTGCAGGCGGTGCTGGCGAAACAGGAAGCCTGGGAATGGGCGACCTTTGAAGACGAAGCTGAACTGCCGGTGGCATTCAAGGCAACAAATCTGGTTCTGGCGTAATCCGCCACGGCCTTTTAAAACGACTGGTAGCGCTGGCTCACTCTCTCCGGCCAGCAAAACCAGTCGTTTTTGTTTCTGCGTTGCGGTGCGCATTATTTGCGCCGTTGTCGATCGGAATGTCGCTGTTTTCTTCTCCTCCCGCTACGATCTGATGTTTAACGCGCGCAATGATGATAAGATTTGCCCTCGCTAAAGGCGGCAACGGGCGTAATTCGCCAGATGGAACAGCGCCGCTAATTATTCATTGAAGAAGGGCAGGTCGCTACCTGCCAGACGGAAACCGTTGTGATCGCTATTTTTCACCGTTGGCGACAATTAGGCAGGCGTTACTTTTGGCCGCATCTGTTATTTGGCATGGTGGCGGCAAGCCTTGGCCTGCCTGCTGCGCACGCTCAGAATGCAGAACCAAACAATCGTCCTGAAGCCACCGCGAAAAAGCTGATTATCAGCGCCGTACGTGTTGATAACCTCATGCTGCTGCAGGGGAATGTTCGCCGCGCTAACTTCAGCGTGGATTACTGGCATCAGCATGCTATCCGTACCGTCATCCGCCACCTCTCTTTTGCGCTTACGCCGCAAAATCTGCCTGATGCGGAAGAAACTCTGCCGCTCGCCGTACAGAAAATAGCGCTGCTGGATACGCTGAACGCGCTGCTTACCCATGAGCCGCGTCAGCCGGTGATTATCCGCCAAACGCAGCAGCCTGCGGTTTCCATCACGCCCGATTATCATATCGGCATCTGGCTGGCCCAGGTGCAGGGCATCCGCGCGGGCCCTTACATTCTCAGCTGAAGCCTGAGCAGTCCTTAATCCATATACTATAAAAAATGTGCCGCAAACACGGCGGTAAAGATGAGAATGTATTTATTATGCTAACCAAGTTGTTAACCAAAGTTTTTGGCAGTCGTAACGATCGTACGCTGCGCCGTATGCGTAAGACGGTAGAAATCATCAATAAAATGGAGCCTGATTTTGAAAAGCTCTCTGATGACGAACTGAAAGCGAAAACCCAGGAGTTTCGCGCTCGTCTGGAAAAAGGCGAAGAGCTGGATAGCCTGATCCCGGAAGCGTTCGCCACCGTGCGTGAAGCCAGCAAGCGCGTATTTAACATGCGCCACTTTGATGTGCAGCTGATTGGCGGCATGGTGCTGAACGATCGTTGTATTGCTGAGATGCGTACCGGTGAAGGTAAAACCCTGACCGCAACGCTGCCAGCGTATCTGAATGCGTTAAGCGGCAAAGGCGTACACGTTGTTACCGTCAACGACTATCTGGCCCAGCGCGATGCGGAAAATAACCGTCCGCTGTTTGAATTTCTTGGCCTGTCGGTAGGCATCAACCTGCCGGGAATGCCCTCGCCAGCCAAGCGTGAAGCCTATGCGGCCGATATCACTTATGGCACCAATAACGAATATGGCTTCGACTATCTGCGCGATAACATGGCCTTCAGCCCGGAAGAGCGCGTCCAGCGCAAGCTGAACTATGCGCTGGTGGATGAGGTTGACTCCATCCTTATCGATGAAGCGCGTACGCCGTTGATTATTTCCGGACCGGCGGAAGATAGCTCTGAGATGTACATCAAAGTAAACAAAATCATTCCGCACCTGATCCGTCAGGAAAAAGAAGATTCTGATACGTTCCAGGGCGAAGGCCACTTCTCGGTGGATGAAAAAGCGCGTCAGGTACACCTTACCGAACGCGGCCTGGTGACCATTGAAGAGCTGATGGTGCAGGAAGGCATCATGGCGGAAGGTGAGTCACTCTACTCGCCGACCAACATTATGCTGATGCATCACGTTACCGCCGCTCTGCGTGCCCATGTGCTGTTCACGCGTGACGTTGACTACATCGTTAAAGATGGCGAAGTGGTTATCGTTGATGAGCATACCGGGCGTACCATGCAGGGTCGTCGCTGGTCAGATGGTCTGCATCAGGCGATCGAAGCGAAAGAAGGCGTGGAGATCCAGAATGAGAACCAGACGCTGGCTTCCATCACCTTCCAGAACTATTTCCGTCTGTATGAGAAGCTGGCCGGGATGACCGGTACGGCAGATACCGAAGCGTTTGAATTCAGCTCTATCTACAAGCTGGACACGATTGTTATCCCAACCAACCGCCCAATGGTGCGTAAAGATCTGCCCGATCTGGTCTATATGACCGAGAAAGAGAAGATCGACGCGATCATTGAAGATATTCGTGAACGTACCGCCAACGGTCAGCCGATCCTTGTGGGTACCATCTCGATCGAAAAATCTGAGGTGGTCTCTAACGAGCTGACGCGCGCGGGCATCAAGCACAGCGTACTGAACGCGAAGTTCCACGCACGCGAAGCGGATATCGTTGCGCAGGCCGGTCAGCCGGGCGCGGTGACCATCGCCACCAACATGGCCGGTCGCGGTACAGATATTATGCTGGGCGGTAGCTGGCAGGCAGAAGTTGCCGCGCTGGAAAACCCGACCGAAGAGCAGATTGCCGCCATCAAGGCAGAGTGGAAAGAGCGTCACGACGCAGTACTGGCATCGGGCGGCCTGCATATTATCGGGACCGAACGTCACGAATCACGTCGTATCGATAACCAGCTGCGTGGTCGTTCTGGTCGTCAGGGCGACCAGGGCTCATCGCGTTTCTATCTGTCGATGGAAGATGCGCTGATGCGTATTTTCGCCTCCGATCGCGTATCGAACATGATGCGTAAACTGGGCATGAAGCCGGGCGAAGCGATTGAGCATCCGTGGGTTACCAAGGCGATTGCTAACGCACAGCGTAAAGTAGAAAGCCGCAACTTCGACATTCGTAAGCAGCTGCTGGAATATGATGACGTTGCCAACGATCAGCGTCGTGCGATTTACACGCAGCGTAATGAACTGCTGGACGTGGCTGACGTTAGCGAAACCATTAACAGCATTCGTGAAGATGTCTTTAAGGCCACGATTGATAGCTACATTCCGCCGCAGTCGTTGGAGGAGATGTGGGACGTCAACGGGCTGGAAGAGCGTCTGAAAAACGATTTCGATCTGGATATGCCGATCAGCCAGTGGCTGGATAAAGAGCCAGAACTGCATGAAGAGACGCTGCGTGAGCGCATTCTGACGCAGGCGCACGAAGAGTATCAGCGTAAAGAAGAAGTGGTTGGCACCGAGATGATGCGCAACTTTGAAAAAGGCGTGATGCTGCAAACGCTGGACTCACTGTGGAAAGAGCACCTGGCGGCGATGGATTATTTACGTCAGGGTATCCATTTGCGCGGTTATGCGCAGAAAGATCCCAAGCAGGAGTACAAGCGCGAATCCTTCGCTATGTTTGCGGCAATGCTGGAATCGCTGAAGTATGAAGTGATCAGCACCCTGAGCAAAGTACAGGTGCGCATGCCTGAAGAGGTTGAAGCGATGGAAGCGCAGCGTCGTGAAGAGGCTGAGCGCCTGGCGCAGCAGCAGCAGCTAAGCCATGTTGATGATGAAACCGAAGCGGCCGCCGCGCTGGCAGGCGAAACCGGCGAGCGCAAAGTTGGACGTAACGATCCTTGCCCATGTGGCTCCGGTAAAAAATATAAGCAGTGTCATGGTCGCCTGGCCTGATTACGCTGACGTGAAAAGGGAGCCGCAAGGCTCCTTTTTTTATGGTGAAAAAGCCGCAGGCAACGTCCGTCGGTTGCGTATAAAGCGTAACGAAATCAGGCTATACTCCCTCTCATTCCATTAACAAGGATGCGAAAATGAAACATCTTCATGTCGCTGTTGGCATCATCCGTAATGTACAGCAGGAAATTTTTCTGACGCGGCGCCCGGCCAGCTCGCATATGGCGAATATGTGGGAATTTCCGGGTGGAAAAATTGAGCCGGGCGAAACGCCTGAGCAGGCGCTGAAGCGCGAACTGCTGGAAGAGACCGGCATCGCCGTTATCGCCGCAACCGCGTTTGGTCATGCCGATCACACCTATGAAAATCTGCGCGTGACGCTGCACTTTTTCCTTGTTGAGCAATGGCAGGGCGATCCATGGGGACGGGAAGGGCAGCCGCAGCGCTGGGTTCCACAGTGCGAGCTGATAGCTGAGGAGTTTCCGCCCGCAAATCACCAACTGGTAGCGCGCCTGCTCGCTGAAGCGCATTAGTCCGTTAACGTTAAATCGAGTCGGCGTCGGCTAGCCCAACGCCGTCACGGCTCATTAACAAGCCAGAATTAAAATCATCGCTTTTTACCAACCCAGACAAGGTGCCGGGTTGATCAAGGTACGTTTACCTAAATATTGCCAGTGATTTTGAGCAACTTTCCCCTCGTCCCGCTTATTCACTGAAGAGGGCAAATTAACATCCGTATTGGCATGTATAAAAGGGTACAAATACGCTTTATTGTCTTTCGCTTTATAATAATGAATAGCGGTATCTTCGTGCCCGGCTAAGGTCACCAGCCCCCATTTTTGATAACTGTTGTGATATTTAGGTGAATGCGCGCTCCCGTAGACGTTTCCCCGGCTATCTGCATCCAGAATTCTTGAGGTTCCCTGGTTGACCAGGCGTATATAATTATCCTCCGGCTTCAGTAACGTCCATTTTTGATAAGGTCCATTGTTCCATTTTCTGGCGTAAATATTGCCGTCACTGTTGCCCTCCAGTACGGCGTCATATTTATCATGTACTATTTTGTATAGCGTTTCATATTGTGGCTTTTCCGGGTTAAGTGCGTGAAGCTGCCATTTTTGATAAGGGTTTGCCAATTTAAACGGGTTGGTAGCGACCTCATTCGCTTTATTTACGCCCAAAGCCAGTCCAGCTGCCTGCTGTTTCAAAAGGAACGTGCCGCCCACGCTACCATCAGCATGTTTAGCAAAAAGGTTTGAGGCATAAATATCGCCTGTTTTACCTTTTTCTCCCGGTGATTTACACCAAACAGGAGGGGCGTGCCTTTTTTCTTTTCGCCCGTAGCTTGCAATCGGCCGATCGCCAGACAATCTGTAACGAATAACCTGAAAGCCTTTATCATTAACCTGTAGCCGATCAAAATATCCAGCATGTAAAGCGCCAGTAGTATAAACAGGAACGTTGCCATAAAGCGGGTTTCTTCTGTCTACTGCTGGATAGTGGCTATGCCCGGCAAATACAGCATTGACTTTGAACTCCTGCAGAATCGCTTGGAAATAGGCCTTTTCAACAGCGCTGGCTTTTTGCAAGTATTCATCTTTTGCATGTAAATTAACAAAGATATAATCTACGCTGCGTTTTCGGGCATGGTATAAATCCTGACGTAGCCAGGAGAGAGAATCCTTTATCTCATAGCGATCATCGTTAAAAACATTGGCTATCGTAACGTTATATTCTGGTGAAAGATGTAGCTGAACAAAGTGTGACGTTATCGTGCCGCTCGTTGTTTCGGCTTGATGATCCCATGAATAGGCCAGACTGCCCTGATGAGTGACAGCGGTGCGTTTCACTTTATCATACGAAAAATTAAGTAATTCACCCTGGTAACGTTTTATCTTCTGTTCGAGAAATTTCACCATGTTATAAGCACAGGCATCAGGATTCAAAAATAGTTCATCCATTGATCGGCAATTACCTACGTTGCTTTTATAATCATAATTTCCCAGGCCGATGTAATAAGGAAAGGGAAGGTTATCATAAATAAAAGTAAATGCTTGCCGCGTATTTTCACGGCCAAACTCAGTTATATTACCGTTGATAATGCCAAAATAAGGTGTTCCGGACGTTGCTGTTTCCTGGTGATATACCTTTTTAATGGCATTAACGACGTTATGATTGAACGCTTTCCAGGCTTTTTTGCTTTCTTCCGAATTGGGGGGTGTTGCGCTATTTTGTCCTGAGCGCCAGGCCTGTGGATCGGCCATAACAATATAATTTGCGTAGGGGGAAGCGGCAAACACATCTATGCTCCCTACAATAGATAATATCAAAATGCTCAGCCTCGCCAGGTTGTTAATGCTTTTTTGATAGCCTAAATGCTGTTTCCTCATCACAGTTTCCCCCTGCGCTTTAACTATCCCTTAAAAGCAAAAGGAGAATATATAGGATGTGTTGAATTCCTCCCACCTTAATAGTTATTTTTAAGGTTTATAATAAAAATGAAATAATGGTAAAGGCTAAAAGAGGGTTTAAATAGGAAATAAGAATTTAACGAGAGGACGTATAAAAAATGGTTATTAATAGCGCGTTGAAACATCCTTAAATCGAGCAATTATGTTAGCAGGAAAATGAGCCAGGCGTGGATTAGCCTGGCAGGGTGTGATTTAAGTTTAGCGTTTTAGGTGTGCTTAAGATCCTTTAAGGCTCTCTTTCACTCCATTCTTCGCTATCAGACAGATCGTTACTGCTGGCAATCCGCTTTTCTTCAGCCGCCCATTCGCCCAGATCGATCAGCTGACAGCGTTTGCAACAGAATGGACGAAACGGGCTCTGTTCACCCCAAACAACCGGCTTGCCGCAGGTTGGACAGGCGACCGTAGTAATATCACTGCTCATGATTACACCTCTAACAACAGGCCAACTCGAAATCGAGACGTGCCGGAATTTCGCCACGTTCGCTGTCGAGCGGTAAAAAACGAATCGCATAACGGGTTTTATGGCCCGATACTTGCGGATAAAGATTGGCTTCCAGCGCCAGCTGCAGGCGGAGCAAATCAGCGCCTTCGGCATTATCCTGATAAAAGCCGTTCAGGCTGGTTTGATGACGGAAAACACCCGACTGACGAACCAATTCCAGAATCATAAATAACGCCTGGCGTAACGCATCAAGCGTTTCCATCCAACTGGTAACCTGCGCATCCCGCAGTGATTGATCCAGGTGCAGCCAGACATGCAGCGTTGGCAAATCAAAACTGCAGCAGCCGCCAGGAATACTTAAGCGTTGACGTACCAGCGCAACAAGACGATCTTCACGCAGAGCCTGACCAATACGCGGTGCCGCCATCAACTCGCTGGCGCGTGATTTTAGCTGCTGACGCAGCGCTTCTACGCGCTCCATATCCACGCCCGGCACTTCGCTCCACGCCAGCAGTTTTTGCTGCTGGCGTTCCAGCTCTTTCAGGATCTCGGTACGTAGCTCGCCACGTTCAAAGACATCTAACAGCTCACTCAGGTTGCGGAAAAATGTCAGAGCGGTGAGGTGATCGGTGATATGGATACTGGCCTGAAGCTGCTGGAGCAAAAACTCAATTCTTAGCCAGGTACGCATTTTTTCATTTAACGGATGTTCGAAAAGAACGATTTTACTCATGCTGTTAATCCTGTTTTATCGCTCCGGCCAGCGCCAGATAACGCTGATTCAGTTCGGCGACCAGCGGCAAGGTGTCATGGGGCTGTCCGCTGTTTTCAATGATGTCATCTGCTACCGCCAGACGTGCCGCGCGCGTGGCCTGAGCGGCAATGATTTTTTCCGCCTGTTCGCGTGTCATGCCATCGCGGGCCATGGTTCGTTCAATCTGGATTTCAGGATCGACATCCACAACCAGTACCCGATCGGCCTGTTTTTCCAGGTGATTTTCCACCAGCAGCGGCACGACCCATAAACACCAGGGCGAACGTGCCGCTGCCAGCTGCTGCCGCGTCTCGGCATGAATCAGTGGATGCAGTAACTGATTTAACCAGGTTTTATCCGCCGGAGAGTTAAAGATAGTCTGACGCAGCGCAGCACGATTTAGCGTACCGTCTGCATGAAGAATGGCCGAACCAAAGCGCGTTGCAATGTCGTTTAACGCCGGTTGGCCGGGTTCTACTACCTGACGCGCGATGATATCCGCGTCAATGATTTCCACTCCATGCGCGGCAAAGGCGGCGGCAACGGTACTTTTCCCACTGCCGATACCACCGGTCAGCGCAACTGTGTAAGGCATCTGTTTCAGTTCCTGCTTCGTCTGCAAACGCCATGTTGCTGCTGTTAATTTTTAGCGACAGCGACAAATTTTGCAACGGCGATCACATTGACTATCTTCAGGTAAATTTAGCGGATTGTAGCCTATTTAAAGGTGTTTTCGCAGTCTTGTACGCGCGTTTTTAGTGCGTATGATAACGTTACTGGAGCTGGCAGCAGCACCCGATCGTAAGATCGTCGCCAAAAACCCAGGAATGATGTTATGCGTATTGAAGAAGATTTGAAGCTTGGTTTTAAAGATGTACTCATTCGTCCCAAGCGTTCTACGCTGAAAAGCCGCTCGCAGGTGGATCTGAGCCGTCAATTTACTTTTAAACACTCCGGCATCGCCTGGTCTGGCGTTCCGATTATTGCCGCTAATATGGATACCGTGGGCACCTTTCGCATGGCGGAAGTGCTGGCCAGCTTTGAGATTTTAACGGCGGTACATAAACATTACAGCGTTGATGAGTGGCAAGCCTTTGTTCAGCGCGTACCTGAAAAGGTGCTGCAGCATGTCATGGTCTCCACCGGCACCTCAGATGCCGATTTTACCAAACTGCAGGCGATCCTGGCGCTTTCTCCCGCGCTCAAGTTCATCTGTATTGATGTCGCCAACGGCTATTCCGAGCATTTTGTGCAGTTTCTGCAGCGCGCACGCGAAGCCTGCCCGGATAAAACTATTTGCGCGGGCAACGTGGTCACCGGTGAAATGGTTGAAGAGCTGATCCTTTCGGGAGCGGATATTGTGAAAGTCGGGATTGGTCCGGGTTCCGTATGCACCACGCGGATAAAAACCGGCGTGGGCTATCCGCAGCTGTCGGCAGTGATTGAATGCGCTGATGCCGCGCACGGCCTGGGCGGACAAATCGTCAGCGATGGCGGCTGTTCGGCTCCGGGTGATGTGGCGAAGGCTTTCGGCGGCGGCGCAGATTTCGTGATGCTTGGCGGGATGCTGGCGGCGCATGACGAATGTGAAGGTCGCGTGGTTGAAGAAAACGGTGAAAAATTCATGCTGTTTTACGGCATGAGTTCGGAGTCAGCCATGAAGCGCCATGTGGGCGGCGTAGCGGAATATCGTGCAGCTGAAGGCAAGACGGTTAAGCTGCCATTGCGCGGCCCGGTAGAAGCCACGGCGCGCGATATTCTGGGCGGCCTGCGCTCCGCGTGCACCTACGTTGGTGCCGAGCGGTTGAAAGAGCTGACGAAACGCACCACGTTTATTCGTGTCGCGGAGCAGGAAAACCGCGTGTTTAACCGCTAAGCGATAACCGCACTCCGATTAAACAGGGGCGGGTAGATCAACCGATAACCTCGCCCAGATTAAATATCGGCAGGTACATCGCAATCACCAGCGTTCCGACAATGGCACCGGTAACGATCATCATTACCGGTTCCAGCGTCGCCGCCAACGTATCCGCCAGTTCATGCGTCTGGTTTTCATGCCACTGCGCCAGGCGTGCCAGCAAACTGTCCAGCGCCCCGGCTTCTTCCCCTACCTTTATCAGCTGACGGCAAAGCGGCGTAAACAGCGCGCTGTCCGCAATCGCCTGATGTAGCTGCGTGCCACTGGCAATCCTGTCCTGCAGATGCTGCACGGCTTCACGCCACAGCAAGGGCGTAAGGGTTTGCTCAACCGCCTGTAACCCTTGCAACAGCGGCAGCCCGGCCTGCTGCGTTAAGCTAAGGGTGGTAAAAATCTGGCTGAGCAGGCTACCACGCCATAACGTCGCCAGCAGCGGCATCTTTAACAACCAGCGTTGTTCACGGCGCTGCCAGTTAGCACGCTGTTTACGCAGATAGCGCCAGGCGGCAAACAGGCCAACCAGCACGACGATCAGCGGCACAAAAAGTTGCTGCAGCGTCGCCGAAAGGGTTAGCACGGCGGCGGTAAATACAGGCAGCGGCGCGTTAAAGGCTTGATAGATAGCCACGAATTCAGGCAGCACCAGTAACAGCATGCCAATCGCTACCGTGAGCGCCACCAGCAAAATAAACCCTGGATAACGCAGCGCCGTCACCACTTTTTTCTGTAAGCGCAGCTGGCGTTCCTGTTGGCTGGCCAGCTGTGAACAGCAGCGATCAAGCTGGCCGGTCAGCTCGCCAACCTGCATTAAGGCAGAATAGAGCGGCGGGAAAACCATCGGCCATTTTGCCAGTGCGGCTGAAAAAGATGTGCCTCGGGCAACATCCTCCTGCAACGCCAGCAGCAGCGCGCGCCAGCCCGCATGCGTTTCACCCTCGCTTAGCAAATGCAGCCCAACGGAAAGCGTTAATCCCGCGTTTAATAGCGTCGCCAGCTGGTGCATCAGCGCAATTTTTTGCTGGGTTTTCCAGTCGCGCGCGCGGTAATACCTGCCACTTTTACAGGAAAGCGGCAGGAGGTGCTGCTGCGCCATAAGCGTCATAATCTGCTGATCTTCCGACAGCAGCCAGCTTCCCACGACAATCTCACCTTGCTGATTCATCGCCTGCCAGTGCCAGAGCCGACAGTTAGCCATGACTGACGCCTATCACCCGATACACTTCCGCCAAAGAGGTTTCTCCACGGTTAACTGCATTCAGCCCTTCGACAAACAGGCTATTAAGCTGTTGCCGCTGGGCCAGCTGGCTTAAGGCTTCGCTACCGGCGTTGTCGGCAATAGCCGCTTGCAGTTCGCTGTTTATCGGTAGCATTTCAAACAGCGCCAGCCGTCCATAGTAGCCAGAAAAACAGTGATCGCAGCCCACCGCCTGCCAGGTTTGCAGCGCGCCAGTCCAGCTTTGTTCGGGCAGATGGTTAATTTTTTCTGCCGGAGCGCGGCAGCGCGGGCAAAGGCGGCGTACCAGACGCTGAGCAATAACCAGGCGCAGCGCTGAAGCCAGCAGATAGCCTGGAATACCCATCTGCCCAAGTCGGGTTAGCGTTTCTGTGGTGGAGTTAGTATGCAATGTCGATAGCACCAGATGCCCGGTTTGCGCGGCTTTAACCGCCATCTCAGCACTTTCTGCATCACGAATTTCACCCAGCATAATAATGTCTGGATCCTGGCGCAGCAGAGCACGCAGAACGCGCTGGAAATCGAGTCCGGCACGCGGGTTAATCTGGGTTTGATTAACGCCCTGTAGCGGAATTTCTACCGGATCCTCAACGCTGCACACATTACTTCCCGGCTGATTAAGGGCGTTCAGGCCGCTATAGAGCGTAAAGGTTTTCCCGCTGCCGGTTGGGCCGGTCACCAGGATCAACCCCTGCGGCTGAGCCAGTGCGCGGCGATAATGCGCCAACGCATCCGGCGGCATGCCCAGCGCATCCAGCGCCAGATCCTGCGGTTTGCTTTGCAGCAGGCGAATCACTGCTTTTTCGCCGCTGCTAACAGGCAGAGTCGAAAGGCGAAACGCCGCCTGCGCGCCCTGCAGCTGCAATGTAAACTGCCCATCCTGCGGCAATCGCCGCTCGGCGATATCAAGATTGCCAAGAATTTTAAGCCGGGCGATCAGCGCCGCCTGCTGGTTTTCGCTGATGTTTTGCAGCGGCTGTAATACGCCATCAATACGTAAGCGAACCCGCATACCTGCCGCACAGGGTTCAATATGAATGTCAGAGGCACGGCGCTGAAACGCCTGCAGCAGAATATGATCAACCAGTGACGTTATTGGCTCAGGTACGCCTCCAGCAGCGCCGCCCTCCGTCTGTTGATATTGTTCCAGCCGCGCCTGCGGCCAGCGCTCGATCTGCACGCGGCGCTGGCTGGTGAAATGCAGCGCTTCCAGCATTTCAGGCGTGGGTATGCCAGCCAGGGCAACGGTAATGGTTTTCTCGTCTTCGTTTAGCAGCACCGCCTGATATTGACGACAAAGCGCGTGCAGATTGCTTTCTGCCTCTTTCATCATCAGTTCTCGCTATCATCGAAGCGGAAAACCGCACGGCAGTTATCTTTCAGGCTGCTGTTGGTGCTGTCACAGCTGCGCTGCCAGCTCATCTGGCCTTCATTGCTTTGCCATTGTGGCGTCAGCGTGACGGTTAACCCATTCAGGCTCTCCTGGCCGGTAAGCGTAATCGTGCCTGAAGCCACGCTTACTGCCGAGACGTAGCGTGACCCTTTCGCGGTGGGCACGCCGTTACTGCCTGCGCTGCAGCCCGATGTAGCGCCATGCTCAACCGCGCATAGCTCAACGGCGGTTTTATAAGGCAGCATGGTTTGCAGCATATCGGTCAGCGCCGCTTTTTGCAGATAGCTCTGGTAAGCAGGCATGCCGATGGCGCTGAGAATGGCGACAATACCAATCACAATCATCAGTTCAATAAGCGTAAATCCTTGTTGTTGCATCTTTATTCCTCCCTATTGATAACCCGGCCGACATTAATCGACAAAGAAGAGGGGAGCGAGCAGAGGATCAACAAACAGGAAGCGAGCACGAGGAAAAACGGAGGGCGTTACTGCGAATCACATATTGGCTGGAAGCGGGATCGCAAATTTTGTATCCCGCCGGAGAATGTGGCGCGTATAAACGGCGCCACGCAAGGCGTTAATGGAAACGCATCGAAAGATCCAGCGCGCGGAGATGTTTAGTCAGTGCGCCAACCGAAATATAATCAACGCCAGTCTCAGCAAACAGGCGTAACGTCTGGTCGGTGACATTGCCGGAAACTTCCAGCAGCGCGCGGCCCTGATTGGTTTCTACCGCGGCCCGCATCTGTTCGACGGTAAAGTTATCCAGCATCACAATATCGGCACCGGCGGCAAGCGCCTGTTCCAGCTCATCCAGCGTTTCGACTTCAACTTCCACAGGCACATCAGGATGAAGCCAAAGCGCTTTCTCAACCGCCTCACGAATCGATCCGCTGGCGATAATATGGTTCTCTTTAATCAGAAAGGCATCGGATAAACCCAGGCGATGATTCTCGCCGCCGCCGCATAACACCGCATATTTCAGCGCGGTTCGCAGCCCGGGCAGGGTTTTACGCGTATCCAGCAGGCGGGTTTGCGTACCCTCCAGCAGCATGACATAACGTTTCACTTCGCTGGCGATACCGGAAAGGGTTTGCACAAAATTAAGTGCGGTACGCTCAGCGGTTAACAGCAGACGCGCCGGACCGGCAATATCAAAAAGCGGCTGATCGGGTTCGATAATGTCGCCATCAGCGACGTGCCAGGTAAGCGTGGCCTGATTTCCCAGCTGGATAAACACTTCCTCTACCCAGCGTTTACCACAGAAAACGCCTGCTTCCCGCGTGATAACGGTTGCCAGCGCCTGTTTGTCTGCCGGCAGCAGGCTGGCGGTGATATCGTTATTCGCATCGATTTCACCACCGAGATCCTCGCGTAAAGCCTGCTCGACGCTGGCTGGGATATCATCTTCGATGCGTGAAAGCAGCGCCTGTCTGCGGCTGTCTGGGTTATAGCGTCGCTGTGTCATAAGGTGTCCGTAATGATTTTTGACGTGCGCTTAATGTAGCCTGAACGGTGAACGGGCACCAGCAGAAGTCAGAAAAAGTTTAGTATGCTAAACAAACGTGCGGCAACGGTTTTAAAGGTGGCACTTTTATCGCCGCCAGGGTATTGCTGAATAAATTTAATGGCAAAGGAACCCTGCAATGTTTTCTCTGACTTATCCGCAAAAAGGGCTACCGGTTACCGGACCACAGCTGTTAACCGATATTTCGCTACCGGCGTTGGTGGTGCATCAAAACGCGCTGGAGCATAACCTGCGCTGGATGCAGGCCTTAGCCGATCGGTACGGCGCGGTGCTGGCGCCGCACGGAAAAACCACCATGGCGCCCGGCCTGTTCCGCCGCCAGATAGCCGCTGGCGCGTGGGGCATCACGCTGGCGACTGCGGTGCAAAGCGCGGTGGCGGCGAAAGAGGGCATTGAGCGCATCCTTATGGCTAACCAGCTGACAGGTCGCGCCAATATGCAGATCGTCGCGGATATGCTGCGTCACTATCAGATAGATTTTTACTGCCTGGTGGACAGCGTTGAGAATGTGCGGCAGCTGGGGCAATTTTTTGCCGCGCAGCAGGTAAAGCTACAGGTACTGCTGGAGCTGGGCGTCGCCAACGGGCGTTGCGGCTGTCGTAGCGATGAGCAAATTGATGCGCTCATCGCCGCCGTTCAGGCTGAACCGGCGCTGGAGTTATGCGGCGTGGAAGGCTACGAGGGTGTGATTAATGGCGAGCAGCCGCAGATAGATGCGTTTATTGAACGTCTGGTCACGGTTGCGCTACAGCTAAAAAACGCAGGCGCTTTTCGCCGGGCGCAGCCGTTGATCACCGCATCCGGCTCCGCCTGGTACGATCGCGTCGCGGAGGCGTTTTCGCAACGGCAGGCGCGTGATGCTTTTCTTACTGTGATGCGGCCGGGCTGTTATCTGGTTCACGATCATGGGATTTATCAGCAGGCGCAGCAGAGCGTGCTGGCGCGCCAGCCACAGTTGACGCAGGCCTTATTGCCCGCGATGGAAATTTTTGCCTGTGTACAATCGGTGCCGGAGCCAGGCAGGGTTATTGTGGCGCTGGGCAAACGCGATATCGCGCATGATGATATGCCGGTGCCTTTACGCGTCTGGCAGGCGCACACCGCACAACCGCAGGCGCTGGATAACCGCTGGCGCACCATTAAGCTGATGGATCAGCATCTGTTTCTGGAGGCACCGACGGAACACGGGCTACAGCCTGGCGATATTATTGCCTTTGGCGCTTCGCACCCTTGCCTGACCTTTGATAAATGGCGCAATTTTTGTCTGGTTAATGAACAGCTGGAGGTTATTGAGGTGCTGGAAACCTGTTTTTAACGCTGGCACAAGGAATGCAAAAGGAGGGGCAAATTCATGTTAGGCTGTGCAAAAAAACGAACAGGAGACCCAGGCATGGAGTTAAATGATGGCTGGCTATTGGGCGTTCGCCATGTGCCGTCACCGCATTTCAATGCACGCCCGCAGGAGGAGGCTCCCAGCCTGCTGGTGGTGCATAACATCAGTCTGCCGCCCGGCGAGTTTGGCGGCCCCTGGATTGATGCGCTATTTACCGGCACGCTCGATCCCACGGCGCACCCCTATTTTGCTGATATCGCGCATTTGCGCGTAGCGGCGCACTGCCTGATCCGCCGCGATGGGGAAATTGTGCAGTATGTTCCGTTCGATAAGCGTGCCTGGCATGCTGGCGTATCTTGCTGGCAGGGACGCGAAAACTGCAATGATTTTTCTATTGGCATTGAGCTGGAAGGAACTGATACGCAGCCTTATACCGAGGCGCAGTATCATGCTTTGCAAGCGCTAACGCATCTGCTGATGCAGCATTATCCGATTACACCGGCACAAATTACCGGGCACAGTGATATTGCCCCGGAGCGTAAAACCGATCCTGGCCCGGCGTTTGACTGGGCTCGCTTTCTGCGCGGCATACCGGACGCCGCCAGCTTACATTTACCGGAGCGGAATGCATGACGCTTTTTTCCTTGTTACTGGTTTTAGGTTGGGAACGCCTGTTTAAAATGGGCGAACACTGGCAGCTTGATCATCGGCTGGAGCCGTTTTTCCGCCGCCGCCGTCATTTTTCGCTATGGCGCACGCTGGCGATGACAGTGGTGGCGATGCTGGTGGTTCTGGTGATTATTTTATCGCTGCGCGGACTCTTTTTTGGCGTAGTACAGCTGCTGTTCTGGATTGTGGTTGGGCTGTTGTGTATCGGCGCAGGTTCGATGCGGCTGCATTATCACGCTTACCTGAAGGCGGCCAGTCACGGCGATGCTAATGCTTGTAGCACCATGGCAGAAGAGCTGACGCTGATTCACGGCATGCCGGTAGAGTGCAACCAGCAGGAAACGCTTAAAGAGCTGCAAAACGCGCTGCTGTGGATCAATTACCGGTTTTATCTCGCCCCGCTGTTTTGGTTTATCGTCGGCGGCGCTTATGGGCCGGTGCTGCTGGTGGGTTACGCTTTTTTACGTGCCTGGCAGAGCTGGCTGGCAAAGCACCATACGCCGTTTGAACGCGCCCGTTCCGGGATCGATCGTATTTTGCATTGGGTAGACTGGTTACCGGTTCGACTGGCTGGCGCGGCGTATGCGCTGCTGGGACACGGCGAGCGGGCGCTACCGGCCTGGTTTGCGGCATTAAGCGACCTGCGTCGTCCGCAATATCAGGTATTAACCCATCTGGCACAATATTCGCTGGAGCGCGATCAGCGCTGGGATAGCGTGGAAACGCCACGGATAGCCGTGGCGTTGGCAAAAAAAGTCTCGCTGGTGATTGTGGTGGTGGTCGCGCTATTGACCATTTACGGCACGCTGGTTTAACAGCGTATCGGCTGGCGGCACGCCGAAGTCTGGCATGCCGTTAGCATCCCAGCGGATATCCTTAATCCGCGTATGGCGGTTCGGATCCCACAGCGGATCGCCTTCGATTTCCGTATAGTTGCGCGCGTGATAGACCAGCAAATCATTGCCCGCCTCATCCACGGTAAAGCTATTGTGGCCCGGTCCATACTGGCGGTTTTCCCAGCTGGTGGTGAAAACCGGCCGGGCAGATTTATGCCACTTCGCCAGCTGCATGGGATCGTCATCCACATCGATCCATAACAGCCCCAGGCAATAATTCTCATCCGTGGCGCTGGCCGAATAGCTGACAAACAGCCGGTTACCGTGTCGGATCACCGCCGGCCCTTCGTTTACGCTAAAACCGGCGCACTCCCATTCATATTCAGGACGGCTGAGCATCACCGGCTTGCCTTTTAGCGTCCAGGGATTTTCCAGCTCAGCCAGATAGAGGTTGGAATTGCCGGGAATCGCCGGATCTTTTTGCGCCCACAGATACCACTGTTTGCCTTGATGGCTGAACGTCGTGGCATCCAGCGCGAAACTGTCGATGGGCGTACGGATACGGCCACGATCCTGCCAGTTACCGCTTAACGGATCGGCGTCATCGCAGGTCAGCGCGTACATACGGTGCTGAAACAGCCCCTCTTTGATATCGCGGGTCGGCGCTGCGGCGAAATAGATCACCCACTGCCCATCAATATGGTGAATTTCCGGTGCCCAAATCAGCGCGCTCATCGGCCCGACATCGGGTTTACGCCATACTACCACCGGCTGCGCATCGGCAAGCTCGATGATGGTATCGGCGCAACGCAGCTCAAGGCGATCGTATTCAGGAACGGAGGCGATAAAATAGTAACGCTCCTCGTAGCGTAAAATAAAAGGGTCCGCGCGCTGTTCAATTAACGGGTTGGGCCATTGAGTCATGATGCCGTTCCTTCTGGTTTAATAGCAAAAGCTTTGTCTTCACGCTGTGCGCTCAGCTCACGATAGTTTTCACGCCGTTTCGCCAAATCCTGCTGAATGGTTTGCATCAGATGACGATCGACTTTTAACAGGCGTACGACGCCCGCGGTAATTAAATAACCGACGCCGGGGATCACGGTAAACAGCAATACAATGCCGTTCAACGCGCTGCTGCCCTGCTGTTTAGCGCCCGCATCGTAGCCATAAAATGAGAGCAGGAAGCCTACCATCGCACCGGCAACCGCCAGCCCGACTTTCAGGAAGAACAGATTGCCGGAGAAGCTGATGCCGGTGATACGCTTGCCGGTTTTCCATTCGCCGTAATCATCCACGTCCGCCATCAGCGACCAGTGCAGCGGGGAAGGGATTTGATGCAGGATGTTTAACAGGAAATACATCACGGCAACCAGCACCGTGGCCTGCGGGTTAAGGAAGTAAAAGCCACAGGAAAAAATAGCCAGCGCGATGTTGGTCCAGAAAAAGACTTTCAGCTTACACCAGCGGTCGGTCAAGACTTTCGCCAGCGTACTGCCGATCATCATGCCTACCACGCCAAGGCTGATAAACAGCGTGGCGAAGTGGGTAGATTGTCCCATAACCCAGGTGACGTAATACATGGTGGCCGCCATGCGAATAAAACCGGGGCAGACGTTGCAGAACGTCAGCAGCAAAATACGCACCCACTGATCGTTTTTCCAGACGTCACGCAAATCGTTTTTCAGGTCGTCGTTGCTGGGAACGGCAGGGCGAATGCGCTCGCGCACGGTAGCGAAGCAATAAAGGAACATAAACAGGCCGATCAGCGCCATCACGCCCATCGCCATCTGATAGCCGCGCGCCCGATCGCCGCCGCCAAACCATTCCGTCATCGGCAGCAGCGTCAGCGACAGGATCAGCGTCGCGATACCCACCATGACAAAGCGGTAAGACTGACAGGAAACGCGCTCATGGGGATCGTTAGTAATCACGCCGCCCAGCGAGCAATAAGGGATATTGATTGCGGTATAGGAGAGCGACATCAGGAAGTAGGTGACAAATGCCCAGACGACCTTATATTCGTAACTCCAGTTTGGCGTGGTAAACATCAGCACGCTGAATACAACATACGGCACGGAGACCCACAGTAGCCAGGGACGAAAGCGGCCCCATCGGCTTTGGGTACGATCGGCGATGGCGCCCATGATGGGATCGGTTATCGCATCCAGTACGCGCACTGAAAGCAGCAAGATGCCGACCAGCGCAGGCGCCAGGCCAAAGACATCGGTATAGAAGTAGTTCAGGAACAGCATAATCGCGCCGCCGATCATATTACAGCCCGCGTCGCCCATGCCGTAACCCAGCTTTTCTTTAAAAGAAAGCGCAGAGCCTTTCATCATTGTATTCTCCTGATGTTCAGTAAAATGATTATTACGGCTTACCGATCTCAGGGACTAATACAGGTTGGTCATCGAGATGGACAAAATCACTGCGAAGAGAAAAGTGTGAAGGGCATAACTATTAGCGCAAAGAAAACCGGGCGCCTGAGCGCCCGGATCATCAGCTGCGCTGGGAACGGTTTTTAATGGCGTAACCTATCGCCAGCACCACCAGCCAGACTGGGATAAGCCAGACGGAGATCGCCATGCCCGGTGTCATTAACATAATCACCAGAATCGCGGCCATAAACACCAGACAAATCCAGTTACCAACCGGATAAAGAATGGCGCGGAAGCGCGTCTGCACCCCCTGGCTATCTTTCGCCTTACGGAATTTCAGATGCGCCAGGCTAATCATCGCCCAGTTAATCACCAGCGCCGAGACCACCAAAGCCATCAGCAGGCCAAAGGCTTCACCCGGCATCAAATAGTTAATCAGCACACAAATCGCCGTAGCGAGCGCCGATACGCCCAGCGCCACATAAGGCACGCCGCGACGATCGACTTTCAGCAACGCCTGCGGGCCGCTGCCCTGTTTCGCCAGGCCGTAAAGCATCCGGCTGTTGCTGTAAACGCAGCTGTTATAGACCGACAGCGCCGCCGTCAGAAACACCACGTTTAACACGTTTGCCACCAGCGTTTCGCCGAGATCGTGGAAAATCATGACGAACGGGCTGCTTTCGCCCACCACTTTGACCCACGGATAGAGCGAGAGCAGCACCGCCAGCGAACCGATATAGAAAATAAGGATGCGGTAGATAACCTGGTTAGTGGCGCGCGGAATGCTTTTCGTTGGATCGTCCGCTTCAGCGGCGGTGATCCCTACCAGTTCGAGGCCGCCGAACGAGAACATAATCACCGCCATCGCCATCACCAGCCCGCTGATGCCGTGCGGGAAGAAGCCGCCCTGCGCCCAGATATTGGTGACGGAAGCTTGCGGCCCGCCATTACCGCTAAACAGCAGCCAGCCGCCGAACAGAATCATTCCGACGACCGCCACGACTTTAATAATCGCGAACCAAAATTCCATCTCACCGTAGACTTTAACGTTGGTCAGGTTGATGGCGTTGATTAATACAAAGAACAGCGCGGCGGTGGCCCAGGAAGGGAAGTCGGGCCACCAGACCTGAATATATTTTCCCACGGCGGTGAGTTCAGCCATGGCGACCAGCACATACAGCACCCAATAGTTCCAGCCGGAAGCGAAACCGGCAAAGTTGCCCCAGTATTTATAGGCGAAGTGACTAAACGATCCTGCGACCGGCTCCTCGACCACCATTTCACCCAGCTGACGCATAATCAGAAAGGCGATAAAGCCGCCGATGGCATAGCCCAGAAGTACCGACGGCCCGGCCATTTGGATGGTTTGCCCAATTCCCAGAAACAGACCGGTGCCCACGGCGCCGCCCAATGCAATCAGCTGAATATGGCGGTTTTTCAACCCGCGTTTCAGCGTATCGCCCTGCTGTTGTTCCATAAAAACCCTCGTGTTAGTTCTTCGCCTTCCCTGAAGAGTTGGCGTTGTAATGCCTGCAAGCAGACGATACGCATGTATATCTGACGTTACGTTTTTTGTATTGTTTGCTTTACACAATGCGGAAGTGCAAGTGGCGCGTAACGCTACCACGCAGCCAAGAATAGTGGTAAGCGACTCCGAATGCACCTGCTTTTTCTCTGCGTAAATGGCCCCTAATCAAAAACGTTGCGGCCATCACGTCAGGTTTTCTTTTTTGTGCCATTTATCTGGAATAAAGACGAATAGCTTTCGCTTATGACATAGAATGAGATTCGGGTCTAAATCCGTGTAAGGTTTGGTAAAAATCAGCGGTCAGATTTCGTTTTGTGCCGTTAATGGCCCATTTTCATTACTGTTTACGCCTGTTGGCTGATGTGAGCTTCGCCGCGCTTCGGGCAGATGCCATATAGACAGCAGGTGAATACTTTGTTACTTTAGCGTCACTTTTTTGGAATTGGTATTACCAATTGACTTCGGTGCCTGGCAGAAGAAGGGACAATGGCCTACAGTAAGATTCGCCAACCAAAGCTCTCGGATGCGATTGAGCAGCAGCTTGAGTCCCTGATAATGGAAGGAACGCTGCGTCCGGGTGAAAAGCTGCTTCCCGAGCGGGAACTGGCCAAGCAGTTTGACGTTTCTCGCCCCTCTTTGCGTGAAGCCATACAGCGTCTCGAGGCAAAAGGGCTTCTGCTGCGTCGGCAGGGCGGCGGCACCTTCGTTCAGAAAAGCCTTTGGCAAAGCCTGAGCGATCCCCTTGTCGCGTTACTCACCGATCATCCCGAATCCCAGTTTGACCTGCTGGAAACCCGCCATGCACTTGAAGGTATCGCTGCTTATTACGCTGCGCTGCGGGGAACCGAAGAGGATCTGCAGCGCATACGCGACTGTCATCTGGCTATCCAACATACCCAACAGAGCGGTGATTTAGATGCTGAAGCCGATGCGGTTATGCAGTATCAGATTGCTGTAACAGAAGCGGCGCATAATGTGGTGCTGCTGCATTTGCTACGCTCAATGGGTCCGATGCTGGAACAAAACGTTCGTCAGAATTTTGAATTGCTCTACTCACGCCGGGAAATGCTGGCGCAGGTAAGCAGTCATCGCGCCAGTATTTTTGAGGCGATTGTGGCCCGCGAGCCGGAAAAGGCGCGCGAAGCTTCACACCGTCATCTGGCGTTTATCGAGGAGATATTGCTGGACAGAAGCCGGGAGCAGACACGTCGTGAACGCTCTCTGCGCCGTTTACAGCAACGTAAGGAATAGCGCGTAAACTGCTATAACCATAGATTTTGCAGGGCTAAAAAAGCGCCCGGCGAAATAAAAGGATACGCGATAACTAGCGACGGGCCTGTCTCCTTGCATTTTGGACTGAATCAGAATGCATGGAGACAGGCTCCAGACAATTCAACGTATTAGACACAGATAAGGAATACCCCCATGTCAGAACGTTTACATAATGACGTGGATCCGATCGAAACCCGCGACTGGCTACAGGCGATCGAATCGGTCATCCGTGAAGAAGGTGTTGAGCGTGCGCAGTTCCTGATCGATCAGGTGCTGGGCGAAGCGCGTAAAGGCGGCGTGAATGTCGCTGCAGGCTCTGCTGTCAGCAACTACGTTAACTCTATCGCCGTTGAAGAAGAGCCGGACTATCCGGGCAATACCTCTCTGGAGCGTCGTATCCGTTCCGCAATTCGCTGGAACGCCATGATGGCGGTACTGCGTGCGTCGAAAAAAGATCTGGAGCTGGGCGGTCACCTCTCATCTTTCCAGTCATCGGCAACCATTTATGAAGTCTGCTTTAACCATTTCTTCCGTGCGCGCAGCGACAAAGACGGCGGCGATCTGGTTTACTTCCAGGGCCATATTTCTCCGGGCGTTTACTCACGCGCTTTCCTTGAAGGCCGTCTGACTGAAGAGCAGATGAACAACTTCCGTCAGGAAGTGCACGGTAAAGGTCTCTCTTCTTACCCGCACCCGAAACTGATGCCGGAATTCTGGCAGTTCCCGACCGTTTCTATGGGCCTGGGCCCGCTGTCGGCGATCTATCAGGCGAAATTCCTGAAATATCTGGAACATCGCGGCCTGAAAGATACCTCCGCCCAGACCGTTTACGCTTTCCTTGGCGATGGCGAAATGGATGAGCCGGAATCTAAAGGCGCTATCACGATCGCCACCCGCGAGAAGCTGGATAACCTGGTGTTCGTGATCAACTGTAACCTGCAGCGTCTGGATGGTCCGGTAACCGGCAACGGCAAGATCATCAACGAGCTGGAAGGCATCTTTGGCGGCGCCGGTTGGGAAGTGATCAAGGTCATCTGGGGCGGTCGTTGGGACGAACTGCTGCGTAAAGATACCAGCGGCAAGCTGATTCAGCTGATGAACGAAACCGTTGATGGCGACTATCAGACCTTTAAATCCCGCAACGGGGCCTATGTGCGTGAGCACTTCTTCGGTAAATATCCGGAAACCGCTGCGCTGGTGAAAGATATGTCCGACGACGAAATTTGGGCGCTGAACCGTGGCGGCCACGATCCGAAGAAAATCTACGCGGCGCTGAAAAAAGCGCAGGACACCAAAGGCAAGCCGGTTGTGATCCTGGCGCATACCATTAAAGGTTATGGTATGGGCGACAGCGCGGAAGGCAAGAACATCGCGCACCAGGTGAAGAAAATGAACATGGAAGGCGTGCGCTACGTGCGCGACCGCTTCAATGTTGACGTCACCGACGAGAACCTGGAAACGCTGCCGTACGTTACTTTCCCGGAAGGTTCCGAAGAGCACAACTACCTGCACGGCCAGCGTCAAAAACTGGGTGGCTATCTGCCGAGCCGTCAGCCGAACTTCACCGACAAGCTTGAGCTGCCGACGCTGGAAGATTTCACACCGCTGCTGGAAGAGCAGAACAAAGAGATCTCCACCACCATCGCCTTTGTGCGTGCCCTGAACGTGATGCTGAAGAACAAGTCGATCAAAGATCGTCTGGTGCCGATCATCGCCGACGAAGCGCGTACCTTTGGTATGGAAGGCCTGTTCCGTCAGATCGGTATTTACAGCCCGAACGGCCAGCAGTACACGCCGCAGGACCGTGAGCAGGTTGCTTACTATAAAGAAGATGAGAAAGGCCAGATTCTGCAGGAAGGGATCAATGAGCTGGGCGCAGGCGCATCCTGGCTGGCTGCTGCGACCTCTTACAGCACCAACAACCTGCCGATGATTCCGTTCTACATCTATTACTCTATGTTCGGCTTCCAGCGTATCGGCGATCTCTGCTGGGCGGCGGGCGACCAACAGGCGCGCGGCTTCCTGGTCGGCGGCACCTCCGGTCGTACCACGCTGAACGGCGAAGGTTTGCAGCATGAAGATGGTCACAGCCACATTCAGGCGCTGACCATTCCGAACTGTATCTCCTACGATCCGGCTTACGCGTATGAAGTCGCGGTGATCATGCAGGACGGCCTGAGCCGTATGTACGGCGAAGCGCAGGAAAATATTTATTACTACATCACCACGCTGAACGAAAACTACCACATGCCGGCAATGCCGCAGGGCGCAGAAGAGGGTATCCGTAAGGGTATCTACAAGCTGGAAACCCTGGAAGGCAGCAAAGGTAAAGTGCAGCTGTTGGGCTCAGGTGCGATTCTGCGTCACGTACGCGAAGCCGCAGAGATCCTGGCGAAAGATTACGGCATCGGCTCTGACATCTACAGCGTAACCTCCTTCACTGAACTGGCGCGTGACGGCCAGGATTGTGAACGCTGGAACATGCTGCATCCGACAGAAGAAGCGCGCGTGCCATATATCGCTCAGGTGATGAATGATGCGCCAGCCGTTGCCTCTACCGACTACATGAAACTGTTTGCTGAACAGGTTCGCAGCTATATCCCGGCCAGCGATTATCGCGTACTGGGCACCGACGGCTTCGGCCGCTCTGACAGCCGTGAAAACCTGCGTCACCACTTCGAAGTGGATGCATCCTATGTGGTGGTAGCAGCGCTGGGTGAACTGGCTAAACGCGGCGAAATCGATAAGAAAGTGGTGGCGGACGCCATTACCAAATTCGACATCGATGCAGATAAAGTTAACCCGCGTCTGGCATAAGAGGTAAAGATTAATGGCTATCGAAATTAATGTCCCGGACATCGGCGCAGATGAAGTTGAAGTGACCGAGATCCTGGTAAAGGTTGGCGACAAGGTGGAAGCCGAGCAATCGCTGATCACCGTTGAGGGTGACAAAGCCTCAATGGAAGTGCCTTCGCCGCAGGCTGGCGTGGTCAAAGAAATTAAAATCAACACCGGTGACAAAGTCGAAACCGGCTCGCTGATTATGATTTTTGACGCGGAGGGCGCAGCAGAAGCTGCGCCAGCACCTGCCGCAGAGAAAAAAGCTGACGCACAGGCTGCACCTGCCGCCGCCGCAGAAAGCAAAGACGTGAATGTCCCGGACATCGGCAGCGACGAAGTTGAAGTCACCGAAGTGCTGGTGAAAGTGGGCGACAAAGTGGAAGCGGAACAGTCGCTGATCGTCGTTGAAGGCGACAAAGCCTCAATGGAAGTCCCGGCGCCGTTCGCGGGTACGGTTAAAGAGATCAAAATCAACACCGGCGATAAAGTCAGCACCGGCTCACTGATTATGGTGTTCGAAACCGCCGCTTCCGGCAGCGCAGCAGCAGCCAAACCGCAGGTGAAAGAGGAAGCGGCCACTGCGCCTGCGGCCTCTGGCGGTTCAGCCACGAAAGAAGTGAACGTACCGGATATCGGCGGCGATGAAGTTGAAGTTACCGAGATCCTGGTGAAGGCGGGCGATAAAATCACCGCCGAGCAGTCACTGATCGTGGTTGAAGGCGACAAAGCCTCAATGGAAGTCCCGGCACCGTTCGCAGGTACCGTGAAAGAGATCAAAATCAACACCGGCGACAAAGTCAGCACCGGTTCATTGATTATGCTGTTTGAAGTGGAAGGCGCAGCGCCGGCTCCGGCAGCGCAGAAAGAAGCGGCTCCGGCTCCGGCGGCGAAAGCTGAGCAAGCGGCTCCGGCCGCATCCGCGCCAGCGAAAGCGTCCGGCAAGGATGAATTTGCTGAGAACGACGCTTACGTACACGCTACGCCGGTTATCCGTCGTCTGGCGCGTGAGTTTGGCGTTAACCTGGCGAAAGTGAAAGGCACCGGCCGTAAGGGACGTATTCTGAAAGAAGACGTGCAGGCTTACGTGAAGGATGCGGTGAAACGCGCTGAGTCCGCGCCTGCTGCGGCAAGCGGCGGCGGTCTGCCTGGCATGCTGCCGTGGCCGAAAGTCGACTTCAGCAAGTTTGGTGAGGTGGAAGAAGTTGAGCTGGGCCGTATCCAGAAAATCTCTGGTGCTAACCTGAGCCGTAACTGGGTGATGATCCCGCACGTTACGCACTTCGATAAAACTGATATCACCGAGCTGGAAGCGTTCCGTAAGCAGCAGAATGCTGAAGCCGAGAAGCGCCGGATGGATGTGAAAATTACGCCGGTCGTCTTTATCATGAAAGCCGTTGCTGCCGCGCTGGAGCAGATGCCGCGCTTTAACAGTTCGCTCTCTGCGGATGGCCAGAAGCTGACGCTGAAGAAATATATCAATATCGGCGTGGCGGTTGATACACCGAACGGCCTGGTGGTTCCGGTGTTCAAAGATGTTAACAAAAAAGGCATCATTGAACTCTCCCGCGAGCTGATGACCATCTCCAAAAAAGCGCGTGATGGTAAGCTGACCGCTGGCGAAATGCAGGGTGGCTGTTTCACTATCTCCAGCATCGGCGGCCTGGGCACCACCCACTTCGCGCCGATTGTGAACGCGCCGGAAGTCGCTATTCTGGGCGTATCCAAGTCCTCAATGGAGCCGGTGTGGAATGGTAAAGAGTTCATGCCGCGTCTGATGCTGCCGATCTCTCTCTCCTTCGACCATCGCGTTATCGATGGGGCTGATGGTGCGCGTTTCATTACCATCATCAACAACACCTTAAGCGATATCCGCCGTCTGGTGATGTAGTAACGATAAAGGCCGGCTTATGCCGGCCTTTTGACAGGTCAGGTTTGCGGTACTGAACCTGCCTGAATGCAGGAAATGGGATCTTACTGAGCCGAAGCGGTTTGCAGTCTGTTAACAATTCTGTAAACTCTTGCGGTGAACGCGTCCCGGTGGATGAAGGGCGTACTGTGAATCAGGTAAGTGACGTCTGACCGCCGGATAGTCAATTAAGAGGTCATGATGAGTACAGAGATTAAAACCCAGGTCGTTGTGCTTGGGGCAGGTCCTGCGGGCTACTCTGCAGCCTTTCGCTGCGCGGATTTAGGTCTGGAGACCGTACTGGTAGAGCGTTACAGCACCCTTGGCGGTGTTTGCCTTAACGTAGGTTGTATCCCTTCTAAAGCGCTGCTGCACGTAGCGAAAGTTATCGAAGAAGCGAAAGCGCTGGCGGAGCACGGTATCGTGTTCGGCGAACCGCAAACCGACATTGACAAGATCCGTACTTGGAAAGAAAAAGTCATCAACCAGCTGACCGGCGGTCTGTCTGGCATGGCGAAAGGTCGTAAAGTCAAAGTGGTTAACGGCTTCGGTAAATTTACCGGCGCTAACACGCTGGTGGTTGAAGGCGAAAACGGCGCGACCACCATCAACTTTGATAATGCCATTATTGCGGCGGGTTCACGTCCGATTCAGCTTCCTTTCATTCCTCATGAAGATCCACGCGTTTGGGATTCCACCGCGGCGCTTGAGCTGAAAGAAGTGCCGAAGCGTATGCTGGTGATGGGCGGCGGTATTATCGGTCTGGAGATGGGCACCGTGTATCATGCGCTGGGTTCAGAGATTGACGTGGTTGAGATGTTCGACCAGGTGATCCCGGCTGCTGATAAAGACGTGGTTAAAGTCTTCACCAAACGCATCAGCAAGAAATTTAACCTGATGCTGGAAACCAAGGTGACCGCGGTTGAAGCCAAAGAAGACGGCATTTACGTCTCGATGGAAGGCAAAAAAGCGCCTGCTGAAGCGCAGCGTTACGACGCGGTGCTGGTGGCTATCGGTCGCGTGCCGAACGGTAAAAACCTGGATGCCGGTCAGGCGGGCGTGGAAGTGGACGATCGCGGCTTTATCCGTGTTGATAAGCAGATGCGTACCAACGTGCCGCACATCTACGCTATCGGCGATATCGTCGGTCAGCCGATGCTGGCGCATAAAGGCGTTCACGAAGGTCACGTAGCGGCAGAAGTTATCGCCGGTAAGAAACACTACTTCGATCCGAAAGTCATCCCGTCCATCGCCTATACCGAGCCAGAAGTCGCTTGGGTTGGCCTGACGGAGAAAGAAGCGAAAGAGAAAGGCATCAGCTACGAAACCGCCACCTTCCCGTGGGCTGCTTCCGGCCGTGCTATCGCTTCTGACTGTGCAGACGGCATGACCAAGCTGATTTTCGATAAAGAAACGCATCGCGTTATCGGTGGCGCCATTGTCGGCACCAACGGCGGCGAACTGCTGGGCGAAATCGGCCTGGCGATCGAAATGGGCTGTGATGCGGAAGATATCGCGCTGACTATCCATGCTCACCCGACGCTTCATGAGTCGGTTGGCCTGGCGGCAGAGATTTTCGAAGGTAGCATTACCGACCTGCCTAATCCGAAAGCCAAGAAAAAATAACGCTTCTGCGGATAAGATAAATAATGACGGCCCCGAAAGGGGCCGTTTTTTTATGAGCTAACGACCTGAAAATGCCAGAGTTCGTGGTTGTTTCTGCGCTAACCTTGCTTGTTCGGATAGATTCAGATCAATGAACTGATGTTTATCCTGTTTTATGAAGGGAGCTTCAGGTAAGAGGTATTGCTATGTTTTATAAAGCTTATTAATTTATCAAATGCCGAATTTAGCGGTTGCTTTGAAATGAAATGCGCATAATTGGTAGAGTGTGCATTTTTGTTTTTATAAATCATCAAACTTTTTAATTTCAATGAGTTGCCTGGCTTTAAAAATAAAAATTTGGCGGTAAGGTTTTAGTGAGTTTATTTTTTATTTAATATCAAAAAATCACATTTAGCGTGTTCCCCGCGCCAGTGGGATTAAACTAGCCAAAATCTAATTTATTATGGGAAAGCCCTCTGTTCCTCGCGCGGATAGGGTATAGTTCGCTCATATTAATTGCCAATATCCCCATTTTTCTACATTCTGGATAATAGGCATCAAGCAGTAACGCTCATAAACTCAATGATGCCATTGCGCTCAGTTTTAATGTGTTCATCATCATCTTTTTTTTCAAAGAGGGCTTCGTTTTACAGCTTAATCCTAAAAATAATAAAAGAGTTATACTACAGTAAAGGGTTAATAAACTTCATGGTTATCAATTTTTAAATATACAAATTAAATTATTTTTATGTCTTTTAAATTAGTTGGGTGATAATGATTTTTATGGATATTATTGTGTGCTGCATGTAATTTATTATGTGGTTGCGATAAGGTGTCAGGAGTAGGTTTTATCAATCCTCCGAGATTCATATTGCTGTAAAAATAATTTTTGATATTATTTCTGCGGGCAATTTTTGTTTTTTTATGGCCAGTGTAATTAGCATCGATAGATGCAATGTAACTGTCTCACATCTTCTCATTTTCCTGAACTGTCATACAGATACTGGGTTAAACAACAAGGATGTTTCTATGAAAAATAAAATTTCTACTGCACTGCTGCTGGCATATGCTGTGACTGCTGGGGCTGCGCAGGCCAGTGATATAACGTTGTGGCGTGAGCCAGCGCCGGTTGTTAAAAAAGGAAAGTTTTTCTCGGTTATTCAAGATCGAGGGACCTTGCAAAAGGCAATCAAAAACAGCAATAACGAGTTTATTTTTTCAGAAAAAGGTGCCGGTGTTAAGCCGCTGGTACTCATTGGCGCACCTGTGGAAGTTTTCGAATATCTGAAAGAAAATGAAACGCGCATTATCAAAAATCATCTACAAGAAATGCCTGAAATCTACATGGGGATCACAAAGTATCTACCGCGCAAGCGTTTTAATGGGCTTTTTCCAGTACAGGATTTTTTAGTTAAAACGCTTGATCAGGCGCTTAAATTTGTCCCCGCCGGGACAGTTCTTACGGATGCGGCTGGCGTTCCTGCGGATCTTAAAGAGCTTTATCACATTACCAATTCGCTTAACGTTAAAGAAAAATCCAGTGGCGATATACTCTATGTGAAGTTCAGTTATCTGCCAGAAGATGGAATGCAAAAAATTGGAACCTACACGGTTAGTTTTGGTGACATATTACAGGCAATGCAGAGTAAGAAATAGAATTTTTGCCTGCCAGTGCGTGTAAGTTTTTATAGCCAGGAAGTATGATTTTATAACTATCCTGGCTATTGATTTTTGATTGCGGTTGTACACGATAATAAATCGCTTGACAGGCGTGTCGCGCCACAATCCTCTTGGTTATTTTTTTGGTGAAATTTCTTGTAATATTACTGTCCAGGGTATAACTGGAACTCAAATTGGCTTTTTTTCGCTTTCTAACTCTCTTCGTACATGTGAAACTGCTGTTTTAGCGGCGCGCAAGACTGCCTTATCCTTTTTTAATAGCCTGATTGCATGGTGCGACGCCAGTTAGCAATAAATCATTATTTCTAAATTTCTTGTTGGCTGGTTATCATAACGCCCTCAGGGTAGAGCACCATTTAAATAATAATCGACCTTAAGCTAATTGTTAAATATTTATCTTAAAGTGGTTGTATGTAAATTAAATGAGCAGGAATGGACTGATTGGTGAATATTAATAAGTAAAAGGTAACGGCAATATGCGGCAAGAAAAATCACAAGCCTATATAAATCTCCCCGCAAGCTACTTTGGTATGGTTCTTGGCATTATCGGCACAGGATTTTCCTGGCGCTACGCCGCATCCATTTTGCCTGTCTCCGCTATTCCTGGAATCTTTCTTATCAGTACGGCTATTGCTGTTTGGGCAGTTCTGGCCTGCCTGTTTTTGACTCGCCTGATGTTTCATCCGCAATCCGTGCTGGATGAAATTCGCCATCCGATAAAAAGCAGCTTCGTAAGCCTGTTTCCCGCAACGACAATGCTGGTATCCATCGGCGTAACGCCCTGGTTTTACAAGGCGGGCTTCGTTCTGTTTGTTATCGGCGCGGTGATTCAGCTGGCGTATGCCTCCTGGCAGGGCGCAGGACTATGGCGCGGTAACCATCCGGCAACGGCAGCAACGCCGGGCCTGTATCTGCCTACCGTCGCGAATAATTTTATTAGCGCTATGGCGTGCGGCGCATTGGGTTTTCATGATTTAGGGCTGCTATTTCTTGGCGCAGGCGTGATTTCCTGGCTTACGCTGGAGCCAGCTATTTTGCATCGCTTACGCAGCGCGGGGGAGATGCCGCAGGAGGTGCGCCCCTCGTTAGGTATCCAGATGGCGCCTGCTTTTGTGGCGTGCAGCGCCTGGCTCAGCGTTAACGGTGGTGAAGCAGATGCGTTTGCCAAAATGCTTTTCGGCTATGGGCTGCTGCAGATGTTTTTCATGATTCGCCTGTTCCGCTGGTATGGAAACCAACCCTTTAACCCCGCATTCTGGAGTTTTTCATTCGGCGTTTCATCGCTGGCTAATACCGCTTTGCATCTGGGGCATAGCGCGCCAGGCGGTATATTACACGCGTTATCCATCCCGCTGTTTGTAGGGGCGAATCTGGTAATCGCCTTTCTGATATTACGTACGCTACTACTGTTATTACAGGGTAAGTTGATTGTGCGGAACGCAGCTCATTCTCTGTCGCAATCGAATAACTAACGGGACGGCTTACTTTCAACCTGTAAACGGGAAGCAGGGAGAATCGCACTTGTGCCGGGCTGACCTCAAAGCAGTCCGGCGATAGTATCGGTGTCTTTAAACCTTTTTACACCGTGGAATATCAGTTTAAATAGCTATTGCCAATAGTAAGATTTTACTGCGTCATAGATATTTTATCGCTGGCGTAAGAATTGTCTCTGTTCTGTTGTCATAAATAATTGATTAAACCTTCCCGCTGCCGCAATAATTATCAAACATTTCCTTTTTTGGTTTTCCAATATATTGATGTTTTGATATAAGGCAAAAACGCTTTTATTTGCTCTCAACGTTTTTTGCCGCTGAGCTATAATTTATCCGTTAACTCAAAAGGAGTAAATTTTATGAGCTTTGATAAACACGATATGCAAGGTTTAGTGGGTAAACATCTGGTGTATACCTATGATAATGGCTGGAACTATGAAATTTACGTCAAAAATAACCAAACGATAGATTATCGAATTCATAGCGGCCTGGTGGGTAACCGCTGGGTTAAAGATCAGCATGTGTATCTGGCGCGTCTTGCCAGCGATGTTTACAAAATCTCCTGGACAGAGCCTACCGGTACTGATGTCAGCCTGAGCGTGAACCTCGCCGATAAGGTGTTTCACGGCACCATCTTCTTCCCGCGCTGGGTAATGAATAACCCGGAAAAAACCGTCTGTTTCCAGAACGAACATCTGGATGAAATGGCCAGCTACCGTGAGGCAGGACCAGCTTATCCTACCGAAGTGATCGACGAATACGCCACGCTGACTTTTGTGCGCGACGTTGGTGAAAACGACGACAGCATCATTAACTGCCCGGCCAGCGAGCTGCCTGCCAATTTCCCTGAAAATCTGAAATAAACAGGGCTTCAAACGTAGCCGGCACCGGTATGTCATTTTACGTTAAAGATCACCCTTAACCCGGCGCCTAAGGTGAACTCCTCCGGCGGCTGTTCTTTATTAACCCGACGCTTGAGGTGAACCCCGCCGTCGGGTTTTTTTATGGCGTTTGCCGGGCCAGTTCTCTTTACCCGGCCTTCCTGATCAAGAGGTGCTCTTTAGCCCTTTCCCGGTGGGCACAATTGACCGAATGCGGCCGACAAGCAAAGGCCGGGTGAATCGATGTGGTAACATTTTCGCTTAACAAAACACCGCAGCCATAAATTATTTTTATCATTAAAATAGTGAAGAAAGCGTTATGGCAGGCGCCAGGGCTGGAAAACAGCATTGACAAATAATGTTGCTTTTTTGTAAACGCATTAACAAGTGACGCAAATCCTGCTATGCTGGCCGACGCGAAACCGGACACCTTACCCTACATAAGCATCCTACAGATCGCCGTGAAAAAAGGTGGCCGGAAAGCCCTATACAATGAGAGCGAGGAGAACGTCGTGCTAGATGAATACCGTAAGCACGTTGCCGAGCGTGCTGCCCAGGGAATTGTTGCTAAACCTTTAGATGCATCCCAAATGGCCGCGCTGGTTGAACTGCTGAAGAACCCTCCTGCGGGTGAAGAAGAATTCCTGTCCGATCTGTTAATTAATCGCGTGCCGCCAGGTGTTGATGAAGCGGCCTATGTCAAAGCCGGTTTCCTGGCTGCTATCGCCAAAGGCGAAACGACCTCTCCTCTGGTAACACCTGAAAAAGCGATCGAACTGCTGGGTACCATGCAGGGCGGCTATAACATTCATCCGCTGATCGATGCGCTGGATAGTGAGAAGCTGGCACCTATCGCGGCCAAAGCGCTGTGCAATACGCTGCTGATGTTCGATAACTTCTATGATGTGGAAGAAAAAGCCAAAGCAGGTAATCCGCACGCGCAGCAGGTCATGCAGTCATGGGCGAATGCCGAATGGTATCTGAATCGTCCGGCGCTGGCGGAAAAAATCACCGTTACCGTATTCAAAGTCACCGGCGAAACCAACACCGACGATCTCTCTCCGGCGCCGGATGCCTGGTCACGTCCTGATATCCCGCTGCATGCGCTGGCGATGTTGAAAAACGCCCGCGAAGGCATCGAGCCGGATGAGCCGGGCAACGTTGGTCCGATCAAGCAGATCGAAGCATTACAGGCGAAAGGTTTCCCGCTGGCCTACGTCGGCGACGTTGTCGGTACCGGTTCTTCACGTAAATCCGCTACCAACTCGGTGCTGTGGTTTATGGGCGACGATATCCCTTACGTGCCGAACAAAAAAGGCGGCGGCGTGGTGCTGGGCGGTAAAATCGCGCCAATCTTCTTTAACACCATGGAAGATGCGGGCGCACTGCCGATCGAAGTGGACGTTAACAACCTGAATACGGGCGATGTAATCGATATCTACCCTTATAAAGGTGAAGTGCGTAACCATGAGACCGGCGAGCTGCTGGCTGAGTTCGCGCTGAAAACCGAAGTGCTGCTGGATGAAGTGCGTGCCGGTGGCCGTATTCCGCTGATCATCGGTCGCGGCCTGACCACCAAAGCGCGTGAGTCGCTCGGCTTGCCGCACAGCGATGTGTTCCGTCAGGCGAAAGATGTGGCGGAAAGTACGCGCGGTTTCTCTCTGGCGCAGAAAATGGTAGGTCGCGCCTGTGGCGTGGACGGCATTCGCCCAGGACAATATTGCGAACCGAAGATGACCTCCGTGGGTTCTCAGGATACCACCGGTCCGATGACGCGCGATGAGCTGAAAGATCTCGCCTGCCTTGGCTTCTCCGCCGATCTGGTGATGCAATCATTCTGTCATACCGCCGCCTATCCGAAGCCGGTTGACGTGCAGACGCACCATACGCTGCCGGACTTTATTATGAACCGTGGCGGCGTGTCGCTGCGTCCGGGCGACGGCATTATCCACAGCTGGCTGAACCGTATGCTGCTGCCGGATACCGTGGGCACCGGCGGTGACTCGCACACCCGTTTCCCGATCGGCATCTCTTTCCCGGCGGGTTCTGGTCTGGTGGCGTTTGCTGCCGCGACCGGCGTGATGCCGCTGGATATGCCGGAATCAGTGCTGGTACGCTTTAAAGGCAAAATGCAGCCGGGCATCACCCTGCGCGATCTGGTGCATGCGATCCCGCTGTACGCGATCAAACAGGGCCTGCTGACCGTTGAGAAAAAAGGTAAGAAGAACATTTTCTCTGGTCGCATTCTGGAAATCGAAGGCTTGCCGGAGCTGAAAGTCGAGCAGGCGTTCGAGCTGTCTGATGCCTCTGCTGAACGTTCTGCCGCCGGTTGTACCATCAAACTGGATAAAGCGCCGATCATTGAGTATCTCAACTCCAACATCGTGCTGCTGAAATGGATGATTGCGGAAGGCTACGGCGATCGTCGTACGCTGGAGCGTCGTATTCAGGGCATGGAGAAATGGCTGGCGGATCCGCAGCTGCTGGAAGGCGATGCCGACGCGGAATACGCTGCGGTGATCGAAATTGATCTGGCGGAAATCAAGGAGCCGATCCTGTGCGCGCCGAACGACCCGGACGATGCCCGTTTGCTGTCGGACGTACAGAACGAGAAGATCGACGAGGTCTTTATCGGTTCCTGTATGACCAACATCGGTCACTTCCGTGCGGCGGGTAAACTGCTAGACAGCCATAAAGGCCAGCTGCCGACCCGCCTGTGGGTTGCGCCGCCGACCAAAATGGATGCCGCGCAGCTTACCGAAGAGGGCTATTACAGCGTATTCGGTAAAAGCGGCGCGCGCATTGAGATCCCGGGCTGCTCGCTGTGCATGGGTAACCAGGCGCGTGTAGCGGATGGCGCAACCGTGGTTTCTACCTCGACGCGTAACTTCCCGAACCGTCTGGGTACCGGTGCCAACGTTTACCTGGCTTCTGCCGAGCTGGCTGCGGTCTCTTCGCTGCTGGGCCGCCTGCCGACCCCGGACGAGTATCAGCAGTTCATGTCTCAGGTTGATAAAACCGCGGTGGATACCTATCGCTATCTGAACTTTGACCAGCTGAATCAGTATACGGAAAAAGCGAAAGATGTAATTTTCCAGACTGCGGTCTGAGATAAATAACAGCGATACAGAAGGGCGGAGCTATCCGCCCTTTTTTTACGTCTGCAAAAAGTCGGCTTCCCTTGCGATGATGGCTCCTGAGCGCTTTTCTTGCGAAAGCGTTGCGTCAGGCGCTGCTTTTCGTGCGTCAGGCTGCGATAATGCGTGCAATACCGTGAATTGAAGCGCAGCAGCGTGCGCGAAGGGCAGCAATATGGAATATGAATTTTTACGCGACGTCACCAATCAGGTAAAAGTGCGCATGAGTATGGGCCACGAGGCGGTCGGCCAGTGGTTTAACGAGGAAGTGAAGGGCAATATGGCGCTGCTGGATGAAGTGGAAGCGGCGGCGGCGCAGGTAAAAGGCAGCGAAAGGGAATGGCTGCATCAGGGACACGAATATCATCTCTCGCTGAATGGCGAAGAAGTGATGATTCGCGCCAACCAGCTGGCCTTTGATACCGATGAGCTGGAAGAGGGCATGAGCTACTACGACGAAGAAAGCCTCTCCTTTTGCGGCATCGAAGATTTCCTGGCGGTGATTGCCGCCTACCGTGCTTTTATGCAGGGACGCTAAGCCACAAGGGCAAGGCCGTAGCCCTTGTGTGCTTCAGACATTAGCGGCTTACGCTAAGCCAGCCAGACTGTGCGGCCAGGCTAGCTAAGCGACGCCCCGCCGCAGATCGCTATCTCCTGCCCGGTGATCGCCGCGGCGGCGGGCGAAAGCAGAAAACTTACCAGCGCGGCCACCTCATCCGGTTGAATATAGCGGCCTATCGGCGGCAGCTTTGGCGGTGAGCTGGCGCGTCCCGGCTGGTTCAGCATCGGCGTCGCCGTTGCACCCGGCGCCACCACGTTCGCGGTAATGCCGCGCGGAGCCAGTTCTGCCGCCCAGCTACGCACCATTCCGGTCATCGCTGCTTTGGTGCTGACATACTGGCTGCGGCCTGCCGCGCCGCGTGAGGTGCGGCTGCCGATCAGGATAATGCGTCCGTCAGCGGGCAGGCTTTCCGCCAGCGCATTGGCGATAGTCTCCGCCACCTGTACATGCAGATACCACAGCCGCTGGCTGATCTCCTCATCCAGTGCGCCCAGTGCGGCGGCCTGCATCATCCCGGCAGCATGAATAAACGCATCCACCGGCGGGAGCGCGGGCAGCACTTCCGCCAGCGCGCGGCGATCGCAGAGATCGACGGCAATCGAACGCAGGGCAGGATGATCGCAGCCTGCTGCCGAGCGGCTCAGCCCGCTGACCTGCCAGCCCTCCTGCAACAGCCGCTCAACGATAGTGCGTCCGATACCAGAGCTGGCGCCGGTTACCAGCGCGTGGCGGCTCATGTTTTCCCCCGCAGCATCTCAGGTGAGACCTTAAAGACCGCTTTGCGTACCCGTGCCGGTTTATCCACTGCGCACAGCGCCTGATGCGCTTCGCCCGGTGCAAAAATGGCAAAATCGCCCGGCTGTAGGTGAAGCTGCTGACGCAGCTGCGCCTGCTCCACAATAAACAGATCGGGCTTGCGCTCCTCGGCCGCGATCTGACGTGCGTCCGCCACGTCATAACCAATAATCTCTTCGCCTGCTAACAGCACCTGAATATCCAGCCACTGTCGGTGATACTCGGTATGTCGCTGGCTGGCGGGGGCGGTTTCGCTGTCGCTAATCGTGCAAAACCAGCGATCGCCCTCCGGCTGCCAGCGACCATTCGGCCTCGCCTGGAGCGCCGCCAGCGCGCATTCCGGGCGCGCCAGCAGCGCGTACAGCGTATCGGGCAGCGTCGCCAGCGCCAGCGCCTGCAAATTACCTGTAATCATGCTGTCCTCCCCGGCTGGCCGGTAACCCAGCTCTCATCCACGCAGATATATTTAATCGCCTGACGATGCCAGGTATAAGCGATATGCAGCAGGCCATCCGGCCCCTGCTTGATGCTGGGGTAAGAGAGTTCTCGATTCAGCTTCTGCTGCGAATTGTTGGTCATGCAATAACCGTCCCCTTCTTCCAGATTCCGCTGCCACGGCCAGCTTTTGCCGCCGTCTCGGGAAATAGCCAACGTCATCGGCGCACGCGGCGCGCCCCAGAAGGCGCTGCGACCGTCAGCGCCGATCGATGGCTCCTTGACGTCCGGCGCATCCTCTTCATCTTCAATTTCGTCATACAGCGAGGCGCGGCGTTCGCTGGCTTCTGCGGCGCTGATATTATTGAACACCAGCGCCAGGTCGCCGTTGCTCAACGTGGTGACCTGAATGGAGGAGTTGTTGTTAGGCAGGGCGGTGGGCTGCGGCGCGCTCCAGCTCTGGCCGCCATCGCTGGAACGGCTCTGCCAGATAAAGTCCGCCCAGCGGCTGCGGTAGAGCGCCAGCAGCGAGCCATCTTGCAGCAGCGTAATATTCATATGCACGCAGCCGGTACTGTCAGGAACCGGCACGTCCTGCCAGCTCTGGCCGCGATCGCGTGAAATTTTCACCGCGCTGATATCGTTATTGCCTACCCATTTTTCACCCGGCGCGGTCTGGCAATAGAACACCGGCAGCAGCCAGTCGCCATTGGGCATTACCACAATTGGCTGACGGATAAAGGTGCCGGGCTTATCCAGCAGCGTATTAATCTCGCCCCAACTGTTACCCAGGTCGTGCGACTGGCGATAGCGCACGATCGCCGTATCCTGATTGCCCGATTTCTGCGCGGTCCATAACAGCCACAGCACGTTATCCGGCGCCAGAAACAGCACCGGGTTTTGCTCGGAACGGCTGGCATCGTCCGAAAGGCGCTGCGCCGCCGACCATTGATCGCTGCCGTGCTTTAGCCGCGAGCAGTAAATTGAGATATCCGCAATGCCTTCCTGCGTGCCGCCAAACCAGACGCAAAGCAGGTCGCCGTTCGGCAGCGGCAGCAGATTGGCCGCATGGTTTTGCGGGCAGGGCGAGGGCAACATCGCCGTCAGGCACAGCGGTTCACCATTTGCGGTCTCAATTTTGCCTTCAAAAGGCGCGGTAAGGGTTGCTTGCATCATTTCAGGCTCCACTCTTTTGCATATTCGTTTTGCTCACCGGACGTTTTTGCGGAATCAGATGATCCAGCACCATAATCACCGCCGGGGTAATCAGGGCGATGTACATATTGTTAATGCCAAAAGGATCGCCCAGCAGATACCAGACAGAGGTCACCACGCAGGCGCCGATCAGTCCGGCATTTGCGCCACGGGCACTTTTAAAGAAAGGCAGATAAAAGGCCATCATTGCCACCACGGAAATCGACAGGCGAATCGCGCGGGTAAAGAACGAGAGCTTTAGCACTTCCGGCACGAACAGCACAAAGATCAACGGCAGAAAGCCAATCGCCAGCGACAGCCAGCGCGTCATTTTAAACTCGCGCTCCGGCGTGGGGTTGCGCAGCGGGACATAGAAATCTTTCACAATCAGCGAGGCGATGGCCAGCGCCACGGTGCTGACGCTGACGAAAATCGAGGCCACCAGCGAGGTGGTCACGATGCCCGCCAGCCACGGGTTCATATCCTGTAAGAAAACCGGCAGGGCATAGAGGCTATCGATATTAGGATGCAAAAACTTCGCGGCGACGCCGATAATCGCGATGGCGATCGCTATCGGCAGACAGAACAGAAAGGCAATCCAGGTGGCGCGCTTCGCCGAGGCGGCATCCTTAGTGGAGGAGATCGCCTGAATCACAAACTGGGTACAGAAAATCGAGCCGATAGTACCGATCAGCCAGGCAAAAATGGTGCTGGCGCCGATATGGCCATCCCAGGTCCAGTAAAAGTCCGGCATTTGCTGCACCATTGGTGAAATACCGCCGCTCATATGCAGCGCAACGCCAAGAATCACCAGGATGCCGAAATATTTTATCCCGCTGTGCAGCAGCGTTACCCAGGCCATGCCTTTCATACCGCCAAAGGCGAAGTAAAAGGTGCTGACAATGGCGGTGATAAAGGCGGCAACCGGCAGATTCACTTTCAGTACGGTTGAGATAGCCGCCGCGCCGCTGACGTAGTTCCCTACGTTCACCAGCAGCAGGGCATAAATCATAATAATGGAGATGATATTTTTCGTGGAATTGCCGTACTTCTCCGCAATCGCGCCGGAAATCGTGATTTTGCCGGTGTTATAGATACGTTTTACCAGCAGCAGGCCGAACAGCGGAAAGCCGATCGCCGCGCCAATCACCGACCAGGAAGCGGCAAAGCCGTGTTCAAACGCGGCCTGGGCGGTGCCGATAGTGGATTTTGCGCCGATATATTCTGACATCAGCATCACGCCGACGATAAACGCTGGCATCGCGCGCGAGCCTTCCATAAAGTCGCCGCTGCTTTTACTGCGCAGCCGCCAGGTCATCCAGGTGGTAAATAAGATATACGCGATCACTATTCCAATAATGATCAGCGTATCGGTAGTGGTAAATTCTTTCATTATGGCCTCTCTCAGACGTAATGAACCCGGGGGCTAACCCCCTCTTTTTCACGTAATCAGGCGGAGATATTGTTTTTGTTATTGCAGATACTGATTCACAATCTGTCGGATGCGCTGTTCGTCTGCGGCGCTGAACTGCACCGCATAGCGGCTTTCGCCGACATCCTGTCCCATTAGCGCCAGCGCTTTTTTCACCGCGGCGGGAGAGAAGGCAACGCTGTACAAATCGGTACGCAGACCGGTGACGTTTTCCTGGGCGAGTTGTGATGCGGCAAGATCGCCCGCCTGGTAAGTGCGCCAGATGGCATTGATCGCTTGCGGCGCGACGTTGGCCAGGCCCGAAATGCAGGCGGAGCAGCCTTCCACGAGGCCGCGATGAATCAGTGAATCTGGCCCGTTCAACACGGTGAAGTTTTCTGCGCCCTGCGCGGCCTGAAGAAAACCTTGCAGGCTCTCGTAGCTACCGGCGCTGTCTTTGATGCCGATGATATTGGGATGCGCGGCCAGCGTACGTACCGTTTCCGGCTGGAGCGTATTGCCGGTGCGCGCCGGAATGTTATACAAGAACAGCGGCACCTCGAGCGCGTCCGCCACGCGAAGGTAATGTCCGATCAGCTCCTCCTGTTTAAGCGGCACAAACCAGGGCGTGATCGCCGAAACGGCATCCACACCCAGCTGCGCCACCTGCTTGCCCAGGCGGATGGTTTCTCGTGTGGCGATCTCGCCAATATGCGCCACGACCGGCGCCCGACCCGCAGTCTCATCGACACAGGTTTGCGTCACCGCCAGCTTCTCTTGCTCATTCAGCACAAAGAATTCGCCGTTGGTGCCGCCACAAAAAATACCGTTGCCTGCCTGCAGCTGACGGCGTACCTGCTGGCGCTGTGCCGTGGGTTTAAAAGCGCCTGCGGCATCAAAGGTGGTGACAATCGCAGTCAGCACGCCTTCAATTTTCTGTTTCATGATTACCTCGTTATTCAGGCCTGTTGGGTGGGAAAGAGCGTCAGATAAATATCCCGCACCATCCTGGCGCTGACCTGAGTCGGGACATTTTTAATTAACCGTTGGACATCCAGCGCCGATTCCACCAGCTGCGGGAGCTGATCGGCATTGATCCCCAGCTCATCAAGGCTGGCGGGAAGCTTCAGGCGGCGCACCAGCGCGGCGAAATAGTCCACCAGCGCGTGAGATTTTTCTTCCTCGTTCAGGCGGCGATCGGCATCGGGCAATAAGTCATACGCCTGAGCGAATTTACCCACCGCCGCCGGACGTACCGCACGCATACAGGGCGCAAGCAGGATGGCGTTAGCGACGCCGTGCGGCAGGTGATATTTGCCGCCGAGCGGATAGGAGAGGGCGTGTACCAGGTGCGTTCCGGCATGGGCAATCGCCGCGCCGCCATAATAAGAGGCCCACAGCATATCGAGGCGCGCTTGCAGGTTGTGCGGCTCGGCGACACTGGCTTCCAGGCTGGCAAACAATTTTTTCAGGCCAATCAGCGCATAGTTATCGCTCACTGGATTGGCGACGGTCGCGGTAAAGCATTCAATCAAATGGCACAGCGCGTCGATGCCGGTAGAGGAGGCGATATGCGGCGGCATGCTGGTGGTCAGCTCCGGCACCAGCGCGACGTAATCGGGCAGCATCACCGGTGAAATGATCCCTACCTTGGTCTGCTGCTCCGGGATCGCCAGAATCGCGTTTGGCGTAGCCTCCGATCCGGTGCCCGCCGTGGTCGGGATCAGCAGCGAAGGCAGGCGCGCGGTGGGCTTCTCGCCCGCCAGCAGCTGATTCAGCGTCGGTGCATCTGGCAGACACAGCACCGAGAGCAGCTTGGCGACATCCAGTACGCTGCCCCCGCCAATTCCGATCACCATTTCTACCTGACGTCCGTTCAGGCTTTGCAGCTGTGCGGCGACGTCATGCTGGCTCGGCTCCGGCGGAACATTATCCAGAACGATCAGGCTCTCCGCCTGGCGCTGTAGCTGTTCCGTCAGCGCCGCCACCGCAGGAATGGCGCGGATATTTTTATCGGTCACCAGCAGCAGGCTGCGCTGGTTTTTTATCAGATAACCGATGTCGTTAAGCGCCTGAAAGCCGCTGATGAGAGTGCTGTTGATGTTCATAAGGTCTCGTATTTCCCCCCGCAGAAGCTGCGTAATGATTTTATTTATTCAAAAAAAGCACTGGTGCCCAATTTTATAGGGGAAATCGCATGTGATTAATTTGAGTTTGCTCACATTTAATCAATCATGATTGAATATAATCATTATGCAGCGCAGGAACCTTTTTACCATGGGGAAAGAGATGAAGATCAAACATACATTCGAAAAAATTCCGGGCGGGATGATGGTGGTGCCGCTGGTTATTGGCGCATGTCTGAATACCTTTTCCCCTGAGGCGCTGGAAATCGGCGGCTTCACTACCGCTTTATTTAAAAATGGCGCAGCAGCGTTGATCGGTGCCTTTTTGCTGTGCATGGGAGCGGGCATCAGTTTTCAGGCCGCGCCGCGTGCGCTGCTTCAGGGCGGCACGATCACCTTAACCAAGCTGGTTATCGCGATGGCGATGGGCCTTGGCGTGGAGTATCTGTTCGGCGCAGGCGGCATCTGGGGCCTGAGCGGGGTAGCGATTATTTCTGCTATGAGCAACTCCAACGGCGGGCTGTATGCCGCGCTGGTGGGGGAGTTTGGCAACGAGCGCGATGTCGGTGCGATTTCAGTGCTGTCGCTGAATGACGGCCCGTTTTTTACCATGATTGCGTTGGGCGCGGCCGGAATGGCGACTATCCCGCTGATGGCGCTGGTTGCCATTCTGGTGCCGCTGGTGGTGGGCATGTTGCTGGGCAACCTTGATGCCGAAATGCGCGATTTTCTGACCAAAGGCGGGCCGCTGTTGATTCCGTTTTTCGCTTTTGCCCTGGGCGCGGGCATTAACCTGGAAATGTTATTACAGGGCGGCGTGGCGGGCATCGTATTAGGCGCGTTAACCACGCTGGTTGGCGGCTTTTTTAATATCCGCGCCGATCGCCTGGTTGGTGGATCCGGCATCGCCGGTGCGGCAGCGTCCAGTACCGCGGGCAATGCGGTCGCTACGCCGCTGGCGATTGCGCAGGCCGATCCCGCGCTGTCTGAGGTGGCCGCCGCCGCCGCGCCGCTCATTGCCGCCTCAGTGATTACCACAGCGATCCTGACGCCCTTACTCACTTCATGGGTCGCGAAGCGTAACGGCAGGCTACAGCCAGCCCGCAAGGAGAATGTATGAAAATGATCGTCATCGCCGATGATTTTACCGGCGCTAATGATACCGGGGTTCAACTGGCGAAAAAGGGGGCGCGCACTGACGTTATGCTGACCACTGGACAAATGTCCTCCCGCCGCGCTGACGTGCTGGTGATCAATACCGAAAGTCGCGCCAGCGCTGCTCACGAGGCGGCGCGTGCGGTAACCGAGGCGCTATCGTCCTGGCGCCAGTTGGCTGATATGCCAATCCTGTATAAAAAAATCGATTCTACCTTTCGCGGTAACGTGGGCGCGGAAATCGAAGCCGCGCTACGCGCCAGCGGTAAAGGGCTGGCGTTGATAGCGGCAGCGATTCCCAGCGCTGGCCGCAGCACGCTTAACGGCGAGTGTTTGGTGCATCAGGTGCCGTTGGCACAAACCGAATTCGCCAGCGATCCGCGCACGCCGATCGTTTCTTCACGCATAAAAACCCTCCTTGAGCAGCAAAGCACACTGCCGATTATCGAGGTTCCTTTGGCGCAGATCCGCGCCGGAGCATTGCAGCGCTTACTCGCTGAATATGCCCGTCAGGCGCCGGTGATGGTGATAGCCGATGCTGTTACCGAGCATGATTTGTCATTAATTGCCGATGCGGCGCTGGCACAGCCGGACCTGCCATTACTGGTAGGCGCGGCGGGGTTGGCAAGCGCCTTGCCGACCTCCCTTTATCTGAAAGCGCGTCAGGCGCTGCCCGTTTTGGTGCTCGCCGGTTCGATGAGCGAGGTCACGCGCGCACAGGTTGCGCTGGCGCTCAGCAGCCAGCGGGCCGAAGCTGTCGATATCGATGTTGATCAACTGCTGGACGGTGAAAAGGAGGTTTATAACCACCAATTGATTGAGCAAGCCTGCGCCGTGCTCGATCGGGGGCAGCACTGCATTTTACGCACCAGCCGTAGCGAAGCGGATCGCTATCAAATCGAAAAGCTTTGTCAGCGTACGCAGCTCAGCCGCGCGCAGTTGGGCGAGCGTCTGAGCCAGCGGCTGGGTGAGCTGACGCTGGCGATTCTCGACAAAACGCGTATCGGTGGATTGTTTTTGACCGGCGGTGATATCGCCATTGCGGTTGCTCAGGCGCTGGGCGCGCAGGGCTATCGCATTCAACAAGAGGTCGCGCCCTGTATCCCATGCGGCTGTTTTATTAACAGCGAGCTGGATGATTTGCCGGTGATTACCAAAGCCGGCGGTTTCGGTTCTGAGAGTACGCTTTGTGATGCGCTCTCGTTTATTGAGGAGATGTACTGTGACCACTAAAACCATCGCGGTAACCATGGGCGATCCGGCCGGTATTGGCCCGGAAATTATTGTCAAAGCGCTTGCGGAAGGGGAGTTAAACGGCGCGCCAGCCGTGGTGATCGGCTGTCTGGAGACGTTAAAACGCGTGATGGCGCAGGGCAACCTCCCGCAAATGGAGCTGAAAGAGATTACCTCGGTGGCGCAGGCGCATTTCACGCCCGGCACCATTAACGTGCTGGATGAGCCGCTGGCCGATGCACAGGCGCTGGCGCCCGGTAAGGTTCAGGCGCAGGCGGGCGATTTAGCGTACCGCTGTGTGAAGCGCGCCGCGGAACTGGCGCTGGCGGGCGACGTCCATGCCATTGCCACCGCGCCGTTAAATAAAGAGGCGCTGCATTCGGCCGGTCATCTCTATCCTGGTCATACCGAATTGCTGGCGCAGCTGACCCAAAGCAAAGATTACGCGATGGTGCTTTATACCGATCGGCTGAAAGTGATTCACGTCACCACGCATATCGCGCTGCGTAAATTTCTCGATACGCTGAATCAACCGCGCGTGGAGACGGTGATCGGCATGGCGGACACCTTTTTACGCCGCGTTGGCTATGCGCAGCCGCGCATCGCGGTGGCGGGCGTCAATCCGCACGCCGGAGAAAATGGTCTGTTTGGCGATGAAGAAATTAACATTGTTGGCCCGGCGATTAAGGCGATGCAGGAAAAAGGGATTGATGCTCGCGGCCCTTGTCCGCCGGATACGGTTTACCTTCAGTGTTATGAAGGGCAGTACGATATGGTGGTGGCGATGTATCACGATCAGGGCCATATTCCGCTTAAGCTGCTGGGCTTTTACGACGGGGTAAATATCACTGCAGGCCTGCCGTTTATCCGCACGTCTGCCGACCACGGTACCGCATTTGATATTGCCTGGACAGGTAAAGCGAAGTCTGAGAGCATGGCCATCTCGATTCAACTTGCGATGCAACTTGCATAGGGAAAGATGAAAGGACAAAGTCGCCTCGACCAGATTATGGATTACCTGAAAGGGCATAATCTGGTTACCGTTGATCAACTGGTGTCGGCCATTTCCGCCTCGCCGGCCACCATCCGCCGCGATCTGATTAAGCTGGATCGGGAAGGGGTCATTAGCCGGACGCACGGCGGCGTAACGCTAAACCGTTTTATTCCTGAGCAGCCGACAACCACGGAAAAAAGCCAGCGCAACCTGGCTGAGAAACAGGCGATTGCGCGTGCGGCGGCGGCGCGGGTGAAAGCGGGCGATTCGGTGGTGCTGGATGCGGGCACCACCATGCTGGAGCTGGCGCGCCATCTGACGCACCTGCCGCTGCGGGTGATTACCGCCGATCTGCATATTGCGCTGTTTCTTTCCGGTTTCCGGCAAATTGAAGTAACGATTATTGGCGGACGCATTGATGATTCCAGCCAGTCATGTATCGGTGAACACGGTCGCCGCCTGTTGCGCTCGCTGCATCCGGATATCGCTTTTGTCAGCTGCAACTCCTGGAGCCTGGAAAAAGGCGTGACCACGCCCACCGAAGACAAAGCGGGACTCAAGCAGGATCTGCTGCTTAACGCGCGTCAACGCGTGCTGCTGGCGGACAGCAGTAAATATGGTTCCTGGTCACTGTTTTGCGTGACGCCGTTGCAGGCGTTAACGGAAGTCATCACCGATGGCCGGTTAGCAGAAGAGGATCAAGCGCTGCTTAAGGCACAAGACTTTGCCTTAACGCTGGCGGGATAAGCAAAACGGGGCGGCTGCGCCGCCCCGGTAACGCGCGGGCTTTACTGCGTTTTCAGGCCAAGAGAGGGAATATTGCGGCCATAATAGATTTCACGCATCTCTTTCCACAACAGATCGGTAATCCGCTTATGTTCCTGCGGGCTTAACTCTTCCGGTCGGGTGTTGAACAAGTAATGTTTGAGATCGAATTCTTTCAGCAACATCTTGGTGTGAAAGATATTTTCCTGATAGACGTTCACATCTACCATGTCATACATCGCTTTCATATCTTCCGACATAAAGTTCTGTATTGAGTTGATCTCATGATCGATAAAGTGCTTCAGGCCGTTAACGTCACGGGTAAAACCGCGCACGCGATAGTCAACGGTCACGATATCCGATTCCAGCTGGTGGATAAGGTAATTCAGCGCCTTCAGCGGTGAGATAACGCCGCAGGTCGAGACTTCGATATCGGCGCGGAAGGTGCATAATCCGCCTTCAGGATGGCTTTCCGGGTAGGTATGTACGCAAATATGACTTTTATCCAGGTGCGCCACCACCGAGCCCGGCAGCGGGCCAGGATGTTCCGAATTATCAATATCCTTCGGATCGATCGGCTCTTCGCTCACCAGAATGGTGACGCTGGCGCCCTGCGGTTCATAATCCTGACGCGCAATATTCAGCACGTTAGCGCCGATAATTGAACAGGTTTCGGTCAGGATTTCAGTCAGGCGATTAGCGTTGTATTGCTCATCAATATAAGCAATATAGCCATCGCGTTCAGCCTCACTGTTCGCATAGCAAATGTCGTAGATACAAAAACTCAGGCTTTTCGTCAGGTTGTTGAAGCCATGTAGTTTCAGCTTTTGCAATTTAGTTCACCCCCTTATAAATGCCCGATCGGTGCCGACAGCGCATTCAACAGATATTGCGGCAGAGCAAAGCTGCCGGTATGAATTGCCGGATTATAGTAACGGCAGTTCAGGCCTGCTGACGCAAAGCGCGCCTGCAGCGTAGCGGTATCAAGCTGACGCAGCGCCGGGTTATCGCTTGCCCAGGCGAAAGTCATAATGCCGCCGTAATAGGTGGGCACCGCCGCCTGATAAAATGTGACATCGCTGAAATAGTGACCCAGTTTGCGATAGCTGGTGACTGCTTCATCCTGTTGCAGAAAGCTGACGCCATTCTGCGCGACAAAGATGCCATTTTCATTAAGGCAGCGCTTACAGCCCTGGTAAAATTCGGAGGTAAACAGGCTTTCGCCTGGCCCCACCGGATCGGTGCAGTCTGAGATGATCACATCAAACTTTTCGTTGGTTTGCGTAACGAAATTGACTCCATCGTCAATCACCAGACGGAAGCGCGGATCGTCATAGGCACCAGCGCTGTGGTTGGGTAGATACTGGCGGCAAAACTCGACCACGCCTGCGTCGATTTCCACCATCGTGATCTGTTCCAGCCCGGCGTGGCGGCTGACTTCACGCAGCATGCCGCCATCGCCGCCGCCGATAATCAACACCTTTTTGGCGTTGCCGTGAGCCAGCAGCGGAACGTGCGTTAACATTTCGTGATAGATGAATTCATCGCGCTCGGTGGTCTGTACTACGCCATCCAGCGCCATGACGCGACCGAAAGCCGCATTTTCGAAGATAATGAGATCCTGGTGCTCGGTTTTTTCACGATAGAGCACCTTGTCTTGCGTGAAATATTGACCGAAGCCGGCATGAAGCGTTTCATACCAAATTTCATTTTGGGCCATGGTGGGACTCTCCTCAGAATAGCCATGAAAATTGGGCGGAACATCATAGCTAACTCTGATGGGGGTTGCACGGTCAAATTAGCAGCAGGCGCGCGAACAGGGGATTATTTAACGTAAGCCAGCAGGCTGAGTGAATCACGCGCCAGGGACTTACATTTCTTATCGTTAGAGACAGCAATCCCGCTCAAATCGCGATAGCTCTCTTCTCCCAACAGTTTCATGTTGTAGCTGCCGTAGTTGGTCAGATCCCAACGGTTCTGCTGGGCAAAGAAAACCAGCGCCTTGCGGATTTGCGCATCAGGCAGATCCTGATAGCCGCAGTCGTTTTTTAGATAAACAAATACCGCGGTCAGATCGGCCAGATCTTCCGCTTCTGATTCGCTAAGCGCAAAGCTGGTGGATGAGAAGCCAAGAAGCCCCGACAGCAACAGGACTTTGATGCCCTTCGTCATAATCATTCTCTAAAAATTGCAATAACCTGACGTTAGCACAGTTATCAGCGCGCTTCAGGCCATTTTTACGCTTTGTTGCCGTTTGTGTTAAAAATCGTCATTTTTGCCGTATGGCTGTTGCCGGTTGATGCCTGGAGCAAGCAGTAGATGCATTATCAAACTGGCCAGGGGCGAGACTTGTGACGTATCAAATGAAAAAAATAGTTTAATCATAAGTTGGCTATTAAAAGATAAAATGAGATGTTTCGGACAGGCAAAGTGCGTTAAACATAAAAGAGTAAATTGAGCCATGTCTGATAGCGATAAATGTATCTTCCAGAGAAGCTCACAGACCCAAGGCTTTTGAGTTGATAACTAGCCAATCTGTACCGTGACGCATAATCTGTAATATGCATAAAAATTTAACTCTGCTGTGCCGCCTTTTCGCTATAAAAAATATCTTTGATAAAGGAGGAGATTAGTATGGCTATTAAAAGCTTCTATTATTCTCAATTAGCAGATTTAAGGATAGAGGGGGTTGGGCTGCATGCGAGCTATTCTATTCATCTGGTTATAAAAGATGAAAATATGGAAAGCGGTAAACATGTCTATGTTGCAGCAACAGGTAGGAGCAATGCAGCTAAAGCCGCTGGCTCGGGAAAACTTTTATTCTGGTGTAAGGTAAGGACCTCGTTTGATAATAAAACCTATGTCTTAGAGAGGGCAAAAGGGGATGTTTGGGCGACAGGTATAGATGATATAGTCATAGGAGCCACTTCTTTTTTCTTACCCATTACAACCTGGTTTACACCATCTTTAGAAGTTGAAGCAGGGTACTTTTATGACTCAGGCCATACAGGAACGGTTCCTCCCATGCCGCCAAGTATGAAAAGATTGATAAGCCTGACACCATTTCAAAGGTAAAATCAGAGATGCGTACGCAACGAGCCATAATCCTGATGATCATTTTCTTGTTTGCAGCCATGCCCACGTATGGCGCGGCGGATTATGTTGATGCGCCAACCAAAGAAGCGTCCGATTTAATGCGTAAGTATGCGCTTGCCGATAATCAGGAACAAAAACAGGCGCTGGAGGAAATTGCCGCTTTGGCAAAGAAAAATAAATCAAATGAAAACGTTATTAGAATATATACCCAAATCCTTGCCTCAAGCGGTCATTATAAAAAAGCAATAGATGTACTGGAGCCGTTTACCAGAGAAAGACCTGAGTCTGCCTTGTTGCTCCAGGAGTGTATGCTAAAGGATAGAGTCCGCCAGCATGATGCACTATGTTATAAAAACGCGCTCTCTGCCGCTGAAAAGAAAGGTGTTAATAATCTGGATTACCTGATGATTTTATATTTTTCAGGCGATGAACGGTTTGAACAGGCAAAAGAAAAATATCTCATTCATAACGGCAGTGATGCAATAATATCGATTTTCGATAAAAGTAGAGATGAGGTTTTAAGACAGCTATACCCTAAATAATTAGGTTTCAAGTTTAGTCAAACTGCGTTAGCAGCCTGCGCTTCACATGGTTCTATCCTCATCCTTAACTTGACTTTGCCGTTGGGGCAAGGTTTAGGATAGCAACCTTATTGCGATAAAGGACGCCATCATGCAACGCCGCGACTTTCTTAAATTTACCGCCGCGCTGAGCGCCGCAGGGTTTTTCCCCTTCTGGCAAAGCCGCGCGCTGGCCGCTGACCGCCCGGCGCTGCCGATCCCCGATCTGTTAAAGCCCGATATTCATGGCGCGGTGCGTCTGAACGCCCAAACCGGCACCAGTCACTGGCATGGCAAGGCGGTTAATACCTGGGGCTATAACGGGGCGCTGCTGGGGCCCGCGATTGAGATGACGCGCGGTAAAACGCTCAAGGTGCAGCTGGAAAATCGCCTGCCGCAGGCGACAACGGTTCACTGGCACGGGCTGGAAGTACCGGGCGACGTAGACGGCGGGCCACAGGCGATCATCGCGCCCGGCGGCCAGCGTACTGTATCTATTACCCCTGACCAGCCTGCGGCAACCTGCTGGTTCCATCCGCATCAGCATGGCAAAACCGGTTATCAGGTGGCGCAGGGGCTGGCCGGGCTGGTAGTGTTACGCGATGACGAGTCGGAAAAGCTGCTGCTGCCAAAGCAGTGGGGCGTGGATGATATTCCGCTTATTCTTCAGGACAAACAGCTTACGGCAGCGGGCACCGGCATCGATTATCAACTGGATGTGATGCGCGCCGCCGTCGGCTGGTTTGGCAATCTGATGTTAACCAACGGCGTGCCTTATCCGCAGCAGGCGGTGCCGCGCGGTTGGCTACGTTTGCGGCTGCTAAACGGCTGCAACGCCCGTACGCTGCATCTGGCGACCAGCGATAAACGCGCGCTGTACGTTATCGCCAGCGATGGTGGCCTGTTGGCGGAGCCGGTACAGGTCGAGTCGCTGATGCTGCTGCCGGGCGAACGTTTTGAAGTGCTGGTGGATGCCAGCGACGGCAAAGCCTTCGATCTGGAAACGCTGCCGGTTAAGCAGATGGGGATGATGCTGGCGCCGTTTGATGCGCCGTTGCCGCTGCTGCATATTTTGCCGCTGCGGGTGATGGCCAGCGGCTCGCTGCCGGATACGCTCGCGACGCTGCCGCCACTGCCCGCCAGTGATAATCTGCCGGGGCGCTGGCTGCAGCTGATGATGGATCCTCAACTGGACATGCTGGGTATGCAGGCGCTGCAACAGCGCTACGGCAAGCAGGCGATGGCCGGGCATGAGATGAAAGGGCATGGTATGGCGCAGCAATCCGCTTCAGCGGGACACCATCAGGCGATGGCGCATCAGCAGATGCCCGCCGGTCACGATCATGATATGGCGGATATGCCACAGCAGCGCGCTTCCAGCTATGATTTTCACAACGGTAACAAAATTAACGGCCTTGCTTTTGATATGAATAAGCCAATGTTTGCTGTGAAGCGGGGCCAGCTGGAGAAATGGACCATTTCCGGCGAAGGCGATGCGATGCTGCATCCTTTCCATATCCATGGCACGCAGTTTCGTATTCTGTCAGAAAACGGCAAACCGCCTGCCGCGCATCGTCAGGGATGGAAAGATACGGTGCATGTGGAAGGCTGGCGCAGCGAAGTGCTGGTGCGCTTTAACCATCAGGCCAGCGCACAGCACGCTTATATGGCGCACTGTCATCTGTTGGAACATGAAGATACCGGCATGATGCTTGGCTTTACCGTCGAATAATGGCTGTTCTGGCTTACAAAGGGCGCAACGGCTGAGCGTTGCGCTTTTAACATGTCGCAGCTGGAAAACAGGTATTAAGCATACAGCCCGGCTTTTTTATGTGCAGGCGTAGTACATTGGCCTGCTTACAACATAAAGGAGTATGTTATGCAAATCATGAGGATGACGTATAACGATCTGACAAAGGGCGGCGGCGAGGCAAAGTTGCATGTTTATGGAGTAGGGACGTTTCCGGTCTTTTCGGGTCAAAAACCCTATACCAACGATCCGAACTGTGCGTTCCTGCCTAATAGTGCTATTCCGGTCGGCCGTTATTGGATTGTGCCACGTCCCGAAGGAAGCATAGCGAATCGGGTTAGAGGAGTGATTATTGATTTAAGAAATGGGTCAAATCATTCGGAATGGTTCGCGCTATTCAATGCGCAGACAATGACTGATTCTATTTTTATAAACGGCGTCGCCCGTGGCGGTTTCCGCTTGCATCCCCTGCGACCTGACGGATCAGGTGAAAGCCAGGGATGCATAACATTCGTTCAGCGCCCCGATTTTTATACCGTAAGAAATGTGTTAATCAAGGCACATAAAATTCGCGTGCCTGGCTCACGCAACGGATTGATGGCGTATGGTTATGTCGACGTGCAGGGGGAGTACAACTTTGCAAACTGCAAAATACGTTAAAAAAGCCGTGGGCCTGGCGATCTGTTTTCTTGTGGCTTTCCTTTTATCTTGCTACGGCATGCCGCTTTACTCGCTTACGACCTGGATCATTGACCATTCCCATCAACTGTTCAGCCGCTATCAAGCTGATATCTACGAACCAGATTCAGATCCGGTTACGTTCCTTTCGCTGATTATTGTTGTTGGCGTTTATGCGCTAGTTTTTTACTGGCTGATAAAAACCGCGCTCAAAAAGTTAAAACGTTGACAGGTTACGGTACTTATCACTGCACCCTGCGTCTGTGTGAATAAACCGACATTAAAAATTGGCTATGTTGCACAGGGGAAGCGCCGCAATAAATGCGGCTGTGAATTAACCCTTAGATGTTAAATGCAATTCTCTTACCCGTCGGTAGCTCTACATCCAGACTGAGTTTGCCTCCCATTACGCATTTTTAACCGGTTGAACGTAGCCTTCAGTGGTAAAAAGGGCGGATTCATAGCGAACGCCGCCCTGATTGTTGGTCATTGCCGTAGGTTTACGCCTGTTCCAGCGCCAGCCGCAGATCCTCAATTAAATCGTCGCAGTTCTCAATGCCAATCGACAAGCGAATAGTCGCCTCGCCGATGCCGAAACGCTGCCGCACCTCAGCAGGTACACCGGAATGGGTGGTGCTGCCGGGATGGCTGGCAAGCGATTCGGTGCCGCCCAGGCTCACCGCCAGCTTAAACAGCTGTAGCGCATTAAGGAAACGGAAGGCGGCCTGCTGACCACCGCGTATATCAAACGAAAAGGTCGAACCTGCGCCGCTGCTCTGCGCCTGAAACGTCTTACCGGCAGCAGAATCCGCCGCCAGAAATGAGAGATAGTGCAGCTTCTCGACTTTCTGCTGAGCGCGTAAAAAATCGGCCACCGCAGCGGCATTGCTGTTGGCCTTCTCCATGCGCAACGACAGCGTTTCCAGCGAGCGACCCAGCATCCAGCTGGAGTGGGGATCCAGCTGGGTGCCAATCGCGCTGCGCAACGCGCGCACCTGAGTCATCAGCGCCTTACTGCCCATTGCCGCACCAGCAATCAGATCGGAGTGGCCGCCAACATATTTTGTCAGCGAATAAAGCGAAATATCCGCGCCGTGTTCCAGCGGGCGCTGAAACAGCGGGCCGAGCAGCGTATTGTCACAGGCGATAATCGGACGCGATCCCTGCTTCGCCGCGATCTTCTCTGCCACGCGGCGAATCAGGGCGATATCCACCAGGCTGTTGGTGGGGTTTGCGGGTGTTTCAATTAAAATCACCGCCACGCGACCGCTCGCCGTTGCGCGATCGGCCGCTTGCTGAACGCTCGCCTCATCCAGCCCGTCGCTGAAGCCAATAGCCGTTACGCCAAGCTGCTGAAAGGTTTTACTGAGCAAGGTTTCGGTGCCGCCATACAGCGGCTGCGAATGCAGGATAACGTCGCCAGGCCGCACAAAAGCCAGCAGGGTGGTGGAAATCGCCGACATTCCCGACGAGAACAACACGCTGCTTTCCGCCCGTTCATATACCGCCAGGCGATCTTCAACAATTTCGCTGTTAGGATGATTAAACCGCGAATAGACCAGCCCGCCGGATAAGCCCGCAGGCGGCTGGCGTCGGCCTGAGACGTAATCAAAAAAATCCCGGCCATCTTCAGCGCTGTTGAAAACAAACGTGGAAGTCAGAAACACCGGCGGCTTCACCGCGCCTTCCGACAAGGCGGGATCGTAGCCGTAGTTCAGCATCTGGGTTTCTGGCTGTAGCGGGCGGTTACCGATATGGGTTTTCTTCGTCTGGGCTGCGCACATAATCTCTCCTGGCGATGAGGCCGACTGGCGTCATAAATTGAGCTTACGCTATCACAGCCGCTTATCGGCGGATAAATGACTTAACGTTCTAACTTTAAAACAAAAAGCATAATTAAATAATGCGTTTGGGATGTTTAGCAGTCTGTATGTCTGTTTTTTCCCGCGGCAAACCCTGACCGCGCCGGGGTATTTGCCCGACAAAATATGATAGACTTCGCTGCTTTCGACAGATGACGAAGCCTGAAGCTATGAAACACACCGTTGAAGTTATGATCTCCGAAGCGGAGATTCGCAATCGTATCGCCGAACTGGGTCAGCAGATCACCGAGCATTACCGCGACAGCGGCAGCGACATGGTGCTGGTAGGCCTGCTGCGCGGCTCCTTTATGTTTATGGCGGATCTGTGCCGTACTCTCGATGTTTCCCATGAAGTTGATTTCATGACCGCCTCCAGCTACGGCAGCGGCATGTCCAGCAGCCGTGATGTGAAAATTCTGAAAGATCTTGATGAAGATATTCGCGGAAAAGATGTGCTGATTGTGGAAGATATTATCGATTCCGGTAATACACTGAGCAAAGTGCGGGAAATCCTCAGCCTGCGCGAACCGAAGTCGCTGGCTATCTGTACGCTGCTGGATAAGCCTTCACGCCGTGAAGTGGCGGTGAATGTCGAATATATCGGTTTCTCTATTCCTGACGAATTCGTGGTCGGCTACGGCATTGACTACGCGCAGCGCTATCGGCATCTGCCTTATATCGGCAAAGTGGTAATGCTGGAAGAGTAAAGCAGGCGATTGTGCTGCCAGAGACAGCACAATCGATTAAAGATAGCCGTTGCGGGAAAGGCTATCATGCCGCCCCTGATTAGCGATGGCCTTCAGGGTGATTCAGCAGGTTAGCAATACCGTGACGGTAACGCTGTTCAAGCAATTCGCGGTTGGTGGCGGTCACTTCCAGATCGCGCAGGCAGCCGTCATGAATGCCGTAAACCCAGCCGTGAATAGTGACTTTCTGCCCGCGTTTCCATGCCGACTGCAGAATAGTTGAATGGCCCAGGTTATAGACCTGCTCCATGACGTTGATTTCACAAAGCTTATCAAAACGTTTCTCTGGCGGCAGTTCGCCAAGTAACGAGCTATGCTTGTACCACAAATCGCGGATATGCAGCAGCCAGTTGTTGATCAGGCCCAGTTCCGGGTTTTCTACCGCCGCCTGTACGCCACCGCATCCGTAGTGTCCACAAATGATGATATGTTCCACTTCCAGCACCTCTACCGCATATTGCACCACGGAGAGGCAGTTGAGGTCGGTATGGATCACCAGGTTCGCTACGTTACGGTGAACAAACAGTTCACCAGGCTCAAGGCCGGTTAAGCGCTCGGCTGGAACGCGGCTGTCGGAACAGCCAATCCACAAAAAGCGCGGTTTTTGCGCCAGGGCAAGGCGCTCAAAGAAGCCAGGATCTTCTTCAACCAGTAATTTGGACCATTCGCGATTGTTGCTGATGAGTTTATCAATATCTTTCATGATGGTTATCGGTCTGTAAAAAGCAGAAATGCGTTGCCGTACTATAGGACAACATCCGGCAATTTCAAACGGTAAAAATGTTAGTTAACAAAACAGGGTAAGTAACTCTTCTATGACGTATGCACTGGAACTTGAAAAGCTCACCAAGACCTATCCCGGCGGCGTGCAGGCGCTGAAAGGGATCGATCTGTCGGTAGAGGCGGGCGATTTTTATGCGTTGCTGGGGCCGAACGGCGCCGGTAAATCAACCACCATCGGCATTATCAGTTCACTGGTTAACAAAAGCGGCGGCCGGGTGCGCGTTTTCGGTTATGACCTGGAAAAAGATGTGGTCAACGCCAAGCGCCAGCTGGGGCTGGTGCCGCAGGAGTTCAACTTCAATCCGTTTGAAACCGTGTTACAGATTGTGGTTAACCAGGCGGGTTATTACGGCGTAGAACGGCGCGAAGCGCAGCAGCGGGCGGAGAAATACCTTACCCAGCTCGATCTGTGGGGTAAGCGCAACGAGCGGGCGCGGATGCTCTCTGGCGGCATGAAGCGTCGCCTGATGATCGCGCGCGCGCTGATGCATCAGCCCAAGCTGCTGATTCTGGATGAGCCAACCGCAGGCGTTGATATCGAACTGCGCCGCTCAATGTGGGTGTTTCTCAAAGAGTTGAACGCGCAGGGCACCACTATCATCCTCACTACCCACTATCTGGAAGAAGCGGAGATGCTGTGTCGCAATATCGGCATCATCCAGAGCGGCGAGCTGGTGGAAAACACCTCGATGAAAGGGCTGCTTTCAAAGCTGAAATCAGAAACCTTTATTCTCGATCTGGCGGCGAAAAGCGCTTTACCGAAGCTGGAAGGTTTCCAGTATCGGCTACTGGATACCTCGACGCTGGAAGTTGAGGTGATGCGCGAGCAGGGGCTGAACAGCGTTTTCAGCCAGCTTAGCGCGCAGGGCGTGCAGGTGCTGAGTATGCGTAACAAGGCGAATCGCCTGGAAGAGCTGTTTGTTGGTCTGGTGCAGGGAAAATCGGGAGGTCACGCATGATGCATCTATATTGGGTTGCGCTGAAAAGCATCTGGGCCAAAGAGATTAACCGTTTCGCCCGCATCTGGATCCAGACGCTGGTGCCGCCGGTGATCACCATGACGCTCTACTTTATTATTTTCGGTAACCTGATCGGCTCGCGTATCGGTGAAATGCATGGCTTTAGCTATATGCAGTTTATTGTGCCGGGCCTGATTATGATGGCGGTAATCACCAACGCTTACGCTAACGTGGCATCCTCTTTCTTTAGCGCCAAGTTTCAGCGCAATATTGAAGAGCTGCTGGTGGCACCGGTACCGACCCATATCGTGATCGCCGGTTATGTTGGCGGTGGCGTGGCGCGCGGCGTCTGTGTCGGGATTCTGGTCACGGCCGTATCGCTGTTCTTTGTGCCGTTCCACGTGCATTCGTGGTTAATGGTGGCGGTGACGCTGCTGCTGACGGCGATTATGTTTTCTCTGGCGGGCCTGCTGAATGCGGTTTTTGCCCGCACCTTTGACGATATCAGCCTGATCCCAACCTTTGTTCTGACGCCGTTAACCTATCTGGGCGGGGTGTTTTATTCGCTGACGCTGCTGCCGCCGTTCTGGCAGGCGGTATCGAAGCTGAACCCGGTGGTCTATATGATCAGCGGCTTCCGTTACGGCTTTTTAGGCATCAACGATGTTCCGCTGGTGTTTACGCTTTCGGTGCTGATCGCCTTTATCGTGGTGTTTTATCTGCTTGCCTGGACGCTGATACAGCGCGGTCGCGGCTTACGTACCTGATATGGTCTTGCAGAACGCGCTCTTCGGAGCGCGTTTTTTTTGCCTTTTCCCCCGCAGAAAGCGTGCGATAAATCCGTAATCTGAATTAGTACGTTTGTACAATTTCATCGCCTGTGCCAGGCTGTTAGCAATAAATAATCAAGGCGTACCCATGACAGAAAGAAGCTGGCGTCAGGATCCGCAGCGGCGTGAACGCATCGCGGAAGCCGCCCTGGAAGTGATTGTAAAATATGGTGTTGCTGGCACAACCTACCGAAAAGTCGCGGCGGAGGCGGCGGTGCCGCTTAGCGCAGTAAGTTACTATTTCAGCAGCCTGGAGACGCTGCTTTTCGCTGCCTTTAACCAGCTTTCACAGCATATTTCCGATCGCTTTTCCGCGCTTATCGACCAGGCGCGAACGCAGCAGCAAGCGATCGACGCGGTGGTGGCGATTATTTTTGGCGATGCCACGTCGTCGTCGCGCACCTTATTGCTGAGCTACGAACTGTACGCGTTCGCCAGCCGTCATCCGCCGTTGAAACCGGTGATGCTGGAATGGATGACACGCAGCCGTAGCGCGCTGGAGCGCCATTTTTCTCCGGCGGCGGCGGTAGCCATCGACGCTTTTATTGAAGGCATGATGATCCATCGTTCGGTGATGCCGGTGGCACCTGAATCGGTGGCGCATGCTATCCGACAGCTGGCCAGCCTGTAACGCTGGCTGGCCCTGTGATTCAGATAAACGGAGGGAAGATGACGGAAGCGGAAAAAGCGCTGGCGGGGCTGCTCTATGATGCCAATTACGATCCGGCGCTCATCGCCGAGCGCGGCGAAGTGAAGTATCGACTGCAAATTTACAACAACACCGACCCGCGTGATTTGGCACAGCGAGAGCAACAGATTAAAGCGCTGCTGGGAAAAACCGGTGAGCAGATCCTGATTGAGCAGCCGTTTTACTGCGACTACGGGCGCAATATTGAAGTGGGCGAAAACTTTTACGCCAACGTCAATTTGGTGATCCTCGACTGCGGTAAGGTCACTATCGGGGATAACGTGTTTATCGCGCCCTGCGTTGGCATCCATACCGCCGGGCATCCGCTGGACGTTGAACAGCGTAACCGCGGGCTGGAATATGCGCATCCGGTCACTATCGGTCATAACGTCTGGATTGGCGCGGGCGTACAGATATTGCCTGGCGTTACGATTGGCGATAACAGCGTAATTGGTGCTGGTAGCGTGGTCACCAAAAACGTGCCGGAAAATGTGGTGGCGGCGGGAAATCCATGTCGGGTATTAAAGACACTTTAATCACGTTTTATCGCTGAGGTTTGCTATGCCGCAGTTTCACTGGATTAACGAGCCCGCCGTCTGGTGCCATGAGAACGCGCACTTAACGGTGGTGACCGATGGTCAAACCGACTTCTGGCGCGAAACCTGGTATGGCTTTACGCGCTTTAGCGGCCACGTTTGGGCCTGCGAAACAGAAAAGGATTTTACTTTTCAGGCGCGGATCCGTGCCGATTTCCATACGCTGTACGATCAGGCCGGGATTATGTTTATCGCCGATGAACAGCACTGGCTGAAGGCGGGTATTGAATATAATGACGGCCAGCCAGCGATGGGCAGCGTACTGACTCAGGGCGGATCTGACTGGGCTACCGGGCCGTTTAACGGCGACGCGCGTGATTTCTGGATGCGCTTAACGCTACGCGAGGATTGCCTGCGGCTGCAATATTCTGCCGATGGCAAGACCTGGCCGCTGCTGCGCTTGTGTCGTATCGCTAAAGCCAGCCGTTATCAGGTAGGGGTGATGTGCTGCACGCCGGAGCGTGCCGGGCTGGAGGTTGATTTCAGTGAAATAAGCCTGATGCCGCCCAATGGTAAAGCGTTACACGATTTAAGCTAAGCCAACAACGAGCGGGGCAGAGGCCCCGCTCGTTTAGTCAGGCAACCTGCACCGGTACGGCTTTCGCCAGACGCTTCATTTGATTGTCGCCTTCAAAATAGGCCACTTTCGGCTGCCACTGGCGCGCTTCTTCATCCGGCATCTGTACATATGAGCAGATAATCAAAATATCGCCTTCGCAGGCGCAGCGGGCCGCCGCGCCATTAACGGAGATGATTTTCGAGCCACGCTCAGCGGCGATAGCGTAAGTAGAGAAACGCTGGCCGTTGGTGACGTTATAAATATCGATCGCTTCGTACTGAAGAATGCCGGAAGCGTCGAGAAAGTCCTGGTCAATGGCGCAGGAACCTTCGTAATGCAAGTCAGCCTGAGTGACCTTCACCCGATGCAGCTTGCCTTGCAGCATGGTGCGTACCATATCTTTGTTACCTTGTTCTGCAACGAATCAAAAGATGAGCGACAGTATTCATGGATTACCGACGCTTGTCTACTGGGTCAAATCCACCGTCTGATTATCGATTAGGCGGGCTTTGCCCAGCCATGCGGCCATTAAAATAACCGCGCGTTTGCTCTCGACATTGAGCGGCAACAGCGTTTCTGCATCACAGATTGCCAGCCCGTCCGGCGTGAATCCTTTATCGCGCAGTTCCGCTTCGGCGCTTTCGATAATCTCTTCGACGTGGCGCTCGCCGTTGGCCATTTTATTCGCCATTGCGTTCATCACCTGGCTGAGCGACGGCGCCAGCTTGCGCTCGTCGGCAGTGAGATAGCCGTTACGCGAACTCAGCGCCAGACCATCTTTTGCCCGCACCGTCGGCACGCCGACAATCTCAATATCGTAACCCATATCCGCCACCATCTTGCGGATCAGCGCCAGCTGCTGATAATCCTTTTCGCCGAAGCAGGCGAGATCGGGCTGCACCAGGTTAAACAGCTTGCTGACAATGGTTGAAACACCGCGAAAATGGCCGGGGCGGCTGGCACCCTCCAGCAGGTCAGAGAGGCCCGGCACCTCAACAAACGTCTGCGTATCCAGCCCTTTGGGATAGACATCGGCGGGCGCCGGGGCAAAGACCAAATCAACGCGCGCGCGGTTCAGCTTTTCACAATCTTCCTGCAACGTACGCGGATAGCGCGCCAGATCCTCGGCACGATCGAACTGCATCGGGTTAACAAAAATGCTCGCCACCACGATGTCGGCGCGCGCCCGCGCTTCGTCCACCAGCGTCATATGGCCTTCATGCAGGTTGCCCATGGTCGGCACCAGCGCAATGCGTTTGCCTTCCTGACGCCAGCGCCTGATTTCACGGCGCAGCATCGGCAACGTTTCGATAATCAACACGGACTTTCTCCTGTTCACTGGAAACTGTGCTCAACGGCGGGATAGCTTGCCTCTTCCACTTCCTGAATATACTGGCGCACGGCGGCGCGAATATCACCGGTTTCGGCCAGGAAATTTTTAGCAAATTTGGGAATATGTCCGCCGGTAATACCCAATGCGTCATGCATCACCAGGATTTGCCCATCGGTAACATTACCGGCACCGATGCCGATAACCGGAATGCTCAGCGCCTGGGTCACGCGCTGCGCCAGCGCCACCGGCACGCACTCCAGCACCATCAGCTGGGCGCCGGCCGCTTCCAGCGCCTGCGCGTCGGCAAGCAGACGGTCTGCGGCTTCGCTGTCGCGGCCCTGCACTTTATAACCGCCAAAGATATTCACCGACTGTGGCGTTAAGCCCAAATGTCCGCACACCGGCACCGCGCGATCCGTTAGCATACGCACGGTTTCCGCCAGCCAGGCGCCGCCTTCCAGCTTCACCATATTGGCACCGGCACGCATCAGCTGACCCGCATTTTCGCACGCCTGCTGCGGCGTGGCGTAACTCATAAACGGCAGATCGGCGAGCAGCAGGCAGAGCGGCGCGCCACGGCGTACCGCCGCGGTGTGGTAGGCGATGTCGTCTATCGTCACTGGCAGCGTGGATTCGTGTCCCTGTACCGTCATGCCCAGCGAGTCGCCAACCAGCATGACCTTCATGCCTTCGTCGGCGAAAAGCCGGGCAAAGCTGAAGTCATAGGCGGTAATGGAGGCGAACTTTTTCCCTGCCTGTTTTAGCTGGCGCAGGTGCGAAATGGTGGTTGGTTTCATGACATTCTCAACGTCAACGTTCTGGTTGGCGCAGTGTAAATGATTGGCGCAGAGAGAGGAATGGCTTATCGTCGCGGCAAGCACGCCGGATGAAACAGGTGTGCGGTTACCAGGGAAGGATGGCGCTGCTGTCCAGTTCGGCGGCAATCGCGGCCAGCGCGCGGCCGTCAGGCAGCCGGGCCTGCGGAGCGATTTCCAGCAGCGGCACCAGCATAAACGCGCGGTTATGCATATCGTAATGCGGCACCGTCAGGCGCGGCGTATTCAGCACCCGATCGCCAAACAGTAAAATATCCAGATCCAGCGTGCGTGGTCCCCAGCGCTCCGCTTTGCGCACCCGCCCTTGTTCCAGTTCAATGCGCTGCGTATGATCGAGCAACGCTTCCGGCGACAGCTGGGTATCGAGCGCCACGGCGGCATTAAGATAGTCCGGCTGATCGGGCGGGCCGTAGGGCGGCGTACGATAAAAAGAGGAGACCGCCGCCCGCTGCGTGTGGGGAATGGCCGCAAGCGCATCAAGTGCGTTACGCACCTGATGCAGCGGATCGGCCAGGTTACTGCCTAAGGCGAGGTAGACGCGGATCATGCGTTGCTGTTGTTGTCGCGGCGCGGAGCGGCAGGGCGCTTGCGCGGACGACGCGGACGGCGACGCGGCGTCGGTTCGTCGCCGAGGTTTTTCAGCATATGGTTCTGCTGCGGCGGCGCGGCGGCCTGGAATTCACCCCACCAGTTCGCCAGGCGCTGTAGCTCAGCGTTGTTTTCCACTTCAGCGCGCAGCGCCAGCAGGTCGTAAGCGGCGCGGAACTTAGGATGCTCCATCAGCTTAATGGCGCGTTTGCCGTGACGACGCGACATACGCAACTGTAGCTGCCAGATATCGCGCACCAGCGTGGTGATACGTTTCGGGATCGCCAGCGAACGGCACGCTTCATCCAGCACGTCATTCATCGCCAGCGCAAACGCATCGTAATAGGCCAGCCCGCTTTCCTGCGCGATACGCTGCGCATTTTCCAGCTGCGGATACCAGAACATCGCAGCAAACAGGAAGGCCGGGTTCACGCGCATCTGGTTATGAATGCGCGTATCGGTATTTTTCAATACCTGCGCCAGCATCCGCTCCATCTGGCTGTCGCTATGCTCGGTAAAGCCGCGGCTCAGAATCGGGAACAGCGGCTGGAACAGCTGATATTCGCGCAGCAGCAGATAGGTTTTGTAACCGTAGCCCGCCTGCAACAGCTTCAGCGCTTCCTCAAACAGACGCGCCGGAGGAATATCGTTCAGCAGCGTGGCAAGACGCGGGATCGGCTCGGCGGTGGTGTCCGCAATGGTCATATCCAGCTTGGCGGCAAAGCGCGCCACGCGCAGCATCCTGACCGGATCCTCACGATAGCGCGTCTCAGGATCGCCAATCAGACGGATAATGCCCTGCTGGAGATCCTGCAGGCCGCCGACATAATCGCGCACGCTAAAATCAGCCACGCTGTAGTAAAGGCTGTTGATGGTTAAGTCGCGACGCTGGGCATCATCTTCAATGGTGCCGAAAATGTTGTCGCGCAGCAGCATGCCGTTTTCGCCGCGCTGGGCGTTGCTGTCTTCTTCCGCCTGATGATGACCACGGAACGTGGCGACTTCGATCACTTCAGGACCAAACATCACATGCGCCAGGCGAAAGCGACGACCCACCAGACGACAGTTGCGGAACAGCTTACGCATCTGTTCCGGCGTGGCGTTGGTGGTCACATCAAAATCTTTCGGCGCTTTACCCAGCAGCAGGTCACGGACACCACCACCCACCAGATAGGCCTCATAGCCCGCTTTGTTCAGGCGATAAAGGACTTTCAGAGCGTTTTCGCTAATGTCTTTGCGCGAGATGTTGTGACTTTCACGAGGGATGACGGTCATCTGCAGTTCGTCTTCCTCAACCTCTGCCAGTGCCGTCTCTTCACGACTCAGAACTTTACGGCAAAAATTAGCTACTCGGGTAAAAATAGGACACCTCGATAATGACGATAATTCGGTGGTAAAATCAGCGGCTAATCATAGCCTGTTGCGAACCATTTGAGAATGGTGTTGTCGGTTCAATGGCGTCCAGCGCGTCATTACGCGGCACTTTTGCCAAATCCCACTGCGCAACGGCCTGCGTTAACAGCTGCGTTGTTGTTATATCCTGCGCGTTTTCCGGCGTACGTTGCCCCAGAAAACGCAGCGCTTTTACCAGTACCGGACGGGGATCGCCCTGTGGCAGGGCGGGCGCATGGTTCTGTTTCGACAGCTTATTGCCGTCATGATTCAGCACCAGCGGCAGATGCAGGTAGGCTGGCTCCTGCCAGCCCAGCTGACGCCAGAGCGCAATTTGCCGCACCGTTGGCGCAATCAGATCCGCGCCGCGTACGATTTCCGTCACGCCCTGGAAATGATCGTCCACCACCACCGCCAGGTTATAGGCAAACAGCCCGTCGCGGCGGTGAATAATAAAATCTTCTTCCGCCAGCGCGGCATCCACGCGCACTTCGCCGCGCAGCAAATCCTGAAACTGATAGACCGGCTGCCGCTGACGCAGCCGTAACGCCGCCTGCTGCGGCCCCCGTTGCCGATCGCGGCAGTGCCCGTCGTAAAAGCCGCCAATCTGTTGAATACGGCTGCGGGTACAGGTGCAGTAGTAGCTCTGCCGATGTTGACGCAGCCACTCCAGCGCGTCACGGTAGGCCTGATGCCGCTGCGATTGCCAAACCACCTCGCCATCCCAGTGCAGGCCATACTGTTCCAGCTGGCGCAGGATCGCGCTGGCAGCGCCGGGCACTTCACGCGGCGGATCGATATCTTCAATGCGTACCAGCCAGCGGCCGCCCTGCGCACGGGCGTGCAGATAGCTGCCAAGCGCGGCAATAAGCGAGCCGAAGTGAAGTTCACCAGAAGGGGAAGGAGCAAAACGTCCTGTGCAGGGAATTGACATAACCGCTTTTACGTAACAGCAGTGAGGCGGGACAAATATCCCGCACGCACTGCTTTTTACGTACCGTTAACCGGCCATTTGTTTTTCGCGAATTTCCGCCAGCGTTTTACAGTCGATGCAAAGATCGGCGGTCGGACGCGCTTCAAGGCGGCGAATACCGATTTCAACGCCACAGGATTCACAGTAGCCGAAATCGTCGTCTTCCACCTTTTTCAGGGTCTTCTCGATCTTTTTAATCAGTTTACGCTCGCGATCGCGGTTGCGCAGTTCAAGGCTGAACTCTTCTTCCTGAGCGGCACGGTCGACCGGATCGGGGAAGTTAGCTGCTTCGTCCTGCATATGAGATACCGTACGATCGACTTCATCCCTGAGTTGATTACGCCACGCTTCAAGGATTTTCCTGAAGTGAGTCAGCTGGGCTTCGTTCATATACTCTTCGCCCGGCTTCTCCTGATACGGCTCCACCCCAGCGATGGCGAGAATACTCAGGGACGATGTTTTACGGTTTTGCCCTTCTTGCATGTTGTTTCTCCTGGATAACACGCACTATCGATCCCCAAAGGGGAAAAAAACAGGCCGCTATAAATAACAGAAGCAGTCAAGGTTGGCAATTATTCCTGAACATGCCTTGACAAGCCTGTGAGGAAAAGCGTATTTAGCGCAACGTTACTTTCTACCACAGTAATTCGCACTAAATATTACAACGCCAGGCTTATCCGCCGATCCAGCCACATGCCCACCGGTGACAATTGCGCCTTATAACAGAGGATTTCCACTCCGCTCTGTTGTGCCTGTGCCAGTTGTTCTGCGTAACGTGCATCAATATGACGCGCGGGGGCAACGTCCTCAATCCCCGAGTGCAAAACAGTAAATAACATAACCGCGCGCTCGCCCCGTTGGGCGATGCTGGCCAGTTCGCGCAGGTGCTTTTGGCCGCGCACGGTCACCGCATCCGGAAAGTACCCTTTACCCTGCTGTAACAGCGTTACGGATTTCACTTCAATATAGCACTCAGGCCTGTTGTGCGCCTGTAGCAGAAAATCGATTCGGCTACCTTCTGCGCCATATTTCACCTCAGCCCGCTGTTGCGGATAACCGGATAATTCCGCAATTTTCTCTTCTGCCAGCGCTTCGCGTACCAGCTGATTGGCGCGCAGCGTATTCACGCAGATCATATGACCGGTTTGCGTTTCGGTTAGCTCCCAGCTGTGCGGATATTTGCGCGTCAGGCTGGAAGAGGTGGAGTACCAGACGGTATCGCCAGGCGTGGCGCAGCCGGTCATCGCGCCGGTATTGGCGCAGTGTATCGTTAGTGCCTCGCCTTCCGGTGTGACGACATCCGCAAGAAAACGTTTATAGCGGCTTATCAAACGCGCCGGGCGCAATGCCGGGTGAAAATTCATACTGACTCCTGCAGCGGCCAGCTTTGCAGCACGCGATAACGGGTTCGCCCCTGCGCAAAAACCGACTGGTATAAAGAAAAATGATCGACCATAAACTGCCAGTGGAAATTACGCGGCGGCAGGGCCACCGGACGCGTTGCGTTGCGCAGCAGCGTAATGTGCGGGTGAAACGGCTGCGGACTTTGATAACACCCGCTGCGTGCCGCCTGCGCGCGTAGCATCTCTGCCAGCTGCAGCAGCCCGCGCGGCGCCTGGCGACAGCCAAGCCAGACCACGCCGGGGCGCGGCCAGTGTCCGGCATCATCCAGATGCAGAGTAAACGCGGGCTGCCGAATGCGCCCCGCCAGCTGTTGCAGTCCCTGCGCTTTTTCCGCGCTGATTTCGCCAAGGAACGCCAGCGTAATATGCAGGCTGGCAGCCACTACCGGGCGACCCGCCTCCTCGGGGAACTGTTCGGCGCGCCAGCGAACCAGCTGCTGTTGCAACGGCTGCGGTAATCCGATGCCAAAAAAGAGACGACCTGCGCTCATAACACTCTCCGGTAAACAACACAGAGGAATGCTACAATGCGCACCATCATAAGACCAATGCTGGACGGAGTTTCGTTTGAGTGAATTACCGGTAAGCGCCGTGCTGCCAGAGGTGCTGGCGGCGTTAAAACAGGCGCCGCAGGTATTGCTGGCTGCGCCAACCGGCGCGGGTAAATCCACCTGGCTGCCGCTGCAGCTGTTACAGCAGGGCGAGATTGCCGGCCGTATTATCATGCTGGAGCCGCGTCGTCTGGCGGCGCGCAACGTTGCGCAGCGGCTGGCGGAACAGCTGGGAGAAGAGCCGGGCGCCACCGTGGGTTATCGCATGCGCGCCGACAGCCGCGTTGGGCCTGCCACCCGGCTGGAAGTGGTCACCGAAGGCATTCTGACGCGTATGCTGCAACAGGATCCGATGCTGGATGGCGTTGGGCTGGTTATCCTGGATGAATTTCATGAACGTAGCTTACAGGCCGATCTGGCGCTGGCGCTGCTGCTGGATGTGCAGCAGGGGCTGCGTGACGATCTGCGGCTGTTAATTATGTCCGCGACGCTGGACAACGCCCGCTTAAGCACACGGTTACCCGCTGCTCCGCTGATTGTGTCGGAAGGGCGCAGTTTTCCGGTGGAACGGCGCTATGCCAGCCTGCCGTCGCAGCTGCCGTTTGATGAAGCGGTCGCGCGTGAAGTGGCTCAGCTGCTGCGCGAAGAGAGCGGTTCGCTGCTGCTGTTTTTACCCGGCGTGGGCGAAATTGAACGGGTAAAAAACCAGCTGGCGCAGCGCGTCGGCAGTGATATTGAACTGTGTCCGCTGTATGGGGCGCTGCCGCTGGCGGCGCAGCGGCGGGCGATTCTGCCTGCGCCGCCGGGAAAACGCAAAGTGGTGCTGGCGACCAACATCGCCGAAACCAGCTTAACCATTGACGGTATTTGTCTGGTGGTGGACAGCGCGCTGGAGCGCTCGGCGCGTTTCGATGCGCGCAGCGGGATTACGCGGCTGCAAACCCAGCGTATCAGTCAGGCGTCCATGACGCAGCGTGCCGGTCGTGCCGGACGTCTGTCACCCGGCATCTGTTTACATTTGATCGGCCGCGAGCAGGCAGAACGCGCCGCCGCCCAGAGCGAGCCGGAGATTTTACAGAGCGATCTCAGCGCGCTGTGGCTCGATCTGCTGCAATGGGGCTGCCATGATGTTACGCAGCTGAACTGGATCGATACGCCGCCCGCGCCTGCGCTGCTGGCAGCCCAAAAATTGCTGCGGATGCTCGGCGCGCTGGGCGACAACCATCAGCTAACGGCGCAGGGGCGCGCCATGGCGAAGCTGGGCAGCGAGCCACGCCTGGCTGCCTTGTTAACCGCCGCCCGCGATCGGGATGCGCAGGCCACCGCCGCCCGGCTGGTGGCTATTCTTGAGGAGCCGCCGCGTCAGGGCAGCCGTAACCTGCTTGATCATCTGTTTACCCCGCATCCAGGCTGGCAACAGCGCGCCCGTCAGTTACAAAAGCGGCTGAACGGCGCGGGTGGTCAACCGGACGTTGCGCTGGCGCCCCGGCTACTGGCGCAGGCTTTTCCCGATCGTCTGGCGCGTCGGCGCGGCGCAAGCGGACGCTATCAGCTGGCGGGTGGCCCTGGCGCCATGCTCGATCATGAAGAGGGTTTGACGCGCCATGAATGGTTAATCGCGCCGCAGCTGCTACAGAGCGACGCGCAGGCGGAAGCGCGTATTCTGCTGGCGCTGCCGGTGGATATTAATGCGATTCAGCGCGACTGCCCCGATCTGATTCGTAGCGAAACCGATATCGAATGGGAAGAGGAAAAAGCCACGCTGCGTGCCTGGCAGCGCGATAAAATCGGCGTGCTGGCGCTGAAATCGCAGCCGCTGGCCAAGCCTGACGCCGAGGTGCTGCATCCGGCGATGCTGCGCTGGATCCGCGAAAAAGGGCTGGATGTGCTCAACTGGACGCCGGAAGCGCAGCAGCTGCGGCTGCGTCTGCAGTGCGCCGTGCAGTGGCTGCCGGAAGAGACGTGGCCCGCAATGGATGATGAGGCGCTGCTCGCCACGCTGGAGAGCTGGCTGCTGCCAGCGATCGGCAGCGTGCGCGATATAAAAGGACTGCGTCAGGTGAGCCTGAGCGGCGCATTATTACATTTGCTCACATGGTCACAGCGCCAGCGGCTGGATAGTGCGTTACCAACTCATTACACTGTGCCGACCGGCAGTCGTCTGCCGATTCGCTACGATAGCGAGAAGCCGCCCGCGCTGGCGGTGCGCCTGCAGGAAATGTTCGGCGAGGCGCAAAATCCGACGATTGCGGAAGGGCGCGTGGCGCTGGTGCTGGAGCTGTTATCGCCCGCGCAGCGGCCATTGCAGATCACCCGCGATCTCGCCGCCTTCTGGCAAGGCGCGTACCTGGACGTACAGAAAGAGATGAAGGGACGCTACCCCAAACATGCCTGGCCTGACAATCCGGCCAGCGCGTTGCCTACGCGCCGCACGAAAAAATATGCTGCGCCGCAGTAGCAAGACCGCACCGCTTTCAGAGGGTTCTGCTTTTCGAAACCGAGCAGTCAGAACAGAGTAGCCGGCCAAAAACCTGGAGAAACGAAATAAATGTCTGGGAACGATCGCGAACCTATCGGGCGCAAAGGGAAACAGCCGAAGCCGCCGCGTCAATCGGGTGGACCGGGACGGCGCCGGGAAGAATATAACGACGAACAGCAGGGTGACCAGGAGGAAAGAGCGGTGCCACGTAAAGGAAAAGGGCGGCCAGCGCGCAGCAAAAAAAGAAAATGGCTGGGATGGTTCATTAAGCTGTTTATCATTTTTGTTGTGGTGATGGTGGCCTATGGCGTTTACCTCGATTCACAAATCCGCAGCCGTATCGATGGCAAAGTCTGGCAGTTGCCAGCGGCGGTTTATGGTCGCATGGTCAACCTTGAGCCGGGCATGGCTTTTAATAAAAAAGAGATGATCGCGCTGCTGGAAGGGACGCAGTATCGCCAGGTTACGCGCATGACGCGGCCCGGTGAATTTACCGTGCAGGGCAACAGCATCGAAATGATCCGCCGTCCGTTTGATTTCCCCGACAGTAAAGAGGGGCAAATCCGCGCGCGGCTGATGTTCAGCAACGATTCGCTGAGCGAAATTAAAAACCTTGATAGCGGACGCGACTTCGGCTTCTTCCGGCTCGATCCGCGCCTGATTACCATGCTGCAATCGCCTAACGGCGAGCAGCGCCTGTTTGTGCCGCGCGCCGGTTTTCCCGATTTGCTGGTCGATACGCTGATCGCCACCGAAGACCGCCATTTCTATGAGCATGACGGCATCAGTTTTTATTCCATCGGGCGTGCGTTCCTGGCGAATATCACCGCCGGACGGGCCGTGCAGGGCGGCAGTACGCTGACCCAGCAGCTGGTGAAGAACCTGTTCCTCACCAACAAACGCTCCCTGTGGCGTAAAGCCAATGAAGCCTATATGGCGCTGATTATGGATGCGCGTTACAGCAAAGATCGCATCCTGGAACTCTATCTGAACGAGGTCTATCTCGGTCAGGCCGGTAACGATCAGATTCGCGGCTTCCCGCTGGCCAGCCTCTATTACTTTGGCCGTCCGGTTGATGAGCTGAGCCTTGATCAGCAGGCGCTGCTGGTGGGCATGGTGAAAGGCGCATCGCTGTATAACCCGTGGCGTAATCCGAAGCTGGCGCTGGAGCGGCGTAATCTGGTGCTGCGTCTGCTGCAACAGCAGAAGGTGATCGATCAGGAACTGTATGACATGCTCAGCGCCCGACCGCTTGGCGTGCAGCCAAAAGGCGGCGTCATCACACCGCAGCCCGCCTTTATGCAGATGGTGCGCGACGAGCTGCATGCTAAGCTGGGCGATAAGGTAAAAGATCTCTCCGGCGTGAAAATTTTCACCACGCTCGATCCGGTGTCGCAGGACGCGGCGGAAAAAGCGGTGGAAGAGGGCATTCCGGCGCTGAAAAAACAGCGCGGCCTGAAAGATCTGGAAACCGCGATGGTGATTGTCGATCGCTTTAGCGGCGAAGTGCGGGCGATGGTCGGCGGGGCGGATCCGCAGTTTGCTGGCTATAACCGCGCTATGCAGGCGCGTCGTTCAATCGGCTCGCTGGCTAAACCAGCAACCTATTTGACGGCGCTGTCGCAACCGGATACCTACCGTCTGAATACCTGGATCGCCGATGAGCCGATTGCGCTTAAACAGCCCAACGGCCAGGTATGGAAACCGCAGAATGATGACCGCCGCTTCAGCGGTAAAGTGATGCTGGTGGATGCGCTGACGCACTCGATGAACGTGCCGACGGTAAACCTGGGGATGACGCTGGGGCTGGATAGCGTGGTGAATACCTGGGTCAAACTGGGGCTGCCGAAAGATCAGCTGCATCCGGTGCCAGCTATGCTGCTGGGCGCGCTGAACCTGACGCCGATTGAGGTTGCGCAGGCGTTTCAGTCGATCGCCAGCGGCGGTAACCGCGCGCTGCTCTCCGCGGTACGCTCGGTGATTGCCGAAGATGGCAGCGTACTTTATCAAAGCTTCCCGCAGGCGGAGCGCGTTGAACCGGCGCAGGCCGCCTATCTGACGCTGTATACCATGCAGCAGGTGGCGGCGCGTGGTACTGCGCACGCGCTGGGCGCCCGCTATCCAAATGCGCATCTCGCCGGGAAAACCGGTACCACTAATAACCAGGTTGATAGCTGGTTTGCCGGTGTGGATGGCAAAGAAGTGGCGATCACCTGGGTAGGACGCGACAATAACCAGCCAACGAAGCTTTATGGTTCTTCTGGCGCGATGCAGCTCTATCGTCGCTATCTGGATAACCAGGCGCCGATGCCGCTGGTGCTGACGCCGCCGGAAGATATCGCTTCGATGGCCGTTGACGCTGATGGCAACTTTGTCTGTGACGCCGGTAGCAACTGGCGTACGCTGCCGGTTTGGAGCACTGATGCTACTGCACTTTGCCAACAGCAGATGCAACAGCAGCAATTGCAGCAGCAACAGATGCAGCAGCAAATGGATCAGCAACAACAACAACAGCAACAGCAACCGCAGCAAAAGCAGGATAGCGATGGCGTTGCCGGTTGGATTAAAGATATGTTTGGCGGTAATTAAACAGCATTGCTGAGCAAACAGAACGGGCGTTCCTGCGGGAGCGCCCGTTTTTTTATGGCTCATTTTTCCCGGCGTCCACGAGCGGTTAATATCGTCACGCGTTCAGACAATGCCTTAGGTTTGATTTAAGAAATCCAGCCTGCTTAAGAACTTTTTTTGTTGGCTTTTATACAAATAAAGCGATTGTTTCTCGATTGATTTATGATAAATGGCTGTGTTATTTTCTTCGGGCAATAACTGTTCCGTTAAAGGCGGAAGCATTATCTCCGTTATTGATTCTTTTCTTTTACCAGTTTATTTTCAGAAATTTCCATATCGCTTAATGTTATTTAATTAAAGTTATAGTTCTTGGCCAGCAGAAGCGGAAGGCATCTGCCTTTCTTAATGAAAAGGAATTTACTGTGGGCAATTTATTAAAAAATATGAATTTATCGGCAAAGTTAGGGATGCTGGGCATTTTCGCCCTGGTGCTTTTCGTTTTACCCACCGCTTTATTACTTAATCAGGGTAATGAGTCTATTGAAGTAAAGCATCATGAAATTAAAGGCGTGGTGGTGGAAAAAGAGTTATTAACCTTGCTCAATCTCTATCAGCGCCACTGGAATGAAAGTCATGCGGTTATCTCTCAGCAAAAAAGCACCTCGTTAGCCCTGACAGCCACCATCAGCGAAACAGAGAAGTTACAGAGCGCTCTGCTTAATACGCTGACCAGCATTAAAGCCAAATTTGCGCTAAAGAAAATGCAGAGCACAATAAGTTTATGGACTGAGCTGAAGCGCAATTTGAACGATGCGGAATTTACCCTGGCGGAAAATAACTTAAGCCATGAACATCTATTGGCTTCCTTGCTGGATGTCACGGTGGATGTGCTTGATTTCTTCCAGCTGTCGCTGGATGCGGATTTGGATAGTTATCAGCTTATGCTGAGTACCTTTACCCGGGTGCCGGAAATGATGACCGCTCTGGCGCAGGTACGGGGCAGCGGGGCAGAGTTTTTAGCCACCAATAATGTGAAGAAAGAGGCGGACTATGTCCGTATTACTTACCATATAGAACAGGCAAAAAGATCGCTGGATGTATTTCATAAATATTTTGATAAAGCTTTTGTTCTGAACGATAAATTAAAAATAAAACTGGCTCAGCCGGTTGAACAAGTTTGGAAAGAGACAACGGCGGCGCTGGAGGTTGCAGATAATATATTTACTCATCGCAAGGCGATTAAACTCAGCGAAAGTGACTATAAGCAACGCTTTAATACCGTTTTAAATAAATATGAAAGGCTGGCAAATACCGCAGCAGACGAACTTTCGCAACTGCTGGAAGAGCAGGCGGGAGACAAACGTTTTTCCCAGGTATGGTTATTGTCTTCGCTGATTGTACTGGCGCTGTTGATGGTGATCTTTACCATCTTTATTGTGAAAACGGTGACCCGACCGCTTAATGAGGCGACCAGCATTGCTCAGAAGGTTGCCAGCGGTGATTTAACCCACTCGATTCAGGTTGAAGGAAATAATGAAACGGCTTCCCTGCTGCGTTCATTAAGTGAAATGACCCATCGTCTGTCGAGCCTGGTTTTTTCTATTCAGGAAAGTTCAGATGTTATCGCCCGATCTTCTGAAGAGATCGCCAGCGGCAACCAGAACCTTTCCGGGCGGACGGAAAGCCAGGCAGCCTCTCTTGCCGAAACCGCGGCCAGCATGGAACAGCTGAACTCAATTATTGGGCAGAATGCCGATAACACGCGTCATGCTGCTGAAATGGCGCAGGAGGCGACCGCAGCCGCATTAAGCGGCGGCGAAGCGATGGAGTCGGTTAAAGCCTCTATGGAGCAGATCAACAACAGCGCCGGGCAGATTCAGGAAATTATTGGGGTGATTGATGGCATCTCTTTCCAGACCAATATTCTGGCGCTGAATGCGGCGGTGGAAGCGGCACGTGCAGGCGAACATGGCAAAGGGTTTGCCGTGGTGGCCGCTGAAGTGCGGGCGCTGGCGCAGCGTTCCGCCACGGCGGCACGCGAAATTAAACAGCTGATCGAACAGTCGGTGGTGCATTCCATGCAGGGCATTAATATGGTGCAGGATGCCAGGAAGAAAGTGAATCAGAGCGTCACCTCTATCGAACAGACCGCGCAGCTGGTGAAAGATATTTCCTCTTCTTCTGTTGAGCAAAGCGCCGGGATTTCGCAAATCAGCATCGCGGTTAATCAAATGGACAGCTCAACGCAGCAGAACGCCGCGCTGGTCGAGCAATCGGCGGCGGCCTCCGGCTCGCTGGCTGAGCGCGCAAGAACCTTGCGTGAAGTAATATCGGTGTTCCGTACCAGCAAAACGGACCGGTAATAAAGCTCAAGGCGGCAAAGCATCAACCTGAGCCGTCTTACCTTCGTGCATACGTAATAACCACAGGACAAACCGCAAAGCGGGATAGATTGCAACGGGCGCACAGGATGCGCCCGTTTTTTGATCTCTCGCATAGTCATCAAACGACCGTTCTAAAGCTGGTCGGTATCGCCTTTGCACGCGCGCATTACCGCTTGCAGATCTGACTTTGTTTCGCATATTATCCAACCACAACAATAAGCATACGAATAATTATCGTTTGCGTTTCGTTTTCATCGATTTCCTATATTCCACTCAGAGAAAACATAATGGCAAATGCGCGTAGTAAAATTTTTGCTGCATCCGTTGCAACGGGCTTAGTAAAGCGTCCGCTGGCGGTGCTGGTGGCGTTAACCCTGATGGGTGGAAGCGCTTCTTTTGCGGCAGAAGAGACGCTGGTGGTTGATGCGTCTGCCGATGTGCCGCAGGAAAGCGCCTGGGGGCCGGCACCCACCATCGCCGCGAAGCACAGCGCAACCGGCACCAAAACCGATACGCCGATTGAAAAGAATCCGCAGTCGATTTCGGTGGTGACGCAGCAGGAAATGGAAATGCACGGCGTCACGTCCGTTAAAGGTGCCTTCAATTACGCGCCTGGCGTTTTGACCAATAACCGTGGCAGCTCTGACGTCATTGACGCGCTGTCGATTCGCGGTTTTAGCGAAACCAACACCAACCAGTATCTCGATGGATTGAAATTACAGGGCGACAACTATTCTGAGTTCGCCATCGATCCCTATTTCCTGGAGCGCGCGGAGCTGTTACGCGGTCCGGTTTCCGTTCTTTATGGCAAAAGCAATCCGGGCGGCGTTGTCGCCATGGTCAGCAAGCGACCCACTGTAGAACCGCTGCGTGAAGTGCAGTTCAGAATGGGCAGCGACAACCTGTTCGCGACCGGGTTCGATTTTTCCGATTCACTGGATGATAACGGCGTTTACAGCTATCGCCTGACCGGCCTGGCACGCAGCCAGGATGCGCAGCAGGAGTTGAATAAAGAAAAGCGTTATACTATCGCGCCTTCCTTTAGCTGGCGTCCCGATAATCAAACCCGCTTCGACTTAATCACCCTGTTCCAGAATGAGCCGGAGACTGGCTATTACGGCTGGCTGCCGCGTCAGGGCACCGTTGTGCCGATTGTTGATGCCAACGGTAATGAGCATAAGCTGCCTACTAACTTTGACGAAGGCGGAAGCGGCAATAAAATTTCGCGCAATACCAAAATGGTCGGCTACAACTTCGAGCATGGTTTCAATGATACCTGGACGGTGCGTCAAAACCTGCGTTATGCCGATTTGCATACTGACTACCGCAGCCTTTACGGCGACGGCCTTGACCCCGCAACGAACTATATCCAACGCGGCGCGGCGTTCTCAAAAGAGCATTTGACCACCTTTGCCGTGGATACGCAGGCGCAGGCCAAATTCGCCACCGGCGACGTCAGCCATACCTGGCTGGCCGGGGTGGATTACCAGCGTACCCGTAACGATATTGATGCGCAGTTTGGCTCTGCCAGCCCGATTAACGCCCTCAATCCCGATCACAGCGACAACAGCTGGTCGCCTTATGCTAATCCTTATAACTATCTGAACCGCCAGGAGCAAACCGGCCTTTATACGCAGGATCAGATGGAGTGGAACCGCTGGGTATTAACCTTAGGCGGACGCTACGATTTTGCTAAAACCTCCGCCAACGATCGCGCTGGTAATACTACGGTAGAAAAACACGATCAGGCCTTCACCTGGCGTGGCGGCGTCAACTATCTGTTTGATAACGGCGTTGCGCCTTACTTTAGCTATAGCGAGTCGTTCCTGCCGACAAGCGGCACCACCGCCGCTGGCGAACCTTTCGACGCATCGCGCGCTAAACAGTATGAAGCCGGGGTGAAATATGTGCCGAAAGATCGCCCGCTGACGGTAACGGGGGCGGTCTATCAGCTGACCAAAACTAAAAACCTGGTAGCCGATCCGAACAATACGGTCTGGAGCATCCAAGGCGGCGAAATTCGCTCGCGTGGTTTTGAGCTGGAAGCGAAAGCGGCGCTGAACGCTAACGTCAATATGACGGCGTCCTATACCTATAATGACGCAGAATATACGCATGATACGCAGCTTAAAGGCCGTACACCGGTGCAGGCGCCGAAACAGATGGCCTCCCTGTGGGCCGACTATACCTTTAACGAAACGGCGCTTTCTGGTTTAACCCTCGGCGCAGGCGTGCGTTATACCGGCGAGAGCAAGGGACTTTACCGCGATCTCGCAGTTAACGGCGACAAGAGAAACGAAAACTTTAAGGTAGCGAGCTATACCACGGTTGATGCGGCGGTTAAATATGACCTGACCCGCTTTGGCCTGCCGGGATCGTCCGTTGGCGTCAATATCAACAACCTGTTCGATCGGGAATATGTCGCCAGCTGCTATCGCGAACATGCCTGCTACTGGGGCGCGGATCGCCAAATTGTCGGTACCGCAACCTTCCGTTTCTAAATCACTCCATTCACCCGGGCGCGGCCTTAGTCGCGCCCGCCACCGTTGAAGATAATCATGTCACATCAGCTGTCACAGGAAACCACCTTCACGCTTGATCATGTCAGTTTTCGCGTGCCCGGACGTACGCTGCTGCATCCTCTCTCGCTTACCTTCCCCAGCGGTAAAGTCACCGGCCTTATCGGTCATAACGGCTCCGGCAAATCGACCCTGCTGAAGATGTTAGGTCGCCATCAGTCCGCCAGCGAAGGGCGCGTGCTGCTAAATGATAAACCGCTGGATGAATGGAACAGCAAAGCCTTCGCCCGCCAGGTCGCCTATTTACCGCAGCATCTGCCCGCGGCGGAAGGCATGACGGTACGCGAACTGGTGGCGGTAGGGCGCTATCCGTGGCACGGTGCGCTGGGCCGCTATGGCGAAGAAGATCGTCAGCGCGTGGAAGAGGCGATTGCGCTGGTAGGGCTGAAACCGTTCGCGCAGCGGCTGGTGGATAGCCTCTCCGGCGGCGAACGTCAGCGCGCCTGGTTGGCGATGCTGGTGGCGCAGAACAGCCGCTGCCTGCTGCTGGATGAGCCGACGTCGGCGCTGGATATCGCCCATCAGGTTGAGGTGCTGGCGCTGATTCAGCGTCTTAGCCAGCAGCGTGGGCTGACGGTTATCGCCGTGCTGCATGATATTAATATGGCGGCGCGCTACTGCGATTCCCTGGTCGCGCTACGCGGCGGCGAGATGATCGCGCAAGGCGCACCGGCAGAGATCATGCACAGCGAGGTGCTGGAGCGGATCTATAACATTCCCATGGGCATTCTGCCGCACCCGCAAGGCGGCGCGCCGGTCAGCTTCGTTTACTGAGACAAGGATGTGGCTATGTTGCCAATAACACGTCGTCGCCTGCTTGCCGCTATGGCGCTCTCTCCGCTGCTTTGGCAGCAAACGCTGCGGGCCGAAACCATCGATGCGCAGCGAATTATCGCCCTTGAATGGTTGCCCCTCGAATTAATGATGGCGCTGGGCGTCGTGCCGCTGGGTGCCGCTGAGCTTTTTAACTATCGCGACTGGGTCAGCAAGCCTGAACTGCCCGCCAGCGTGATTGACGTTGGCCTACGCACCGAACCCAACCTCGAACTGCTGACGCAGCTTAAACCCTCTCTGATCCTCTACTCCAGCGGCTATGGCCCTTCGCCGGAGCGATTAGCGCGTATCGCCCCCAGTCAGGGATTCGCTTTTAACAGTGGTGAAGGCAAACCGTTGACGACGGCACGTCAGTCGTTGACCCAACTGGCGCAGCGCATCGATAAAGTGCCGCAGGCGCAGGCGCATCTTGAGATGTTTGATAGCTTAATTGCCGATACGCGCGCGCGCCTCGCACCGCGCGCGAAGAAGCCGCTGCTGCTGATGTCGCTAATTGATAAAGGCCACGCCATTGTGTTTGGTAAAAACAGCCTGTTTTTAGAGGTGATGCAATTGCTGGGGCTGGAAAATGCCTGGCAGGGCGAAACGAGCTTCTGGGGCAGCGCGATAATCGGCATTGAGCGTCTGGCGGCTATCCATGATGCAGATGTGCTTTGTCTGAGCCACGGTGACGAAAGGCTGATGCAGCAGATCGAAACAACCGAACTTTGGCAGTCGCTGCCGTTTGTGCGTCAGCAGCGCTTTACCCGCGTGCCCACCGTCTGGTTCTATGGCGCGACGCTCTCTGCGATACAGTTTTGCCATGTTCTTGATAACGCACTGGAGGCATGATGCGCAGACGTTACGCTTTTCCGATCATGCTGATTAGCGCGCTGTTTCTTGGCGCGCTGGCATTAACCGGCCTGAACTTTACCCATCATCTGCCGCAGCAGCAGTGGCTGAACGCGTTACTGCAGCCGGATCGCGGTAATATCGATCAGATGGTGTTTCACTTTAGCCTGCTGCCGCGCCTGGCCGTGGCGCTGCTGGCCGGTGCGGGACTGGGGCTGGTCGGCGTGCTTTTCCAGCAGGTATTGCGCAATCCGCTGGCGGAGCCGACCACGCTTGGCGTTGCCAGCGGCGCGCAGTTGGGCATCACGGTTGCGACGCTGTGGGCATTGCCGGGCGGGATGTTCACACAGCAGATCGCGGCGATGGCGGGCGCGGTGATTATCGGTCTGCTGGTGTTCGGCATCGCCTGGGGCAAACGACTGTCGCCGGTGACGCTGATTCTCTCCGGACTGGTAATGAGTCTCTATTGCGGCGCGGTGAATCAGATCTTCGCCATTTTCAATCACGATCAGCTACAGAACATCTTCTTGTGGAGCACCGGCTCATTAAACCAGCAGGACTGGAGCAACGTCACCTTTCTTCTGCCGCGTCTGGCGCTGGGCTTTGTGTTAGCGCTGCTGCTGCGGCGACCGCTGACAGTGTTGGGCCTGGATGACGGCGTAGCCAAAAACCTGGGCATGGCGCTGTCGCTGGTGCGGCTGGCGGCGCTGGGGTTGGGTATTCTCCTGAGCGGCATGTTGGTGAACGCCGTGGGAATTGTCGCCTTTATCGCTTTGTTTTCACCGCTGATGGCGAAACTGCTTGGCGCACGCCGTCTGGTGAGCCGCATGTTGCTGGCTCCGCTGCTGGGCGCATTGCTGCTTTGGCTGGCGGATCAATGTGTAATTTGGCTGAGCGATAACTGGCTTGACGTGTCAACCGGCACCCTGACGGCGCTGGTTGGCGCGCCGATTTTACTGTGGCTGCTGCCGCGTCTGCGCACCGGCGCGGTACCGCCGCCGCAAAGCCTGGGCGATCGCGTCCCGGCAGAGCGCCAGCATGTGTTGCTGTGGTCGCTGGCGGCGCTTGGCGTACTGTTGCTGCTGGCGGTTACCGCGCTGTCGCTGGGGCGCGATGCGCACGGCTGGCAGTGGGCGAGCGGCGATCTCTGGCATCAACTGCAGCCGTGGCGCGCGCCGCGCATGTTTGCCGCGCTGGCGGCGGGCGTGATGCTTGGCGTGGCGGGCAGTTTGATACAGCGCCTGACCGGCAATCCGATGGCCAGCCCGGAAGTGTTGGGCATTAGCTCTGGTGCCGCCTGCGGCGTGGTGCTGATGCTGTTTCTGGTGCCGGGCGACGCGTTTGCCTGGCTGCTGCCTGCCGGTAGCCTCGGCGCGGCGGTGACGCTGCTGCTGATTATGCTGATCGCCGCGCGCGGCGGCTTTTCACCGGAGCGTATGCTGCTGGCTGGGGTCGCGTTCAGTACCGCCTTTACGACTTTGCTGGCGATGCTGTTAGCCAGCGGCGATCCGCGCATGGGGCAGCTGCTAAGCTGGGTTTCTGGTTCGACCTACGGCGTGGATGCGCCGCAGGCGCTGCGCACCCTGGCGGTGGCGGTGGTGCTGGTGGCGATTGCGCCGCTGGCCAGCCGCTGGCTGACGATTTTGCCGCTGGGTAGCGCCACGGCGCGTTCGATTGGCGTAGCGCTGATACCGGCACGTCTTAGTCTGTTGCTGCTGGCGGCCGCGCTGACCGCTGCCGCAACCCTGACGATTGGACCATTAAGCTTTATTGGCCTGATGGCGCCGCATATCGCACGGATGATGGGATTTCGCAGGGCACTGCCGCAGATGGTGGTTGCGGCACTGATGGGCGGCGGCCTGATGGTGGTTGCCGACTGGTGCGGCAGAATGGCGGCGTTTCCCAGCCAGATTCCGGCGGGACTGCTGGCAACCTTTATCGGCGCGCCTTATTTTGTCTGGCTATTGCGTAAAGTGAAATAACAACGGGCGCCGCAGGGCGCCCGTTTACGTTTGCTGCGCAGGGGGGTAAACCCTTACAAACGCGCAAAGCTGCGACGCGCCGCATCCACGGTGCGCTGGATATCTTCAGCGCTGTGCGCCAGCGACATAAAGCCCGCCTCAAATGCCGACGGCGCCAGGTAAACGCCTTCCTCCAGCATCATATGGAAGAAGCGCTTGAAGCGCTCGGTATCGCAACGCGTGACATCGTCGTAGCAGGTCACTTCCTGCGCATCGGTAAAGAACAGGCCGAACATGCCGCCGACGTGGTTAACCACCAGCGGAATATTTTCCGCCTGCGCCGCCGCACGTAGCCCCTGCGCCAGCTGGGTGGTCAGATCGGTGAGCGTGGCGTGCGTGCCGGGCTGCGCGATGGCGGTCAGGCAGGCGTAACCGGCCGCCATGGCAATCGGGTTGCCGGAGAGCGTACCCGCCTGGTAAACCGGTCCGGTCGGGGCCAGCGCGTCCATCACGTCGCGGCGTCCGCCAAACGCGCCCACCGGCATCCCGCCGCCGATGATTTTGCCGAGGCAGGTCAGGTCCGGCGTGACGTCATAGTGCGCCTGCGCGCCGCCCAGCGCGACGCGGAAGCCGGTCATCACTTCATCGATAATCAGCAGTGCATTAAACTCGTCGCACAGCGCGCGCAGGCCCGGCAGGAAATCGGGCTGTGGCGGAATGCAGTTCATATTGCCGGCTACCGGCTCGACGATAATACAGGCGATCTCATGCGGATATTGTTCAAACGCGGCGCGCACGGAGGCCAGATCGTTATAGGTGCAGGTCAGGGTATGCTTCGCGAAATCGGCTGGAACGCCGGGCGAGTTTGGCTGACCGAGCGTGAGCGCGCCGGAACCCGCTTTTACCAGCAGGCAGTCGGCATGGCCGTGATAGCAGCCTTCAAATTTGATGATCTTATCGCGCTGGGTGAAGCCGCGCGCCAGGCGAATGGCGCTCATGGTGGCTTCGGTGCCGGAGTTAACCATGCGCACCATTTCCATTGACGGCACCAGCTCGCATACCAGCTCTGCCATCTTCACTTCCATCTCGGTGGGCGCGCCAAAGCTTAAACCGCGCTCGGCTGCTTCAATCACCGCGTTGCGGATCGCCGGGTGATTATGGCCCAGCACCATCGGTCCCCAGGAACCCACATAATCGATATAGGCTTTGCCGTCGGCATCGTACAGCCAGGCGCCATCGGCACGTTCAATAAATAACGGGACGCCGCCGACGCCGGTAAAGGCGCGTACCGGCGAGTTCACGCCGCCGGGAATGGAACGCTGCGCCTGTTGATACAGGTTTTCGGACTTACTCATGAATCGGCTCCTGAATGAAAGAAAACCCGGCCATTCTACGGGAACTTCGGGGTGCGTTGAAGGCGCAGCGCAGAGATTGATAACAAAGAGCCTGACCTTGCCGCACCTTGCTAACCTCGTGCCGGAACGCGACCGGTTACGCAGGATGACATTTTTTGCCCCTGCGCCAGGTGCGGCGTATGATTACGGACCTCATTAATTTCCTGATGTGAGCGTTATGAACCAAACACCCACCTCCACCGAACAACTGCATGTGGTTCCCCTGCGTCGTACCGATTTCCTGCGTATGCTGCTGCGGCGTGATAAAACGCCCGTGGCGATTTTAATTGTCGCAGGTATCGTCGGCACGCTGGCCGGGCTGGTTGGGGTTGCCTTTGAGAAAGCGGTAACGGCGGTGCAGGCCTGGCGCCTGGGCGTGGTTGCCAGCACCGGCGATCATGTATGGCTGGCTTTTCCGCTGGCCTTTTTATTGTCTGCGGTCCTGGCCGCCTTTGGTTACTGGCTGGTGCGTCGCTTCGCGCCGGAAGCTGGCGGCTCCGGTATCCCAGAAATCGAAGGGGCGCTGGAAGAGCTGCGCCCGGTACGCTGGTGGCGCGTTATTCCGGTGAAATTCCTCGGCGGCATGGGCACGCTCGGCGCGGGAATGGTGCTGGGAAGGGAAGGGCCCACAGTACAGCTGGGCGGCAATGTCGGACGCATGGTGCTGGATCTGTTTCGTATGCGCAGCGCCGAAGCGCGTCATTCGCTGCTGGCGACCGGGGCCGCCGCCGGTCTTGCTGCCGCGTTTAATGCGCCTTTAGCGGGCATTCTATTTATTATCGAAGAGATGCGTTTGCAGTTCCGCTACAGCCTGATCTCCATCAAGGCGGTATTTATCGGCGTCATTATGTCGAGCATCGTGTTTCGTTATTTCAACGGCGAACATGCGGTGATCGCCGTCGGCAAGCTGGCCAGCGCGCCGATCAATACGCTGTGGCTCTATCTGCTGCTCGGTATGCTGTTTGGTATTGTCGGCGTGCTGTTTAACCGGCTGATCTTTATTACTCAGGACTTTTTTCAGCGGCTGCACGGCGGCGTGATGAAAAAAGCGCTGATTATCGGCGCGCTGCTTGGCGGCCTGTGCGGCATTCTCGCCGTGATTGAGCCAGAGGCGGCAGGCGGCGGATTCAGTTTGATTCCCATCGCGGCGGCCGGTCACTATACCGTAGGCGTGCTGCTGTTTATTTTTATTGCGCGCGTGGTGACGACGCTGCTCTGTTTCAGTTCGGGCGCGCCGGGCGGTATCTTTGCGCCGATGCTGGCGTTGGGGACGCTGCTGGGTACCGCCTTCGGCATGGCCAGCGCCACGCTGCTGCCGACGTTAACCCTCGATCCCGGCACCTTTGCCATTGCCGGTATGGGCGCGCTGTTTGCCGCCTCGGTACGTGCGCCGTTAACCGGTATCGTATTGGTGCTGGAAATGACCGACAATTATCAGCTTATTTTACCGATGATTATCACCTGCCTCGGTGCTACGCTGGTGGCGCAGTTTTTGGGCGGCAAGCCGCTCTACTCCTCGCTGCTGGCCAGGACGCTGGCAAAACAACAGGCGCAACAGGAGCAGGAAAAGGCACAGAGTGCGAGGGTCGATACTTGATTGCTGCACCATGCTATTGGATAATATTGACAAGCGCGGCCATTTCTGGCCTCAGCCGGATTAATTGCGGAGTGTTTCAATGAGTGATGAAGTAGCAGCACTGCCGCTGCAATTTACCGAAGCGGCAGCCAGTAAGGTGAAAACCCTGATTGCTGATGAAGACAATCCTGATCTGAAACTGCGGGTTTATATTACCGGCGGCGGTTGCAGCGGTTTCCAGTACGGTTTCACCTTCGATGATAAAATCAACGACGGCGATATGACCATTGAGAAAGCGGGCGTTTCGCTGGTGGTGGATCCGATGAGCCTGCAATACCTGGTGGGTGGCGCGGTGGACTATACCGAAGGCCTGGAAGGTTCGCGTTTTATCGTGACCAACCCGAATGCAAAAACCACCTGCGGCTGTGGTTCTTCCTTCAGTATCTGACAGCAGAACGTGCTTTACGCCCTGTAAAGCACGTTGATTTTTCCTACCATTCCACGGTAATCAAACGTGTTTCCCGCCTGATTTTCGCTTCCTTTTGTAGCGTACTCAACGTCACTTTTGGCTGCGCGGATGGCTGCCGACCGCAGTTTATTGCGGGCTGACTGTGGCTGAGCGTTTGCCCGTCGACCTGGCATTTCTGATAGATGGTTAACCTGACGTCTATGCTGCCGGAAATAGTCGCCGCGCAGGCGCTTCCCGCCATCAATAGCCCGCAGGCAAAGAGAATGGCTTTCATGATGTTTCCCGGTGTAAAAAGCGCTTAGCGCGCAGAAAAACCGGCGGCCTTTATTTTTGGGCCGCTCGGTAAAACTTCTATCGGTATAAATCGTGAAATCTTTAGTTAATGCGCTTCAGGCTGTAGCGCCTGACAGAGTTTTTCTGCCGCCAGCACGCTGCGCGGGCCAGGGCGACTGAGCCAGTCTTCAGGAATCGCCACCACCGGCGCCGTAAGCTGCGGCTGCCAGAAGCGGGCAGTCTGAGCTGCGGCGATGCTGTCGCCAGGGACAACAATCAGATCGGGGTGGCGCGCCAGCACCTGCTCGCGGCTGACCTGCGGCCAGGGCGCGGCGCTGGCGGCAAAGATATTTTCACCGCCGCACAGCGTCAGCAGCTGGTTTTGTAATGTGGCGCGCGCAGCGGTAAACAGCGGCTGCTGACCAAACTGTAAGAATACGCGTCGATGCGCGGGTTTAGCATAGCGCTGCTGTAACGCCTTAAAGCGCGTGTCCAGCTGTTCTGCGGCACGGTGCGCCTGCTGCGGGGCGGGGCTCCACGCGGCCAGCTGATGCAGCGCGGCGGTGATACCTGCAATCGAATCGGGATCCAGCCAGATAACCTGTACGCCCAGCGCCTGCAGCTGGTCGATTTGCCGCTGCGGAGAGCCGCCACGCCACGCCAGCACCAGATCCGGTTTCAACGCCAGAATGCGTTCCAGCTTAATACCTTGCCAGTTAGCGACCTGCTCCAGCGATTTCGCCGCAGGCGGATAGTCGGACCAGGCGCTCACCGCCACCGGCGTGATGCCAGCGGCAAAAGCGAGTTCCGTAAGATGCGGAGCCAGGGTGATCACGCGCGGCGCGCTGGCGGCCAGCGCCAGGCTGGCAAACAGCCAGAGCGCCAGCGTCAGGAGCGCGCGTTTAGCCACGCGCCAGCTTGCCCAGCAGCGTTTCCACCAGCAGCGAAGATTGCTTAGCGGCGACGCTCAGGAACTCTTCAAAACTCAGGTGGGAGGCCTGATCGGCGACGTCGGAAATGGCGCGAATCACCACAAACGGCGTCGCGAACTGATGGCAAACGTGGCCGATGGCCGTGGCTTCCATCTCAACCGCAATCGCCTGCGGGAAAGTCGCGCGAATGCGCGCCAGCGGTTCAGCGCCGTTAATAAAGGCGTCGCCGCTGACCACCAGGCCGCGTACCGCGTGCAGATCCAGCTGCTTAATGCACGCCTCTGCAGCGGCGATCAGTGACGCATCGGCAGGGAAGGCGGCCGGACAGCCCGCCATCTGGCCCGGCGCATAGCCGAAGGCAGTGACGTCCGCATCGTGATAGCGCACTTCGTCGGAAACCACGATATCGCCGACTTTCAGCGAAGAGGCCAGCCCGCCCGCCGAACCGGTATTGATAATAACGTCAGGGCGGCAGCGTTCCAGCAGCAACGCAGTGCCCAGCGCGGCGGAAACTTTGCCGATACCCGATTTTAACAGCGCCACTTCCACGCCGTTCAGGGTGCCAGTATAAATTTCGCAGCCAGCTACAGAAATCGTCTGACGGTTTTCAATTTTATCGCGCAGCAGTGTGACTTCCTGCTCCATTGCACCAATAATGCCTGCTTTCATAGGGTTACTCGCTATGTAATTAAAGTGGAATTCAGCGTTTGAACTGTTGCATAGTCTATCACAGGCCCACGGCAAGATGTTTTCATGCAGAAACAAGGGGAATCAATGGAGAAGATTAATTTCCGGCAGCGAATCAGCTTCCAGCGACCATGGAATAGTCGGGAAGCGCCGCAGGGCGAGTACGCGATTACGCGCCATTTTGAAAGCGACCGTGGGCGTATTATTAATTCAGCGGCTATCCGCCGTTTGCAGCAGAAAACGCAGGTCTTCCCGCTGGAGCGCAACGCGGCGGTGCGATCGCGTCTGACGCATTCGCTGGAAGTACAGCAGACCGGGCGTTATATCGCCAAAGAGATTCTGGAAACCTTAAAAACGCGCGGCGGCCTGGAAAAGTATGGCCTGCAGGAGCTATCCGGCGCGTTTGAAAGCCTGGTGGAAATGGCCTGCCTGCTGCACGATGTCGGCAATCCGCCTTTCGGCCACTTTGGCGAAGCGGCGATCAATGACTGGTTTGACGCCAATTTACCGGCCGAGCTGGTGGACCCAATGGTGGCGGGCGTCAACGACGCCGATGCGGCGCAACAGGCCGATTTCAGCGCGCTGAATGCCACTATCCGTCAGGACCTGTGTCATTTTGAAGGCAATGCGCAGGCGATTCGTCTGGTGCATACGCTGTTACAGCTCAATCTAACCTATAGCCAGGTCGCCTGTATTTTAAAATATACCGCCCCCGCCTGGTGGCAGGGCGAAAAACCAGCGCCGTTCACGACGTTGATGAAAAAGCCGGGCTTTTATCTTTCCGAGCGTCACTATATTGCTGAACTGCGCGCGGCCACACAGCTACAGGAGCACCATCGGTTTCCTCTTACCTGGATCATGGAGGCGGCTGATGATATTTCCTACTGCATCGCCGATCTGGATGATGCGGTGGAAAAAGCGATCTTTAACGTGGATACGCTGTATGGCTACCTGGAAAAGCTGTGGGGGCCGGTGCGTCCCAATGATGCCTTTAGCCGCACCATTGGCTACGCCTGGCGTGAGGCAAACGGTAAGAAAATCCGTGGCCGCAGCGATCAATTTTTTATGTCGCTGCGCGTGAGCGTACAGAATGTATTAGTGACCCATGCGGTTAATCGATTTGTGGATAATCTGCCAGCGATTTTTAACGGCGACTTTAATCATGCGCTGCTGGAAGATGAGGGCGAAGAAGGGCGGCTGCTGGCGCTGTTTAAAACTGTCGCGCGTCGTCACGTATTTAACCATTCGGAAGTTGAACAGTTAGAATTACAGGGCTATCGGGTAATAAAAGGGCTGCTGGAGATTTACCAGCCGTTACTTGAGCTGAATTATGAGGCCTTTACCACATTGATGACAGAAGATGTGCTGGCGGGACATCCCATTGAAACCCGCCTGTTTCACAAGCTTTCCGGCAAACACCGCCGGGCTTATCAACAGCATATGCGCACTGTGAAAATTGAGCATAAATATCAACGGCTGTTATGGGAACGTTATTATCGCGCGCGCCTGATTCAGGACTATATTAGTGGCATGACCGATCTTTATGCGTGGGATGAATACCGTCGTTTAATGGCGGTTGAATAGTGAAGTAATAAAAGGAGTTTTGTAAAGATGCAGAATATTTTTTTACTTTTGCCAAAAAGTTACTGATGAACTTTGCGGTAAAAATTTAATCTCATCAACACGACCAAATTGATGGTCAGCTTCATTGAACCAATACGAGTAACAGACAATGAAAAAAACATCTCTTGTATTAAGCGCATTAGCCCTTAGCCTGGGAATGGCGATGACCCCGGCTTACGTGATGGCGGCTGAAACCGCCTCTTCCTCTACTCAGCAACTTCCCAGCCTGGCGCCAATGCTGGAAAAAGTGATGCCGTCGGTCGTCAGCATCAACGTTGAAGGCAGCACCACGGCGAAAACGCCGCGTCTGCCACAGCAGTTCCAGCAGTTCTTTGGCGATAGCTCGCCGTTCTGTCAGGATGGCTCGCCGTTCCTGAACTCACCGCTGTGTCAGGGAGCAGCGCCTGGCGGCAATGCTGCGCCGCAGCAAAAATTCCGTGCGCTTGGCTCTGGCGTGGTGATTAACGCCGACAAAGGGTATGTCGTCACCAATAACCATGTCGTGGATAACGCCACCAAAATTCAGGTGCAGCTCAGCGACGGACGTCGCTACGAAGCGAAAGTCATTGGTAAAGATCCGCGCTCGGATATTGCGCTGATCCAGCTACAGGATTTTAAAAATCTGACCGCTATTAAAATGGCCGACTCTGACAGCCTGCGCGTCGGGGATTATACGGTGGCGATCGGGAACCCGTACGGACTGGGCGAAACCGTCACCTCCGGCATCGTTTCCGCGCTGGGTCGTAGCGGCCTGAACGTGGAAAACTATGAAAACTTTATTCAGACCGATGCGGCGATTAACCGCGGCAACTCCGGCGGCGCGCTGGTTAACCTGAACGGTGAACTGATCGGGATTAATACCGCGATCCTCGCCCCGGACGGCGGTAACATCGGCATTGGCTTTGCTATTCCCAGCAATATGGTGAAAAACCTGACCGCGCAGATGGTGGAGTTTGGCCAGGTGAAACGCGGCGAGCTGGGCATTATGGGTACCGAACTAAATTCCGAGCTGGCGAAAGCGATGAAGGTGGATGCACAGCGCGGCGCCTTTGTCAGCCAGGTGATGCCGAAGTCTTCTGCGGCGAAAGCGGGTATCAAGGCAGGTGATGTGATTACCTCGCTGAACAAAAAACAGATCTCCAGCTTTGCCGCGCTGCGTGCTGAAGTCGGCTCGCTGCCGGTGGGCACTAAGCTGGAGCTGGGCCTGCTGCGCGATGGTAAGCCGCTGACGGTCACGGTTGAGCTGCAACAAAGTTCGCAGAGCAATGTCGATTCCGCCAACATCTATACCGGCATTGAAGGCGCAAGTCTGAGCAATTCTGAGGTAGATGGTCAGAAAGGCGTGCGCGTGGATAGCGTTAAGCCTGGCAGTTCTGCAGCGCGTATCGGCCTGAAAAAAGACGATATGATTCTGGGCGTTAACCAACAGGCGGTGAGCAACCTTGGCGAGCTGCGCAAAATTCTGGATACCAAGCCGTCCGTACTGGCGTTAAATATTAAACGCGGCGACAGCAATATCTATCTGTTAATGCAATAACGCTTTTCCTGCGGGAAAAGCTGTCGCAACAGACTGTTCAACGGCCCGACGATGCCTTCATCGGGCCGTTTTTACTTTGTGATATTGCCCGCAAATTTATTAACCGGCGCGGTGCTTCGTGCAATTGCACAATGCTTCGCTGCGGTCGCCATCGTATGCTGCTGCTTCAGGCTTTGGCTGGAGTACATAATGGCTAATTATCACCTGGATGCTCGTCTGGCCCAGGATATCGTGGCGCGCACGATGAAAATTATCGACAGTAATGTCAACGTGATGGATGCACGCGGCCGGATCATCGGCAGCGGCGACCGGGAGCGTATTGGTGAATTGCACGAAGGCGCGCTGCTGGCGTTGTCGCAGGCGCGCGTGGTGGATATTGACGAGGCGGTGGCGCGTCATCTGCACGGCGTTCGACCCGGTATTAATTTACCGCTGCGTATTGCCGGGGAAATTGTTGGCGTCATCGGCCTGACCGGCGATCCCGTTTCGCTGCGCCAGTATGGCGAGCTGGTGTGCATGACGGCGGAGATGATGCTGGAGCAGGCGCGCTTGCTGCATATGCTGGCGCAGGACAGCCGTCTGCGCGAAGAGCTGGTATTGAATCTGATTCGTAGTGAAACGCTTTCGCCTGCGCTCATGGCGTGGGCGCAGCGGTTAGGCATCGATCTTAATCAGCCGCGCGTGGTAGCGGTGGTGGAGGTGGATAGCGGGCAGCTGGGCGTGGATAGCGCGATGGCGGAGCTGCAACAGTTGCAGACGTTGTTAACCATGCCGGAACGCGACAACCTGATCGCCATTGTTTCTCTGACCGAAATGGTGGTGCTGAAACCCGCGCTGAATGCGCATGGCCGTTACGATCAGGATGAACATCAGCGGCGCGTTGAGCAGCTGTTAGGGCGCATGAAGGAGAGCGGACATCTGCGTATTCGCATTGCGCTGGGCAACTATTTCACCGGCGAAGGCAGTATCGCTCGTTCTTACCGTACGGCGCGCACCACGATGAGCGTCGGCAAGCAGCGTATGCCCGATCAGCGCAGCTTTTTTTATCAGGATTTAGTGCTGCCGGTGCTGCTTGATAGCCTGCGCGGCGGCTGGCAGGCTAATGAGCTGTCACGTCCGCTGGCGAAGCTGAAGGCGATGGATAATAACGGGCTGTTGCGACGGACGTTAATTTCCTGGTTTAGTCATAACGTACAGCCTTCAGCCACGGCACGGTCGCTGTTTATTCATCGGAATACGCTGGAGTACCGCCTGAACCGCATTTCTGAACTGACCGGCCTGGATCTGGGGAACTTTGACGATCGGCTGCTGCTATATGTGGCGCTACAGCTGGATGAACAACCTTAAAGAATATAATTATGTTGTCGGCAGCGGCCAAATGATTGAAATGCGCCGCTTAAATCTTTAACTGATACAGGCAGGTTGATAAAAAAGTAAAAGGATTTACCTCATGCAGAATGAACATGAAAAGCAAAGGCTGGCTGCTTTGGCCTGTAAGTTGCAAAAGCGCCTTGAGAAAGTAACGCCAGAACTCCTTTCTGAATTTCTTTTTGAGCGTGGAATACCTGTAGTGAAATGCCTGATGTGTGGCAATAACGATATCAGCATACCGCAGGCGGCAGTATTGGCTGCCTCTGCCGAGGGCAGCAAAGCTTACACTTATGTCAGGTATGTGACGCTGAATACGGATAGCTCACCTTTTACGCTGGACAGCTTTGAGTATCGTCTTATCTGTAACAGCTGTGGCTTCACCAGCCACTTCGCCGTCTATCCGGTGCTAAAATGGGTCGAAGAAAAGGATGGAAAGGATGCCTGAAGTAAAATTTGATAATGTTGAAATTGGCCGCTTTCCTCAGCATCGCGGAAAGGGTAATGGTTCTTCTGGCGGAGGAGATGATATGCAAGAGCGAGTAAAGAAATTAGAAGAGCAGGTTTCCTCTCTCATGGTAGATGTGGCTGTTATAAAATCGAACTATGCAACTCGACAGGATGTAGAGGGCGTGAAATCTGAACTGCATAAAGCCATTTCAGCTCAAACGAAGTGGGTTGTGGCTTCACTTTTTGTGGCGTTAGGCACTGGATTAACCATAGCCAAAATCATTTTTTAACGCATATTGCCTGCATCGTTTGTTTGATGCTTATTGTTGCGCGCAGCTCGGAGGCTGGATGCCTGCCACTACAAAAGCAATAAAAAATACGCCGCAGCGCGGCGTATAACGTAGCGAGACCCAACGTTCTGGCCTTTGCATTCTTTTAGCGACTATTGCGCGTCAGCTTATCGAGATCGGATTCGATTTCAGCGATCTTGTTGGAGACCACGCTTTCCAGATGACGCAGATCGTCCAGAATTTTACGCTTCAGGTCGATCTCCACCTGATCGCGCTGGCAGATCTGATCCAGCTCATCAATTACGTAGCGCAGGTTAGGGCTGATCTCCTGCACTTCTTTGTAACCCTGGCCGATGCCGTCCGCCACGACCGTTTTGCGCTGGCGCGGATATTTAAATTTAACGCTTTTAGCAAAAAATTCGCCTTTATCTTTACGGAAGTAAATTTTCAGAATGTCGTTATTCGCTTCCTGACGCAGGCTATAACGATCGATATCTTCCGGATTGGAAATGCCCAGGCTTTTTAAATTGTCATACATGGCGATGTTTCCTGTGAACGTGAAATTAGGGCGTCGCAACTGTTCCGTTACACCTTATTTCGGCCCTCAACGCGGTACGGGCATCCTGCGGAAACAGGAAAAGGGCCTGTCATCACTGTAGACATAAACGACGACTTTCGGGAAATTGCGCCGCAGAAATGGCGGTGATGAATTATCGCCCGCATAAAAAATAAACGCACCTTTAATTTACGCACAAAGCGAAGCGGCGCGAATAATAGCCTGGCGGAAAGGGAGGTAATGCTAAAGCGGGGCGGGAAAGGCGAGCGGAAAGTGCCCTGCCGCCTGGGCAGGGCAGGGCGTCAGGGATTATTCGTCAATGGTGCGCAGCAGCTCATTGATACCAACTTTGCCACGGGTTTTCGCATCGACTTTCTTCACGATAACCGCGCAGTAGAGGCTGTAGGAACCATCTTTAGATGGCAGGTTACCGGAAACCACCACCGAACCCGCCGGTACGCGGCCGTAGTGGATTTCGCCGGTTTCACGATCGTAAATTTTGGTGCTCTGACCAATATAGACGCCCATGGAAATCACGGAGCCTTCTTCCACAATCACGCCTTCAACGATTTCAGAGCGCGCGCCGATAAAGCAGTTGTCTTCGATGATGGTCGGGTTAGCCTGCAGCGGTTCCAGCACGCCGCCGATACCGACGCCGCCGGAAAGGTGAACGTTTTTACCAATCTGCGCACAGGAGCCCACGGTCGCCCAGGTATCAACCATGGAACCTTCATCCACCCAGGCGCCGATGTTGACGTAGGACGGCATCAAAACGGTGTTACGCGCAATAAAAGCGCCCTGACGAACGGCCGCTGGCGGCACCACGCGGAAACCTTCTTTTTTAAAGCGCGCTTCATCGTAAGCGGCAAATTTCATCGGCACTTTGTCGTAAAAACGGCTTTCAGCGCCTTCGATTACCTGATTGTCATTGATACGGAAAGAGAGCAGCACGGCTTTTTTCAGCCACTGATGCGTGACCCACTGGCCATCAATCTTTTCGGCTACGCGCAGGGCGCCGCTGTCCAGCAGCGCGATAACCTGCTCGACGGCGTCGCGGGTGGCGGAATCAACGCTGGTCGGCGTGATGTCGGCACGGCGCTCAAACGCGCTCTCAATGACACTCTGTAACTGTTGCATTTGCATTTTCATCCTGGTTATTGCATTCACCGTCGGGCAGTGTCGCTGCTGGCCCGATGGTTTGGTGAACGACGGTGTAAAAAGATCGGGGTCACACTTTATCGTTTGGATTAAGGGCCGCTGTCAACCGTTGTCGCAGCTTATGGCGCAAATTGGCGCTCAGCGCCCGACGCTCATCATCGGCGAGAATAAACAGATCCTCGACCCGCTCGCCAATGGTACTGATGCGTGCCCCATGTAGCGAAATACCTAAATCGGCAAAAACTTCGCCAACCTGCGCCAGCAGGCCGGGACGATCCAGCGCAATCAACTCAAGCCAGGTACGACGTTCGTTAAAGGAAGGCAGAAAACGCACTTCGGTATCCACATTAAAGTGTTTCAGCTTTGCCGACTGGCGGCGGGTGCGCGGCGAGGTCCAGCGGGGTTGAGTAATCGCCTGTTCCAGCGCCTGAATAATCATCTGGTGACGATCCGCCGCCAGCGGGCTGCCGTCCGGCTCCAGCACGATAAAGGTATCCATCGCCATGCCGTCGCGGCTGGTAAAAATCTGCGCATCATGAACGCTGAGGTTACGGCGATCCAGTTCGCCCGCCACGGCGGCAAACAGATAGGGGCGGTCCGGGCTCCAGATAAAGATTTCGGTGCCGCCGCGCGTCGCCTGCGGACTTACCAGCACCAGCGGCTGGCGCAAATCGTGATTCATTAAATGGCGCGCGTGCCAGGCCAGCTGGTTCGGCGTATGGCGCAGGAAATAGTCGGCTCGGCAACGGCTCCAGATTTGGTGCAGCGCTTCCTCATTAATGTTATCCATGCGCAACAGCGCTAACGCCTGCAAACGATGATGACGCACGCGTTCGCGCAGATCGGGCGAGTTTTCCATACCGCGCCGCAACTGTTTCTCCGTGGCGAAAAACAGCTCGCGCAACAGGCTCTGTTTCCAGCTGTTCCACAGTGTTTCATTGGTGGCGCAAATATCCGCGACCGTCAGGCAGACCAGATAGCGCAGGCGATTTTCATTCTGCATCACCTCGGCAAATTGCTGAATAACCGTTGGATCCTGAATATCACGGCGCTGGGCGGTCACCGACATCAGCAGATGATAGCGCACCAGCCAGGCCAGCAGCTGCGCTTCGCGTGAGTTCAGGCCGTGCAGCTCAGCAAAGGCCAGCACATCCTGCGCGCCGAGGATCGAGTGGTCGCCGCCGCGCCCTTTGGCAATATCGTGAAACAGCGCCGCCAGCAGCAGCAGTTCCGGCTGCGGCAGACGCGGCCATAATTCTACGCAGAGCGGATGGCGCGAACGGGTCTCCTCGCTGGCGAAGCTTTCCAGCTTTTGCAGCACGCGCACGGTATGTTCATCCACGGTGTAAGCATGAAACAGATCAAACTGCATCTGACCGACGATTTTACTCCACTGGGGCATATAGGCCGATAACACGCTGTGGCGATGCATCGGCACCAGCGCCCGGCTGACCGCGCCGGGATGGCGCAGAATCGCCAAAAAGTAGCGCCGCGCTTCCGGCAGGTAGCAGAGCGACTGCTGCAAATTACGGCGCGCATGGCGCAGCTGGCGCAGCGTGGAGGAGTAGATGCCTTTGATATTTTCATTGCGCACCATCACCCAAAACATGCGCATGATCGCTTCCGGCTGACGACTAAACAGCGCATCGTCACGGAGATCGATCAGACTGCCGCGCAGCTGGAAATCATCATCAATCGGCTGTGGCTTGTCGCTGGCGTCCAGCGCCAGAATCGCATCGTCAAACAGCTGCAGCAGCATCTGGTTCAGCTCGCCGATACGTCGCGTAACGCGGAAGAAATCTTTCATCATGCGTTCAACCGGCTCGTTGCCTTCGCCCCGGTAATCGAGGCGCTGGGCGACGGTAAGCTGGCGATCAAACAGCAGACGATTATCGTAGCGGGGCAGCGTAAGATGCAGCGCGAAACGGATGCGCCAGAGAAACGCCTGGCATTCGTTGAGTTCGTTGCGCTCGGCTTCAGTAAGAAAGCCAAAGCCCACCATCTCATCCAGCGAGGTGGCGCCGAAATGGCGACGTGCCACCCACAACAGCGTGTGAATATCGCGCAGGCCGCCGGGGCTGCTTTTAATATCCGGCTCCAGATTGTAGCTGGTGCCGTGATAGCGCTTATGGCGTTCCTGCTGCTCGGTGATTTTCGCCGCGTAAAAGCGCGAGGAGGGCCAGAAGCCGTCGCTGAAAATGTGTTTTTGCAGTTCCAGGAACAGCGCCACGTCGCCTACCAGCATGCGGGATTCAATCAAATTGGTGGCCACGGTTAAATCAGACAGCCCTTCCAGCAGGCACTCTTCCAGCGTGCGCACGCTGTGGCCCACCTCCAGCTTCAGATCCCACAGCAGCGTTAACAGCTCGCTGGCGGCGACCGCTGCCTGCTCGTCCAGCGCGGTGCGGCTCAGGATCAGCAGGTCGATATCGGAAAGTGGATGCAGCTCGCCGCGACCGAAGCCGCCGACCGCCACCAGTGAAATGCCATCACGCGCTTCAAAGCCGTAAAACCGCCACAGCCGCCGCAGCAGCGTATCAATAAACAGCGTGCGGGCGTCGATCAGCGTGGCGACATCCTCGCCTGCGTCGAAGGCGGCGGCCAGATGCTGCTGAAAACGTTCCAGATGCTGCTTTAACGGCTCACGCGTGAGCTGCGTATCGTCCCAGCCCGATGCGGCTTCGGCCAGGCTATTGATTACTTCATCGGTCACGCGCATGAAAGAGTTGCTCCGCTTTCGCCATAAAAAAAGCCGACATCAAGTCGGCTTTCGTTTAAACCCGGTCAGGCGGTATCGCGCCCTTAGGCTTCGTTTACCAGCACTGCCTCAATGGTGTCATCTTTACGCAAGGTAAGAATTTCACAGCCGTTTTCCGTCACCACAATAGTATGCTCATACTGCGCCGACAAGCTGCGATCTTTGGTTTTTACCGTCCAGCCATCTTTCATGCTGCGGATGCGGTAATCGCCCGCGTTGACCATTGGCTCGATGGTAAAGGTCATGCCGGCTTGCAGCACCACGCCGCCGTCATCGGCATCGTAATGCAGCACCTGCGGCTCTTCATGGAAGCCTTTGCCGATGCCGTGTCCGCAATATTCACGCACCACGGAAAAATCCTGCGCTTCGACAAATTTCTGGATCTCGCGGCCCAGCGTACGCAGACGAATGCCCGGCTTCACCAGACGCAGCGCCAGATAAAGGCTTTCCTGCGTAATGCGGCACAGGCGCTCGCCCTGAATGGTCGGCTTGCCGACAATATACATTTTTGAGGTATCGCCGTGATACTCGTCTTTGATCACCGTGACGTCGATATTAACGATATCGCCATCTTTCAGCAGCTTGTCGTCGCTGGGAATGCCGTGACAAACCACATCGTTAACCGAAATACAGACGGATTTCGGGAAACCGTGATAGCCGAGACTGGCAGAAACGGCGTGCTGGGTGTTTATGATGTAATCGTGGCAAATGCGGTCGAGTTCACCGGTGGAAACGCCCGGTTTGACGTAAGGCTCGATCATCTCCAGCACTTCAGCGGCAAGACGTCCCGCCACGCGCATTTTTTCGATTTCTTCTGGGGTTTTAATTGAAATTGCCATTAATTTTATCCGCAGTTGTCGTCATTTTCGACAATAATAGAGCAAGTGGTGCCATGTTAGCAGGTCGGCCTGTGGGCTGCCACTGGGCGTTTAGCCTCTGCTAACAGTAATTGTCATCATTACGCAATGGCCGCGGCATAGCATACAAGGGCGAAAACGGCGCGAACTATTATTGGCGTCAAATCGTGCTTTATGGTATAAAGCGCGCCGACGATTCTCGCTAAAGCTGAAAAGTTTGGCGGGAAACGCATAAATCTCATTATGTGTAAACAACACACACATATCGGCACATGCGCCGGGGTGCCTTTCGGGGTCGGTTGCATGGGATATGTGGAGGCCCAACCCCAAACTTACTACAGAGGTAATCATGGCAACTGTTTCCATGCGCGACATGCTCAAGGCTGGTGTTCACTTCGGTCACCAGACCCGTTACTGGAACCCGAAAATGAAGCCGTTCATCTTCGGTGCGCGTAACAAAGTTCACATCATCAACCTTGAGAAAACGGTTCCGATGTTCAACGACGCCCTGGCTGAGCTGAACAAAATCGCTTCCCGTAAAGGCAAGATCCTGTTCGTTGGTACTAAGCGCGCTGCCAGCGAAGCAATCAAAGAATCTGCTCTGAGCTGCGACCAGTTCTTCGTAAACCACCGCTGGTTAGGTGGCATGCTGACTAACTGGAAAACTGTGCGTCAGTCAATCAAACGTCTGAAAGATCTGGAAACTCAGTCTCAGGACGGTACTTTCGACAAACTGACCAAAAAAGAAGCGCTGATGCGTACTCGTGAGCTGGCCAAGCTGGAAAACAGCCTGGGCGGTATCAAAGACATGGGCGGTCTGCCGGACGCGCTGTTCGTGATCGATGCTGACCACGAGCACATCGCAATCAAAGAAGCAAACAACCTGGGTATCCCGGTATTTGCTATCGTTGATACCAACTCCGATCCGGATGGCGTTGATTACATCATCCCGGGTAACGACGATGCGATCCGTGCTGTTAGCCTGTACCTGACTGCTGTAGCGACCACCGTGCGCGAAGGCCGTTCTCAGGATCTGGCTGAGCAGGCAGAAGAAGCTTCTTTAGAGAACGCTTAATAAGGTTTGCTCTGTAGAGCGCCCTTATCATTCAGATGTGATCTGTAAGGGGCCGATTATGGCCCCTTTATTTTTTTTAACCATGGCCCGGCGCATGGCCTGGCTGTGAAGCACTCCTGCTAACAGTGTTGGCCCGCAGCAGATACGCGGGCAGGCAGACTGATCGCCCTGGCAAAACCGTGGCGGTCGTTTCCCGCTTGAGTGGGAATAAACCGCAGGCAACAGACAACTGAGGAAGAGAGAATGGCTGATATTACCGCTGCTCTGGTAAAAGAACTGCGCGAGCGTACTGGCGCTGGCATGATGGAATGTAAGAAAGCGCTGGTTGAAGCCAATGGCGACATCGAGCTGGCGATTGACAACATGCGTAAATCAGGTCAGGCGAAAGCGGCGAAGAAATCAGGTCGCGTTGCTGCTGAAGGCGTTATCCTGACTGACGTGTCTGGTAACACCGGCGTAATCGTTGAGCTGAACTGCGAAACTGACTTCGTCGCGAAAGATGCAGGCTTCCTGGCTTTCGGTAAAGAAGTTATCGCTGCGGCTACCGCTGAGCGCATCGCTGATATCGATGTTCTGAAAGCGAAATTCGAAGATCAGCGCACCGCGCTGGTAGCGAAAATCGGTGAAAACATCAACATCCGTCGCGTAGCTATCCTGGAAGGCGAGATGGTAGGTTCTTACCTGCACGGCGCGCGTATCGGCGTTCTGGTTTCTGCAACTGGCGCTGATGAAGAGCTGGTTAAACACGTTGCGATGCACGTTGCAGCAAGCAAGCCGGAATATGTTAAGCCGGAAGACGTACCGTCTGACGTGGTTGCACGTGAGCATCAGATCCAGCTGGACATCGCCATGCAGTCTGGCAAACCGCGCGAAATCGCAGAGAAAATGGTTCAGGGCCGTATGAACAAGTTCACCGGCGAAGTTTCCTTGACCGGTCAGCATTTCGTGATGGATCCGAGCAAAACCGTTGGTCAGCTGCTGAAAGAGAAAGGCGCCGACGTGATTAACTTTATCCGCTTCGAAGTGGGTGAAGGCATTGAGAAAGTAGAAAGCGACTTCGCTGCAGAAGTAGCGGCCATGTCCAAGCAGTCTTAATGGTCCCAAAAGAACCGCCAATCGGCGGTTCTTTTTTGTCTGAGATCTTCACCATTTTTCAGTCTCATCCCAATAGCAATTCCTACCCGCTAAGCGGATGATAGTTCGGATCTAACTCCTCATTATTTTCATGATAGCTTCCAGGAAAAAAACGACCATGGCTACCAATGCAAAACCTGTTTATCAACGTATCCTGCTAAAACTAAGTGGCGAAGCGCTGCAGGGCGCCGAAGGTTTCGGCATCGACGCGAGCGTGCTCGACCGCATGGCTCAGGAAATCAAAGAGCTGGTAGAGCTGGGTATTCAGGTTGGCGTCGTTATTGGTGGGGGTAACCTGTTCCGCGGCGCAGGTCTGGCTCAGGCAGGCATGAATCGCGTTGTCGGCGATCATATGGGTATGCTGGCTACCGTGATGAACGGCCTGGCGATGCGTGATGCGCTGCACCGCGCCTATGTGAACGCGCGACTGATGTCGGCGATTCCGCTGAACGGCGTGTGCGATAGCTACAGCTGGGCAGAGGCGATTAGCCTGCTGCGTAATAACCGCGTAGTGATTTTCTCTGCCGGCACCGGCAATCCTTTCTTTACCACCGATTCCGCAGCCTGCCTGCGCGGTATTGAAATCGAAGCCGATGTGGTTCTGAAGGCCACCAAGGTCGACGGCGTCTATTCCGCCGATCCGATGAAAACGCCGGATGCCACGCTTTACGATCAGCTATCCTATCAGGACGTGCTGGAACGTGAGCTGAAAGTGATGGATCTGGCCGCCTTTACGCTGGCGCGCGACCATCAGCTGCCGATTCGCGTTTTCAACATGAATAAGCCGGGCGCGCTGCGTCGTGTGGTAATGGGTGAAAAAGAAGGCACCCTGATTACGCATTAATATCCGTCACGGCGTAAAATAAGGTATATTCTGTCTGCGCGGCGCAAATGAGCGGCGCGCATCGTGCAGGATTATCGACGAATTTTACCGTTCCCTGGCACGTCGCTGTGGCAGGTCAAACAGAATCCAAGGGTTACAACGTGATTAACGACATCAGAAAAGATGCCGACACGCGCATGGAAAAATGCGTTGAGGCGTTCAAAAATAACATCGGCAAAGTACGCACTGGCCGCGCATCACCAGCGCTTCTCGACGGTATCGTAGTTGAATATTACGGTACGCCGACTCCGCTGCGCCAGCTGGCCAACGTTACCGTCGAAGACTCACGCACGCTGAAGATCAACGTGTTTGACCGCTCCCTGAGCCAGGCCGTTGAGAAAGCGATCATGTCCTCCGATCTCGGCCTGAATCCGAGCTCTGCCGGTACCGATATTCGCGTGCCGCTGCCTGCGTTAACGGAAGAACGTCGTAAAGATCTGATCAAGGTCGTACGCGGCGAAGCCGAGCAGGGTCGCGTTTCCGTGCGTAACGTGCGTCGTGACGCTAACGACAAAATTAAAGCGCTGCTGAAAGACAAAGCGATTGGCGAAGACGAAGAGCGTCGCGCGCAGGATGACATCCAGAAAATGACCGACGCGTATATCAAGAAAGTTGATGCCGCGCTGGCAGAAAAAGAAACGGAGCTGATGGATTTCTAATTCCATCCAGCCCCGGTAAAACGCCGTCCACAGCGTACAGCTTACGCTGTTTGACGGCGTTTTGTTTTGTCCCACCATGCCGGGCGCGCGGGCGCATTTCTCTGTAGCGCCGTGTCCGAGTTTTCTACACAGAGCAGCCTCATGAAGCAATTAACCATTCTCGGCTCCACCGGATCGATTGGCACTAACACGCTGGCGGTGGTACAGGCCAATCCTCATCTTTATGCGATTAAAGCGCTGGTCGCCGGGCATAACGTCGAACTGATGACCGAGCAGTGCCTGCGTTTCCGTCCCGCTTTCGCCGCCATGGCGGATGAAGCCTCCGCACAGCAGCTGCGTCAGCGTCTTAGCGCGTTGGGCGTGAATACAGAGGTGATGGCCGGCGAAGAGGCTGCCTGTCAACTGGCGGCGCTGGACGATGTCGATCAGGTGATGGCGGCGATTGTCGGCGCGGCGGGCCTGTTGCCGACGCTTTCGGCCATTCGCGCCGGAAAAACCGTGCTGCTGGCAAATAAAGAGTCGCTTGTCACGTGCGGCCGTTTATTTATGGAGGCGGTGAGCGCCAGCGGGGCGCGGCTGCTGCCGGTCGACAGCGAGCATAATGCCATTTTTCAGAGTTTACCGGCTTCCATCCAGCAACAGTTAGGATACGCTAACCTCCAGGAAAACGGCATAGAGTCGATTATCCTTACGGGATCGGGTGGACCGTTTCGTGACACGCCGCTGACGGCACTGGCAAGCGTTACGCCGGATCAAGCCTGCGCGCATCCGAACTGGTCGATGGGGCGAAAAATCTCTGTCGACTCCGCCACCATGATGAATAAAGGTCTGGAATACATTGAAGCCCGCTGGCTGTTTAATGCAACCGATGCGCAGATGGAAGTTATTTTGCATCCGCAGTCGGTCATCCATTCTATGGTGCGTTATCGTGACGGCAGCGTGCTGGCGCAGCTGGGATCGCCAGATATGCGCACGCCGATTGCCCATACGATGGCCTGGCCGCAGCGTGTAGAAGCAGGCGTCACGCCGCTCGATTTTACCCGCATGAAGGCGTTGACCTTCGCTGAACCTGATTTTGATCGCTATCCCTGCCTAAAACTGGCGATGGATGCGTGTGAGCAGGGGCAGGCGGCAACCACCGCGTTGAATGCGGCCAATGAAATTGCGGTCGCCGCGTTTCTTCAGGGGCAGATTCGCTTTACCGATATTGCCGCGTTGAACGCAGAGGTGCTGGCGTCGCTTCATTACGGCGAACCACAGAGCGTCGAAGCAGTATTGGCCATTGATAGCAAATCGCGCCGCGCGGCACAGGCGCTGTTGCCGCGTTTTGCTAAGGCTGGCTAATCCGCCGATTTGCTGATTTGCGTGGCCGCTATTTGTGAGCCTGGGATGAAACTGGTATAGTCCCCGGCTCCCGTTTCGCATTTACACACAGCCAAAGCGGTGAACAGAGCCGTGATCGTCACGGCTTTTTTACAGCCGCACGGGAAATGTATTCAGAAGCCGCTGTATTTCTGATGAAAGGAAATGAATACGCGTTATGTCGTCCGAAACTCAAATAACAACCGATGACCAGCAGCGGACAGGCCCGCGTCATGTGGCCATCATCATGGATGGCAACGGCCGCTGGGCGAAAAATCAGGGTAAACTTCGTGTCTCCGGTCACAAAGCGGGAGTAAAATCGGTGCGTCGCGCCGTGAGCTTTGCCGTAAGTAATAAACTGGAAGCACTCACGCTTTATGCCTTCAGTAGCGAAAACTGGTCGCGTCCGCCGCAGGAAGTGGTGGCGCTGATGGAACTGTTTGTCTGGGCGCTGGATAGCGAAGTAAAAAGCCTGCACAAACACAATGTTCGGTTAAGAATTATTGGCGATATTAGCCGTTTTAATTCACGCTTACAGGAGCGCATTCGGCGCGCTGAGGAACTGACTCAACAAAATAATGGATTAACCCTCAACATTGCCGCGAATTATGGCGGCCGTTGGGATATTATTCACGGCGTAAAAAAGATAGCCGAGCAGGTACAGGAAGGATTGCTCCGTCCTGACCAAATCGAAGAAACTACGCTGTCCGGATTTCTCTGCATGCATGATTTGGCACCGGTGGATCTGGTAATAAGGACCGGGGGGGAACACCGCATCAGTAACTTCCTGCTGTGGCAAATCGCCTACGCGGAGTTTTACTTTACCGATGTTCTCTGGCCTGATTTTGACGAACAAGTTTTTGAAGGTGCAATGAATGCTTTTTCACATCGTGAGCGTCGATTTGGCGGCGCAGCACCTGGCGGCGCCTGAGCGCCCTGGGGGTAACCTTTGCTGAAGTCGCGTCTGATTACAGCGTTCATCCTGATCCCATTGGTGATCGCTGCGCTTTTCTGGTTACCGCCATCAGCATTTGCCATCACTACCCTGGTAGTGTGCATGCTGGCCGCATGGGAATGGGGCCAGTTTGCTGGCTTCACCTCCCGTCTCCAACGTATCTGGCTGGCCGTGCTTTGCGGCCTGCTGCTTGCCGTGATGTTATTTACGCTTCCCCCTTACCAGCATATCGTTCAGCTGCCGCAAATAGGCGGTGCGCTGTGGATTGCGCTGGCGTGGTGGATTGGCGCGCTGTTGCTGGTGCTGCGCTATCCAGCCTCGGCGGGGCTGTGGCGGCACTCACGCGCGCTGCGTCTGATCTTCGGTGTCTTCACCATCGTGCCGTTTTTCTGCGGCATGGTTGCGCTGCGCCAGTATCATTACGATGCGGATCATTACGCCGGAGCGTGGTGGCTGCTTTACGTCATGATTCTGGTCTGGGGCGCGGACTCCGGCGCTTATATGTTTGGCCGCCTGTTCGGCAAGCATAAGCTGGCACCGAAAGTTTCGCCGGGCAAAACCTGGGAAGGTTTTTTTGGCGGCCTGCTGACCTCCGCGCTGATTGCCTGGCTGTTCGGCCTCTGGGCGCCGCTGAGCGTGGCGCCGGGCATACTGTTAACCTGTTCCGTGGTTGCGGCGCTGGCCTCGGTACTGGGCGACCTCACCGAAAGCATGTTCAAGCGCGAAGCGGGTATCAAAGACAGCGGACACCTTATTCCTGGTCACGGCGGCATTCTTGACCGCATTGACAGCCTGACGGCGGCGGTGCCGGTATTCGCCTGTTTGCTGCTGTTAGTTTTCCGGGCGCTGTAAGGACAAGACGTTATGCTGAGCTTTATCTGGAGTCTTGCTGCCTTTATCGTTGCGCTGGGCGTATTGATTACTGTTCATGAGTTTGGTCATTTCTGGGTAGCACGTCGCTGCGGCATTAAGGTAGAACGCTTTTCCGTGGGTTTTGGTAAAGCGATCTGGCGTCGCCGCGACCGCCTTGGCACCGAATATGTGATTGCCTTAATCCCGCTTGGCGGCTACGTCAAAATGCTGGACGAGCGCGTTGAAAGCGTGCCGCCCGAGCTGCGTCATCAGTCCTTCAATAATAAAACGGTGATGCAGCGCGCTGCGGTCATCGCCGCCGGTCCTGTTGCTAACTTCCTGTTTGCTATCTTTGCTTACTGGCTGGTGTTTCTGCATGGCGTACCCGGCGTGCGTCCGGTTACCGGCGAAATCGTAAGCGGTTCGGTGGCGGCGCAGGCGCAAATTTCACCCGGCATGGAACTTAAGGCAGTTGACGGTATCGAAACGCCTGACTGGGATGCTGTGCGTATGGCGCTGATCGGTAAAATCGGCGATACCAACGTCACCTTAAGTCTGGCTCCGTTTGGCTCATCGCAGCGCGTGGAAAAGCAGGTCGATCTGCGTAACTGGCATTTCGAACCTGATAAACAGGATCCGGTGGTGTCGTTGGGCATTGAGCCGCGCGGCCCTGAGATTGAAACGGTTCTGGCGCAAGTCCAGGCGAACTCACCGGCCAGTGCGGCAGGTTTGCAAGCCGGTGACAGGATCGTTAAAGTCGATGGTCGTCCGCTGGCGGACTGGCGACAGTTTGTGAACCTGGTGCGCGATCGTCCAAACCAGGCGATTGCACTGGATGTTGAGCGTCAGAGCGAGGTCGTTAGCGTGACGTTAACGCCAGCCGTAAAAGGGACGGAAGGGTTCGCTGGCGTCGTGCCACGCGTGTTACCGTTGCCCGATGAGTATAAAACGGTGCGTCAGTATGGTCCGTTTGCTGCGATTGGCGAGGCCGGGGAGAAAACCTGGCAGTTAATGAAGTTGACGGTCGGCATGCTTGGCAAACTGGTCACTGGTGATGTTAAGCTGAACAACCTGAGCGGGCCGATTTCTATCGCGCAAGGCGCCGGGATGTCAGCGGAATATGGGATCATTTATTACCTGATGTTTCTCGCGCTTATCAGCGTGAACCTCGGTATTATTAATCTCTTCCCGTTACCGGTATTAGATGGTGGGCATCTGCTTTTCCTGGCGATTGAAAAAATCAAAGGGAAACCGGTGTCTGAGCGAGTTCAGGACTTCAGTTATCGCATCGGCTCAATTTTGCTGGTGCTGTTAATGGGGCTTGCACTATTCAATGATTTCTCTCGCCTGCGATGACCGGAACGTTATCCAGGCTGGGACGTGTTAGGAAGAACGCATAACAACGATGGCGATGAAAAAGTTGCTCATAGCGTCGCTGCTGTTTAGCAGCGCCACCGTTTACGGTGCAGACGGGTTCGTAGTGAAGGACATTCATTTCGAAGGACTGCAGCGAGTCGCTGTCGGTGCGGCTCTGCTCAGCATGCCGGTGCGTGTTGGTGATACAGTAGACGATGAAGACGTCAGTAATACCATTCGCGCCCTGTTTGCTACCGGGAATTTCGAAGATGTTCAGGTCCTGCGCGACGGCACCACGCTGATCGTTCAGGTGAAAGAGCGTCCCACCATTGCCAGCATCACTTTCTCCGGTAACAAAGCGGTGAAAGATGACATGCTCAAACAAAATCTGGAAGCCTCCGGCGTGCGCGTTGGCGAAGCGCTGGATCGCACCACCATTTCCAGCATCGAAAAAGGGCTGGAAGATTTCTACTACAGCGTGGGTAAATACAGCGCCAGCGTAAAAGCTGTCGTGACCCCGCTGCCGCGTAACCGCGTCGATCTCAAACTGGTGTTCACCGAAGGCGTTTCGGCGAAAATCCAGCAGATTAACGTCGTCGGCAATAAAGCCTTTAGCTCTGATGAGCTGATTTCGCGCTTCCAGCTGCGTGATGAGGTGCCATGGTGGAACCTGGTTGGCGATCGTAAATATCAGAAGCAGAAACTGGCGGGCGATCTGGAAACCCTGCGCAGCTTCTATCTGGATCGCGGCTACGCTCGTTTCAATATCGATTCCACCCAGGTCAGCCTGACGCCGGATAAAAAAGGCATCTATATCACCATCAACATCAGCGAAGGCGAGCAGTATAAGCTTTCCGGCGTGGTGGTGAATGGCAGCATGGCCGGCCACTCCGCAGAGATCGAAAGTCTGGCGAAGGTGGAACCGGGCGAGCTGTATAACGGCACCAAAGTCACCAAAATGGAAGACAATATCAAGCAGCTGTTAGGCCGCTATGGTTACGCCTATCCACGCGTGGTGACGCAGCCGGAAATCAACGACGCCGATAAAACGGTAAAACTGCATGTGAATGTCGATGCCGGTAATCGTTACTACGTGCGCAAGGTGCGTTTCGAAGGCAACGATACCTCGAAAGACGCCGTGCTGCGTCGTGAAATGCGTCAGATGGAAGGCGCATGGCTCGGCAGCAACCTGGTGGAGCAGGGCAAAGAGCGCCTGAACCGTACCGGCTATTTTGAAACGGTGGATGTTGATACGCAGCGCGTATCTGGCACGCCGGATCAGGTCGATGTGGTTTATAAGGTGAAAGAGCGTAACACCGGTACCTTTAACTTTGGTATTGGCTACGGCACCGAAAGCGGCGTGAGCTTCCAGGTCGGCGTGACGCAGGATAACTGGCTGGGTACCGGTAATACCGTCGGCATTAGCGGCACCAAAAACGATTATCAGACCTACGCGGAATTCTCGTTAACCGATCCGTACTTTACCGTGGATGGCGTTAGCCTTGGCGGGCGTATTTTCTATAATGACTTTAAAGCGGACGATGCCGACCTCTCTGACTATACCAACAAGAGTTATGGTCTGGATGGCACGCTGGGCTTCCCGGTCAATGAAAATAACACGCTGCGTGTAGGCCTCGGCTATGTGCATAACGATCTGTCGAATATGCAGCCGCAGGTAGCGATGTGGCGCTATCTGGAGTCGGTCGGGCAGAGCCCGTCGCTCTCTGGCGATGCCGAGTACGCTGCGGATGACTTTACCTTTAACTATGGCTGGACGTACAACAACCTTGACCGCGGTTTCTTCCCGACGTCGGGTAACCGTACCAACCTGAACGGTAAAGTGACGATCCCTGGCTCCGATAACAACTTCTACAAAGTCACGCTGGATACGCAACAGTACATGCCGATCAATGACGATCACACATGGGTGCTGTTGGGTCGTGGCCGCGTTGGTTATGGCGATGGCCTGAGCGGTAAAGAACTGCCGTTCTATGAAAACTTCTACGCCGGTGGTTCCAGTACGGTGCGCGGCTTCCGCTCCAATAACATTGGTCCGAAAGCGGCATACATCAATGATAATTCATCCACCTGCTCCGGCAGCAATACGCTGTGTCGGTCGGATGATGCGGTTGGCGGTAACGCCATGGCAGTGGCCAGCCTGGAGCTGATCACGCCGACGCCGTTTATCAGCGAGAAATATTCTAACTCGGTACGTACTTCACTGTTCGTGGATGCCGGTACCGTTTGGGATACCAACTGGGATAATACCGAAGCCAGCAGCGAAGCGGGCATTCCGGATTACAGCAAGCCAGGCAACATTCGTATCTCCAGCGGTATCGCGCTGCAGTGGATGTCGCCGCTGGGTCCGCTGGTGTTCTCTTACGCGCAGCCGGTTAAGAAATATGATGGAGATAAAGCGGAGCAGTTCCAGTTTAACATTGGTAAAACCTGGTAATGCGCGCCGCAGGGAAGCATAGCTGTTAAGTATCGCACTGTTCACTGGCCTGCGGCTTGTCTGCAAGCCAGTGTCTCAGGCAAAACTGTGTCTTTGACACAAACGTTGATGGTAAGGAGTTAATAGTGAAAAAGTTGTTGTGTGCCGCAGGTCTGGGTCTCGCTTTAGCGGTTTCCGCAGGCGCTCAGGCTGCTGATAAAATTGCCGTGGTAAACGTGTCCAGCATTTTCCAACAGTTACCGCAACGTGCCTCTGTTGCGAAGCAGCTGGAAAATGAGTTCAAAGGCCGTGCGACCGAACTGCAGAGCCAGGAACGTGACCTGCAGGCAAAAATGCAGCGCCTGCAACGTGATGCTTCTACCATGAAGGCCAGCGAACGCAGCCGTATGGAAAAAGACATCATGTCTCAGCGCGAAGCGTTCTCCAGCAAAGCGCAGTCCTTTGAGCAGGACAATCGCCGTCGTCAGATGGAAGAGCGTAACAAACTGCTGAGCCGTATTCAGGACGCTGTGAAGAAAGTAGCAAGTGATGATGGCTATGATGTGGTTATCGATGCTAACGCGGTGGCTTACGCTGCGAATGCCAAAGACATTACTGCTGACGTTCTGAAACAGGTTAAATAATTCATGTCCTCAATTCGACTGGCTGATTTAGCCCAGCAGTTGGATGCAGAATTGCACGGAGATGGCGATATCGTCATCTCCGGCATTGCTTCTATGCACTCCGCCCAAGATGGTCAAATCACTTTTCTCGCCAACAGCCGTTACCGTGAACAGCTTGCTGAGTGTCACGCTTCCGCCGTGGTATTAACCCAGGACGATCTTTCCTGGTGCCGCAGCGCCGCGCTGGTGGTTAAAAACCCTTACCTGACCTACGCCCGTATGGCGCAGCTGCTTGATACGACGCCACAGCCCGCGCAGAATATCGCGCCGAGCGCGGTGATCGATGCCAGCGCGACGCTTGGCAACCATGTCTCTGTTGGCGCCAATGCGGTGATCGAATCAGGCGTGGTGCTGGGTGATAACGTGGTAATCGGCGCAGGCTGCTTCGTGGGTAAAAATACCCATATCGGCGCGGGCACGCGTCTGTGGGCCAACGTTTCGATTTATCATGAAATTCGCATCGGTGAGCAGTGCCTGATTCAATCCGGCACGGTGATCGGCGCAGACGGCTTCGGCTATGCCAACGATCGCGGCAACTGGGTGAAAATTCCTCAGCTGGGCTCGGTGGTTATTGGCGATCGCGTTGAAATTGGTGCCTGTACCACCATCGATCGTGGCGCACTGGATAACACTCAAATTGGTAATGGTGTTATCATTGATAACCAGTGCCAGATTGCACATAACGTAGTGATTGGCGACAATACCGCCGTTGCTGGCGGTGTGATCATGGCCGGTAGCCTGAAAATCGGTCGTTACTGTATGATCGGCGGGGCTAGCGTCATTAATGGCCACATGGAAATTTGTGACAAAGTGACGGTAACCGGCATGGGAATGGTGATGCGCCCCATCACTGAACCTGGGGTATACTCTTCAGGCATTCCGTTGCAACCAAATAAAACCTGGCGTAAAACCGCAGCGCTGGTGATGAATATCGATGAAATGAGCAAGCGCTTAAAAGCCATCGAGCGTAAAGTCGGCAAAGACGACTAAACGCCTGTTCCATCGCTGTCCGGCTTTCATAATTAAAACATGCTAAGCAGGGAAGCCAGGCGCCACAGAAACTAATTTGCGGCCTGCCGTTGATCGTTCGATCGGTGCAGGCCGTGTTATTGATGCCATCAGAATTTTTAGGACAGGAAGAGTATTTTGACTACTGAAACTCATACTCTGAATATTGAAGAGATTTTAGAACTGCTGCCACACCGTTACCCATTTTTACTGGTCGATCGTGTCCTGGAGTTTGAAGAGCACAAATATCTGCGAGCGGTGAAAAACGTCTCGGTTAACGAACCGTTTTTCCAGGGACATTTCCCTGGTAAGCCGATTTTTCCGGGCGTTTTGATTCTGGAAGCGATGGCGCAAGCGACAGGTATCCTGGCGTTTAAAAGCGTAGGCAAACTTGAGCCGGGCGAGCTGTACTACTTCGCCGGCATTGACGAAGCGCGCTTTAAGCGTCCGGTAGTGCCGGGCGATCAGATGATTATGGAAGTGACTTTCGAAAAAACCCGTCGTGGCCTGACGCGCTTTAAAGGCGTTGCCACCGTAGAGGGTAAAATTGTCTGTGAAGCGACCATGATGTGTGCCCGTAGCCGGGAGGCATAATACGTGATTGATGCAACTGCCGTAATTCATCCGAGTTCTATCGTCGAAGAGGGCGCCATCATTGGTGCCCGTGTCCACATTGGCCCGTTTTGCTTTATCGGGGCGAATGTTGAAATTGGTGAAGGTACTGTCCTGAAATCCCACGTGGTGGTGAACGGGCATACCCGCATCGGTAAAGACAATATTATTACCCAGTTTGCCTCTATTGGTGAGGTAAACCAGGACCTGAAATATGCTGGTGAGCCAACGCGCGTTGAAATTGGCGATCGCAACAGCATCCGCGAAAGCGTCACCATTCATCGTGGTACCACGCAGGGTGGCGGCGTAACCCGCATCGGCAGCGATAACCTGCTGATGGTGAATGCGCATGTGGCTCATGACTGCATCATTGGCAACCGCTGTATTTTTGCCAACAACGCCACGCTGGGCGGACATGTGACGGTGGATGACTTTGCCATTATTGGCGGCATGACGGCGGTGCATCAGTTCTGTATTATCGGCGCGCACGTGATGGTGGGCGGCTGTTCTGGCGTTGCGCAGGATGTGCCGCCTTACGTTATCGCGCAGGGTAACCACGCGACGCCGTTTGGCATCAATATTGAAGGCCTGAAACGTCGCGGCTTCGATAAAGAAGCGCTGCATGCGATTCGTGCGGCCTACAAGCTGTTATACCGCAGCGGCCGAACGCTGGATGAAGTGAAGCCGGAAATCGAAGCGCTGGCGCAAAAGCATGCGGAAGTTAAGCCGTTTTATGACTTTTTCGCCCGCTCAACGCGAGGTTTGATTCGTTAACCCATGGCTGCTCGTCCTTTAACGATTGCCCTTGTCGCCGGAGAAACCTCCGGCGATATTCTTGGTGCCGGTTTAATTCGTGCGCTAAAAGCCAGGCATCCCGACGCCCGCTTTGTTGGCGTGGCCGGTCCGCGCATGCTGGCGGAAGGCTGCGAAAGCTGGTACGACATGGAAGAGCTGGCGGTGATGGGTATCGTGGAGGTGTTGGGACGCCTGCCGCGCCTGTTAAAAATCCGCCGTGATTTGACCCGTCGTTTCAGCGCGCTCAAACCCGATGTCTTTGTTGGTATCGATGCGCCCGATTTTAATATTACCCTCGAAGGACGACTGAAGCAGCGCGGTATCCGCACTATTCACTACGTCAGCCCTTCGGTGTGGGCGTGGCGACAAAACCGCGTCTACAAAATTGGTCGCGCCACCGATCTGGTGCTGGCCTTCCTGCCGTTTGAAAAAGCGTTTTACGATCGCTTTAACGTTCCCTGTCGTTTTATCGGCCATACCATGGCGGATGCCATGCCGCTTCAGCCCGATAAAGCCGCGGCCAGGCGCTCGCTGGGCATTGATGAACAGGCGCTTTGCCTGGCGTTGCTGCCGGGTTCGCGCAGCGCGGAAGTCGAGATGCTGAGCGCTGATTTCCTTAAAACGGCACAGCGGCTGCGTGAAAAGTGGCCGCAGTTAGAAATCGTGGTGCCGCTGGTGAATGCCCGGCGGCGCGAACAGTTTGAGCAAATTAAAGCTGAGGTCGCGCCTGAGCTGCCGGTCCATCTGTTGGATGGCCAGGGACGTGAGGCGATGATCGCCAGCGATGCGGCGCTGCTGGCCTCCGGTACGGCGGCGCTGGAGTGTATGCTGGCGAAATGTCCGATGGTGGTCGGTTACCGCATGAAGCCTTCCACGTTCTGGCTGGCGCAGCGGCTGGTAAAAACCGACTACGTCTCGCTGCCGAACCTGCTGGCCGGACGCGAGCTGGTGCCGGAACTGCTGCAGGATGATTGCCAGCCTGAAAAACTGGCGGCGGCGCTGGCGCCTTTGCTGGCACAGGGCGCAACGCGCGACCAACTGCTGGCGACCTTTAGCGAACTGCATCAGCAAATCCGCTGGAATGCCGATGAACAAGCGGCCGAGGCCGTACTGGAGTTGGCGAATGGCTGAATTTATCTATCCCAACGCGCGGCTGATCGCTGGCGTTGATGAAGTAGGACGCGGACCGCTGGTCGGCGCGGTGGTGACGGCAGCGGTGATCCTCGATCCCGCCCGTCCGATCGTCGGGCTGGCGGATTCGAAAAAGCTGAGCGAAAAGCGTCGGCTGGCGCTGTATGATGAAATCCGCGCACATGCTCTGGCCTGGAGCCTGGGCCGTGCGGAACCGGAAGAGATCGATCAGCTAAATATTTTGCATGCCACGATGCTGGCGATGCAGCGCGCCGTGGCGGGCCTCGCCGTGACGCCTGATTATGTCTTGATTGATGGCAATCGCTGCCCGGCGCTGCCGATGCCGTCTACGGCGGTGGTAAAAGGCGACAGTCTGGTAGCGGAAATCAGCGCCGCCTCGATTATCGCGAAAGTCACGCGCGACCGCGAAATGGCCGAGCTGGATGCGATTTTTCCGCAGTATGGCTTCGCACAGCATAAAGGCTATCCCACCGCACAACATCTGGCGATGTTGACAGAGCATGGCGCCACACCGCACCATCGTCGTAGTTTTGCTCCGGTGCGCAATGCGCTGCTGGACATCGAAGTTTCTCATCTCACCGCCAATTGCGCGCGTTAAGCGCGCTTTGCTGCAGTTAACCGGAAAGAAAGATGGCCGAACCACGTTTTATTCATCTGCGTATCCACAGCGATTATTCGATGGTCGATGGACTGGCGAAGACCGGCCCACTGGTGAAAAAAACAGCGGCGCTCGGTATGCCAGCGATGGCAATCACCGACTTTACCAACCTCTGCGGGCTGGTGAAATTTTACGGGACGGCGCACGGCGCAGGGATTAAACCGATTATTGGCGCGGATTTTCTGGTCGCCTCGGAACTGATGGGCGATGAGCTGACGCAGATTACCGTGCTGGCGATGAATAATGACGGCTACCAGAATCTGACGCTGCTGATTTCGCGCGCCTATCAGCGCGGCTACGGGCCGGAAGGCCCAACCATCGATCGTGACTGGCTGGCGGAGCACCAGGAAGGGCTGCTTTTGCTCTCCGGCGGGCGCCGCGGCGATGTCGGCCGCTGCCTGCTGCGCGGCAATCAGGCGCTGGTCGCGCAGTGTCTCGCTTTTTATCAGCAACATTTCTCTGACCGCTATTATCTGGAGCTGATTCGTACTGGACGCCCGGATGAAGAAAGCTATCTGCACGCCGCCGTCGAGCTGGCGATTGCCGAAGGCCTGCCGGTAGTGGCGACCAACGAAGTCTGCTTTATCAATGAAGAAGACTTCGATGCGCATGAAATTCGCGTAGCGATTCATGACGGCTATACGCTGGACGATCCCAAACGTCCGCGCAATTACAGCCCGCAGCAATATCTGCGCAGTGCTGAAGAGATGTGCGAGCTCTTTTCCGATATCCCGGAAGCGCTGGAAAACAGCGTGGAGATCGCCCGTCGCTGCAACGTAACGGTGCGCCTTGGCGAATATTTCCTGCCGCAGTTCCCGACCGGCAACATGACCACCGAAGATTTCCTGGTGCAGCGTTCGCGCGAAGGGCTGGAAGATCGCCTGGAATTCCTGTTTCCCGATGCGGAAGTCCGCGCGCAAAAACGACCTGAATATGATGAGCGTCTGGAAATCGAGCTAAACGTCATTAACCAGATGGGTTTCCCCGGCTACTTCCTGATTGTGATGGAGTTTATCCAGTGGTCGAAGGATAACGGTATCCCGGTAGGGCCAGGGCGTGGTTCCGGTGCCGGTTCGCTGGTGGCCTACGCGCTGAAAATTACCGACCTCGATCCGCTGGAGTTTGACCTGCTGTTCGAACGCTTCCTGAACCCGGAGCGTGTATCAATGCCTGACTTTGACGTCGACTTCTGTATGGAGAAGCGCGATCAGGTTATTGAGCATGTCGCCGATATGTACGGGCGTGATGCGGTATCGCAAATTATTACCTTCGGCACCATGGCGGCGAAAGCGGTCATCCGCGACGTGGGTCGCGTGCTGGGGCATCCTTACGGCTTCGTTGACCGCATCTCTAAGCTGGTGCCGCCCGATCCGGGCATGACGCTGGAGAAAGCCTTTGCCGCCGAGCCGCAGCTGCCGGAAATCTACGAGGCGGATGAAGAGGTCAGGGCGCTGATCGATATGGCGCGCAAGCTGGAAGGGGTAACGCGTAACGCCGGTAAACATGCCGGTGGCGTGGTGATCGCGCCGACGAAAATTACCGATTTCGCGCCGCTTTACTGCGACGAGCACGGGCAGTATCCGGTTACCCAGTTTGATAAAAACGATGTGGAATATGCCGGGCTGGTGAAGTTCGACTTCCTCGGTCTGCGTACCCTGACCATCATCAACTGGGCGCTGGAGATGATCAACGCCCGTCGGGAGAAGCAGGGCGAGCCGCCGATCGATATCGCGGCGATTCCGCTGGAAGATAAAAAAAGTTTTGATATGCTGCAGCGCGCGGAAACCACGGCGGTGTTCCAGCTTGAATCGCGCGGCATGAAAGATCTGATTAAACGTCTGAAGCCGGACTGCTTTGAAGATATGATCGCGTTGGTGGCGCTGTTCCGTCCTGGGCCGTTGCAGTCGGGCATGGTGGATAACTTCATCGACCGTAAACACGGGCGTGAAGCGATCTCTTATCCGGATATCGAGTGGCAACATGAATCGCTGAAGCCGGTGCTGGAGCCAACCTACGGCATTATTCTTTACCAGGAACAGGTGATGCAGATTGCCCAGGTGCTGGCGGGCTATACGCTCGGCGGCGCGGATATGCTGCGTCGCGCCATGGGTAAGAAAAAGCCGGAGGAGATGGCCAAGCAGCGTTCCGTGTTCAAAGAGGGCTCGGAAAGCATCGGCGTCGACGGCGAGCTGTCGATGAAAATCTTCGATCTGGTGGAAAAATTCGCCGGTTACGGCTTCAATAAATCACACTCCGCCGCCTATGCGCTGGTTTCTTATCAGACGCTGTGGCTGAAGGCGCACTATCCGGCTGAGTTTATGGCGGCGGTCATGACCGCTGATATGGACAACACTGAGAAAGTCGTGGGCCTGGTGGATGAGTGCTGGCGCATGGGGCTGAAAGTGCTGCCGCCGGATATCAATTCCGGCCTGTATCAGTTCCACGTCAACGATGATGGCGAGATCGTGTATGGCATCGGCGCGATTAAAGGCGTCGGCGAAGGCCCGATCGAAGCGATTATCGAAGCACGTAATAAAGATGGCTATTTCCGTGAGCTGTTCGATCTGTGCGCGCGCACCGACCCGAAAAAGATTAACCGTCGGGTCATGGAAAAGCTGATTATGTCCGGCGCGTTTGACCGCCTTGGGCCGCACCGCGCGGCGTTGATGAGCGCGCTGGGCGATGCGCTGAAGGCGGCGGATCAGCATGCGAAAGCGGAAGCGATCGGCCAGGCGGATATGTTTGGCGTGCTGGCGGAAGAGCCGGAGCAGGTGGAGCAATCGTACGCCAGCATTACGCCGTGGCCGGAACAGGTGCAGCTGGATGGCGAGCGGGAAACGCTGGGGCTTTACCTCACCGGCCATCCTATCAACCAGTACCTGAAAGAAATTGAGCGCTACGTCGGTGGCGTACGCCTGAAAGACATGCACCCAACCGATCGCGGTAAGGTAACTACCGCGGCCGGTTTGGTGGTGGCGGCCCGCGTAATGGTCACTAAACGCGGTAACCGTATTGGCATCTGCACGCTGGATGACCGTTCCGGTCGTCTGGAAGTGATGTTGTTCACAGATGCGCTTGATAAATACCAGCAGCTGCTGGAAAAAGACCGTATCCTGATCGTCAGCGGACAGGTCAGCTTTGATGATTTTAGCGGTGGCCTTAAAATGACCGCTCGCGAAATTATGGATATTGATGAAGCCCGTGAAAAATACGCGCGCGGACTTGCTATCTCGCTGACGGACAGGCAAATTGATGACCAGCTTTTAAACCGTCTCCGTCAGTCTCTGGAACCCCATCGTTCGGGGACAATTCCGGTACATCTCTACTATCAGAGAGCGGATGCGCGGGCTAAGCTGCGTTTTGGCGCAGCCTGGCGCGTATCTCCCTGCGATCGTTTGCTTAATGACCTGCGATCGCTGATAGGATCGGAGCAGGTGGAACTGGAGTTTGACTAAAACAGGAACATTATGAGTCTTAATTACCTGGATTTTGAACAGCCAATTGCAGAACTGGAGGCGAAAATCGACTCCCTCAAGTCGGTTGGCCGTCAGGATGAAAAACACGATATTAATCTGGATGAAGAGATCCAGCGTCTGCGCGAAAAAAGCGTTGAGCTGACCCGTAAAATTTTCTCCGATTTAGGCGCATGGCAGATCGCGCAACTGGCGCGTCATCCGCTGCGTCCTTACACGCTGGACTATGTCCGAAACGTGTTTACTGACTTTGATGAACTGGCAGGCGACCGCGCCTATGCGGATGACAAAGCCATTGTCGGCGGCATTGCGCGTCTGGATGGCCGCCCGGTAATGATCATTGGCCATCAAAAAGGCCGTGAAACCAAAGAGAAGATTCGTCGTAACTTCGGCATGCCGGCACCGGAAGGCTATCGCAAAGCGCTGCGCCTGATGGAAATGGCTGAGCGTTTTAAGATGCCGCTGTTTACCTTTATCGATACGCCGGGCGCTTATCCGGGCGTGGGCGCAGAAGAGCGCGGTCAGTCTGAGGCTATTGCGCGCAACCTGCGTGAAATGTCTGGCCTGAAAGTGCCGGTTATCTGCACCGTGATTGGTGAAGGTGGCTCCGGCGGCGCGCTGGCAATTGGCGTCGGCGATAAGGTCAACATGCTGCAATACAGCACCTACTCGGTGATTTCGCCGGAAGGCTGCGCCTCAATTCTGTGGAAAAGCGCCGATAAAGCGCCGCTGGCCGCGGAAGCGATGGGCATCATTGCGCCGCGACTGAAAGAGCTGGAACTGATCGATTCGATCGTTCCTGAACCGCTGGGCGGCGCGCACCGTGATCCGCTGACCATTGCGGCCTCGCTGAAAGCGCAGCTGGTGGCTGATCTGGCCGAGCTGGACGGGCTTAACACCGAAGAGCTGCTGAATCGCCGCTATCATCGCCTGATGAACTACGGCTACGCCTGATTCGCTTCAGGTGAGTAACAAGGCGGCCTTCGGGTCGCCTTTTTTACTTTTACGACATAATAATTTCCCGCAATAAAACCGCTGTTATCGATTGTTTTTCACCCCGCGATAGTTGAATTTGAACCGCTGGTTATAAACATCAATAAGGACGTTAACATGGGATATTACGAAATACGCAAATCGAGCAAAGATACGCCACAGCCCTGGTATTTTGTGCTGATTGCCGCGAATCATGAAATCATTGCGGTAAGTGAAATGTACGCCAGCAAACAGGGCGCGGAAAGAGGGATCGCCTCGGTGCGGAAGAATGCGCCCTCCACCACCGTTTACGATCGCAGCTAAGCGTCGCGATGCTTTCCCAGGTCTGCCAGCCGGCAGGCCTGATCTTTTTCGCCGGTACGTTCCATCCGCTATGCTTATTCTTTATCGCTTATCTACCTTGAGGTGCGAATTGAATATTATTGCGATAATGGGACCGCATAACGCTTTTTATAAAGATGAACCGATCCGCCAGCTGCACCAGGCGCTGATTAGCCAGGGTTTTGATCTCATCTATCCGAAAGATGCTAACGATTTAGTGAAGCTGATTGAGCATAACCCGCGTATTTGCGGCGTGATTTTTGACTGGGACGAATACAGTCTGGATCTCTGCGCTGAGATTAATCAGCTCAATGAATATTTGCCGCTCTACGCGTTTATTAATACTCACTCCACCATGGATATCAGCATTAATGAAATGCGCATGGCGCTGTGGTTCTTTGAATATGCGCTTGGCGTGGAAGGGGATATTGCCCAGCGTATTCGGCAATATACCGATGAGTATATCGATAAGATTACGCCGCCGCTGACGCGCGCGCTGTTCACCTATGTGAAAGAGGGCAAATATACCTTCTGTACCCCAGGACATATGGCGGGCACCGCGTTTCAAAAAAGCCCGGTCGGCACGCTGTTTTATGATTTTTATGGCCCGAACACCTTAAAGGCGGATACCTCCATTTCCGTTACCGAGCTGGGTTCGCTGCTCGATCACACCGGCCCGCATCTGGAGGCGGAAGAGTATATTGCCCGCACCTTTGGCGCCGAGCAGAGCTATATGGTGACAAACGGCACCTCAACCTCGAATAAAATTGTGGGCATGTACGCCGCGCCTGCGGGCAGCACCATGCTTATCGACCGCAACTGCCATAAATCGCTGACGCATCTGCTGATGATGAGCGATATCGTGCCGATTTGGCTTAAGCCGACGCGTAACGCGCTAGGCATTCTCGGCGGCATTCCTAAACGTGAATTTACCCGTGAAAGCGTTGCGCTGAAAGTGGCGCAAACCGAACATGCCAGCTGGCCGGTGCATGCGGTGATCACTAACTCCACTTACGATGGCCTGCTGTATAACACGCGCTATATCAAAGAGACGCTGGAGGTGCCGTCGATTCATTTCGATTCGGCCTGGGTGCCTTATACCAACTTTCATCCTATTTATATGGGCAAAAGCGGCATGAGCGGCGACCGCACGCCCGGTAAAGTGATTTATGAAACGCAGTCCACCCATAAGCTGCTGGCGGCGTTTTCTCAGGCGTCATTGATTCATATTAAAGGCGATTACGATGAACAGACCTTTAACGAAGCCTATATGATGCATACCACCACTTCGCCGAACTATTCGATCGTCGCCTCTATCGAAACGGCGGCGGCGATGCTGCGCGGTAATCCAGGACGTCGGCTGATTAACCGTTCCGTTGAGCGCGCGCTGCATTTCCGCCGTGAGATCCAGCGACTGCGCGAAGAGTCAGACAGCTGGTTTTACGATATCTGGCAGCCGGACGGTATTGAAGAGGCGGAGTGCTGGCCGATCCAGCCGGGAGAAGAGGACTGGCACGGTTTTGCCGATGCCGATCGCGATCATATGTATCTCGATCCGATCAAAGTCACCATCCTGACGCCCGGCATGAGCGAGCAGGGCGACATGGCGGAAGAGGGGATCCCGGCGGCGCTGGTGGCGAAGTTCCTTGATGAACGCGGCATCGTGGTGGAGAAAACCGGGCCTTATAACCTGCTGTTTCTGTTCAGTATCGGCATCGACAAAACGCGGGCAATGGGCTTGCTGCGTGCGCTGCTGGACTTTAAACGTGCTTACGATCTTAATCTGCGGGTGAAAAACATCCTGCCGGATCTCTATGCGGAAGATCCCGATTTCTATCGCAATATGCGTATCCAGACGCTGGCGCAGGGCATTCATCAACTGATTCGCCAGCACGATCTGCCGCGCCTGATGCTGAAGGCGTTTGATGTGCTGCCCGAGATGAAAATGACGCCGCATCGGGCATTTCAGCTACAGGTAAAAGGCGAGGTGGAAACCGTTGAGATCGATCAGATGATCGGGCGCGTATCGGCCAATATGATTTTGCCTTATCCACCGGGCGTGCCGCTGGTGATGCCGGGAGAGATGATTACCGACTCCAGCCGTGCCGTGCTCGATTTTCTGCTGATGCTGTGTGCGATTGGTCAGCATTATCCAGGGTTTGAAACCGATATCCACGGTGCCAAACTCACCGAGGATGGACGTTACCTGGTGCGTGTGCTTAACCATGAGGGACCGGATATCGAGCGCTAACTTGCAGAATATGCCGTCTTGCTTCAGCACCCATGAGTGAGTAGGGTGCTGCAGTAAACAAAGGAGAAGCTATGCTGGGTATCAAACAGGTTCATCATATTGCGATTATTGCCAGCGACTATGCGCGCAGCAAGGCGTTCTACTGCGACACGCTGGGCTTTACGCTGCAACAGGAAGTTTATCGCGCCGAGCGTGACTCATGGAAAGGCGATCTGGCACTGAACGGGCAATATCTGATTGAGCTGTTCTCTTTCCCGACGCCGCCCGCGCGCGTCAGCCATCCGGAAGCCTGTGGCCTGCGTCACCTCGCTTTTGCCGTAGAAGATATCGATCGCGCCTGTGATTTTCTGACGGAACAGGGCGTCGCCTGCGAGCCGGTGCGCATCGATCCGCTAACCGGCAAGCGCTTTACCTTTTTCAGCGATCCGGATAATTTGCCGCTGGAGCTATATCAGGCTTAAAATAACCGCTTTTACGGCCATGGTTTCGATGGCCGCCTGCCAATGGGTTTTTCATGACGCAGCTTGCACAACTTGAACAACGGCTGGCCGGAGAACAGCGGCTGCTGGTGGCGTTCAGCGGCGGGCTGGATTCTACCGTGCTGCTGCATCAGCTGGTTCTGCTGCGCCAGCAACAGCCTGAGCGACGGCTGCGCGCCATTCATATTCATCATGGGCTAAGCCCCTGGGCCGATAGCTGGGCGCAGCATTGCCGGGCCATTTGCGAGGCGTGGCAGGTTGAGCTGGAGGTCGTAGCGATCGTTGTCGACGGGCGCGACAGCGGTATCGAAGGCGCCGCGCGTGAAGGGCGCTATCAGGCTTTTCGCCGCCATTTACGCACGGGAGAAGCGTTGGTGACGGCGCAGCACCTCGACGATCAATGCGAAACTCTGCTGCTGGCGTTAAAGCGCGGCAGCGGGCCCGCCGGACTGGCCGCCATGCCCGTTAGCCTGTTGTTAGGCGAGCATTGTCTGCTGCGTCCGCTGCTCACCTGCGCGCGCGCAGAGCTGGAAAGCTGGGCGCAGAGATATCAGCTGCGCTGGATCGAGGATGAAAGCAATCAGGATGTGCGCTATGACCGCAACTTCCTGCGCCAGCAGATCCTTCCCGCGCTGAATGCGCGCTGGCCGCACTTTGCGGCGGCGGTTGCCCGCAGCGCAGCGCTGTGTGGCGAACAGGAGCAGCTGCTGGATGAGCTGTTGGCGGAGTCGCTGGCATCGCGCATCGCGCCGGATGGCGCACTCTGTATTGAGGGCTTCGCGGCAATGAGCGAAGCGCGCCGCGCCGCGCTGCTACGCCGCTGGATTGCCAGCTGCGGCGGAAAGATGCCCTCCAGGGATGCCATTCAGCGTCTGTGGCTGGAGGTGATCGCCGCACGCGAAGATGCCGCGCCGCGCCTGCAGCTGGGAAACCACGAGATACGGCGCTATCGCCAGGCGCTCTACTGGTTACCGCTCAGGCCATCGGTGCGCACGTTGGTTTTACCCTGGCCCGATCCCGCTACGCCGCTCAGCCTGCCGCACGACCTTGGCTCGCTGCATCTGGCGCAAAGCGGAACAGAAGTACGTCCGCCCCGGCCGGATGAAACGGTAACGGTACGTTTTCAGGCGCAGGGCCGTTTTGCCATCGAAGGGCGCGGCGGTCATCGACCGATCAAAAAACTGTGGCAGGAATGTGACGTTCCGCCCTGGCGACGCGAAAGTACGCCGCTGATTTTTTACAACGAGACGCTGATTGCCGCGCTGGATACCTTTGTGTGTCGCGAAGGCAGCAGCGTCGCGGGAAATGTCTGGCGTATTGCCTGGCATCGTTAAATGGAGAGGTAAAGATGAAAACCCTGTTAATGGCTGTGCTGGCCTGTTGCGCCGCGCCTGCGCTGGCTGCGGGTAACGTTGCCGCCGGTCAGGAGAAATCTGCCGCTTGTCAGGCATGTCATGGCGCGGAGGGCAAAGCGACGGTTTCACTCTATCCGCATCTGGCCGGGCAACATGCAGACTATTTGCAGCATGCGTTGCAGGCTTATAAGAAAGGGGAGCGTAGCGGCGGTCAGGCGGAAGTGATGAAAGCGTTTGTCAGTGGATTAAGCGATGAAGATATGGCGGATTTGGCGGCGTATTATCAATCGTTAACGCCCTAAAACCAAAGGGCGGGCAAGCCCGCCCAACGGGTTAATCCGATTCGCTAACGATAACGGTACCCAACTCAGGATGGCTAAAGCTGGCGATATGGTCAAGGCGCAGTTCGCGCACCTCGCCGGCTAATTCAACCACCAGATACTCTACGTTTTTCCGCGTAATCATATCCTGAGCTTTCACCTTAAGCTGCTCGCCGTTCTTGAGTTCCAGCATCAGCGACCACTGTTTTTGGCAGGCGAGCTCCAGACTATCATAATCGTCACAATTGATCGGTTTGTAGGCTTCATTCGTCAACATAATCGCTCACCAATAAGTTTGCAGCGGCATAAGCCGCCTGTTCCCTGACAGAAGAGTTTAGCGCAGAATTAGCCGCTATCTCGTTCAGTGTATTTAACGCGCAACCTATGGCGTCGGGCACGTATCCCAGTTCGCCGCCGCCGATTTCAGCGTACTTCTGACGAACCAAATCACAATATTTCTGCACATGCACCTCCTTCCAGAGCGTAAATCTCTGACTCCAGCGACTATAACATAGCCTTCTGCGGGAAATCAGCGGTTCACAGCGTTTTATCCGTAGACAATAAGTATTGACCTGAAGCGTTAGCAAGTCACACTCTACGCTATCAGCAACAGCAGACAACGCGCCCATATCAATGAATCTCTTAAAGATGGGCGCCCAACGGTAAATTTTATGATTGTACTATCACGTAACGTGACTATTAGCGACAGCGAACTGGAGATCACCGCCATACGAGCGCAGGGCGCGGGCGGCCAGCATGTGAATAAAAGCTCGACGGCGATCCATTTGCGCTTCGATATTCGCGCGTCATCACTGCCCGACTTCTATAAAGAACGTTTGCTGAACGCGAATCACCATCTGATCACGGCCGAAGGGATGGTGATCATTAAGGCGCAGGAATACCGCAGCCAGGAGATGAACCGCGAAGCGGCGCTGAAGCGGCTGGAGAATTTGATTCGCGAGCTGACCGTGGTGGAGAAAACCCGACGTGCAACACGGCCGACGCTGGCGTCTAAACGACGCAGGCTGGAGGGCAAAGCGCAGCGCAGCAATACCAAAGCGTTACGAGGAAAGGTGATATAGTCAGTATATTGGCGATAAAAAACCCTTACTCACCGGCTGGCCGGGTTTCAGGGTTTTTAATGTAGCGTTACGGCAGGAAGATTACTTCTCGCTTTGGATCGCGTCGACCAGGAAATCCACAATACGATCGCGTTTGATCATCTGTTTTTCACCGGCGCGGCGCGCTTTATATTCGATATCATCGTTATCCAGGTTGCGATCGCCCAGTACGATAGTGTGCGGCACACCGATCAGTTCCATATCGGCAAACATCACGCCCGGACGCTCTTTACGATCGTCAAGCAGCACGTCGATGCCTTTCGCACGCAGCGTAGCGTACAGCTCATCCGCCAGCTCTTTCACGCGGAAAGATTTATGCATGTTCATCGGCAGGATCGCGACCTGGAACGGCGCCAGCGCCGCAGGCCAGATAATGCCGCGATCGTCATGATTCTGCTCGATCGCTGCGGCCACGATGCGGCTGATGCCGATGCCGTAGCAGCCCATGGTCAGCGTCTGGTTACGGCCATCTTCGCCCTGTACCGCCGCTTTCATCGCTTCTGAGTATTTGGTGCCCAGCTGGAAGATATGACCGACTTCGATGCCGCGCTTGATCAGCAGCGTACCTTTGCCATCCGGACTCGGATCGCCTTCCACCACATTACGCAGATCGGCAACCTGTAGCGGCTCGGCCAGATCGCGGCCCCAGTTAATGCCGATAAAGTGCTTACCGTCGATATTCGCGCCTGCGCTGAAGTCGCTCATTTTAGCCACGGTGCGATCGGCAATGACCGGCAGCGTCAGGCCAACCGGGCCCAGCGAGCCAGGACCTGCGCCAATCGCCGCACGAATCTCTTCTTCGCTGGCGAAAGTCAGCGGCGCAGCCACGATATCCACTTTTTCCGCTTTGATTTCGTTCAGCTCGTGATCGCCACGTACCAGCAGCGCAACCAGCTGGTGGCCGCTCTCTTCGCTGGCTTTCACCATCAGCGTTTTAACCGTTTTCTCAACCGGCAGATTGAACTGGGCAACCAGCTCGGCGATCGTTTTGGCGTTGGGCGTATCGATCTGTTCCATCGCCTGAGCCGGGGCAGGGCGCTCACCGACCGGTGCAACAGCTTCCGCCAGCTCAATATTCGCCGCGTAATCAGATTCGGTTGAGAACACGATGTCATCTTCGCCGCTCTGCGCCAGCACCTGGAACTCGTGCGATGCGCTGCCGCCGATAGAACCGGTATCCGCCTGTACCGCACGGAAATCCAGACCCATACGGTTAAAGCTCTGGCCGTAGGCGCGATACATCGTCTCGTAGGTTTCCTGCAGCGATTCCTGCGAGGTATGGAAAGAGTAAGCATCCTTCATGATGAATTCACGTGAGCGCATCACGCCGAAACGCGGGCGCACTTCATCACGGAATTTGGTCTGGATCTGGAACAGATTCAGCGGCAGCTGCTTATACGAACTCAGCTCGTTGCGAATCAGATCGGTAATCACCTCTTCGTGAGTAGGACCTAACACGAAAGGACGATCGCCGCGGTCAACCAGACGCAACAGCTCAGGGCCGTACTGCTCCCAACGTCCGCTCTCCTGCCACAGATCGGCAGGCTGCACCACGGGCATCGAGATTTCAATCGCACCGGCGTTGGTCATCTCTTCGCGCACGATGTTTTCAACTTTTTTTAGTACGCGTAAACCCGTCGGCAGCCAGGTATAAAGGCCCGAAGCCAGTTTACGAATCATCCCGGCACGCAGCATCAGCTGGTGGCTGATCACTTCGGCATCGGACGGCGTCTCCTTAAGCGTGGAGAGCAGATATTGAGTAGTACGCATCTGTAAGATTCCAGTTTGAGCGGAAAACAGTCAAAGTTGACCTGAAAATAGTGGTCGCTAGTGTACCAGCGAGTGATGCCCCTCAAAAGAGAGCGAGAACAAATTAGCGCGGATCGAGCGCCAGCACTTCTGTGCCGTCGGCGGTAACGCGCCAGCGCACGTTAAAGTCGAGCAGCCAGACGGCATATTCACGATCCGGCTCTTCGCCCTTGCGATAGGCCGGACGCGGATCCTGCGCCAGCACCTGGCTAATAAAACGCGCCAGCTGCGGGTAACGCTGTTGCTGCAGCAGCAGCTGCTGCTGCGCATGGTCGGAAAAGCGAACCGGCATCTCTGCGGGCGGCGCATGTTGCGCAAAACCGGCGCGCGCAGTGGGAATCGCTTCAGCAAAGGGCAGATAGGGTTTGATATCGACGATGGGCGTACCATCAACCAGATCCAGACTGCCCAGCTCCAGAATCACCTGGCTTTTCTGACAGCGAACGGCTTTTAGCTCAACCAGCGACATGCCAATGGGGTTGGGGCGGAACGTGGAGCGGGTAGCAAATACACCCATACGGGCATTACCGCCAAGGCGCGGAGGCCGCACCGTTGGACGCCAGCCGCCTTCCATGGTTTGATGGAAAACAAACAGCAGCCACAGATGGCTGAACGCTTCCAGGCCGCGCACCGCTTCCTGTTGATTATAGGGAGAGAGCAAATGTAACTCGCCGCCGCCGTCGTCAATCAGGCCGGGCTGCCGTGGCACCGCAAATTTCTCTTTCCACGGCGATTTGATTACGCCAATCTGCGCGAAAGAAAAATCACTCATTTATCAGATACTTTCAGCGCCGTGCCCTGGCAGATCGCCTGGCGATAACAGCCTTTGCTCTCATTAACGATTTCACATTTATGCAGCAGCACCGCATTTGCTTTTAGATAAGAGGCGCGGATTTGCATACGCTTACGCGCAGTATTGATGTTGGGTGGTGAGTCCTGACGGTTGGTTTGGCAATCTTCGCCTGAGACTTCGCCTAAATCACGGAAAGGATTACTGAGCAACGCAGTCATATCGGTATAAAGCTTCACCGGTGTAGGGCGCACAGCCGGGCGGGTATGGGTTTCTGTGGTCGTCGGCCGGGCTTCTGGCGCGGTAATCGGCTTATAAGGTTTATGAATTAAAGAGCAACCTGTCAGCAAAAGCGCCAACAAACAAAGCGGTAACGCGCGCATCAAATTATCCTCGTTTTTAAAAATTGGCTTATTGAAACAAGCAATCGGTTAAATAACAAGTTGCGATAACATTTGCTTAAACGTTAAAAAGGCGGCCCTGCTGAGTTACCGGCAAGCATAAAGCTTATTACCGGTGATTCAACGGGCCGCCTGTTTAGCGCGCCTAACGCGATGTGAATGCCAACGTCTCAGCGCAAGAAGCTGATCTTGAACTGATTACCAGCCTTTAACCGCACCGCCGTTAAAGATCTTGTTAGCGGCTTCCGCAACGGTGTCAGACTGATATGCCTGAACAAACTTTTTCACATTCTCCGCATCTTTATTGTCTTCACGTGCAACAATAATGTTTACGTAAGGTGAATTTTTATCCTCAACAAAGATGCCATCTTTGGTCGGCGTCAGGCCAATCTGGCTGGCATAGGTGGTATTGATGACCGCCAGCGCAATCTGATCGTCATCCAGTGAACGCGGCAGCTGCGGCGCTTCCAGTTCAACAATCTTCAGCTTTTTCGGGTTTTCAATAATATCCAGCGAGGTCGGCTGCAGGCCAACGCCCTCTTTTAACTTCACCAGGCCCACGTGCTGCAGCAGCAGCAGAGAACGGCCAAGGTTGGTTGGATCGTTCGGAATGGCAACCTGTGCGCCTTCCTGCAGCTCATCCAGAGATTTGATCTTCTTCGAGTAACCGGCAATCGGATAAACGAAGGTGTGACCGACGTTTACCAGCTTATAGCCGCGATCTTTAATCTGCGCATCCAGGTAAGGCTGATGCTGGAAGGCGTTAACATCGATATCGCCTTTGCTTAACGCTTCGTTCGGCAGCACGTAATCATTAAAGGTCACCAGCTCAACGTCCAGACCATATTTATCTTTCGCAACTTTCTGCGCGACTTCAGCAACCTGCTGCTCAGCGCCGACAATCACACCGACTTTAATATGATTCGGATCTTTCTCTTCCTGACCACATCCCGCCAGCGCCATAGCACTGAGCAGCGCTCCCACAGCGGCAATCTTTTTAAACGTGAAAGACATATCCTTTCCTTAATAGAGAGTATTGAAGTGACTTATTTATGTGTGACAGCGCGAACGATGCGGTCGCCACAGAATTGAATGAGATAAACCAGCACCACCAGTAACACCAGTACGGTATTCATCACCGTCGCGTTATAACCGATGTAACCATACTGGTAGCCAATCTGCCCTAAGCCGCCAGCGCCTACGGCACCGCCCATCGCTGAGTAGCCAACCAGCGTAATCAAAGTAATAGTGGCCGCATTTACCAGACCCGGCAAGGCCTCCGGCAGCAGAACTTTACGAATGATCTGCATTGGCGTTGCGCCCATCGCCCGCGACGCTTCAATCAGTCCGGCAGGCAGCTCCAGCAAGGCGTTTTCAACCATACGCGCAATAAAAGGCGCAGCGCCAACGGTTAATGGCACGATGGCCGCCTGTAAACCAATGGAGGTGCCGACAATGGCGCGGGTAAACGGAATCATCCAGACCAGCAGGATAATAAAGGGAATCGAACGGAAAATATTGACCAGCGCAGAGAGGACCCGATACAGCTTGCTGTTCGCCATTATCTGGCCTGGACGAGTAATATAAAGCAGTACGCCAACCGGCAAACCCAGCACAAAGCCAAAAAAGCCAGAGACAAAGGTCATCATCAGCGTTTCCCAAACGCCGCGACCCAGTAACCACATCATTGCCTCAGACATACCCTAATACCTCTACTTTTACATGATGCTGTTGTAAATAAGCAATTGCGCCTTTGGTTTCCTGCTCGCTGCCGTGCATTTCGGTCAGCATAATGCCGAACTTCACGCCACCGGCGTAATCCATTTGGGCGCTGATAATATTGTTATTAACGTTAAAGCGGCGCGCCGTTTCCGACAGCAGCGGCGCATCAACCGACTGACCGGTAAATTCCAGCCGCAGAAGGGGCACGCTGTTGGCAACGGGCTGCGCCAGTAAACGTTGTTGATAATCTTCCGGGATATCAAGGTGCAGCGTCGACTGAATAAATTGCTGAGCCAGCGGCGTTTTCGGGTGGGAGAACACTTCGCTGACGCTGTCTTTCTCAATCAGTTGACCATCGCTGATGACCGCCACCTGATCGCAAATGCGTTTTACCACGTCCATTTCATGCGTAATCAGCAGAATGGTAATGCCAAGACGGCGGTTGATATCCTTTAACAGTTCCAGAATGGCGCGGGTAGTGGCGGGATCCAGCGCGCTGGTGGCCTCATCGCATAACAGCACTTTTGGGCTACTTGCCAGCGCACGCGCAATCGCCACGCGCTGTTTTTGGCCGCCGGAAAGGTTGGCAGGCCAGGCGTCATGCTTATCAGACAGACCAACCAGATCGAGCAGCTCGGTCACGCGCGCTTTAATTGCCGCACGGGGCGTGTTATCCAGCTCCAGCGGCAATGCCACGTTGCCAAAAACAGTGCGGGAGTTAAGCAGGTTAAAGTGCTGGAAGATCATGCCGATTTGACGGCGAGCCAGCGTAAGCTGACTGGCTGAAAGCGAGGTAAGTTCCTGACCATCAACCTGAACGCTGCCGGAAGTAGGGCGCTCCAGCAGGTTAACGCAGCGAATAAGCGTACTTTTACCGGCGCCTGATGAACCGATAACGCCATAAATTTGTCCAGCAGGCACGTGCAGGCTAACGTCTGATAACGCATTAATGGTGCGCGTACCCTGCTGAAAGACTTTTGTAATGTTGGAAAGTTTTATCATTGAGTTATTAGTTATCTGTTGCGGTGAAGTTGTCCGTGGTGTTTTTTCTTCTGTCTTACTGACGCGACAAAATTTGAAATGGATGTTAAGGCATCCAGACGTCTAAATCAATCGGAGAGATGCAATCTGCCATTCTCTCTTTCATTGCAATCATGCGATACTGATTCACAAATTTGGCAGCAGGAGTGACTACGTGACGGCTAAAGTCCCGGCGATATTTCTTGATCGCGATGGCACAGTGAATGTGGATCATGGCTATGTCCATGAGATTGATGATTTTCAGTTTATTGATGGCGTCATTGAGGCGATGCAGGAACTGAAAAAAATGGGGTATGCGTTGGTGTTGGTAACGAACCAGTCCGGTATCGCGCGCGGTATGTTTAGCGAAGATCAGTTTATGCAGCTCACCGAGTGGATGGACTGGTCGCTGGCAGACAGGGAAGTGGATCTGGATGGCATCTATTATTGCCCACATCATCCAGAGGCGGCAGTAGAAAGCTATCGTCAACAGTGCGACTGCCGTAAGCCGCAGCCGGGGATGCTGCTTAGCGCAATGAAAGAGCTGAATATCGATATGGCCGCTTCTTATATGGTAGGCGATAAGATTGATGATGTTCAGGCAGGCAAAGCCGCCGGTGTGGGTACTACCGTATTAGTTCGCAGCGGTAAACCGGTGACTGCGGAAGGCGAAAATGTAGCCGACTGGGTAATTGATAGCCTGGCAGAACTGCCGAAACGGATAAAACAGCGGTAAAAACAGGCATTCTGCGCGAAATTTCAGCGAACGGTGAAAAAGTTGAAATTAGCGCTTGCGAGGCGTCGAGAACTCCCTATAATGCGCCTCCATCGACACGGCACAACGGCTTACGCCACGCGGTGTTGAGCGGTTCAGCGAAGTCTGAATCGCCGGAGAAAAACTTCTGAAAAAGAGGTTGACTCCGAAAGAGAGTAGCGTAATATACGCCACCTCGCGGCAACGGCAACAAACGCCGGTCGCACCGCTCTTTAACAATTTATCAGACAATCTGTGTGGGCACTCACGGACGGGATATCGCAAAAAATATTGCAGTATCAAGTCTCAGAGTGAACACGTAATTCATTACGACGT